>NZ_JADEXG010000155.1 GCF_015207255.1 Vasconcelosia minhoensis LEGE 07310
TCCTTTAATCTCTCTGTAATTCCACTGATGGATGTATAAAGCTTCAGTAGAGTTACCAAAAAAGCTAGACACTGGCTTTTCTGAATGCTAGAAAGTTGTTGAAGATCGTTTCAAAGCTAAACAACTTTTTCTGAAATTGAATTTACTTGTTATAGAGAAACGCACATTTCTCTATAACAAATTTAGTTGCCAATAAACCACTTCAAAGGCTTTATGACAATGAAAGATTTCACAGATTCTACTTCTCAGTATCTAGGTGTTTTCGGCTGGAACTGGTCTTTCCTCGGAGACATCCGACTAGAAACAGATAACGAGGGTAACGTTACCCTTCTTCACTCTGGGATTGAAGCGTTACTGCCTCAGCAGCGTCCGGGTACCGCTTTATACGAAACGAGTACAGCGGGTTTAGCTCTTGAGCAACTAGCTGAGAATCCCTACAACTTAGGCACCCAACAGCTAATTGCTCCAGAATCTGGTTCAAGTCGCCAATTCCAGTTGCAAGCGGATGGAAGCTATCAAGGTCAAGACACAGGCATTTTGACTAAAGCAGGAGACCATTATCAGCTACGGGAACAGGACGGTACGATCATTGTTTTCCGGGCTGATGGGCAGCTGGACTATATAGAAAATGCCAACGGCTACCGAATTACAGCCGAATACACGGGCGATCTGCTCACTCAGCTGAGCGCCTCCAGCGGCGACAGCTTCACCATCAGCTACAGCGACCAAGGGCGTATCAGTACAATCACCGACCAGGCCGGGCAAACGACTGCCTACACCTACGATTCCACCGGTCAGTTCTTGAATAGCGTAGAGAACTCGACGGGCACCACGAGCTTTACCTATGGACACCCCTACGATCCTACGGCGTTAACTAGCGTTACTTACGCTGATGGTAGCAAGGTCACCTACGACTACGATGAGTTGGGTCGCCTTCAGCAGGTAATCCAGGGCGAAGGCAGAGACGCTTTAGCCTACACCTACACCTATGATGGGTCAGGGGGCTACACTATCACCGATCCCAGCGGAGCGTCTACAACAGTCGTCTATAACGATGACCAAAGCCTGACGGTGACAGACCCGCTAGACCGCGCCTTTCAGTATAGCTACGATGCAGCGGGCAATTTAGTTGCCATTAATGGCGAACTAGGGTTTAGCGCCAGCTTTACTTACGATGACAGTGGCAATGTTACCAGCCAGACCAATGCGCTAAACCAAACGACTCAGTTTACCTATGATGCTGATAACCTGAGCGGTTTTACAGATGCTCGCGGCAACGATATTCTCTACGGCTATGACAGTCGCGGCAATCTCACTAGCATTACCTATGAAGATGGAACTCAAAACAAATATCTCTATGATGCCAATGG
>NZ_JADEXG010000003.1 GCF_015207255.1 Vasconcelosia minhoensis LEGE 07310
GGGGATGTACCGACTCAAAACCGTTTTCACAGGTGAGGTGTGTGCCAGAAAGATAGCAGCTCAAACCACCGAGTTGATGATTGAATGTAAGGCGCTCAACCGGATGACGCAGCTCGGAATGCCTGATAGCTACCGCGTTGCAGCCTAGAAAACGACCGAGATGGGAAACCCCTGTCCCTTTCTCAATTCATGCAACAAAGCCCTTCTTCGGCCCAAACCTCATCCCGGTGGGACAATCTCAACTGCGATCGCGGCGAGCTCTCCGACTTGCAGATGGCCTGCATCATCTGCGGCGGTCAGCACTTTACCCGCGACCATTGGGAGTTTATGCAGACCATGCCCGCCGACCCGGTGGATATGGTAGATGACCTGGTCAAGATGGGGCTGTACAAAGAAAATCAGCTGCGGGCCGCCGACTCGGTCAACGCCTACGCGCTGAGAAAGGCGCTGTTCCTGAAAACAGTGGGTCGGGGCGACCCCCAGCGCGAAAAGCTGATTTTGGCCCTGTGCCGGCAGGCGGGCGGGCTAGAGAATGCCTTTTCTGCCGCCTTTGGGCCGCAGGCGGGTCTGTTCTTTGCCGACTCCATTCGCAATAGTGGCCATACGCGGCGAGAGTTTATGCGCAATTTGGCGGTGGGCGCGGCCCTGGTGACGCTGGCCAGCTGCGGCGGCGGCGATTCGGTGACCGAGGAGGTTCCTGACGACCCGGTTTCTACCGAAGGGCTGGAGAAAACCGAGCTGCAGATTGGGTTCATTCCGATTACCTGTGCCACCCCGATCATTATGTCTGAGCCCCTGGGCTTCTACGAAAAGTATGGTTTCAGCGCCAAAGTGGTGAAGATGCCCAGCTGGGGCGCGGTGCGGGATTCTGCGATCGCGGGCGAGCTAGACGCCTACCACATGCTCGCCCCCATGCCGATTGCCATGACCCTGGGCCTGGGGTCTACCGCCTTTGGCGTGAAGCTGGCCAGTATTGAGAATATCAACGGTCAGGCGATTACCGTCGCCGAGCGCCACAAGGGCAAGGTGAATGGCCCCGCCGACTTCAAGGGCTTCACCCTGGGCGTCCCCTTCCCCTATTCCATGCATAATCTGCTGCTGCGCTACTACCTAGCCACGGGTGGACTGGACCCCGACGTCGATGTCAAAATTCGCCCGGTGCCGCCGCCGGACAGCATTGCTCAGATGGTGGCAGGGGACATCGACGCCTACCTGATGCCCGACCCGTTTAACCAGCGGGCGGTCTATGAAGGCGTGGGCTTCATCCACATGCTGACCAAGGAGCTGTGGCCGGGCCATCCCTGCTGCGCCTTTGCCGCCAGCGAGCAGTGGATTAGCGAAAACCCCAATACCTTCCGAGCCTTGAATAAATCGATTATCGAGGCCGCAGGCTATGCCCAAGATCCCAAGAATCGGCCTGAAATTGCGGCGGCCATCTCCGAGCGGGCCTTCCTAAACCAGCCGGTAGAGGTGGTGGAAGCCGTGCTCACCGGTAACTTTGAAGACGGCAACGGCAACACAATGGACGTGCCCGACCGGATTGACTTTGATCCCTACCCCTGGCAGAGCTTTGCCAACTGGATTTCTTCTCAGCTGGTGCGCTGGGACCTCCAGGGCGACGGCGGGGCAGAAACCATCATCCCTGAGCAAGGCTACGACGAAGTGGGCAAGGAAATTTTCCTGACCGATCTGGCCCGAGAGCTGGCCCAAGAGCTGGGTCAGACGCCGCCCTCCGATATCTATCGCACTGAGGAGCTCAAGTTTGACACCTTTGACCCTGAGAATCCGGGCGAGTATGTCGAAAAGCAGGTCAATGAATATGGCGTATAGCGCGGGAGAAATGCACCATGACGGTGAGTGAAGCATCGACCGGATCGTTAATACCTGAGGGCAGAGACTCTCTGCTCAAAAGCGAAGGGTTTAGAGCCTTTGCCCTGTTTATGCTTTCCCTGGGGCTATTCCTGCTGTTCTGGGAAGTCGGTGCCCGCTCAGGCTGGTTCGCCAAGGGGATGCCCACCGCGTCGAAGACCCTGGAGGAGTTCTGGTGGTGGACGACCAATCCCTTTTTTAGGAACGGGCCAAACGACCTGGGGATTGGCTGGAATCTGCTGGTCAGCCTGCGGCGGGTAGCGATTGGCTATCTCCTGGCCTCGGTAGTCGCTGTACCTCTAGGGATATTAATTGGCATTTCACCCATCGCCTACAAAGCGTTTAATCCTTACGTACAGCTGCTGAAGCCGGTTTCACCCCTGGCCTGGCTGCCCCTAGGTCTCTATATCTTTCGCGATTCCGAACTGACTGGAGTGTTCATCATCTTTATCTCCAGCATCTGGCCAACGCTGATCAATACGGCCTTTGGCGTCGCTGGTGTCGATAAAGACTACTTAGATGTGGCCAATACGCTGGGAGCCTCGAGAATGCGGACCATTTTCAAGGTGATTATCCCAGCGGCACTCCCGAATATTGTGTCGGGGCTGCGCGTCAGTATGGGCATTGCCTGGCTGGTGATTGTGGCGGCTGAAATGCTTTTGGGAACCGGGCTGGGCTACTTCATCTGGAATGAGTGGAACAATCTTTATATTCCCAATATTTTAGTCGCCATATTGGTGATTGGTCTGGTGGGTCTGCTGCTAGATAATATCTTTGCCTTTTTGGAGAAAGCGGTCGCATTTGGTCGAAACTCATGAGCTTAGCAACGATGGACGGGGCTATTTCTGAGGAGCAGCGATCTCCCTCCGCTCAGGTCTCGATTCGCAACGTGACCAAGGTCTTCCCCGGCAAAAAAGGCTTTTTCAACAAGCTCACCGGCAAGGCCAGCAGCAACTTCACGGCGATTGAAGAGATCAGCATGGAGATCGAGCCCAACACGTTCGTCACCATTATCGGACCGTCGGGCTGCGGCAAATCGACGCTGCTAAATATGATTGCTGGGCTGATGCCAATTACCGGCGGCGACATCCTGCTCAACGGTGAGCCAATTACCGGGCCGGGGCCAGACCGGGGCATGGTGTTCCAAAACTACGCCCTGATGCCCTGGATGACCGTGGCAGAAAATATTCGATTTGCGGTGGAAACCGTCGATCCGAAAATTTCGGCCAAGCGGCGCGATCGCATTATCAAAGAGCATATCCAGCTGGTTGGCCTGACTGGGGCTGAGAAAAAGCATCCCCATGAGCTCTCCGGCGGCATGCGGCAGCGGGTCGGCATCGCCCGAGCCCTGGCCATCAACCCGCAAATCCTACTGATGGACGAGCCCTTCGGCGCGCTGGACGCCCTCACCCGCGGCTTTCTCCAAGACGAAATTGAGCGGATCTGGGAGCAGCAGCGCAAAACGGTGATCATGATTACCCACAGCATCGAAGAAGCCCTGCTGCTGTCCGATCGCATCGTGATGATGACCCGTGGCCCCGCCGCCCGGGTGGACGAAATCCTGGAGATCCCCTTCCCCCGACCCCGCAATCGAGAAACCATCGAACAGTATCCGGCCTATTCGGGGCTGAAGGCGGAGATGGAGCGCCATTTGTTCCGCGAGACGCGGGCGGTGGAAGAGGCGAGGATTGGGGGGAAGAAATAAACTTTGACATATCAAAGAGGACAAACTATGCCATTCCCAGAAGTCACAGAAAAGCTGCTCGCGGCTAAAAAAGCCAAAGGCCTCTCCTTTGCCGACCTCGAAGCCAAGGTAGGTCGCGATGAGGTTTGGATTGCGTCGGTGATCTACCGGCAGGCCAGCGCTTCTGAGGAAGAAGCCACCAAAATTGTCGAGGCGATTGGGGCAGACTCGGCCTTCATTGAGCCGCTGACGGAATGTCCGGTGAAGGGCGGTTTAGACCCGCTGGTGCCGACCGACCCGCTGATGTATCGCTTTTACGAAATCATGCAGGTCTACGGGATGCCGGTGAAAGCGGTGGTGCATGAGCATTTCGGCGACGGCATTATGAGCGCGATTGATTTCTCGATTGACGTTGAGCGGGAGGAAGATCCCAAGGGCGATCGCGTCAAAATCATTATGTGCGGCAAGTTCCTACCCTATAAGAAATGGTAGATTGCGAGGACTGATATATTGGCGAGAAAGCATATGGTTAAGCACACATTTTCTGCTCTGTTTAAGTTTTGGAATAGCCGGGTGGCTTTAGCCATTGGGCTAGCAGGCATCAGTTCAATCGCGTTGGTTGAGCCAGCCTTGGCCCACCACCCGATGGGCGGGGCTCTACCCGCTAATCTGTTCGAGGGGCTAATGTCCGGACTGGCCCACCCCATCCTCGGCCCCGACCACTTTGCCTTCATTGTAGCGGTCGGGCTGCTGGCTGCTGTCACCAACCTGGGCGGTTTGATTCCCGTAGCCTTTGTGCTATTGGGGCTGGTGGGCACGGGTCTGCATCTGGCGGCGGTCACTTTGCCGATGCCTGAGGTTTTCATTTCGGCTTCGGTACTGGGCTCTGGCCTGATGCTGGCATTGCGGCAGCGGCCACCGCTGACGGTACTGCTCGGGCTGGCGGCGATCGCGGGTCTCTTCCACGGCTACGCCTATGGTGAGGCGATCATTGGCGCTGAGATGACGCCGCTGATTGCCTACCTGGCGGGCTTTACTTTGATTCAGCTGGCGATTTCCCTGGCGGCGTTTTGGCTGGGGCGTTCACTGCTCAAGCAGGCGTCTCAGACGGGACTAACCTTCCGCTTCGCCGGATTTACGATTTTTGGAGCCGGAACTGCATTTTTAGCCTCGACCGTTTTGAGCTAAGGCGGTCAGCAACCCGTTCGAGTCGGCGCACCGGACAGCGAGGGCTGTCCGGTGCTATGGATTCAGTGTTCTGAGATTTGAACCACAATACCGATGAAAAAGCTAGTCCCTCCCTTTGACCGGGAAAGCGCGATCGCAAAAGTGCGCATGGCTGAAGACGCCTGGAACAGTCGTGACCCCGACAAGGTTTCGATGGCCTATACCGAAGACAGCCATTGGCGCAACCGGGCCGAAATCTTTCAGGGCCGCGAGACGATCCGCGCCTTCCTGCGGCGCAAATGGGATAAAGAACTCGACTATCGGCTGGTCAAAGAGCTGTGGGCCTACGGCGAAAACCGGATCTCTGTCCGCTTTCAATACGAATGGCATGATGATGCAGGCCATTGGTACCGCGCCTACGGCAATGAAAACTGGGAATTCGACGAAACTGGCCTGATGCGGCGGCGGGAGGCCAGCATCAACGATCGACCGATTCAGGCAGAAGATCGCCGCTTCCACTGGCCCGCCCCCGGCCCCAGACCTCAGGATCATCCGGGGCTGATCAACTCTCCCGTTTGAGAATGCAGCCGCAGTTCGGCTTCACGAGTTCTTCCCGATTTAAATTTATGCTGCACCCATATCGCTAGATCAGTCTAGTAACGATACGGGTGCAGTTGCTTTTGGCGCGTCATCTTAGATGGTGCGCTGTCGCTGTGCAGCAATACTGATTGTCCTAAGGAATGTGGACAAAGGTATCAATTTATCACGAACTACAGCGTCGATCTTAGTATGGCTGATAGGTTTTGACCTTTATAAAATCGCAACGCTATGGCTAGAGATACTTCCCGAGACGGCTTCAGAAATAAGCTTGAAACCTTTGCGCTAACGAATTTCAAGGGGCTATGGAATTTTATCCAGCGTACCGACGCCCTTGAGAGCAGCGTCAATAAATTTTTAATCAACAACGCTATTTACAAAATTCCGACCCGGCCCTTTCCCTACAGCATGATGACGCTGGAAGAGCATATTCCAGACACCGACATTCCCAAAAAGACCGACACCTATACCTCCTGGGATTCGCTCACCGATCGCACCTATACCGGCCGTCATCTGCCGCCCGCCCCCGCCTTCAACCGCTCAGAGGCCCTACCCGAGCCCGAAGCCCTGGCGGTTTTATTTCGTAAAAAAGGCGGTGAAACCCGCTTCTCAGAAAAATCGACGCTGCTTTTTCCCTACTGGGTGCAGTGGTTTACCGATGGTTTCTTGCGTACCGAGCGCAACAATCGGCTTAAGAACACGTCCAACCATCAGATCGACCTGTCGCCCGTCTATGGCCTGACTCGTAAAGCCAGCCATCTGCTGAGAACCTTTCAGGGCGGCAAGCTGAAAAGCCAGATCATCAATGGAGAAGAGTATCCCCAGTTTTATTACGAAGACCCCGAGCAGGATATCGTCAAAGCAGAGTTTAAGGGTCTCTACGAGCCACTCAATGACGAGCAGCGGCTGCCGCCGGAAAAGAAGGCCATGCTGTTTGCCATGGGGGTAGAGCGGGCCAATGTTCAGATTGGCTACGTCATGCTTAACGTTCTATGCCTGCGGGAGCATAACCGCATCTGCGACCTGCTGGCCCAAGCCTACCCTGACTGGGATGACGAGCGGCTGTTCCAAACGGCTAGAAATATCGTGGTCGTCACGATTATGAAAATTGTGGTGGAAGAATATGTCAACCACATTACCCCCTACCATTTCAACTTCAAAGTCGATCCGTCGGCCTTTACCCATGAAAAATGGTACCGCCAGAACTGGATGAGTATTGAATTTGACTTTGTCTACCGCTGGCATAGTGCCCTGCCGGAGACGCTGGTGTACGACGGGCAGTCGGTGCCGATGGTCGCTTCGCTTTGGCATAACCAAATGCTCACCAGTCGGGGCCTAGCCGCCCTGATGGCAGAGACCTGTGCCCAGCCTGCGACCCAGATTGGATTGTTCAATACCCCAGAATTCTTAGTAGACCTGACGGAAGTGCCCAGCATTCGCATGGGGCGGCAGGTGCAGCTGGCCAGCTATAATGATTATCGCGAAATGTGTCAGTTCCCGCGCGTGACTGACTTTGACCAGATTAGCCGCGATCGCGACACCCAAAAATACCTCAAAGACTTCTACGGCACGGTAGACAACATCGAATTCTACGTCGGCCTCTACGCCGAGGACGTTCGCCCCAATTCAGCTTTAGGGCCTCTCGTGGGTCGCCTAATCGGCATTGATGCATTCTCTCAGGTGCTGACCAATCCACTCCTAGCCGATACCATTTTTAATCAAGACACCTTTTCACCGGTAGGCTGGGAGAGCATTCACGAAACCCGGTCTCTCGAAGACATTGTTCATCGCAACATCCCTCAGACTGGGGAGCTGCCTAATATCACCTTTTACCGATAGTTAGGAACCTGATTCTATCTCCCTCTCCCGACTTGGGAGAGGGCCGGGGTGAGGGCAATCCGAGAGTCCTCAAAAATAGAAGTTATTCAATCGCTATTTCCATGAAACGCTTTACCGAATATCCCGAAAAAGAAGAGCAACAGTATACCGAGCAGGTGGTTCAGGCCGCAACACTACTACGGCTTCTTTACCTCGGTGATGAAAGGCCGGATTTTCCCACTACTTTGGCTGCTGTTGCACCCCAAACAGTTTTCAGCCCTTAGGTCGATTACCCACCGCTACCCCAAGAGTTTGCTCACCGAGCGCTACTGGAGCGGATCGGCCTCTGCCCTAGGATTGCCGACGAACTTCGATCCAGCGCAGCCAGGGAACGTTCCTGTGACCTATCCCGCTGTGGTTAAGTATGCTTTCACACCGGTGTCGAGTACGCCGCCCTATGACCGGCTGCCTGAGCAGGCTAGACCGAAGGCGGATCGCGATCGCGCCCAGTCCGCAGCTAAACAGGGCGCTCAGGACAACTACTATCGCGAGGAGCTGATCCAAAATTTGGCAAGCCCAGAGGCCAAACACTGCTGGGCGTTTGAAATTCAGCTACAAACCCAGCCGCAGATGCCAATTGACGACGTTACAGTCGTGTGGCCAGAAAAAAAAGCGCCGTTCTTCAAGGTGAGTCGGCTAACGGTGGCGCATCAGACGGTCAATTTCGAGCAGCAGTGCGACTTTTGCGAAAACCTCCGCTTCTCTCCCTGGAATGGTCTGGCCGCCCATCGGCCGGTGGGTGCTCTGAACCGTCTGCGCAGTCAAGTCTATACGCTAGTCGGCAAATATCGTCAGCAAAAGCGCGGGGTTGACGATCAAGAACCGACAGGTGAAGAAAACTTCAAATAGCAATGTGCCCAGCGAATTTGATTTGAATCTGGGTACCTTGGGCTTAGGTAGCCAGGACTGACCCATGGACTCGCGCAGCGTATTTTCAGAGCTAGATTTTACCGTCGTTTTGCCGACTTACAACGGGGCTAGCCGAATCCCGCAGGTACTGGAGAAGCTGTGATCGCAGATTACCCCTGATGCCTTTCGCTGGGAAATCATCGTGGTGGACAATAACAGCCAGGATGACACCGCTGCCGTCGTCCGGCAGTTTCAGCGAGACTGGGATAGCCCAGCTCCCCTACAATATGTCTTTGAACCTGAACAGGGGCTGGCCCACGCGCGTCAGTGCGGCGTTGAACAAGCCAGGGGCATCCACATCGGTTTTTTAGACGACGATAACTGGCCTGCAGAAAACTGGGTCGCAGCCGCCGCTAAGTTTGGCCAGACCCATCCCCAGGCCGGGGCCTACGGCAGCCGCATTCAAGGCGCGTTTGAAACGCCGCCCGATGAAACCGTTGAACCGCTGCTGAGCTTTCTAGCGATTCGAGATCACGGCGACCGGGCCTATGAATTTCAGCCAACCCAGATTGAGCTGCCGCCCGGGGCAGGGTTAACCGTTCGTAAAGCGGCCTGGCTGGCCTGCATTCCCAAAACGCTGGTGAATATTACCCGGTCTGGCAATGACTATGAAATTTCGTTGCGCATGGCTAAACGGGGCTGGGAGATTTGGTACAACCCAGAAATGAAAGTTGAGCACTTCATCCCAAACAGTCGGCTCCAGCGGGAATATCTCCTAAAGCTCACTCACCTCTACGGACTCTGCACCTGTAAGCTGCTAATTGTATAAATTCGATGTCAACGGCTTCTACTTCTGTTTGTATATCAGGTGCCGGATTTTGATAGGGGTGCTGGTATAGCTCTAGTAGCGCCAGTCAATCCTGAGCATATTCCTGAACATGCATTACAACAGCGTTTGACTGCTCTGAAATGGTTCAGCTTAGGGCTACTGCATGCAGAGCAATACTGTAGAATTCTGAGCAGGTGTAACTGACCTATGATGACCGACCTGCCGCCGCTGACCCTAGAAACAGTCCGGGCTATCCTGAATGAAGAACTGCCCGACCGCACCGTCAATCAGCTGGTCTGGCACTATCTGGGCTACCGCTACCAGCCTGAGCATGAGACCTGGGAAGCACCAACAAATTCCGTTTGGGCCGAAAAGTTTCCTCAGCCACCGGACTTTATCGAGAGCCGCCCGGCGACGGTGCAGCTGACCCGCTCCATTCCTAAGGAAAATAAGCAGCTGCTGAAGCAGGTGCTCGGGTTCAAAGGCTACAGCGTCGATCAGCTCGTGCCTCGGCTGACGCGGCGGGCGACGATGGCAAACTGGTTGCTGAGCGCTTTGCAGGAGCGGGGGGAGTTGGACTAGCGATCGCGCACGTAAATATGCACAAAGCCGTACTGGTTGCGCTCGATTACGCCTTCAAAGCCGCCTTTTTTGAGCCGGTAGCGATCGCGCGCTCCCGTTCTCACGTCGTCCAGCCCCTGCTCGATTTTTTTGCTGGAGCTGCCGTTTAGCATCCCAATTAGGGTCGAGCGCATAATCAGCCGGTCGTAGGCGGGAGAGAAGGCGGCTTCGGCCTGCTGCACTTGACCAGACTCCAGGTCGTAAACATAGGCCAAGCTGGCCCGGTTGGGCACTAGGTCGTAAACAGCAGTGCGAAAGCGGTCGTTGCTGGACTGGCGGGTCGGGGAACCGAGGCGATCGCGAATTTGACTGGCGGCGGTGCCGGGGGCAAATCCGGGGACGGCGGCGATTGAATTCCCTCCGCCGGGCTGAGCTTCTGCCGGGCTGCCCCGATTGGCCAGCAGCAGCGGCAGTGATGAAGCCCGCCTAGCCGACGGGTCGGGAAGGGGCAAGCCGTTCTCCCAGGGAGGGTCATCCTCGTCCTCGTCGTCCTCGTCGTCATCCTCTGAGTCCGAGTTATCCTCTAGATCTGAACCGTCAGCGGGTTCTGGCAGTTTGGGCCTAGGCTCAGCTTCCTGGGATGGCGGCTCGATTTTGGGCAGGTTTACTTCTGGCAGCCGCCTTTCGGGAAGAGAAGGTTTGGGCAGGTTAGCGAGTCCGGTGGAAAGCTGCTGCACCAGCCAAAAACCGCCTAGCCCAAAGGTAGCGATTGCTGCGATCGCGCCGAGCGCCATTACTGGAGCGCAGCCGCAGCCGGGGCGGCGAGCAGGCGCTGCGGGTTCTGACAGGGGCGGCGTTACCGCAACGGTTGAGCGCGTAGGTTGAGCCGACGCAGACCGGTAGGCAGGCGCCGCGACCTGAGTTGGCCCGGTAGCACCCGCTGCAATCGGAGGTTGCGATCGCAGATTAAATTGGTCAGGGACAGCGGCAGCAGTCGCCGATAGCAGCGCTAGCCAGCGGGCGACTGACTGGGGCCGGTCCTTTAGCTGAATCGCCATGCCCCGCTGAATTGCCTGCTCCACCCTAGGGCTGAGGTCGGGGCGAAGCTGGCTGGGAGGAATCAGAGGCTGATGCGATCGCAGCACCGCTGCTATCGGCACCTCAGCCGTCACTAGCGTATAGAGCGTCGCGGCCAGCCCGTAGACATCCGTGGCGGGCGATCGCTGCGCCCGGGGCACGTACTGCTCCACCGGCGCATAGCCGTCGGTAACAATGCTGGTATGGGTGGTCGAGGGATTCGCCGTTAGCTCTCGGGCAATGCCGAAGTCAATCAGAATCGCCTCGCCCGTGAGGTCGTGCACCATGATGTTGTGGGGCTTGACATCGCGGTGCAGCAGCCCCTTGGCATGAACCGCCTGCAGCGCCTGGCCAATCTGCCGAATGTATTGCAGCGCCGTTGCCTCGGCCAGCGGCTGAGCCGGAGACACCAGGTCCGCCAGCGATCGACCGGGGATGTAGTCCATTACCATGTAAGGCAGTCCGGCTTCGACAAAAAAGTCGGTCACCCGTACCACATTGGGATGGACGCAGAGCGCTAGCCGCCGCGCTTCGTCCTGAAACTGCCGCTGCAGCTGTGGCGCTTCTGCTGAGGCCAGGGCCGTTTGATTTAGCGTTTTGACCACAACCACCTGGTCTAAGACCGTCTGGTGAGCCCGAAAGGTCAGCCCAAAGCCGCCCTGCCCGATCACCCGATCGAGCTGGTATTTGCCCCCTTGCAGCAGCTTTCCCACTAGCGGCGCATCTCCTAGGTTCACTACAGGTCTTTGGCGGCCTCAGTCTACGCTAGCCCACCCTATCTTCACTCGTCATCCTACAGATTCCCGACCTTTCGCCGCCGTTACGGACAGGCTGGTCGGGGCCGGTTTCAATTGGTGGTAGAGGCCGGTTTGAAACCGGCCTCTACATTGTCCCAACTCCCCCCAAATTTCGTTAGGATCGCTTTATCACCGCGAGCGCTAAACCATGCTGACACCGCAAATTCTCACGCCGCGAATTATCTCGCGCCAGGGTGAGATCATCGAGGTCTTTCTCCGTCACGGCTGGGACTACATGCGCCGATTGGTCAGCGGCAGTGCACCCGACGAGCCCGACCTGCCCCCGCCCGCCGTCCTGCGCAACATTCTGATTGACCTAGGGCCGGTCTACATCAAGCTGGGCCAGCTGCTCAGCACCCGCCCTGACCTGCTTTCGCCTGCCTACATCGAAGCTCTCAGCACGCTGCAATCAACCGTGCCGCCGGTACCCGCCGCTGAGATGGAAATCTTTATTCGGCAGCAGCTGGCGCAGCCGCCAGAGGACCTGTTTGCCGAGATTGACTATAGCGCGATCGCGGCAGGCTCCATCGGTCAAACCCACAAGGCCGTACTCCAATCCGGGCAGCCGGTGGCGCTCAAGGTTCGCCGCCCCGGCATCGAAATCCAGATCAAGCGCGACGTTGATCTGATCAAAGACATTGCCCGGCTGGTTGCCACCACCCAGTTTGGCCAGCGCTACAATGTGGTATCCCTGGCCGAAGAGTTCAGCACGGCCCTATTTGCCGAGTTAGACTTCTCCACCGAAGCCAGCTATACCGATCGGCTGCGACTGTCGTTACAGAATAGCAAATGGTTTGACCCCAAACAGCTGGTTGTGCCGCAGATCGTCTGGTCCCTGACCGGGCCAAATCTGCTGGTCATGGAATGGCTAGAGGGTAAGCCGCTGCTGACTGCGGCAATCGGCGAGGGGCCATTACTCAACGGAGCAGAAACTAAACGTCAGGCGGTCACAACGCTACTGTTTCGAGCCTTCTTTCAACAGTATTTTGTCAACGGCTTCTTCCATGCCGACCCGCATCCGGGCAATGTGTTTTACCTCAAAGACGGGCGAGTGGCGCTGCTCGACTGCGGCATGATGGGCAGCATCGACCCGCAGACCCGAGCAGCGCTAACCGAAATGGTACTGGCCATTGTCAACTCTGATGCCCAGCGCTGTACTCAGCTGACGCTACAGCTAGCCGAGCCGATAAAGCCCGTCAATCTGGTCCAGCTTGAAAGCGACTACAGCCGCTTACTCAGCCGCTACTACGGCCTCAATCTCGACCAGATTAATACCGCCGAAGCCTTCAGCGCAATCCTCGATGCCGGGACTCGCAACCATCTCCGCTGGCCGGCTAATATTGGCCTGTTTACCAAGTCCTTGGCGAATTTGGAAGGCGTTGCCCTCCAGTTTAACCCCGCCGTCAATCTGGTGGAAGAAATTCGACCCCTGATGGTAGACCTTTTCCGTCAGCAGCTGATTGGCGACGACCCGCTGCAAACGCTGCTGCGCACCGGCCTGGAATTTCGTAACCTATCAATGTCAGCGCCACGACAGTTTGGCTTCTTGCTCGATCGCCTCAGCGACGAAACCCTAAGCTGGAATGTCAATATCCAGAGCCTCAGTTCGGTGCAGCGGAGCATCGAGCAGGCGGCCAATCGTCGGGCCTTTAGCACCGTTGTCGCTGCCCTAATTATCGGCGCGGCGATTATCTCAACCGGTCAGCAAACGAGCCAGCTTCAGTGGCTTAGCAACTCGTTGTTTGCAGCCGCGACGCTGTTGGGAATCTGGTTAATCATCAGCATTCTGCGTTCGGGCCGCTGGCGTTAACGGGCCAGCGATGAGGCTAGAAACAGACGCTGAGCGACAGGCTGAGCAGGGAGCCTACACGCTTGAGACGCTGAGCCTCAAAACTAAGCTCAGCTTAGCTCAACGCTATGGGATAGAGCAGCCAGAACATGCGGCTAGCCAGCCGACTCGACTGCTGAATGGCCAGCCCAAACCTTCAAGCTGCATAGCTTGGGACTCACCACCTCTCAGGCTAACCGAGTCAGCCCGTACTGTTTGCTCTATCGCCAATATTTCAGCACCATGCTGGCATATAACACACCAGCAGACTATGCCCCTATGATGGCTCTATGATGATCTGATAGCGGCACAAATTTAGGCAGGCTGTTCTAACTCAATCGCGTGGCATTCTTAATTTTTGACTTTGACGGCACCATCGCCGATACGCTCGATGCAATTGTGCGAATCACGAACCGGCTGGCAGCCGAATATGGCTACCCCCAGACTACGCCAGAGCGACTCAAGTACTATCAGACGCTGAATACTCAAGAGCTGCTAAAGCAGTCGGAAATTCCGTTCTATCAGCTGCCGTTTTTACTCCGCCGCGTCCGGCGAGAGCTAGGAGCAGAGGTCACTTCAATTTTACCAATTGCGGGCCTGCCAGAAGCCCTTCGAGCGCTGGCAGCAGAGCATCAGCTCGTGATTGCCAGCTCTAACTCGCCCCGCAATATCCAATTTTTCCTGGAGCAGCATCAGCTCAGTAGCGTGTTTAACTCGGTCTACGCCAATGTGGGGCTATTGGGCAAGGCTCGGGTGCTGAACCGGCTGCTCCGGCGGCTGCGGCTGGAGGCGCAGACAACGCTGTATGTCGGCGATGAGACCCGCGATATCGAAGCGGCGCGGCAGGTAGGAATCGCGATCGCGGCGGTCAGCTGGGGCTTCAGCAGTCGGCAAGCCCTGGCTAAGCACAATCCGACGTTTCTAGTGGATGCGCCCGGTCAGCTGGTCGAGACCGCACAGCACCTAGCGGACCTCGCCATCCCCGACCCAGGCCGGATGCGCCAGGAGTGAAGCCATCATCCGAACGCCACGGAGCTGGTTAGATAGGGGCAAATGCCCCACCGGCGCGGAGAGGTCCCAGATAAATTCGTTGGGGTAGCGCGTCCAGGCGCCGTCCGTTCGCCAGGCTAACTGCTGCCAGAGCCGCTCCCAGTCCTGGCCGACCCGGAGCCAGATAGCCCGCTGCTGGGAAAAGCCAAAGCGGTCTTCAGAGTAGACCCGCCAAAGCCGATCGAGGGTTTGCAGGTCACTCATGGGAAAGCCGTCTACCTCGGTGAAGTAAACCCATTTGCGCTGGATAGCGTCGGCCCCGGCCAGCTCGCACAGCTTTTGCAGGGTCAGGCGGTCGGCGGTTTGGTAGTCTTTCTGCACCAGCCGCTGCTGTAGCTCGTCATAGCTGATGCCGCGATCGGACTGGGGAGTGACGATGCCCTGGGGCAGCTCGGTTGCCAAAAAGGACTGGGCGACCTGGGAGGAATGCTGTGCCAGCAGCTGATAGATTTTGCCCTCAACCGGCTGGGGTTGTTGGGGCTGGCGCGATCGCAGCCGCTGGATCAGCAGCGGCACGCCCACCTCGCCGGCCTCAGCCAGCGCCAGCGCCGCCGCCAGCTGCTTTTTCAGGCTTTCGGTGCTCAGCTGGTCAGCTAAAGCTCTCAGTTCTAAAGCGGCAGCGTCCTCCCCTTCAATGGAAAACGTATCCGCTGAAAAATTGCTCATTTCAAACTCAATTGGCACTATAGCCATCCTAACGGTATACTGTTCGCCTGAATGTGCTGCCCCATTTTCTCACTTTCTGTACTGATGTACCAAAAAATTAAGCCCCCTCAGGGCGATCGCATTCGTTTCGAAAATGCCCAGCCCGTCGTCCCCGACCATCCGATTGTTCCTTTCATCCGCGGCGATGGCACCGGCGTCGATATTTGGCCGGCGGCGCAGAAGGTATTCGACGCAGCAATTGCAGCAGCCTACGGCGGTCGGCGTAAAATCGCTTGGTTTAAGATTTACGCTGGCGATGAAGCCTGCGACCAGTACGGCACCTATCAGTATCTGCCGGATGATACTCTCAGCGCCATCCGCGAATACGGCGTCGCGATCAAAGGCCCGCTGACCACCCCCGTCGGTGGCGGCATCCGCTCGCTCAACGTGACCCTGCGGCAGATCAACGACCTCTACGCCTGCGTTCGCCCCTGCCGCTACTATCCCGGCACCCCCTCACCCCACAAAACGCCTGAGAAGCTCGACATTATCGTCTATCGAGAAAACACCGAAGACATCTATTTGGGCATTGAGTGGAAGCAGGGCAGCGAGCAGGGCCAGCGTCTGATCGAGCTGCTGAATACGGACCTGATTCCATCGACGCCGGAGCATGGTCAGAAGCAAATTCCACTCGATTCGGGCATCGGCATCAAGCCAATTAGCAAACACGGTTCGCAGCGGCTGGTACGACGAGCGATCCAACATGCGCTGCAGCTGCCGCCAGAGAAGCAGATGGTGACGCTGGTCCATAAGGGCAATATCATGAAGTATACTGAAGGCGCCTTCCGCGACTGGGGTTACGAGTTGGCGACGCAGGAATTTCGCCAGGAATGCGTGACCGAGCGTGAGTCTTGGGTGCTCAGCAATCGGGAACAGGACCCCGATATTTCCCTAGAAGCCAATGCTCGCAAGATTGAGCCCGGCTACGACGCCCTGACCCCCGATAAGAAAGCGGCGATCCAGTCAGAAGTCAAAGATATCCTCGATGCGATCTGGGACAGCCACGGCAGCGGCCAGTGGCGACAAAAAATTATGGTCAATGACCGCATTGCCGACAGCATTTTTCAGCAGATTCAAACCCGCCCTGATGAATATTCCATCCTGGCGACGATGAATCTCAATGGTGACTACCTCTCAGACGCCGCTGCCGCCATTGTCGGCGGTCTGGGTATGGGACCGGGGGCCAACATCGGCGATCGCTGCGCTATCTTCGAGGCCACCCACGGGACCGCCCCCAAGCACGCTGGCCTAGACCGGATTAACCCTGGCTCGGTCATCCTCTCGGGGGTAATGATGCTCGACTACCTGGGCTGGACTGAAGCGGCCGAGCTGATCCGGCAGGGGATAGGAGACGCGATCGCCCAGCGTCAGGTGACCTACGACCTAGCTCGAATGATGGAACCCGCTGCCGAGCCGCTGAAGTGCTCTGAATTTGCTGACGCCATTATCGCCAACTTCTCAGACTAGGTTTTCAGCCTAGGACAGTAGGCATTGCCGCTAGGGGTTCTGCTGCTGATTCTGCGGCTGATTCGACAGGCCCAGCGGATCTGAAAAGGTGTTGATTTGTCCCCCGCCGATCGGACGCCCGCCCGGCGGGCGTCCGATCGAATAAGCCGAAGGTTGGGTACCCACCGACGGCGGCAGCGACGGCTGGGGCAGGGTCCGCTGGACATTTGGCAGATTGGCATTGGGCACAGTGGTCTGGCGGGGCACCCTGCTGCCGAAGGCGCCAGGTGCAGCCGGTTCTAAATTATTAAAGCCACCGGGCGCCGCATTGCTAAACTGGGGTAGATTGATTGACGCCGGAGGACGATAGCCCGTTGTCCCCGGTGGCGGCGACATTTCGGGCGTTGTCCGCAGGAAGTTGATCGAGCCCCCCGGCAGCTGGGCCGGAGAAACGCCCTGCTGGCTAAACGGAGCCGCCGCTTCAGCCGATATGACTGAGCTGTCACTGTTCTCCCGGTCGGCACTATTCGCATTGCTAGAAGAGCGGCTAGCCGACTGGGCAGGCCGCGGCGGGTTCGCTGCATTCTGACTCTGGAGCCGCTCTGCGATCGCTTGGCCCAGGGCGCTGGAGGTCGAATTCGGGGCTGGGCCTGTTATTAGCGGTCGTCTACTGCTGGCCTCGGGAGCAGCGGGCATGCCTGGTAGAAAAGGTACCTCAGGGGACGCAGAATTCTCAGGTCCAGCGCCAATGAAGCGATACTGATCAAGATAGGCGGCAAAGGGGCTATCGGACTGGCCACTGGCACCACGGCCGCCATCAGCCGCTGAGAGGTCTGAGCCAGTACCAGCAGCCGAACCGATCCGGGCTCGCTCGAGCAGAGAAGGTGAACCCGCCGTTTCGGGATTTAGGCTGGCACCGTTCAGCAGCGCATTTAGCGATTGTAAATCGAGTCCGCCTAATTCTTCTTCAGGCAGCAGAATTGCTTCATCATCGACCGTCGCCTCGTCGAGACCGGGTGGCCTGCGGAGTGATTCTAGCCAAGCGGGATTGCTGCGATATTCCCAGATAAAAGCCGCGATCAGCGCCATGGCTAAAACTGGACACCAGACTAGAGGACTGCCTAGCGGTCGGAGTCGCGCCGGCAGATATCGGAGAGAAGGAGGTAAAGCCATAGGTTTAACTCAGCTGGCAAATTATTAATATTTTTTCTGAAACCGCACCGCCTGTGCCTCCATTATAGGTCTTAGTCTCTGAGATGACGTACGCTTTAAAGCAGCGATGATCCACTGTAGTCTTTTCTTATTGAGCAGGCATGACTTCTGAACCCGACCGGTTACCCGATCAGCCGCCTAGAGCTCAGCGCCGAGTGTCATTTAAAATTGGAAAATCTGATCAGCCGGTCAGCGGTCAGGCTGCTCGGGCCGATACCCACTCGCCACCAACCCTACCGAGCCAGCCTTGGCCTGGCGCGTCAGCGGCGGGACCGGCACCAGCGCTGCCTCGACTCAAGCAGGTGGCGATGAACAGTCATCGCCACGAGGTCAACCCGGCCTTGGCGATTGGCCTGCTCGGCGACATTCAGGCGGTCATCTTGACCTGGCAGGATGAGCTGCGCCAGGTTGTCAGCGGCATTCATGCCCTGTACGATGAGGGGCCTATTGTAGACGGTTGGCTAGAAACCTGTAGGGCTGGGAAACCCCTTCCAGGGCCGGGTAGCAGCCCCAATGCGGATCTGCTCCGCCACGGCGATACTGCCGACCTGATGGACTATGTTGAAACGCTGGAAGCCAACCCAGCTGGGCCGCCAGCCACAGCCAACAGCACTGACGTAGCCCAGTATCGCTTTTGCTGCCTAGATGAAGAAGGCAAAATCCAATCGCAGCTCTGCCCACCGGCTCAGCTAACAACGGTTAGTACCGCGATCGCGCGTCACCAAAAGCTACGCCAGCTGCTCAGCCAGAAGCAATATCTAGAGGCAAAACTCAAGCGCGCCGTAACGGGTCTGACGACGGTGCGAGATGAGCTCGTGCCCCCCCGATAAGCGCTACTCCCTGCTTACCAACCCCAGGTTCCCACTGCCCCCTTAAAGGGGCCGACAATATTTTGCGTAATCCAGCCGCCGTAAAAGTCCCCAGGCTGAGCCTGCACGGCTTCCCCATCGACGGTGCAGTCTACTCGGCTAGGATAGAAAGCGAGGTAGTCCTGAATCGGTTGGAAGGACTGGGTGGGCTGAGGATAGGCCCAGGCGACGTTGGCGGCGATACGAGCGCCTACCGTGAGCGTGTAATAGGTGGCCAGCCCCTTCCATTCGCAAAAGGTCTGCCGGGCCGTCAGCTGCAGGTACTGCATTTGCACGTCGGCCGGGGGAATGTAGTAGACCGGCGGATGGCTGGTTTCGAGCACTCGCTGCGATCGCTGGGTTTCAGCGATGATCGTCTGGTTGAACTGGATCAGAATGTGCTGACTGCTGGCTTCGAGAGCAGGCGGCCGGGGATAGTCCCAAACGGATTCTTGTCCCGGGCCAGGCGGGGTGCGTGAGATTGACATAGGTCCAGCAAGCGACCGACGGACGGGGTAAAGGCTGCCCCTATCTTACTCCTTCCAACGCTGAATCGCCTGCTGAGCCGGCTCGTAGGCGGCGGTGCCGGGCGGAATCAGGACTGCCGCCCGAATCGCGTCCGCAGTGCGACCCTGGGCGGCTCGGGCCTGGGCAATACTGAGCATCCGCTCGCTCCACTCGTCTCTCAGCTGTCTAGCCGTATCGTATTCGGGGTGCTCGACCGGCACTGCTTCGAGTTTGACGATGCCCTGCTGATAGCTACTGGCCTGGCCAGCCCGGGGAATATCCTGCGCCTGCTGGATAATCTGACGACTATTCAGCCGCTGCTGCCAGAAGGCAATCCGATTCTGAGCCTGCTCGTAGAGCTGGGGTCGGTCCATCGGCAGCACCCGAGCCGCCGCGATCGCGCTTTCTAAATTGCCGCTAGCCGCTCGCCCCTCCGCCAGGTCTAAAATCACCTGACTCCAGCGGTCGATATCCTGCTGGGCTTGCTCATAGTAAGGCTCGCCCGGCGGAATCTGTCGCGCCTTGGCAATCGCAGTGGCAAACGGGGTGGCCTGGGTCGGCTGGATTGAGGTTTTGGCCTCGGCCAGGGCTGAAGCATTGACCTGATTGGCCTGGGAGACACCCGCCTGGGCGCGGTCTAAGACAGCCTCATAGGTGGGGGTCCGATCGGCCTCGGGTACCTGCTGAAGCAGCGCCAGGGCTTCAGAATATTGCTGATTGGCGATGGCGGCTCGAGCCTGGTCGAGCCGCGGCTCGTCACTGCTATCGGCAGCGGTGACAGCCACGGGCTCTCCCGCTGCCGGGGCCGGGTCTGGGGGCTCAGTCGCCGTGTCAATTCTGGCTCCGTCATCCGCATCTAGTCCAAGCTGTGCGGCCAGACCGCTCAGCACCTGATCAACCCGGCCCTGGTTGACCAGCAAAAAACCGCCCACAGCCGCAACCAGTACAGCAGCTAAGGCCCAGTTACGCCAGGGACTGCCAGCCGCAGCCTGGCGGCGCTCGGTGGACAGCTCAACTTCAGCAATGGCACCGGCAGTCGTAGGGTCCTCAGAAAGTTCAGCGCCCAGGTCCAATCGTTCGTCCAGGGAGCTTTCGGGTGAACCCGCATTGCCCGCACTGTCGAATCCCGAGTCCCAATCTTCAGCCAGCTCTAGTCGTTCATCGGTCTCGGCCAAATCTGGGTCGGCCAGATCTAAATTGGCCAAATCTGAGTCAGGCAGATCTGGGTCGGGAAAACCAGGATTCGGCAGACCTGGTATTTCAGTTGCCGGGTCTGGGGAAACTGGGCTGACCGGGCTTTCCAGAAGGCCTGAGCGACTAGCTGGGCGGTCATCTGGGCGGTCTTCTGGGCGGTCTTCTGGGCGGTCTTCTGGGCGGCCATCTGGGCGGTCTTCTGGGCGGTCTTCTGGGCGGTCTTCTGGGCGGTCTTCTGGGCGGCCAGTCGATAGGGCGGTGCCGGTTGGGACAGGTAGGGCCGCGATCGCGCTCTGGGGAATTACCATCAAAAACTTTTGCTGGTCCGGCAGTACTGCAACCGAGTTCTGAATGGGTCGCCAGTGGTGGTCACAGAGCTGGGGCAGCCGCTGACTGAGATAAATTGCAATCTGATCCAGGGTGACGCAGCCGTGGGCGCCCATGCCCTCCAGCAAGGCCGCCGTAAACAGCCCGTGGCGCAAGGCCAGGGTTTCATGGGAAAACTGCTCAGGCTGACAGGATAGCAGGGTAGGAATATCTCGCGTTTTAGCCAGCTGCAGGGTTTGACTGCCGATGGTCTGATTGGCCAAGGCACCTTGACTGCGATTGATATCCAACGCCAGCACAATGTTATGAGTGGGGGCCTGGCTCAGCATCGTCATCAGACCCTCAATTGCAATCCCAGTCTGAGCAATCTGGCCCGGATCGCCCTCTAGCGGCATCAGGTAATCCGCCTGCTCTAGCTGCACCCCATAGCCGCTAAAAAATATCCAAAGCAAATCGTCAGGCTGAAGTTTGGCCTGCACGTTCTGAATTGCCCGAGTAATGCTGGACCGGTCGGGATGGATGGCAGCATAGCCGGTCGCCCCTAGCCCCTCGCTCAGCAGCAGGCAGCATTCTGGTCTAAAGCCCGCCGACTCGACTAAAAACTGCCGCAGGGCCAGCGCATCGTTCTGTGCATGCATCAACGGCTGCAAAAACTGGTACTGATTAATGCCAACGATAATTGCCCAGTAGTTAGCCATGGAACATCCTCAAGGTGCCATTCTCAGCTTGCATGCGGCGGCCGGCCCGGGTTATTCGCTAAACTAGCCAACGCAGCGGTTAAAACGTCGCCCGGAAACACCCCAGAAAATACCACGATGCTCCGCTGACAGTAACGCGATTCTTTAAAAAAGTGTAGCGAATTCAATAAACTGGGAAACTTGATAAGTAATTAAGCGTCTCACCGCCGCTGCCCGTTTCCAATGGCCCATGCCGATTGCCCGTCTTCTGTTAAATATCTGCTATAAGCCTATGCAGTGGTCAGCTCCCCAATCGTTTTCTCGGACCCGACGCCGCCTCCATCGCAGCGCGCAACGCTCAATTACGCTGGTTGGGCTAACGGCGCTGATGGGAGCAACCGGGCTCTGGCTGACCGAGGCGCTAGTTGCACCACAGCCCTCCCAGATCTATACCTCTCGGCTCAGTCTTTTTCTGGGACGCGAACCCGGTGAAGCCTACAGCAGCCTGATTTACCGGGCCGAGCGGGCCGCTCGAACGGGAGCTCAGCGCAGCTTTGCCCAAGATATTTTGATGCGAGAAGTGGTTGTCACCGTCGTTGCCGAAGACCCGAGTTCAGCGCTGCCTGTCCTGATCCTGCGGGTTAGCCGCGACCAGTGGTACCGCCATCCCGACCCTCGCCGTTGGGCATTTTACTACTCCGGCGACCCGGCCCAGCGCGCCGCCTGAACAGACCCAATTCACCTATTTAGATTGGCCTAAAAGCTACCCTTAGATAGGGGTCAATACCGGCTTAAAAGGGCACCATCAGGGGTAGACGCATTCGAGAGTAGCGATATGCCCCGCTCTGTCAGAGAACAGGTCAGCCAAGATATTCAAGCGGCAAAGCAGGCCGGTCAGGTGAGAGCCGAGCGGCTGAAAGAAATTGTTCGTAGTGCCGTGGCTCAGGCCCGCACCGAGCTCCAAGGCGGTTCCCAGGAGGTAGGACCGCTGCTGCGCGCCGCGATCGCGGCGGTCATCGACAGTCTACAAGACCGCGGTGAAACCCTTAAACAGGACGTCGCAGCGGCCATTGAGGGTGGGCTCGACGCCGTTAGCCAAACCGAACGTCAGCAGCTGTCTGCAACCCAGGCTGAAATCAAGCGTTTACAGGCCCAGGCCGACACCGAGACAGCCGCCCTCCAGCGCCAGGTCGATAGCGCCTTAGACAGTCTTAAGTCAGCCGCGGTAGATCAGTCTGAGCAAACCCAGAACAGCCTGACTAGTGCCATCGACCAGCTCAAGGACAGTGAAGAGTCGCAGCTGATGCAGAAGCGCTATGCCCAGCTCAAAACCCAGCTTGCCATTTTGCAAGCTAACCTATCAGCCCGCTATGGCGAGCAGTCCGAAGTGGTAAAGCAGTATCTAGATGAGGCTCAGGACTGGTACCAGCAGATGAAACCCCAGATGGAGGAAATTGCCGATACGGTCGCCGTGAAACAAGCCAACTTCGAAGCCCGCCTAGCCGACGCCGGTAAGGCGCTAGCCCAGCGGGAGCAAAGCGTTAAGCAGACGCTAAGAGAGCTGTGGGAGAGCGCTCGGGAAGCCTTTAACGAAGGCCCAGACCAAGACAAGCGCTAACTCTCGGCAAAATCTCGAAAAAACTCCAGCGTTCCTCAAAGCGCTGGAGTTTTGGAATTTTGACTGAACTGCGACTCAACCTTCACAGCTGCGGAGCGACTACTCGTACCCGACCAGGCCCGACTAGGTAGACTAGCCAATGGTCTAATAAGCTTCCCGCTCATAGTGCTTAGTGATGGCCCAGGCGGCATGAATGCTGCCGGGAATCCAACCCAGGATGGTCAGTAGAATGTTGATAAACAGTGCGCTGCTGATGCCATAGGTTAAAAATACACCCACTGGCGGCAGCAAAATGCCAAGGATAATGCGAAGTATTTTCATCGTTCGGGTTTGCCTGCTACGTTTCTGAGTTTATTATTATTGAATGAAGCGTAAATGTCTTCTGCCCTAAGATTCAGTTAACGTATTTATTCAGGAATATTTAAACGACCGGATGCACCGGCCGTTCATCCAAACAGCGCAATTAAATCGCAGTATTCCAGCGTTAACAAAACTTCAATTTCCGATCGGATTTGGCGCCACTGTTTCCTACAGCTTCTTGCTGCGGTTGCCCGCTGTTCACCCGCTGTTCACCCGCTGTTCACAGAGAACCTTTATCCGGTCTGAAATAGGGATTCCCTGACTTCTTGACCGCTGCCGGAACGACTCTATGAGGATTCAGGCTATCTTTCCAAACAGCCAGTTGCCCAAAAATATCTATCTGCATAGAGAGGCCAGCACCGGGTTCGTCTGCCATATTAATGAGTAACTTCAGAATTACTGTTAAAAAGTTGAGGGAAACTCTATGCTTGGTTCTTTTATTGCGGCGCTAGTGACGGCCCTGAGTCTGCTAGTTGTCGATTTAATTATTCCTGGTGTCAGAATTGATACGTTTGTAGCGGCGCTTATTGCTGCCGTTGCTATCGGCGTCGTTAACGGCCTGATTCGGCCCGTCCTTCAAATCCTATCCCTGCCACTGACCCTTATTACCTTTGGGCTGTTTTCAATCGTGGTCAACGGCCTTTGTTTCTGGCTGGCCTCCCTGTTTGTGCCCGGCTTCAGCGTCAGTGGGCCGCTGGCCTTTCTGCTTGGGCCGATCGTACTCTCCTTCGCCAGCACTTTCCTAAATCGCTATTTGGGTGAGCGTCGGCCTGGCCTGATGGGGACTGAGACGTCTGAGCTCCAAGATGGTGTGTAGAAGCCGTGCATCTAGACTGGCTGTTTGGGATTAGTCGGTCTGCTTAAGTTCGGTTTGCGAAAGCAGGTGGCCCAGGCTGCCTGCTTTCGCTTTGAGGCGTTTAAGTAGGAAGCATCAGCTTGAAACTTTCGCAATATGTCAGCCTAATTGCCCTAATTCTGGCCCTGTATATTTTGTGGCAGATTCGTCAGGTCTTGCTACTGGCGTTTAGCGCCGTCATTCTGGCCACTGTCCTGAGTCAGGGCGTGCAGCGTTTGCAGCGGTGGCAATTGCAGCGCGGGCTGGCCGTGGTGCTGATGATTCTGGTTACCATCGCCCTGTTCGCGATTATTGTCGCTGGGGTCGTACCGCCGTTCGTGTCGCAGCTGCAGCAGCTATTTCAGCTCGTCCCCCAAGGGGTTGAGCGGCTCGAGAACCTGATTGACAACTTGGAGCTGATGGTTCCAGAAAAGTTTACGGAGAATCTCCGCGGCTTTAACGGCATCTTGCAGCAGCTCCAGGCTCTCGACGCTCAGATGGTCGTTGAGCGGTTCTATCTGCTGTTTTCCAACACGCTGACGATTTTGCTCAATATATTGCTGGTGCTGGTGCTGTCAATTATGCTGATGGCCGATCCTCAGCCCTACCAGCGGGCCTTTGTTCGACTGTTTCCAGCCTCCTACCGCGATCGCATTCGCGCCATCCTGCAGCAGTGCGAGGAGTCGATCGCGGGCTGGGCGCTCGGCATTTTTTTCAACATGACGATTATCACCGTCCTCAGCGGGCTGGGGCTCTGGCTGCTGGACGTACCGCTGGCCTTTGCCAGCGCGCTGCTGGCCGGATTGCTCACCTTCATTCCCAACATTGGCCCGGCGATCAGCGTCATTCCCCCGGTGGCCACGGCGCTACTGGCCTCTCCTTGGAAAGCGCTGGCAGTGGTAGGGCTGTATATCGGGGTGCAGCAGGTGGAAAGCAATTTTCTGACGCCGCTGGTGATGCAGAAGCAGGTTTCGATTCTGCCCGCGGTGACCCTGCTGAGTCAGCTCATCTGCGCCATATTTTTTGGCTTTTTGGGGCTGCTGCTGGCGCTGCCGCTGACGGTGGTGGCCCAGATCTGGCTGAAGGAACTCTGGGTGAAGCCGGTTTTAGATCAGAGCTGAAACTGTTCCCACTGAAGCAAGCACGACAATAGGCCCGATCGTAGGGTAATAAAATTCTTAGGAAGGAAAAAATCTCTATACGACCCCTTTATACTGACGGAAGACATTCGTGTCAGGAAGAGATGACCATGTGAGTGGCACCATCGTAAGGTAAGTAGGATTTAAGTACGGAATAAGGGTATTGCATGAAGCGGCTTGAGATAGTTCAGTGGGTTTGTCTGACGGCGCATCTGGTTTCGCTGGTGTTTGGGCTGGCCGGTTTGGTGATTGTGCTGCCCCATCCCGAGCTCGTGGCCGACCTGCCGCCGCTGGGCCAGCGTCTCTTTCAGCTCAGCATGGCCGGTGGCGGCATGGTTTACATCTTGCTGGGCGCGATCGCGGTAGCTATTTGGGGCTATCGGGTAATGGGCGGGCGACCCCTAGCACTGTTTATGGTACCGGCGCTGGGGCTATCGCTGCTGAGTGAACTAGTGGGTACCAGCACCGGCTTTCCCTTTGGCCACTACGCCTATCTCAGCGGGTTGGGCTATAAGGTGGCCGGGCTGGTCCCATTTACGATTCCACTCTCCTGGTTTTACCTAGGTTTAGCCGCCTATTTGCTAGCCTACAGCGGCCTGCGGGCAGGCTTTAGTCGGCAGCGGGTCGGTGATGGTGGCGTCAGGCTGCTGGCCGTTGGCGGTGGGGCCGTACTGCTGACGGCCTGGGATCTGGTGCTCGACCCGGCCATGAGCCAGGCAGCGTTTCCCTTTTGGTATTTTCAGGAAGTCGGCGTTTTCTTTGGCATGCCCTACCGCAATCTGCTCGGCTGGGTGGGTACCGGGGCCATCTTTATGGGGATCGCTGCCCTGTTCTGGCGGCGGCTGTCGCTGCGGCTGTCGCGCCAGCAGCTGGTGCTGCCGCTAGTCGTCTATCTGATGAATTTTGCCTTTGGGGCGGTAATTACGGTAGCCCAGCTGCCGGAACCCTTCGGCATTCCGGTGCGGCTAGGCGTTTTGGTCGGGGTGATTCCAGCCATTCTATGCTGGCAGATGGCCCCCCTTGCCGATGTCTCAATCGCTGAAAGCCCGCCAGAGCAAGACGCGGTTGCAGGGACGCCAGAGCTGATCAGCGCCCTGCCGAAGTAGGCCCGCAGTAACGGCATGAATATTCTCGCAACCCTAGCGCTGCTGCTCCAGCTGCCGGCAGTAGCGCTGCTGCTAGCCCGGCTGGTGCGGGGACCCTTTCGCCAACCGCCGCTCCAGCCCGAGCGGACAACGCCAGACCTGCTCGGCAGCGTTAGCGTCGTCGTGCCAACCCTGAATGAGGCGGCGCGAATTGGCCCTTGCCTGGACGGGCTGAGCCACCAGGGGTACGAAGTCCGTGAAATATTGGTAGTCGATAGCCGTTCCGAGGACGGCACGCCAGGATTGGTGAAGCAGCAGGGGGAGCGCGATCGCCGATTTCGGCTAATCACCGATGAGCCATTGCCCCCGGGCTGGGTAGGGCGGCCCTGGGCGCTGCACACCGGCTTCCAGCAGATGGATTCTGGCAGCGACTGGTTTCTGGGCATCGATGCCGATACCCAGCCCCAGCCCGGGCTGGTCCCTAGCTTGGTCAAAGCCGCAGAGCTGCAGGAACTCGATCTATTGTCGCTGTCGCCCCGCTTCATCCTCAGGTCACCAGGAGAATTCTGGCTCCAGCCCGCCCTGCTGATGACGCTGGTCTACCGGTTTGGCGCAGCGGGGGAAGTCGCCAGCCAGCCGGAGCGGGCTATGGCCAACGGCCAGTGCTTTCTCTGTCGGCGATCGCTGCTGGTCAAACTGGACGGCTATCGCTCGGCTCGCGGCTCCTTTTGCGACGACGTAACGCTGGCCCGCCAGGCCGCCCTCAGCGGCGCTCGGGTCGGCTTTCTGGACGGTTCGCAGGTGCTGAAGGTGCGGATGTACGAGGGAATGCGCGAAACCTGGGAGGAATGGGGCCGCTCGCTCGACCTAAAGGATGCCAGTTCGCGATCGCAGCTCTACGCCGACCTGTATTTCTTAACCGCCGTTCAAGCCCTACCCTTTCTAATGACCGGGCTATTCGGGTTTGGCCTGGCCAGTTCTACTATCTACCCGACTCCCACTATCCTGACAGCCCTGGGGCTGAATGCCGCCCTGGTCGCAATTCGGGTAGCGCTGCTGGCGGCGGTTGCGGGCTCCTATGACTTTACCCAGTCTGCCCAGCGTCAAGGAGGCTGGCTGTTCTGGCTATCACCCCTGGCCGACCCGCTGGCGGTACTGCGGATTGCGCTTTCCGCCGGGCGGCGGCCCCGGCAGTGGCGCGGCCGGCAGTACGGCGGATTCGACGGTATCTGAGCGAACATTATGGTTTGGGCCTATCCGCTTAACTAGAGGCATCCCGTCGTCTGTCCTGAATCCAATGACTAGAGCCGCCTCTACCCAAACCGCCACCGCCACCCGGGCGCAGCCCGAGCTGGATCAGGACCAGCCGAAACTCGCCGTCAGCGGCGTCTATAAGTCGTTCCAGTCCCAGGGCAAGCCGCTGATGGTGCTCCAAGATATTGACTTAGAGATCTATCCGCGAGAGTTTACCTGTCTGGTAGGGTCTTCCGGCTGCGGCAAGTCTACCCTGCTGAACATTGTGGCGGGCCTGATGTCGCCCTCGGCGGGCAAAATTGCGGTGGATGGTCGGCCGGTCACCGGGCCAGGGTCTGACCGAGGCATGGTGTTTCAAACCTATACCCTCTATCCCTGGCTGACCGTCGCCGGCAATATTCAGTTTGGCCTGAGGCTGCGCGGCATGTCGCGGGGAGAACGGCGCGATCGCGTCGCCTACTACCTGGACGTAGTTGGCCTGTCTCAGTTTGCCGATGCCTACCCCAAGCAGCTCTCGGGCGGCATGAAGCAGCGGGTCGCGATCGCCCGCGCCCTGGCCAACGACCCCGAGGTGCTGCTGATGGATGAGCCCTTTGGCGCGCTCGATGCCCAAACCAAGGAGCAGATGCAGCAGTTTCTGCTCAGGCTGTGGCGGCAGACCCACACCACCGTGCTGATGATCACCCACGACATTGAAGAGGCGATTTTTCTCTCCCAGCGGGTCTACGTGATGAGCGCTCGGCCTGGAAAAATTAAGCGCACAATCCCCATCGAGCTGCCGCCCAACCGCGAGTTAGAAATTAAGCTAGACCCCGAGTTCATTGACATCAAGCGCGATATCATTCAGTCTTTGCATCGGTAGCTAAAGGTCAGCCGTACCCTGATGACTCAGCGCTATCCTGCTTCAGCCTGGACCCACGCCAAAGCCTAAAGTTTCTCTCGGGGCTGGCGGGCGCATGGCTTTTGGTCATTCGCAGTCTTTCAGACAGCCCGCCCTGGGAAAACGCTCCAGGGGTAGAGCCAGCTGCTGGAGCGGAGTAGAAAAGGCCTGCTGTAGCTGTTATCCAAACTTTCGCCAGGAACCCGCCCTAAAATGCCAATTCTCGCCGAACATACGCTAGGCTGATATCCGTTAAACCGAGGAAATATTCTCGTGAGATGGAATTGCCTGCTCGTGGGCTGCTGCGGCCTGCTAACGGTGCTAGCGCCAGCAGCCTCGGGCCAGAGCCTAGAGGAGCTACGTCAGAGCTTGCCAGCGGCCTCAAGCGAGAGTCTGGATCGGCTGCAACAGGGTATTTCCGACCGTACAGAGCCCGCTCCTGAACTAGAACGCTTGGCCCCAGCTGAGCCGTCAGGCCAACCTGGCCCCCAGCCTGAAACGGTGAATCCCAACCGCGTCAGCAATCAGCCTACGGAGGCCGCGACCCGACTCCGTAGCGTTAGCGCTACCGCAGAGGGCTTTTTTATCCGCACCGTCGGCACAATGCCCGAGGTACAGGTCAGCCGCTCAGACGGGGAAATGACGCTAGAGTTCAGCGATGCCGCAATTTCTTTCGGATTAGGTACCGAGCAGCTGCCGGTCGATCGTTACAGCGTCAGCGCTTGGCAGCTGGTCCAAACCGCAGCTGAGCCGCCGACCCTGCGGATGACGCTAACCCTGGCCGAGGGCAGTCCCGACTGGCAGGTCTCGACCCGCATAGACGGGGTGACGCTGGTACCCAGAGATGTTGCGATTGGAGATGTCCCCGATGTTGGCGCAGCGCTGCTGGAGCCGGTGGCTGTACCGCCGCCCGCCGGGCAGCTCACGCCGTCACCGTCGATGGGGTTCTCAGTCCCGAACGGACAGGTCACCGTCGTCATCGACCCTGGCCACGGCGGCAGGGACCCAGGAGCAGTCGGCATTGGCGGCCTACAGGAAAAGCAGGTCGTCAACGATATTTCCTATCAGGTCGCTGACAATCTGCGGCAGGCGGGAGTCAATGTGGTGCTAACTCGGGATAGCGACTACGAGCTGGAACTGGAAGACCGCGTCCAGATTGCAGAACGGGCCAATGCCAATCTGTTTGTCAGCATTCACGCCAATGCAATCAGCCTCAGCCGCCCCGATGTAAACGGGCTAGAAACCTACTACGCCAGTAGCTTAGGGCAGCGGCTGGCGCAGGCCATTCACAGCACGGTGCTGCAAACCATGGGAATGCGCGATCGCGGTGTCCGTCAGGCCCGCTTCTACGTTATTCGCAATACCTCCATGCCCGCTACCCTAGTCGAAACCGGCTTCGTCACCGGCGCAGAAGACCAGCCCAACCTACGCGACCCGGCCTGGCGTAGCCGCATGGCAGCCGCGATCGCCCAGGGCATCCTCCTCTATATCCAGCAGAGAGGAGCTTGATCACGAAAAGCTATAATGCCCCCATGCTGACTGCCTGAGCATCCCACCATGCCGTCCCCTTTCCCAGGAATGGATCCCTACCTCGAAGGCTATCTGTGGGCTGATGTTCATCACGCCCTGGCCAGCAAAATCCGCCAGCAGCTAGCGCCGCTACTGCGCCCTCGCTATACGGCTCGGCTCGAGGTTTATTGAGTAGAAGATACGGCTCCAGCAGGCGAAATTGGAATTCTCTACCCGGACGTAGAAGTGCTGCAGGTCACGCCAGCGCGCAGTATCGCAGCCGGAAGAGTACCCTCCCGCCGCCTCGACCGACCCCCGGTCAGCCAACGGCTGCTCCCACCTCCCGAACTCAGAGCTCCAATGGCCCAACTATCCTCCTGCCCCCAATTAGACTGTAATCCTACTTCGACTGTGATGCCGCTGGCTGCAACGCCATTAGAGTACTTCACAATAACTTTAATGGCGTTTGTGAATTTTTCTTAGACTGTTAACTTCCGATAGCTGCAATTCAGCTGACAAGCTTCTGGTGTAATAATGCTATCCATGAGCCATCGCCAGCCCTGGCATAGATTGCACTATGAAAATTGCCAAACTGCTTTCCCTACTCCCCTTTTTGTTAATCGTTTTCAACTGGGGGTGTAGTTCGCAGGAGTCAGTGAATAATGACAAACTGATTGTAGGCGTGGTGGGTTATGGCGACTCCGAACTCTCCCTAGAGCGATATCAGCGCTTCCAAAACTATTTGGCAGAGCAAACAAAAACGCCGGTAGAGCTAGAGGTTGCCTATAACGAATTAAAGGCCGTTGAAGAAATTGAACGCAGCAACTGGGATATTGTTTTTGCATCACCAGGTTTAGCCGCGATCGCTAACAAACAGGGCTATGTTCAGATGTTTCCCCTCGAAACTAGAGGCAACGCCAAATTTGGCCTGATCGTGACCCGCGCTGACAGTACTATCAATCAGCTCAGCGACCTTCAAGATAAAATCATAGCTCTAGGCGAGCGAGGCTCCGCATCGGGCTACTATCTGCCGCTCTACGACCTGTATGGCTTAACGCTCCAGGAAGTTCGCTTCGCCCCAACGCCTGAGTCCGTCATGGCCTGGGTAGAAGACGGGACGGTCGATGCCGGTGCGCTTTCCGAAACGGACTTTGACACATTCAAAGCAGTCTATGGGGCTGAAAATTTTCGAATCTTGCAAAAAAGCCGTGCCATTCCACCCGGCGTCGTTCTGATGGGTCAAATAGAGCGAAACCAAAGTGAATTTATCACCCGAGTGATGAGGGAAGCCCCCTCTAATGTGGTCAGCGACGCTAAGTATTTGCCTAACGCAAATTTGCCAAATTATGAATACTTCTTCCAAATTGTAGATAAAGTTCGTCCTTTAGAAGAGCGGATCAGTCAGCAACCTGCAACGCTGACCATAGATCGGTCTGAGGCAGAATCTAGGACTGAGTGATAGGAGCTCTGCCTATAGGAATATGGGATAATATTCTAATGTAACGGTCTAAATTTCGTCTGCATGCCCCTTGTCTGTAATGTCAGTGCGGCCCTGCTCACAATCATTCAGTCAGGTCTGGTCTAATCAGGTCTGCCGCCTATAGACACATTTGCATGATAGCCCTATGTGACACCATATAGGGATACAGGATAGGGGGATGCAGACATCGTACTGCGCTCAGGTCATGTCTCAGCCGATGATAGGTAAGCCAGAAATCCCTTCCGGGACGCTGATTGATAATCGCTACATGATTCAACACCTGCTGGGGCAGGGGGGGTTGGGGCGGACTTATCTGGCGTTCGATACCCGTCGCTTTAATGAGCCCTGCGTGCTGAAGGAGTTTGCTCCCCGGGGCAGCGGTGCCCACAGTCTGCAAAAGTCGCGTGATCTGTTCAAGCGTGAAGCTGAGATCCTTTACCAAATTCATCATCCGCAGATTCCTAACTTTCTAGCCTGCTTTGAGGGTGACGGTCGCCTGTTTTTAGTCCAGGAATATGTCGATGGAAGAACCTATTCGAATATTTTAAAGGAATATCGCAAACAGGGAAGCCATTTTTCAGAGGCGGCTGTTATAGACTGGCTAAACAAACTGCTACCCGTATTGGAATATATCCATCAGCACGACATCATCCATCGAGATATTTCACCCGACAATATTATGCTGCCTGCCGGTCGGGATCTACCAGTTCTAATTGATTTTGGGGTCGGCAAGCAGGTCGTAGACGGCGAACACAGCGACTCGGGCGCAGGGGGCGACGAAGAGGTTTCCTATGTGGGCAAGATGTCTCTGGTCGGCAAGATTGGCTACGCGCCCCATGAGCAGATCCGTTTGGGTATTTGCTCTCCCAGCAGCGATCTCTATGCGCTGGGCGTTACCGCCGTTGTGATGCTGACCTGCAAAGATCCCTACGTGCTGATGAATCAGTACACCCTGCAATGGCAGTGGCGTTCCTACACCGCAATTTCTGTAGAATTTGGCCAAATCCTGGACAAAATGCTGGCAGATACGCCCTCTGAGCGCTACCAGACATCCCGCGAGGTAATGACGGATTTGCACCAGTTAGCGCAATCAGACACCACCCGGGTAAGCTTGCCTGAGCCGCTGCCGCTCCCTGAGACCATGGTCGTTCCGCCACTGGCAGCGGCTATGACCCTGCCGCCTCAGACGAATCATCCTGAGACTCGTTCGGCTGATAGGCCGACTCCCAAAGGTGCTGGGTCGCCACCGATAGAAGATGCGTTTATTCAGCAGTGTCAGGACGCCCTAGCGTACTATATTGGCCCAATGGCGGCCTTCGTTATTGAAGAAACGATGCAGTCAGAGCCCCAACTGAGCAGAACAGAATTTATCGACAGCCTGACCCAGGAACTACCCGATCCGAAAGAGGCGCTTGAGTTTAGGAAAAGAATATTAGGCTAGCTGCTTGGACAATGGCTGGGGAACAGGCGTGAATGGCACTATCGGGGTGAATTTTGCTCTCCGTTACGGGTGGTTCGAGTTGATTGTGAACCAGTCGAGCGACGTCCTGAGGATGAATTAATCCGGTCCATCGCCATCATCAGACTGCGCTTCATACGAGTGAACGCCTGGGCAATGTTGCCTACTTCATCGTTGGACGATTGCTCAAACTCGACACCCATGTTGCCCCGGCTGACTTCCTCAGCGGTCTTAACCATCCGCTTTAGCGGTTGAATCACCTGATTGTTGAGGAGATAGTTAATCAAAATGATAATTAGCACGAAGATGGCAGATACGATACTGAGCAGTAAAAGCGTAGCCTTATTGGCCTTCTCGATAACTGTACTGGCAGGTACAGAAATGACCTGAGCGCCGACAATTTCGCCTTCTTGCCAACCAAAGCCACCGCTTGCACCGTAAAATTCAATCATGCTAGCGGGCGCACGCTCTGGAGTGCTATGGCACTCTAAGCAGCTTGCCTTTGAAATCTTGATCGGCCGAGCAAAATAAAAAATTCTGCGTCCCTGAGCGACCCTAAAACCTTCGGCACTGGTTTTTCTAGAATCCTGGCGAAAATCTTCAACAATTTGAGCCTCAAATTTGTCGGCTTTATCTCGCAAATTCGTCGGATTCAAAGTGGCTTCTTTATAGAAGTAGTCGTCATAGTCTGAATCCTTTCGCAAAGATTCGAAAACCTCCCGAGCCGAATAGGCTGGAACACTTTCTGGTAAGAACCGCCTCACCAGCTGGTCCGCAAGTTCTGGCTTGACTTGCGTATCCGTATATTCTCGCACTGAGTTCATCGTCTCCATCAGCAGCAGCGCGGTTGAACCCACTTCAGCTTGGGCATTCCTTCTGAGGACAGTCGATAGGGTAATGCCGCTGAGGACAATGCCGCCAATTAAAACCAGTAGGAGAGAAAGGGTAAATTTCTGCTTTAATTTTAGATTCTTGAACATAAATAAGAAATGTCCTGAGGCAACCGGAGAATGGGCAAGCTGGAGAAGTAATCTGGAGAAAATATATACCGCCTTTCTATCATGCTACTCAGCCTGGGATAAAGGCTCATAGCTGATAGAATTCGCTACAGTTCGCGTGGGCTCGGTTAAAAAAGCTTGGAAAATCAGGTATTGCCTCCGGTTCTAAAGAGTTTCTGTAAGTTCCCAAATGTTACAAATCGCTACATTATACCGATACCAGCAGCGGAAAGGGGCGATCGCAGTCCCCCTCAGGCCCCAATGCCCCAGAACTCAGCGGCTGAGCCTGACAGTACTGGGACAGCCAGGCCACCCCGGCAAACGAGCGCAGCGGCGTCACCACCAGGCAGAGCGGGCGATAGGGAAAATCGCCAGGCATACCGACTGGAGCCCGCGAGTGGAGAAACCTGTAGTAGGTAGCTCACGCCGTCAATCTCAAGCTGACGAGTTAGCGCCTGCTGAGATTCGGCCCCATCGCCCCGAGCAGTCGCAATCGCCGCTTCATAACTCACCGCCTCCCAGCCCAGCTGCCGACTCAGCTGAGTGACGCCAGACCTGAGCCAGTCTAAAACCGAGGACTGACGCAGGCGGCCACTAGCCCAAGCCAGGAATTAGAGTTAGCGCGAATCATCAGCATGTCCTGTTTATCGAGCTTCAGCTAAGGAAAATCTCTCGCGGCTGTAGGCGGCAGCTGTCACGTTACTGACGTCCCTCTGAGCAGCCGTTTCCCCTACTGAAATCTTTCTCAACCTTCTAGGACTGGACGATCTAGCCGACTGTGGCGAATTCCTGCTCCAGCACCACAGCATTTCATCATCATCTGAAGTTCAAATGATTTTTGAAAAGCCTCCGATCAGGGCTGCCGTCTCAGCATAGTCCGGTCAATCAGAGCCTCCCTTTCCGGGATTCGCTAACTCGAACGAGAGTCTGTGTAGCTAGAAAATCGAGCAGAATTGCCTGATGAGGCGCGCCGAGCGGCCTATCTTCGGCTAGCTTTTCAGAAAATTTGTAGCCTCGCTGGATATCCGCGATCGCGCATAGCCCCAAATCCTATCCTTCCGTACCAACGCAGGATTAGGTGGCGTTGCCGAATTCAAGTGCGTTGCAAAAGCTGTTGAGGCTACTCAACAGGGCATTGTAATAGAAATAAGCATCGTCCCGTTCGTCCTGCAGACGAGCATACAATTTTAATTCTGGCTCTGATGATAGATGACTTTTGGGAACGTCTAGGCCAGCTTCAGTTAAGCGTGTTGATGCGATTGCAATCAATAATGCACCGACTGTTTCAGCTTTACCATTGTATAAATCCTCCAATCCAGGCAGGATAAATTCTGCCCCTGGTAACTCCTCAAGGTTCATAGCTCTCTTCCTTGCAATGCCTGCTGAATAAACATACTGACCCTACCTTTTAGAATCCCAGAATTAATAGAAGGAAAACGGATTAATTCAGGCTCGATAGCTTCAAAACAATCTCGCAAATCTTCTAATGAAAACAATCCTTGTGTATACATAGCTCGAACATCGTTAAGGTCGCGATCGTATCCCCTTGATAGCTTAGACAGTGCTTGGGCTGTAAAGTCATAGTGGTAGAACGCAATTTGGCCGCGTTTGCCAATAAAAACGCTTCTATCACGCCATCCTGGAAGCGTTGGCAAGAAATCTTGGGGAGAGGCTAATTCTATATTAATATTCAGTTCTTGTTTAAGCTTAGCGATAGCTTGGAAAATTCCTGGAGGTTCAGGGTCTAAGCGAATATCGACATCGACAGTAGAACTACGCCATCCAATCAGTAAAGCACTAGCTCCTCCGGTAAAATAAATGCACCCTGAACCACGAGCTTCTCTGCCCAAAGTCGTCATAAGCTGCTCTATCTTTTTAGGATCAATGTTTGAACGCATGGTTTATATATACTGGGTCATTCATATAAATTGCTTGCTTGCCATAGTCTCTCAGATTCGGGATGGGCGATGTATTAAGTTGTCTAGCACGCCAAAGATAATAAGTAATGACTATTCTATTTCCAACCTTCCTGTCAAGAATTATTGAGAATAGACTATGCTCAAATTAGCTGAGCGGCTGCGTAGCTAGAAAGTCCAGCAGAATCGCCCGATGGGGCGCGCCGAGGGGCCTATCTTCGGCTAGCTTTTCAGAAAATTTGTAGCCTCGCTGGATATCCGCGATCGCGCATAGCCCCAAATCCTGTCCCTCATTCAGCTGAAGCTGGTCAGGCGACACTGTCAGCGGCCCATGGTAGAAGTGGCGAATGATCCTGCCGTCGTTGATCTGTTTGTAGCGCGTGAGCTGGGGAGGTGTATAGCCAATCTCTTCGTCCAGCTCCCTGGACACGGCGGTATCGGCGTCTTCGCCGGGTTCTAGATGTCCGCCAAAAAAGGCCCAGTGGCCAGGGTAGATAATGCTGGGCAGGTCGTCTCGCAGCTGCATCAGGAAGCAGTTATCTCGGTAGAGGAGCGCGATCGCGACTTCTAGCAGCTGACCCATCGATACCTGCCTTAAAGATAAACTAAGGATGAACTACGATAGCTGGCCTAGCGTTATCCAAATCGTTCAATTGATCTAAATCCTCTTCCTTGGGGACGATGGAAAGCCCAGTGGACTCTGCCAAAATAGAATAAATATGTCCAATCTCCTATTACCCCAATCTCCTAATTACCAATGAGCCATAACATCAAGATAGTGAAATCCATAACGCACGGCATAAAGCCACGTCGCCTGCTTATTCTATCATTAGCCCTATTGACTTTGGGCTCAGCCGGATGCCGGGTCACGCAAGAAGAGGCTGGCGAAGCTCCCGATGTTGACGTTGAGGTTGACCCTGGGGAAGTACCAGAGTACGACGTTGAAGGTCCTGATGTTGACGTCGAGTCTGAAACTAGAGAAGTGACGGTTCCCGAAGTAGAAGTTGAAACCGAGGAGAAGGAAGTAACGGTTCCTGATGTTGACGTTACATTGCCTGGGGAAGAAGAGGAGGGGAACTAATAGAAAACTAGGAAGCATAGCTTGAACTGCAATGTCCTTCTCAAAGCGCAATCTTTTCAACCGCTGGGCTCCCTTTTATGACCTGCCCTTCACCTCTGTCTTTTATCAAGCTGTCCACAAGCGGCTGCTGGAGTTCGTTGAGCTTCCCGAGGCAGGGCAGGTGCTCGATCTGGGCTGCGGTACGGGCAAGCTGCTGAAACGCCTGGCTAAACGCCATCCCCAGCTTATGGGGACGGGATTAGATTTCGCCGACGATATGCTCCAGCAGGCCCGCCAGCAGAGCGCTGCCCCTGACCGTCTCACCTACGTCCAAGGCGGCACTGACACCATTCCCCTGCCCGACGACCAGTTCGATGCGGCCTTCTGCACCATTAGCTTTTTGCACTATGCCAACGCGATCGCGGTGCTCCACGAAATCCATCGCGTTCTCAAACCCGGCGGCCAGTTCTATCTAGCTGACTACACCCTCCCCCAGTGGAGCGGCCAAACCGCTCTCCACGTCACCCAGGCCGACGTCCACTTCTACAGCCCCACCGGTCGCGAAACGCTGGCTCAGGAAACCGGCTTTCAGGTCGAAGGCCACCACTACCTGCTCGGCCCGGTACTGCTAACCGTCTTCAGAGCAGAGGCATAGGGCTTTTGCCAAAATGATAGAATTCTTACACCTTGAATAAGACATCTTCATTCCGGACAGCGTGATTCTCGAAACAGGTTGGGCATTACGATTTGCCTGTCGCTTTAGACCAGACCAAGTATGTGAAGCATTTAGAAATCTCTTCGGCAGCCTACCTAACAAATCCATGATGCAAAAAACGGTTTACAGGGTAGTTTCGGTGCTTCTGGCCTCGATGGGTCTGTTCGTCCCTAGCGATCGCGCTTCTCGCTTCGCTCAGGCTCAGAGCGCCCAGGTCGGCTCTCTCAATTCTTTTCGCGACGCCAATCATCGTCTTTGTAGTGAGCCTCAAGCGGAAGATGGGCGAATGCGAGGGCTGTGCTTTTTATTTCGCAAGCAGGGAGACGAGATTGTCGGCGATTACTACTACCCTTACGAAGGATCTAGCCTCTGTGTGTCGGGCAGAGTTAACAACAACACCGTCACGGGGCAGGCGATCGAGCGGTTAACGACCAGTCGCCCGGCCCCTGAAAATTTGCCCGAAGATGACTTCACTGACTGGCGTCAGGAAGGCTTCTTAAAGGTCAGATACGCGGAGCGATTAGCGTCGCCTGAACGCATTCGATATCGAAGCCTACTACTTGACTTGAATGGCTTCTATCAGTACAATGCCGGTCCCGTCGTGCCGCCTCAAAACTGTCTCAGACAGGCCAATCGGTCGATTGGCCCATCGGACTCAGTTCCCGACTATTTACAGGAAGTCGGCCAGTCGCCTTTTTATGAGCTACCCGTTTATCTCGATCAGCGCAGTATTTTACAGCTTGAGGATAATCTCTATCGCTATCGTACGATTATCGGCGTAGATACCCGTGAGAGTGAATCCGACCTAATCGTAGACTGCGACAACGCCGATCAGGTCAGAATTGTGAGAGTTCGCTACTATGATGAAGCTGGGCAGGTCAGCGAGGTGGAAGAGATCGATCAGGTCCAGTCCGTCTCACCTGAGCCGCCCGATACGGCTAAATACAATGCAAATCAGTCCATCTGTAGCAGTAGTGAAATTGGTAGGACTCTTCCCTCAGAGGTCACCTACGAGCGTTATTACAATGACCGCTTTGACTATTCTGTACTCTATCCTGACAATATTGTAACGCCCCAAGACCGGCCTACCAATCTGGATGGTCGAGACTTTCGCTCTCCAGACGGACGGATCACGATGCAGGTCTTTGGCGCCAACAACAGTCTGGGGCGCACGCTTGAAGAACGTTATCGAGAAGCGCTACAGACAGAAAATCAGAATGTGACCTACCAGTTCATAGAAGATGACTTTTTTGTCATCTCCGGCTACCAAGGAAATGACGTTATCTACCAAAAAACGATGCTGGTCAACAACGTCTTTAAGACCCTAGAGATCCGCTATGACCGAGCCCTACAGCCTGAGTTCGATTCTGTCGTGACTGATATTTCCAATTCGTTCAGGCCAATGCCCTAGCCCTCAAGCCCAACAGGTTTCCGAGGTATTGGACTTGAGGGCAAAAGCCTACTGCACGTCGAGGACAATTAGCTGATCTGGCTCGATAACGACCACCTGATCCGCCGTGAGGTTGCCCACTGCGGCGCCAGCGGCTGCACCACCGATCACTTCGCCAAGGTCGATGTCGCCGAGCAGTTCACCCAGGACGGCACCGCCCGCGGCTCCGATTGCAGCGTCTTCGCCAATCGAACCGGCAGACGTGTCGCGCGGATCCTTTTGATCGTCTAAGACCCGTGAGGTCGCCTGCAAGCTGTAGGCCTGATCGCCCACGATTGCCGTATCGGCAATGTAGCGCAGGCCGTCCTCTCCAGCCGGCTCATAGCGACCTTGAATAATCGTTCCGACGGGGAGATAAACACCGTTGACGGTGGCGGCGCGCTCTAGCTCCAGATTGTAGGAATAGTTACGATCCTCATTCAGGTAGAGTGTCCCATTCTGGGCGCTAGATGCTTCAAGGGTAGCGGCCTGCGCAATCAGCGTGGGAGAAGTTTGCGCTCTAGCGGCGGTAGTGCCCATTAGCATGGCAATTCCGGCTGTCCAGGCCAGCATTTGGGCTACTGGCATTCTAGGAGAAGAAAGGGTTTGAGCAATAGCTTTCATATCGCGTTTTGTTCATTAGCTAGTCTATAATCCTATTGTGTCAAACCAAATTCATGATGACTTCTCCTAATTGTTGAATATGGCCTCTCTCTCGAGTATGAAATTATCGGAAGTTAGATACGTCTGTCCAAGCGCTACGGATAACGGATTTCCGTTTCCTGAAACAACAGGCTATGTTGAAGGTTATCCAGTTCAGCTAGAGGAAGTGTTTTAAGTCATTTAGTATGTATCTCATTGCCTTCACCAGTCTGGTTGGAGCGTAACTTTCGATCTAGGAAGACTAAGATTCCGATTGTCAAAATAGTGCTGAGGGCGGCGGCGAGCCAGAAGCGGTGGGCGACCTGGGCTGACTGGTCGAGCGCCCAGCCGCCGAGGGGCGGGCCGATCATATAGCCAAAGGCCCAGCACATCGAGTTGACCGAGAGATAGACGCCTCGCAGGGCGTCGGGGGCGAGCATAACCACCATAGAAGAGGCGATTGGTGTGTAGGCCACCATGGCTAAAGACATGACGCTGAGGGCCAGGACGGCCCAAACAATTGTTGCATGGGAGACAGTGCCAGCCGTCCAGACCAGACAAAAGCCTACTGCCCAAAGGGTTGCCGAGATCATCAGGGCTCTTGACGGGCGCAGCTGGCGCAGGGCGCGGGCGACCGGCAGCTGGCAGAGGGCGGCGAAGGCGACATGCCAGGTGAACAGGTAGCTGAGGGTTGATTCTTCTAAGCCCTGACGCGATTCGTCCCCTGGGAGAAACTGGCTGAAGTAGACCGGCAGCGTGCTTTGAATCTGGGCTAAGTAGGTTGTAAAGAGAATGTTGACCGTGAAGTAAATCAGCAGCCGCGTGTCTTTTAGGGCCGTGCTCCAGCCTTGGAAAAAGCTGCGATCGCTAGCCTGGGACTGGAGGGTTTCCGCGATCGCAACCCAAATAATCCCAAAAAACAGCACATAGCTGATGCCGTCGATCACAAACAGCGCCCGGTAGGCCCCGGTGGCTGAAATCAGCGCGCCGCCCATGACTACCCCCAAGCTCAGACCCAAGCTGTCGGCCAGCCGGGTAATCGCATAGGCCTCATTGCGCTGGGCCTCGGTGGTGATATCGGCCACTACCGCTTCGGTTGAAGGCCAGTACAGGCCGACCCCCAGCCCCATCAGCAGATTGCCAAGGACGAAGCCGCTAAAGTCCTGCGCCAGCACCAGCGCCACGTCCGCCGCGGCTGAAATCGCCGCCGATAGCAGCAGCGTCCGCCGCCGTCCCCAGCCGGGCGAATCGGCCAGCGAACCGCCCAGGAAGCGGCCAATAATCCCACAAACCGACTGGCTGCCAATCCCGATCCCCACCAGCGTGGTCGATAGCCCCACCTGTTCGACAAAGAAAATGGGCGCGTAGAATAGCGTAAAGCCAATCCCGATCTGCGACAGCAGCCGCCCCCCAGCCAAAATCCAAACCCGCCGGTCAAAGCGCGCTAGGCTGCGCCACCAGCTACCCCATGCCATTTTTCTGCCCCGTGCGATCGCGCTATGCCAATGGTGAATTGCCAAACACGCACAAATCGTCAATTGTAAGCCGATCTGGGCCAGGATTTGCCTGGGGTGCCGGGACTTTGAGTAGTAAGGTTATACTAGTCCGTAAATTTATCCAAAATTTAGACAGAGGGCGGTAGCGTGAATCAGCCATCATCCCCGGCAGGACTTTCGGAGTCTTCTGAAGTCTCCCAGCGAATGACGGAGCTGCGATCGCAGCTGCAAAAAGCCAGCTACGCCTATTACGTCCTGGACGATCCGTTCCTGCCCGACCCGGTCTACGATCGGCTGTATCGCGAGCTGCAAGAGCTAGAAGCTCAGCACCCAGAACTGCTCACCGCCGACAGCCCCACCCAGCGCGTCGGTGAAACGCCCGCCAGCCAGTTCACCTCGGTCAAGCACAACATTCCGCTCTACAGCTTGGAAAACGCCTTTGACCTGGCGGAATATCACCAGTGGCAGGCCCGCTGGCAAAAGCTAGAGCCGGATACGCCCGAGGCCGCCGCCGTCGCCGAGCTAAAAATTGACGGCAATGCCCTGGCGCTGACCTATGAGCAGGGCGTCCTGGTACGCGGCGCGACCCGGGGCGACGGCATCTCCGGCGAAGAGATTACCCAAAATGTCCGCACGATTCGCTCTATTCCCCTGCGGCTGAGGATAGAGCCCGCGCCGCCAATCGTTGAAATACGGGGCGAAGCGTTTCTACCCCTCGACGTGTTTGAGTTGATTAACCAGGAGCGAGAAGCGGCGGATGAAGCCCGCTTTGCCAACCCGCGCAACGCGGCGGCGGGCACCCTGCGGCAGCTCGATGCCAAGGTTGTAGCGCGGCGGCGGCTCGACTTTTTTGCCTATACGCTGATTTTCCCCCAGGGGCTGGGCGAGGCTCCGCTGAGCCCGCCCCAAACCCAGTGGCAGTCGCTAGAGCTGCTCACCCAGCTGGGGTTTAAGGTCAACCCCCACCGGCAGCGCTGCGAGTCAGCCGAGGCGGTCGCCGCCTATTACGACCACTGGGCGGAAGCCCGTCAAGACCTGCCCTATTTAACCGATGGCGTCGTCGTCAAGCTCGACGACTTTGACCTGCAAGAGCGTCTGGGCTTTACGCAGAAATTTCCCCGCTGGGCGATCGCACTCAAGTACCCCGCCGAAGAAGCACCGACGGTGCTGGAAGCCGTAACCGTGCAGGTGGGCCGTACTGGCGCAATTACGCCGGTAGCTAGCCTGCGGCCGGTGCAGCTGGCGGGTACTACCGTCTCGCGGGCCAGCCTACACAACGCCGACCGGCTGGCTGAGCTGGATATTCACCTGGGTGATACCGTGATTGTGCGCAAGGCCGGGGAAATTATTCCCGAGGTGGTGCGGGTGCTGACGGAGCTGCGTCCTGCGGGTGCCCCGGTCTACCACCTGCCGACTCACTGCCCCGAATGCGGCGAAACGCTGGTTAAGCCCGAGGATGAGGCCGTCACCCGCTGCATCAATATCTCCTGCCCGGCGATTGTGCGCGGGGCGATCCTCCACTGGGCCAGCCGCGACGCGATGGATATCAGCGGCCTGGGCGAAAAATGGGTGCAGCAGTGGGTGGCCCAGGGCATAGTACATTCCGTCGCTGACCTCTACGACCTGACGGTAGAGTCCTTACTCCCCCTAGAGCGAATGGGTCAGCAGCTGGCCCAAAAGCTGGTAGACGCAATTCAGCAGTCGAAGCAGCGGCCCTGGTCGCGAGTGCTCTACGGGCTGGGGATTCGCCATGTGGGCAGCGTCAACGCGCAGCTGCTGGCGGACCACTTTCCTTCTGCCGAGCAGCTGGCGGCGGCAGAGGAGGACGCGATCGCGGCGGTCTATGGCATCGGCCCCGAGATTGCCCAGTCGGTTTGCCAGTGGTTTCAGGTGGCAGCCAACCAGCAGCTGATCGAGCGGCTGCGGGCCGAGGGGCTGGCCCTGGCGGCGACAGCTAGCGATCGGGCCGAGACCTCGGCTCAGCTGCGGGGCCAGACTTTTGTATTAACGGGCACCCTGCCGACGCTGAAGCGGCCCGAGGCCAAAGCGCTGATTGAAGCGGCGGGCGGTAAAGTTACCGGCTCAATCAGCTCAAAAACCAGCTATGTCGTTGTCGGAGAGTCTGCTGGTTCTAAATTAGAGAAGGCTGAAAAACTAAAAATTCCGCAGCTAACCGAAGCCGATCTGCTAGCGTTGCTAGAGGAAACCGTATCAGTAGAATAGCGCTGATAGGAGCGGGAGAGTTAGCAAAAGGCGCTTGTCGATCTATGAAGGCATCGTTTGAGAATTTCTCTAGCGAGGATTGGTCTGGGGCATCCGCCTGTCCTAGCGGTCTTGGGTCAAAGCGTCGGCAGCGAAACTGGCGTTCTTTGAGCCATTGGACGATTGGCTTGGGTTTGGGCCTGGCAAATGCGGTCCTGATAGCAGTACCTAGCCAGGCAGCGGAGCGGGTGACGTTTTCCTACGGCGCGATTGAGCGTTCGGTCTCGGTGGAGTCGCTTGCCATCTACGCTAACGAAGGCCGACTGACCGAAGAGCTGCGGCCCTACACCCGCTACTTCGACGACGATACCCTGGTTCAGATTCGCGCCCTTCTAACCGAGCGCTTGGACTTTGACGTCGTCGCCGTCGCTCAGTTTCTCTATACCGATCAGGGCGAATATTTGCTCGCCCAGGCGGGCGATATTGTCCGCACCGGCAGTCGGCTGCCTGGCGATCGAGCGCTGCGGGGGGCGCTGATTCTGGCGGCGGCAGAGGGGATAGGCGGGCTGTCAGTGCTGAATGTTTTACGCTACTTTCCGACCGAGAGTTTGCGGATTGATCTGAGTAAGGGGCTCGTCATTGCTCGTCAGATTAACCAGACGCTCAGCCAGTCGGAAGCGGCGCTTCAGCTGGTGGAACAGCTGGCGGCTGAGCAGGTGGCGCAGGAAGTCGCCCAGAACCCAGTACCCGAACCCGAACCAGCTGTGGTGTCGCCGCTGCTGACCGGTCAGCTAATACCCCAAATTGGCCCCTATTCGGTGGAACGCCGCTCTTATTTTCTCAAGGCCAGCCAGGCGCCAGTCGATGTCTATCTGCCAGCGTTTGAAAGCCCGCAGAGTCCGCTGCTGGCCCGACCCGCGATCGTCATTTCCCACGGGCTGGGCAGCGATCGCACCTCCTATGGCTACCTAGCTCAGTACCTCACGTCCTACGGCTTTGTGGTGATTAATGTGGAACATCCGGGCAGCAGCGCCGTGCAAATTCAGTCGCTGCTGACGGGGCGCGCGACCCAGGTCGTTCCCGACGATGAATTTGTCCGTCGGCCCGTGATGATTTCGGCGCTGCTCGATGAGCTAGAGCAGCGATCGCGGCAGGATCTGAAGCTGGCCTCCCTGATTGATTTTCAGCAAATCGGCGTGATTGGTCAGTCCTTTGGGGCCTATACGGCGCTAGCGCTGGCCGGGGCGCCGATCAATTTTGGCCTGCTACAGATGGACTGTCCGCCGGCCGATTTCAGCATCAACCTATCGCTGCTGCTCCAGTGTCAGGCGCTGGCAGTAGCCCCAGCCGATCTGGGCAGTCAGGACCTGTCTGATTCCCGAGTGAAGGCCGCGATCGCGGTGAACCCAATCAGCAGCCAGCTTTTTGGCGAAGCCAGCCTCAGCCAAATCCAAATTCCGACGATGCTGATCGCGGGCAGCGCCGATACAATTGCGCCCGCCCTGCCTGAGCAAATTGAGCCCTTTAGCTGGCTGACGACGCCCGATCGCTACCTGCTGCTGATGCAGGGCGCGACCCATTTTTCGACCATTGGCCCGACGGAGACGGGCAGTGAAGCCTTCCTGCTGCCGCCGACCGTGCTGGGTCCGGCCCCGCCCGTGGCCCAGGCCTACCTACAGGTGATGAGTCTGGCCTTTTTTGAAACCTATCTCGATAACCGGCTGGACTACCAGGCCCTGCTCACCAGCCGCTTTGCTGCCCGCCTCAGCCAGCCCGATATCCCTCTCAGCCTGATTCGCGCCCTGACTGAGAGTCAGCTCGACCGTCGTTTAGATGCTGCAACAGATTAAAAAACTATGGAATCTGGCTTTGTCAACTTAAATAAGCCTACAGGCTGGACGTCGCACGACTGCGTCGCACGGCTGCGCAAGCTGTTTCAAACTCGCAAAATCGGCCATAGCGGTACGCTAGATCCGTTGGCAACCGGCGTTTTACCGATTGCAGTTGGCCGCGCCACCCGACTGTTGCAATATCTGCCCGACGACAAAGCCTACCGCGCGGTGATTCGCTTTGGCCTTGTCACCACAACCGATGATTTGGAAGGGGAGCCGCTGATGCAACAGCCGGTGCCCCACCTAACTCAGGCTCAGGCTGAGTCAGCCCTACCGCAGTTCCTTGGGACGATTCAACAGATTCCACCCCGGTTTAGCGCCGTCCAGGTCGCGGGCCGCCGCCTTTACGACCTGGCCCGACAGGGCAAGTCAGTCGAGATTCCAGCGCGGACGGTCACGATTGATCGTTTGGTCGCCCGCGCCTGGCAGCCGGGTGAGTTTCCTGAGCTAACCCTCGACATTGCCTGCGGAGCGGGCACCTACATTCGCTCACTGGCTCGTGACCTGGGCGAGGTGCTGGGCACGGGCGCTACGCTAGCGGCCCTACTACGAACTCAGAGCAGCGGCTTCAGCCTAAAAGATAGCTGTTCGTTTGAGCAGATAGAAGCTGAGTTGGCGGCGGCGCGATCGCTGATTGTCCCCCCCGGCAAGGCGCTGGCATGGCTGCCCAGTCTTTCCCTAACGCCTACCCTGGCTCGTCGCTGGTGTCTGGGTCAGCGGCTGCTTTGGGAATCCGCCGCGCCCCTCGATCGGCCCTTGCGCATCCTGGATGGGGCCGGGCGCTTCCTCGGTGTTGGTGAGATAAACCTGATTGAACAAGATCCCGTCCTCAGCCCTAGACGAGTTTTTGACACGGCTATGTTGCGCCCCGATTCCTAAGTCCGTTGACAGCAAAGATAAGCGCTGTGCCAACATGCTTTTGACCACAGCTCCTGAGCTATGAAGTGGCGTAGGTCTCAAGGCAGAGGCCACACCAGTCTAAATATAGAGGAGCCAGATTTCAACTTCTGTATTCAGCAGGAGTGATAACCTGATAGAGCCCTTTATGCTGTAGCTCAATCAGTCGTTACAGGACTATTTGTGCTGTGAGTTAGAGGATGAAGATAAGATGAGCAAGAGACCCAGTAACATCATTATAAAAGTTTTCATTTCTATTGCTGCTGTTTTTGGTTTTTTTGTTCTAGGAAACTGGCTGATTAAAATTCAGCGAAATGAAAATATTAGAGGTGATGGCGTAGGCAATATCTCTCAAGAAAATTTTGAGATTGCCTCGCAGATCTTACCCTTTGAAATCCTTAAAGATGATTCTAGGCCCTTTGGGCTATAGCTACAAAACTTAATCGGAAAAACAACTGATTATGTCTGCGGAAAGAGGCTTATTCAACTTTGGTTGAGATAAGTTTTGGGCATCAATAATCGTTTCTTTTCTAGACGAGGAGTCAACATTTGATGAATTCGAATGCCATACTAAAACGTTTGGGTGCTGTGGGATTTGCCTTCAGTGGCTTTTGGTTAGCAGCCGTACCTCTAGCTAGGCCTGCGGCAGCTCAAACCAGTGAAGTCAACTGTCCTCAGATATTTTACAGGGAGCCTTTCACCAATCGAGTGAGTGCGCCCGCAGGCTGCCCACCTACTGAGTATCAGAAACTTAGACAGAACTCCGAGGCAGATGACTTAGGCGATAGCGACCAGCCCAACACAGCTGAGGAGCTGCGGACTCCTTCACCAGCCTCAACGACAGTCCCTCCGCGACCTGAAGATCGAAGTCAGGCGATTGCTACGGTTTCGCTTCGAAACAATCAGCTAACCGTTTCACTTAATAATAATACTGGTGCGACAGTAGTCTATGAAGTTGTGGGTAATACGCCTAGCAGAATGCTGATGGCTGATGAATCAATTATGCTTCAGGGTATTCCACTGCCAGCAACGATTACCGTTACCCGCCAGGATGAAGGGCTGCTCGATGTAGCCGCTGAGAGCACACAGGCAGGAATGCTAGAGATTTCGCTCACTCCAGAGCCTGCTTTAGACGATACCCAGGGCGTTATTCGAATTCGGGAAGACGGCCAGGTATTTACCAACTAAACTTTGAATTCAACCTAACGATAGATTGGTTGGGTGCGAATAATTGTCTACCGTATTGGGATATCTTTTTACGGACATCATTCCTCAGCGCTTGACTGCTATCAAAAACATTGAATTTGTGGAGATTACAACTAAAATGATCGACTTTCTATCACGCAAACGCCGATTGGCTGCTGGTCTAATGCTGGCTGCTTCAGTCACAGTCGTATCAGCCTGTGCTGAAACTCCAACGGCAGAAACCACGACTGAGGAAGAGGCGGCTGAAAATGTCACCCAAGAGGAGCTATCCAGCGGTGCTGAAGGGCTAATAGGCGAGACCGTTTCAGTTCGCGGTGAAGTTGAAGAAATTATTGGAGAGGCTTCGTTCCTGTTTGAGGACGAAGCTTTTGGAGAAGAAAGTGTTCTGGTCATCAATGCGTCCGGTGAGGCATTAGTTCTACCCGATCCGGGTGACAGCGAGGTCCAGGTGACTGGAGAAGTGCAGCAGCTCGTGATCGCTGATGTAGAGAGTGAATATGGGCTTGATCTGGATCCTGAACTGTACGTTGATTATGAAGATCGTCCGGTCGTTATCGCCCAGTCTATTGCCCTCGCACCCGATCCGGGCGAGCTAACCAGTAATCCTGAGCTGTACTATAACCAGGTCATCGCCGTTACGGGTGAGATAGAAGAGGAGTATTCTCCAACCACCTTCTCTATCGATGAAGAAGAGTTGTTTGGTGATGAAGACCTGCTAGTCATCAGCCAGATGGCTGCACCACAGGCTCAAGATGGCGAAGAAGTTACCGTTACAGGTATTTTACGTCCCTACATCGCAGCAGAGTTTGAAAATGAGTACGACCTAGACTGGGATCTGTCAGTCCAAGAAGAGATTGAGGCGGAATATAGTGAAAAGCCCGTATTAGTGGCTGATGAAGTCTATCCGTCTGCAATGTAGATCTGCCATGTAGATTAGTCTAAACCCATCCAGAACTAACAATGCATCGCAACCTTTAATTAACTTTAATTAAAAGGTTTGCAAAACCAAGCAGGCCCGATTTTATTTAGGCCTGCTTGACTTCTGTATTGCTATCGCTCTATCAGCACCGTCAAGCGCCGCTAATTCTGGTGCTTGGGCATTAGGTTTTAGACCGACTAGAGTTAATCGGGATGTTGATTAAAGCTACCCTACCAGTACAGCGAGCCAAACCGCACCGGAGACTATATCTGGTATATTTCCGACGTTAGCAAGTTCAAAGCGCACTATCCTAGCTGGGACTCAAGGCGTAAACAAGCCGCATTAATCCTTGGCTGATTGCTGCTCGGCTAGCGTTGATAGGGTCACGACGTCATACCCCTGCGCCTGGAGGGCTGGCAGGATTTGCTTTAGGGTTTTGGCGGTGCGATCGCCCCTTCCTGGTCCATCGTGCAAAACGATAATGTCGCCCGGCCGTACCGAGCTGAGGATAAACTGGCTAGCGAACTGTGGCGAAGCGATATGGGTATCGTAGGGAAACACCGAACCCAATACCAGCTGCCGCCGCTGCCGACTGACCGTGGCCACCATGCCCGGACTGTACCAGCCCATGCCCGGACGCAGCCAGCGAACGGGACCATAGTCGGCCAGGACCCGATCGGCCTCCAAGACAGCTGCCTCAAAGTCAGTGGCGGATAGGAGAATGCTGGCCTCATCTTCGGTCAGGTGGTTACCCAGCTCATGTCCAGCGGCTACCATGCGGGTCAGGTTTTGCTCACGCCCCGGCACCCGCCGGCTGATGATAAAGAAGGTTGCCTTGGCGTCATAGCGGTCAAGCACGTCGAGGATTTCATCGGTTGCTTCACTGGGCGCGTCATCGATAGTCAGGGCCACGGCCTGAGCGTCGGTATCAATATAGTAAGTCGCTCCAGGGCCGACCCGACCAATCAGGTTGAGCAGCCAGCGTGGCTGAATCAGCAGGCCCACCAGAACCGTCATACCCAGACCGCTGAGAAGACCGAGCTTGAGTTTCCAGTGTTTCATCAGCTGCTGAAGTTTTGGTACGATGCAGAGTGGCTTGAGTTTGAGTGACCCATAGATTCTAACCCTTCATCCCCTAGCCCCTTTTTCCACGCGAGGGGAGAAGGGAAGCCGGAACGGACAGACCGTTTCAAAGCCCCTCTCCCAGGGCGGGAGAGGGGTTTGGGGTCAGGGTCTAAGGGCTAAGGTTCCGGTCTACTCAAGCGCGTGCTAGCAGAACATCAGGACTTCCCCCATGGCGCAGACTTCCCAAAACTCGGTTCAATCGGTTCAGGCGATTGGCCTGACGGTTTCGGACGCGGATCGGGCGATCGACTACTTCACCGGCGCGTTTACGTTTAAGGTCGATTCAGACATCACGGTCAGCGGCGAAGAGGCCGACTACCTGTTCGGTGTGTTTGGCTCTAAGGTGCGGCTGGTGACGCTGCGGCTGGGTCAGGAGCAGATTCGCCTAATGCAGTTTCTCAGCCCCGCTGGTCAACCGGCCCCGACCGATACCCAAAGCAACGACCTGTGGTTTCAGCACTTTGCCATGATCGTCACCGACATGGATAAAGCCTTCCAGCGGCTTCAGGACTACCCCTACGAGGCGATTTCGACGGAGCCTCAGACGCTGCCAGGCGGGATTCAGGCATTTAAGTTTAGGGATTTTGACGGTCACGGGCTGGAGCTGCTGCTGTTTCCAGAGGGCATTGGCAGCGATCGCTGGCATCAGCCTACCGATGACCTCTTCCTCGGCATCGACCATTCCGCTATCAGTATTTCTAGCACCCAGCAAAGCCTGGCCTTCTACAAAGATATCCTCGGCTTTGAGCTGGCGGGCGATACCCTGAATCAAGGCCCCACCCAGGGGCATCTCGACGGTCTGTTTGGGGCCAAGGTGATCGTTACCTCGCTGAGCCCGGCCCAGGGTGGCTTAGGCGTAGAGTTTCTCGACTATCTGACGCCCCCCGGCGGTCGTCCCGCGCCGCTGAGCCATCGGACAAACGACCTGATTCATATGCAGTACGAGTTCGTCGTCAGCGATATAGAAGCGACGGTTGAAGCATTAGAAAAGGCCCAGGCTCAGTTCGTCTCGCCTAAAATCGTTGACCTTTCTGGGACGGAGCTGCCGTTTCAGAAAGCTGTGCTGCTGCAGGACCGCGATCGCCATGCCATCTTGCTGGTTCAAAATTAAGTAGGCGGATTGAATACCCTATTAAGGTTGCCTACCTCCGCATGGCAAGGACATTGATGAAGGGCGAAAAATTTTCCATAAAGCCGCAAGAGTCTGCATCGGACTTTATCCGTAAGTCCTATTTAGGGCTTGCTTTAGTAGGGCTTACGCTATTAACTCCATTTGCAGTGAATAACCTCATGCATGGACGTTATTTCTTGGGGGTAGGTGCCTTTGCAATCATTGCTGTTCTTGCTTTTAATGCTTGGATGGTTGTCCGCTATAATCGCTACTATACTCTCTTAACTTTTCTAGGGCTCGTGCCCGCTATACTTTTCTTTCTCAGCCTTTCCATGCTTAGGCAGGGAATGATCGGTGTATTGTGGGCCTATCCGGCTGTATTATCATTTTATTTTATGCTGCCTGAGCGCAGAGCTTGGATAGCTAACCTAGCCCTGATTGTTATTGTTTTTCCTCTGGCATGGAACATCATCGAGCAGGCTCTAGCGATGAGGCTGATAGCAACACTATCAATGGTAAGCATTTTTTCAGCTATCTTTATTCGAGCGATTACAGAGCAGCAGAATAAGCTGAAAACGCAGGCCGTTACCGACCCGCTCACGGGGCTTTTAAATCGGTCACTGCTGCATGGTAAGCTCGATTGGGCGGTTGCACAAAGTAAACGTACTGGCATACCAATGACCCTCATTAGCTTTGACATTGACCACTTTAAGTCAATTAACGATACCTTTGGTCACGATGTGGGGGACAAAGTTTTGCGCAGCGTTAGTCATGTATTTAAGCTGCGCTTTCGCCGTTCTGATAAGGTTTTCCGATTGGGCGGCGAGGAGTTTCTACTGCTGCTGTATGATACTAACATTGAGGACGGGAAGCAGGTCTCTGAGGAAATACGTCAGTCAATTGCGGCGCTCAAGCTTCTCCCTGATCAAGCTGTTACAGTGAGTACTGGCGTAGCTACCCTGCGGCCAGAAGAAGATTGGAAGCAGTGGATAAAACGTAGCGATGCCAATCTCTATCGTGCTAAAACGAGCGGACGCAACCGTACTGTAGCCTAATGTTGATCAACGCTCTTTCATAACAAAACTCGATTTTTAAGATCCGAATTGTTGCCAACAGTTTAGTCAACACAAACAAGTCTTTTTATGGATGAGCTATTAGCCCTACTCTATCAGTCCTTTCCCGACGGTGTTACCGGAGTCACGCTGTTGCTTTTTCGAGTCGGGGTTGGCTTTCTGTTTGTTCTCCACGGCTATCCTAAGCTGAGACATCTCCAGCAGTGGGCTGACGCGCTCAAGGTGCCTACGCCGCTCTGCCTTCTGTCTGCGCTATCGATGTTTCTCGGCGGTATGGGGCTGATAGTCGGGCTGCTGACGCCGCTGGCCAGCGGCTCAATTTTAATCTCAATGCTTTACGCCATTTTTCGCGAAATTGTCAAAGGCGATCCCTTCGTTGCCCCGGACCCCTATCTGCTAGAGGGCTACTATCAAGGTCCTGACGGTCAGCAGGGCGAACCACCCAGCTCGGAGAAAGCCTTCATGTTTAGCCTGATGCTGCTGCTAATTATCATCTTAGGCCCCGGCGCTTTTTCTTTGGACGCACTCATTCTTGATCGCTAATTAGTATGCTGATTTAAAATCTGAGAAAAGCGTGAAAATCCCTATGGATGTTGAGTTCTTCGGGCTCATTTATCCTATACTTGCTCAAATTCATATTGAGTTATGCCCAGACGTACAAACGATATGCCAAGACGCATTTTCACTGCGCTGACTGAGGAGCAGGAGGCATTGCTTCCTATGTATCGCGATAAGTGGCGGGCGATTCAAATATCTACTGAACCAATTGATCAAGACAAAGTTTCAGAGGCAATTAAAGCTGCATACGTAATTAGCGACTTTTCTGGCTCTTCTGGAGTTATGGTGATAAGTGAAGTTAATCAGAAAAGAAAGCTAACAGTCTAGCTCGGAAATTATCAAAGCTAGAAAAGCCATAAGCCTTTCGTTTTATCAGCTTCAACCTATTGTTAATTCCTTCCATCACGCCGCTAGTGGTCTGATTCAGAAAGTAATTACAAATGCCATCCAAATGATTCCGAATCGTCTTTAGGACATCACAATAGATAGGCCGAGCATTTTTTAGTCACCGCAAGAGGCTCGCTTGACCCTGCTTAACCGTGCGACAAGCTTCAAATATCTCTCTGAATTCTTCTTTCAGCTCATAGGCCGTTCTCAAACGCTTGGAATGGTTCAAAACGCGAGCTAGCTTAGTCTGCTCTTCCGGGTTCAAATCCACACCGTTTTTCACTAAGACCCGCTTGCTCCCTTTCAGCGTCATTTTCGTTTGTCTACGAATCTGATTGAGTTCTTCATTTACCGCTCTCATCACATGAAATCGGTCATAGACGAGCTTTGCTTTCGGAAAAACCACTTTGACCACTTTACCAAATCCACCCCACATATTGACACTGACTTCTGCCACCTGCTCTCTCAGCTCAATCGGTTGCTGCTTCAGAACCGCAATCATCTCTTCCTGGCTATGACTGTCAATCACTTCCAATAATTCGCTGCGCCTGGGCCACAATCAATCCGTAGTTCTGATACGCCTTGTCAGACTGATATGACGTCGCCTGGATTGCCCATCGATAAACGGCGAATGCGAATGTCTATACGCGCTTTTGCTTGACGATCGCGCAAGGATTCAAACCAATTAATGTAAGTCTTGGTCTGACGAATTTAAAGTATGACTCAAGAGTATCCTACAGGATACGTAAAAGCCAAGAGAAATCATAAGATTTTCTTACTGGATTGGGGCCAGTCCTGCGGTTGGTTCTAGAGCTGGCGGAGTAAGGCCCAGACGCGGGCCAGCGGGCCAAAGGTAGTTCGGTCTACTACTCCCCTGAAGGCGAGCCAAACCGGTAGCCTTTGCCATACACCGTATGAATCAGCGCCGAGCCCTGCTCAATCTTGCGGCGCAGCAGCCGCATTTGGGCGGCGAGGGCATTGCTGCTGGGCTTAGCTCCGCCCCAAACCGCATCGTAAATTTGCTGATGGGTCAGCAGCTGGTGGGGGTGCTGCATTAGGTAGGCTAACAGCTGGGTTTCTTTTTCAGACAGCTCAATGGTGCGCTGGCGGCGCTGGGCGATTTGATTGACCTGGTCTAGGGTCAGATCTTCATACTGGATTGGGGCTGCCGCAGTCGGTTCTAGGGCTGACGGACGGCGGAGCAAGGCCCGCACCCGAGCCAGCAGTTCCCGCAGCTCAAAGGGTTTAACTAAGTAGTCATCGGCACCGGCATCAAGGCCGTCTACGCGGTCATCCAGGGTGTCTTTGGCCGTGAGAAAGAGGACGGGGGTGGTTTGGTGGCGCGATCGCAGTTCCCGACAGATCTCCAGCCCGCTCTCCCCTGGCAGCATCCAGTCCAAAATCAGCAGGTCATAGTCGCCATTCAGCGCTAGCTCGCAGCCCGCCTTGCCATCGGCGGCCACATCCACCTTGTAGCCCTGCCGCTGCAGCAGTCGAGTTAAGGGCTCCGTCAGCTCTACCTCATCATCAACTAGGAGGATATGCACTGCGGTTACTTGGGCAGCTTATACTGGCAGACGATTCGCTTGGCGTATTCGGGCACGTGCTGCTCTAGCTTCTCAGGATGGTTGCGCTGGGTATACAGATAGTTGCGGGTAAAGTGGGAGTCAATGGAGAAGCGGGCGTACTCCAGCCCTTTGGGACCGACCTTTTCAATCACCACGCCCATCAGCTGAGCGGCCCACATCGGCAGGGTGACGCCTTTGTCGTAGGCAGGGATGCTATTTTGGACGGCCTGTTTGCGATCGCCCTTGGCCATTACCGGCTGCGTCTCTAGCTGCTCCATGACGATATCGAGCATTTCCTGTCCAGTTTCATTCCGCACCACGAGCCACTGCCAGCCAAAGGGCGCGCCCATGTAGCCCACTACCAGATCGGCCAGCGAGTTGACGTAGTCAAAGCAGCTCATACAGGACGGGGCAAATACGTCCTTGAGCTGATTGGTCTTGAGGCCAAAGAACGGCACTTTCTCAATCGAGCCGTCCTCATGCTTAAAGTGGACTCGGAAATCCTGCATAAACTCGTAATGCACCACCGTTTCGGGCGAACGGCTGGTCGTATCCAAGAATTTTTGCAGGCCCTCGCGGGTGACGTTATCGACGCAGGGGGTTCCCAGCACATAGAGCTTCTCCAGCCCTAATTTATCCTGAACGGACCGCAGCGCCTGGATCTGACAGCCGACGCCAATCACCAGCAGCCGCTTCATCCCCGACTGCTCTACCTGTTCTAGAACTGATAGGTTGGGCGAAAGCGTCGGCTTATTCACCCGGGCCGCCAGAATTTCCTCCGGCGTTCTGGCAATCACCGGCATCGGCTGAAACCGGTCGGCTTCGGAATTCTGCACGCAGACGACGCCTTCTACCAGGCCCCGATTCAGCATTTCAATCGCTGTCGTGCTGACGATGCCGGTCCACTGTGCCCCCTCAATCGGCTGCTGCTTGCGAGCGGCCATCATCTGCTGATGCACGCCAAAATAGAGGTCGTCTTCACTATCCAAATCGCGGCTGCGACCGTGGGCAGCGGTCTCTAGGTCGGCCACCTGCTGGTTGATAAAGGCGCAGGCCTCTTTGACATAGTGAATATAGTGGGTATCGCAGAGCCCACATTCGCTACAGAGTTCTTTGGCCGGGCGGGGCGCCCCCGGCTTCAGGGCTTTGGCTTTCTTGTGCGCCAGCGTCATCGAATGTCAGCTTCCAAAAATTCACTTATGATCACGATACCGCAAGGCTCGGTTGATTTACCCGGCCGTAATCGTTGGTAAAGCAATCGGTCGAACCGTTTTCTTTCAATATCTATGCCCGAAGGTCCTGAAATTCGCAAAGCCGCCGATCGGGTTGAACGCGCGATCGCGCCCTACCCCGTTAGCGAAATCTTCTTCGCCTTCGACCACCTCAAGCCCTACGCCGAGAAGCTGACGGGTCGTCAGATTGAGGCCGTCCAGACCCACGGCAAGGCGATGCTAATCCGTTTTGATAACGACCTGAGCATCTATAGCCACAATCAGCTCTACGGTAAGTGGATGGTGCGGAATACCTATAACTATCCCGAGACTAACCGTCAGCTGCGGCTGGCGATTCACAATGAAAAAAAGTCGGCCCTGCTCTACAGCGCTTCTGACATAGCTGTGCTGACGCCGCCGGAAGTTGAGCAGCATCCCTTCCTGAGTAAGCTCGGCCCTGATGTGCTCGACCGGACGCTGACGCCCCAGGCAATTCAAGACCTGCTCAAATCTCGCTCCCATCAGCGCCGCCAGTTCACTACCCTGTTTTTAGACCAGCATTTTCTGGCAGGTGTGGGCAACTACCTGCGCAGCGAAATCCTGTTTGTCGCCCGCCAGCATCCCCGCCGCAAGCCGGTGGACTGTAGCGATGAGGAACTTTTGGCTTTGGGGGAGGCCGCGATCGCGGTGCCCTACCAGTCCTACCAGTACAGCGGCATCACTAACGACCTTGACCTTGCCAACCGACTCAAGGCCGAAGGCGTTTCCCGACGGCAGTATCGCCACTGGGTCTTCAATCGCGACGGCAAGCCCTGCTACGTCTGCGGCACGCCGATTTGTAAAGACTTTGCCAGCAGTCGGCGATTTTACTACTGTCCCGTCTGTCAGTCTTTAGATGATTAGACGCTGGTACCAATAGTCAGACAGCAGAATACCAGCGCTTCAGTCCATTCCACCACCGCCCCGTAGGTGTCGCCCGTATGGCCGCCCAGCTTGCGGTCAAAGTAGGCCGCCAATATCATCGACCCGCCCCAGCCGCCGATTAGAGAAAGCCCAATCGGCAGCCAGGACACCCAGCCCAGCAGCCCCAGCAGTCCGGTCAGGCCCAGCAGTCCCAGTCCACTGGGTAGCGTATCCCGGCCTGACCGAATCGCCTTTTGATGAAACGCACCCTTGCCCTCGGGTCGGAGATAGTCATACCGGGCGATCGCCCACTGCTGGCCCCAGCGGCCCCAGCCCGCCGCCACCATCAGGGCAAAGGCGCGGTATTGGGGCAGCGAGGCTAGGGCAGTCACCTTTAGCAGCAGCAGCGCGATCGCGGCCATTCCCCCAAATGCGCCCATATGACTATCGGCCATCACCGCCAGCCGCCGCTGCGGTGGCACCGCTAGTCCGTCTGCCGTATCCATCACACCGTCTAAGTGCAGGCCGCCGGTCAGCGCCAGCCAACCCATCACAATCAGCGCACTACGAACCAGCAGTGGCATGTGCAGCAGTCCCAGCAGCCCATCGGCCAGGCCCAGCCCAAGGGCTAATACAACGCCGACCAGCGGGGCGAACTGCGCGGTGCGCTCAAAGGCGACGGGCCAGCTTGCAGGCAGCGGCAGGCAGGTGTAGAACATCAGCGCGCCGTTCCAGTGGGAGAGCGCGATCGCCAATCGATTAGGCATCACTCTTTTCTCTGTAACCTTCCATATCGACGCCAAGGTTTGATTAGGTCGGTAAGGGTAGTTTGTTGGAGCGGTTTACAGTTCGTCCACCAGGGTGGCTAAATCCGCTAACAGATAGATATCTTTAAGCACAGACATTTGCTAAAACGAGAAATCTAAGTGCTATCGGTTTTTCCATCGAGTAGAGCGTCTTAGCGACTTTTTGACACAAATTTAGACGAGCTTTAATAAAGCTTAAAGTGTAGGTCGTTGTCTGCAAAATCCGCAAAAACAAGCATTCCATACCCCGTAAATTCGTATATCTTGGGTATAGATTTCACCGACGACCGCCGCTTCAAACGAGCCTTGCGCGATTTTGCCTGGTGGTTACCCTAAAACTATTCTATGAGCTATCCCCATTCCAGCGACGTCCCCCTTCCTGCCCCCTGTCTTGTCGATCAGGGTGTCATCGTTAGCAAAGCTGATATGCTAAGGCTGCTGCGCGGGCTAGGCCGAGTTCGCTACATTCACGAACAAGACGAACAGGCGACTAGCCAGGGCGAAGGCTACGTGGTCGAAATTTTTTCTGACCCGCAGCAGGCGACTCTAGTCGCTAACTGTAGCCTTTACATCAACGTTTACAGTTTTGACTATTTAGAAATGGGCCAGTCTGAGCAAACGCCTTATTTTGACTTGGTTCAGGTTCATCGCCGTCTCCGACTCATTCCGCTATCGAATCCGCTGCAAGAGCAGGCCAGCCGCCACATCAACGCCGCTGCTCTAGAAGCGATGGTCACTGAAGCCCTTTCTGCCAGCTGGGATGCCTGCCTGGATGACGACGGTCTGCCTTCCTAACATAGGCTTTAGAAGCAGGCTTTAGGCCGAGGCTTTGGCTGCTATTGTGGCAGTGAGGCTTCACTTTTGTGCTTAGGATAGGACATTGCCCGCCAAATTTTCGTTTCAGTGCCAGGCCCAGTGCAGCCATACGCAGGCTAGGGCCGGTACGTTCCATACGCCCCATGGTCCCGTCCATACGCCTCGCTTTATGCCGGTGGGTACCCTGGCAAATGTCAAAACGGTGACGCCGGCTCAGCTCCAGGCAGCTGGGGCAGAAATGGTGCTGGCTAATACCTATCACCTCCACCTCCAGCCGGGCGAAGACCTGATTGCTGAAGCGGGCGGGCTGCATTCCTTTATGGCCTGGCCCGGCCCAATCCTGACCGATTCGGGCGGGTTTCAGGTCTTCAGCCTGAGCAAAATTCGCACCATCTCCGAAGACGGCGTCGTTTTTCGCTCCCCCCGCGATGGCCGTCTGATCGAGATGTCTCCAGAGCATTCCATCCATATTCAAAACCAGCTCGGGGCCGATGTAATTATGGCCTTCGACGAATGCCCGCCCTATCCAGCCGATCGGGAAGCCGTAATCGCCGCCACCGACCGCACCTATAGCTGGCTGAAGCGCTGTATCCAAGCCCATCAGCGATCTGACCAGGCGCTGTTTGGCATTGTCCAAGGCGGCGTCCATCTGGATCTGCGTCAAGCCGCTGCTGAGCAGCTGGCCCAGCTAGATTTGCCGGGATACGCCATCGGCGGCGTCAGCGTGGGGGAGCCGCCCGAGCTGATCAAAAAAATTGTCAAAGCCACGACGCCGCTGCTGCCGCCTGATCGACCCCGCTACCTGATGGGGGTGGGGACCTACCGGGAAATGGCCCAAGCGATCGCGAGCGGCATCGACCTGTTTGACTGTGTGATTCCCACCCGCCTAGGCCGTCATGGCGCGGCCCTGGTACGGGGCGAACGCTGGAATCTGAAGAACGCCCGCTTCCGCCGCGACCTGACGCCGATGGATGCCGACTGCCCCTGCTACACCTGCCAAAACTTCAGCCGCGCCTATCTCTGCCATCTGATTCACGCCCAGGAGCTGTTGGGTTACACACTGATATCAATTCACAACATCACCGAGCTGATTCGGTTTACTCAGCAGATCCGCCAGGCTATTTTGCAAGACCGCTTCGCAGAGCAGTTTCAAGCCTGGCTACAGCCGTTAGAAAAGGGACAATCATCAGCCGATTTGACGCAGAGCGGGCGAGAAGCATGATAAAATTTGAAGCAATTATTAAACTTATTTTTTGAGAGAGGTTAACGTCTCCATGGAAGCTGCCCTACTCGCCACGCTGCCCGAAGCCTACCAGCCCTTTGGTCCCCTGATCGATATTCTGCCGCTGCTTCCGCTCTTTTTCCTTTTGCTGGCCTTCGTCTGGCAAGCCGCAGTCGGGTTTAGGTAGACGATTTGGGCGAGGCGCGATCATTGCCTTGACCATGGCGCTCAGATGGGCTGGCTGATTGACCCCGATGAACAAACTGTTTTTGTGTATTTACCAGAACGACGGCTGGAGGTATTTGACCGGTCAGAACAGCGCCTGCCCGTTCCTGCCTTTGCCAGCGAGCTGGGTTTGACGGTAGGCGCTGTGTTGGGTTGGCTCCTGGAATGGCGGACTTCAGGCGGATTTCAATTCGACTAAAGGCGAGACAGCAGTTCTTTTTTCTTGGCTTGAAACTCTTCTTCGGTAAGGATGCCTTGGTCTTTGAGCTTGCCGAGCTGTTCTAGGGCCTGATAGACTTTGGCAGCGTCGTCGCCTTTCTCATTCTCTAGGTCAGAGACGTAGGTTTTGCCGCGTTCAAAAGCCGAGTCGTAGGCGGTTCTGAGCTGTTCTTCGACAAAATTGTTGAGCGTGCCGGAATTTGAGAAATGACTGATCGCAACCTGGCCGACGGCATAGGTGGACGCACCCGAGGTCAGGGCCATGGAAGCGCCACCAAGTAACGTGCCAACGCCGGGAATAGTTTTGATGAAGCTGGCCCCAAGGCGAGCTAAGGTCGTGCCGGTCAGGGCTGAGACAAAGGCTTTGCCGGTGCTTCTCGAATATTCAACGCCGTAGAGGTGGGCCAGCTGCTGGAGCATCTCCAGCTGGATGGCGGTGACGGCGGCAAAGTCAACTAAGGGAATGGGGATAAGGCCGCCGCCGACTGACCACAGCACGTGGGACTGGATGATTGATTCTGCTTCGGTGCGCTGGCTCATGAACATGACTCCCTTAGAAGGACGACGTTTGACCGTATTCTAGCCAGCCTTTTTTTGGGCCAGCATCCTGATAAACACCGGCTTGTTTCATTCTTGATTTATGGCCGATCGGGTTTTGCGATCGCGAACCCGTATCCTCAGTTTTTGCAGATGATTCGCAGATGATTTGCAGGTCAGCTGGGCACTCTAACCCCGAGACCCGTTTGCCGTCATTCACCGATTATTATGCCGTTTGCTGCCAGCGTTCGTCAGTTTCAGACCCTGGTGATGTCGTTTCACCCCGTGATTGTGATGGAAACGGTGGAGGAAGAGCGGGTGCAGAATTTGCTCAATAAGGCGACCCTAGATATGCAGCTGCCCGTCTTTGAATGGAGCATTGCCCAGGGGCTCTGCCGGTTAGACGGAAACTCCCTCAATCGCTGGCAAAACGAATATGCACCGCCGGGCACCCATCGACCCCAGGCGCTGGAAAATACCGAAAACCCGCTGGAAATGCTGCGGCATATTCAGCAGCTCAACTATCGGGCGATCTACTGGCTCAAAGATTTTGCCACCCAGCTGGACGATGGGGTGGCGAGTCGCCTGTTTCGCGAAGTGGCCCATCAGTTTGCCTATAATCAGTCGGCACTGGTGGTGACCGGCGAGCGGGTTTCCCTACCGCGCGAGGTGGCCCACGAGGCGGTGTATTTTGATATGCCGCTGCCGGATCGCGACGAGCTGCGGGAAGCGATCACCCAGGCCGTGCAGTCGCTCAAAGGAAAAATTAGAGTCAATATCACTCCCGAAGAGCTCCAGGGACTGGTGCGCACCGCCCAGGGGATGACCCTGAAGCAGACCAAAAAAGCGATCGCGTTTGCCGCCCTGGAAGACGGGCAGCTCACCGCTAGCGACATCGACCGGGTGCTGGAACGCAAAACCCAGATTATCCACGAAACTGGCCTGCTTGACTACATTCCGTTAGAAAAAAATAAGGCGCAGCTAGGCGGTTTTGACCACCTAAAGCTTTGGCTAGCCAGGGCACGGGTCGGCTTCGGCGAGCAGGCCCGCAGCTTTCACCTGACGCCGCCTAAGGGCATTTTGATTGTCGGCATTCAGGGCTGTGGCAAATCCCTGGCAGCCAAAACCATCGCCCAGGAATGGGGCATGCCGCTGCTCAAGCTCGACGCCGGTCGCCTCTACGATAAATACATCGGCGGCTCTGAGAAAAACTTTCGCCAGGCGGTATCGCTGGCAGAGAAAATGGCCCCCGCCGTGCTCTGGATTGACGAAATTGAAAAAAGTATGGGCAACACCCAGAGCGATGCCGATGGCGGGCTGAGCCGTCGTCTGTTTGGCTCGTTTCTGACCTGGCTACAGGAAAAGTCCCAGGAAGTGTTCGTGGTTGCCACCGCCAATGACCTGTTCCAGCTGCCGCCGGAGCTGCTGCGCAAGGGCCGCTTCGACGAAATTTTCTTTGTTGACCTGCCCGATGCCCAGGACCGGGCGGCGATCTTTCAAATTCACCTGCTGCGCCACCGCCAGGACCCGGCTCGATTTGACCTGCCGCAGCTGGTGCAGGCGACCGACGGCTTCAGCGGGGCTGAGATTGAGCAGGTGATTATTACCAGCCTCTATCAAGCGATCTACGAGCGCTGCCCGGTGAATACGGCGCTTTTAATTCAAGCAGTCAAGGCAACGGTGCCGCTGTCGGTTTCTCGCCGGGAAGATATTCATCGGCTGCGCAACGTGGCCCAGGAGCGGTTCGTCAAGGTTAAATCGTCTGGCTAAACCTTAGGGACTGTTCCGGTCTGACAGCGGCAGCGCCAGCTGTAAATGCTCTACTCGCTGCGCCCCCTGAGCTAGGTTGGAAATCGAGATCCCCAGCAGCCGCACGGCCTGCTGCCGGTCTAGATGCAGCAGCAGCAGCCGTTCAGCCGTGTTATAGATTAAAGCCCTATCGCCAAACGGCTCAGCTAAGGTGCAGCTCCGCGTCATTTGCTGATAGCTGGCATATTTTACCTTCAGCGTCAGCGTGTGACCGTAGCGCTGGTGGTGGTCGAGGCGGTCTTTGACCGTCTGCGCGATCGCGCTCAGCTGTTCCCTCATTTGCGTCAGATCTCGCAAATCCTCGGCGAAGGACTGTTCCGCGCCGACTGACTTGCGGATGCGGTTGGGGTTCACCAGGCGGTCATCCTGAGCTCGGGCTACAAGGTAGTAAAATCGCCCCGCTTTGCCAAAGCGCTGAGTCAGCTCGGCTTCGGGCCACTGCTTCAGGTCAGCACCGGTATGGATGCCTAGGGCCGCCATCTTGCGGGCGGTGGCCGGGCCGATGCCGTGAAACTTTTGAATGGGTAAACCCTCAACGAACGCCTTGGCCTGGGTGGGGGCAATCAGGTGCAGCCCGTTGGGCTTATCCAGGTCGGAGGCAATTTTGGCCAGGAATTTATTAATCGAGACGCCCGCCGAGGCCGTGAGCTGGGTTTGGTCGAAGATCTCCTGCTTGATTTGACGCGCGATCGCGGTGGCCGAAGCCAGCCCAAGCTTATTCTCAGTGACGTCCAGGTAGGCTTCATCCAGCGACAGCGGCTCCACCAGGTCGGTGTAGCGCCGAAAGATGGCGCGAATCTGCTGGGAAACCGCCCGATAGGCATCAAATCGGGGTTTGACAAAAATCAGCTGGGGACAGCGCTGGGCCGCAATCCGGGCGGGCATGGCGGAATGGATGCCATACTGGCGCGCCTCATAGCTGGCGGCGGCGACAGCGCCTCGCTGCTCGGGCCTGCCCCCCACGACGATGGGCTGACCGCGATAGGGCGGATGGTCTCGCTGCTCGACCGCAGCATAGAAGGCATCCATATCAATGTGAATGATCTTGCGAGGCGTAGCCATACCCCTGTAGTGCTTCTGTACTATCTCACTCTACTGCACCTTTGATGATTCGAATATCAGTAAATAGGACCTGTGACGATTTGGAGTTTACCCAGTACAGTAAGTCAATATTCTATAGCTACTGAATGAAGCAATATTCTCCCATCACCGTTATTTTCTATCTGATTGGTCCAGCGCTAATCATTGTCAGCCATATCGGATCGCTGCTCGTGCTGATTACGGGGCTATCGGCGGGCGCGATCGCCTGGATTATCTTTCTGTATCTCATTCGCATGCTGGCAACGACCGGCATCTACCATCGCCTGCTGACGCACAAAAGCTATCAGGCTCCCGCACCGGTACTATGGATTGGCAGTATCGTGGCAGCAGCGGCAGGGCAGATGGGACCCAGCTGGTGGAAAGCCCATCATATGGCCCATCATCGCCACGCCGACCAGGCTACGGATCCCCATTCTCCCTATGTCCCCACTCAGGGCGCAGAAGCGTTCTATCGGTCTCAGGGGGGCTGGCTGCTATCGCCTGCATTTTTCCCCGACCGGCTGCCAAGCGATGTGGAGCGCGATCGCGTCCTCTGGGTAATCGACCGGCTGCATTTTGTGCCGATGTTAGCCCTCGGGGCCGTTTCCTATACCATCGGCGGGCTAGAGTACCTGGGTGCTTTTTTCCTCAGCACAACGCTGCTGTTCCACGGCGTCCAGACTGTCAATTCCCTGGCTCACCTCATCGGTAAGCAACCGTTCCTGACCAACGACCATAGCCGCAATAGCCGGTTCGTGGCATTCCTGACCCTGGGGGAAGGCTGGCACAATCTGCATCACGCCTTTCAGTCCTCCAGCCGTCACGGCATTACCCTTCGCGCCGGGCGGGTAGTCTATCTCCCCGACCCCACCTTCAGTTTTATAAAAATGCTTGAGTTCTTGAAATTGGCCTCCAAGCTCAGGCTGCCTGCCGAAGCAGATTTACTGGCCCGTTCTAGAATTGAAAACTTTGAAGAGCTGACATTCTTGCCCTATAGGAAAGCCAAGCCTGCGGTGAGATAAGCCTGGCAACGGGGTACGGTGGCAGCTAAACAAGGTCTCATCGTGCCTTAGAAATTTTAGATTAAGTTCCAGAATCTGGAAAATTTTCCTCTTACCAAGCAATATTAAAGCCTCATTCCTGAGGCTTTATTGATGTCTGCTGCAGTGTAAATAGCAATAAATTCTTAAATTTTGAAAACAAAGCCACTTACTAACCAAATGTTTGGCTATAAATCAAGGATTAAGAAGATCTCTTTGTTTGGCTGAACACCTCTTTGAGCTGAGAGCAATAGAATGGAATCTACAAATATATTCTCGGATGTGCAGAAGCATATTCCCATCACGGGTGATATGTCTTCGAAGAGCTCAATAGCGTACAAAACAACCCGGCTCATGGCGGGAGCTTTGAACCGGTCTCAAATGGCGCTGGCCGAAGCCTATATTGGCGGTTTGGAAATACCCGATGCGGTTTTCCGTTCGCTCCTGTATGCCTCAATGCCGGTTCTGTTCAAATATTGTCCCAGCCTGCTGGCACCTTACGAATGGGTTTTACGCGAATCCGATTTTTTGGCGGAATCTTCGCAAGAACTCATGCAGGTTCAGTATGATTTACCCCAGGCTATGTTCAACCGAATGTTGGGAAACTGGCCCGTCATCTATCCTAAGTACAGCACTGGATTTTGGCAGCATGGAGCGACCAATTTAAAGGAATCTCAGATGCATATGATCGATCAGGTGATTGAGCGGCTGGGAATTGAAGATGGAGATCATATTTTAGACTTTGGTTGCGGCTGGGGCTGTGTGCCCAACTACATCATGTCTAAGTTTCCTAATGTACGGTTTACGGGCCTAAATTTGAGTCATCAGCAGTGTGAGTACATGCGGCAAAAAATGCAGGACCTAGAGAGCTATCTAAGCTCAGAGCGATTTACCTTATATGAAGGGGATTTAAGCGAAGCCCAGTTTTCTGAAAAGTTTGACAAGATTCTCTCAATCGGAGTTTTTGAACACGTTGGCAATCTAACCCATGCTTTTCAAAAGCTGGCGTCTTTCCTCAAAAGCGATGGCAAGGTCCTGATTCACATCATCACCGTTCGCATCCCGAATAATATGTCCTCTGGCTTTACCCATAGGTATATTTTCCCGCATGGTCGCTACTGGAATCATGACGCCGTCCCCAGTCACAATCGCGATCTCAAAACCGTCGAGCGATGGTACATGAACGGTATTAACTATCACAAAACGCTGACGGCCTGGCTAGAAAGATTTGACGCTTCTCAGGCGAGTGTAAAGACTTTGGACTACGGCATGGACTATGCCAGATTCCGCCGCATATGGCGGTTCTATCTGCTGTTGCTAGGAACTATTTTTGCAACCTGCGATGGTGAATACAACGGCAACGGTCAGTATCTGATGACCCATGCATGATTTCAGTCCGAGCTGAAACATCAAACGACTATGATGCAGTCCGCCATGTAATTGTAGACGCTTTTACGCCGTCTGAATTTGGCCATCATGGTGAAGCGGATCTCGTCGAGCAGCTGCGCGACCGCTGTGACTGCCTGCTCTCATTGGTCGCGGTCGAGGATAGTGGGGTTATTGGCCATATCCTGTTCTCACCGGTTTCGGTGCGCAATGGCCGGGACATGTCTTGGGGAATGGGTTTGGCTCCGCTCGCGATCGCGCCCCACCGTCAGCGACAGGGGATCGGCACGGCGCTGGTCAAAGCGGGCCTGGTGCAGCTTGCTGAGGAAGGATGCCCCTTTGTAGTGGTATTGGGACATGGCCAATTCTACTCCCGCTTCGGCTTTGAGCCTGCTGCACAGTACGGGCTCTCTCACGGATTTGCGGGCATTCCGCAAAGCGCATTCTGGGTCAACAGGCTGGTACAGGAGTCGCCAGTCACCAATGGAAGGATTTTCTATCGACCTGAATTCGGGCTGCAGGCTGATAGCGCATGATGTTTAGAACCCATAATGTCTAAAGAGGGTCATGGGGCATTGCGTGGAGTCGCCCAGCCAGCATTCAAGCGTCCGGCGATCGCGCTATTGGCGGCTGGGCATCGTGGGGCATGGTCGGTATGGCCAGGTTTACTGCGCTGTCGATCGCCAGACCGGGCAGCTGGTCGCGATTAAGCAGCTCAATCAGCAGAACTCGCTGGATCGGCCAGAGCTGCCAGAGCTTCGGTGGCTGCTCGGTCTTCAGCATCCCAATATCCTTGCCTGTCAAGCGATTGAGCCGACTGCGGCAGGGCAGCAGCTGATTTTAGAATATTGTGAAGGCGGTACGCTGCGTAATCTCATGGCCAGTCCGGTACGGCTGACCCGAGCAGACATCGTCCCGCTCGTCAGCGATGTCCTGGCCGGGCTGGCCTACGTTCATCAGCGGGGAATCGTTCATTGCGATGTCAAACCTGAGAATATTCTGCTGCGCTATTGCGGCGATCGCTGGGTGGCCAAGCTGTCTGACTTTGGCCTGGCTCAGCCCAAACAGGTTCGAACACCCGGCAGCCTGGTGCAGGTCGGCTCACCACCCTACGCAGCACCCGAGCGCTTCTATCAGCAGGCGCTAGCAGCCTCCGACCTGTATTCAGTCGGGATTTTGCTATACGAGCTGCTACTGGGGCATCGGCCCTTCTCGGGTACAGCCGATCAGCTGAGGAAGGCTCATCTGAGTCAGCCCGTCCCCCTGCCCGCTACGCTGCCAGATTCGGCTCAAATCATTCTCCGAACGGCATTGGAAAAGCAGCCTGGTCACCGATATGAATCAGCCGAAGCCATGCGGCTCGCCCTGCGAGAACTCGACCTGCCCGCTGTCGTCAATCCAGAACCCGGACGAGTGGTGGAAACAACACCGTTCTGCCAGCTGAAAGCGCCGATACATGCCTTGGCGACACAGTCGCAATCGTTGCGAATACCTGGTCCTACAACCATCCAATCGGAACCGGCCAATGACTGGATTTATCAGGTCAGTCGGCAGCAGCTGTGGGCCTGTCGAAATCGCGCGGATTCCTCAGCTGAATGGATTTCCCTAACTACGCTACCCGCAGCGGTTACAGAATTGCAGCCGGTGCCCCAGGGATGCTGTGTTTTGACGGCGCGATCGCTCCATGTCATTACTCCTCAAAACCCAACCAGGCCAAGCCAAGTCGCTCAGTTTGCCGAACCACATCGGTTGGCAGTTGCTCCCAGCGGAAACTGGTTTGCCGCCCTGGCACAGTCGCAGCTGCAAATCAGTCGCCTATTTGACCCCCAGGGTCAGCTTTTCGTATCCGCTAAAGCAAGATTTCGCCGTTCGATTGCGATCACGCCTAGTACAGTTCGGCAGATCATCGGCATTGACTCGCGACATGTTTTGATCATGAGCGATCGCGGTGCGGAGACCCACCTACAGCTTTTGACCCGCCGGGGCCAATATCTGAGCGAATGGCAGCTGCCGCTGCCACTCCATCAGCTGACGCCAACGGCAACGCCCTACCGCTGGCTGGCACTGGATATGGCAGCGCCAGAAACCGCTGTCCTAATCGACTTTAAGCCCTATCGGCTGATCCGACTCCAGCTGGAGATCGCGCCTCACCTGATCACCACCTTTCCCTGGGGTTATGGCTTTGCTGATACGCAGGGACAGATGCAGCTGCTGGATCGGGATTTCTGCCCGGTAGGGACAATTCAGCTGCCGGGTCGGCCAAGCGCGATCGCGTCTACTAATGCTCACGCTCACGAGATTTGGGTTGCCACCTGGTCTGATGACCGGGGTAGTCTCTTTGCGATTGACCTGAGACAGCTCGATTTGAATCTAGTGCTGTGAGCGGCTTACCTGTAGCTGCGCTGGGTGAGCTGCACATTTTCAAACAACAGCTCTTCTGGCTGGCGGGTAGGTGTCCGCTCGTCGCCCTCATACTGCCAGGCCGCGACGTGGGAAAACGCATCGTCGCGGCGTAACGCTTCCCCATCTGAAGTTTGATATTCTTCCCGGAAGTGGCAGCCACAGGATTCGGCTCGGGTGAGCGCATCGCGGGCCATGAGTTCGCCCAGCTCCATAAAGTCAGCTACCCGCCCCGCCAGTTCTAGGTTTTTATTCAGCGTGTCGGGGCTGCCCGGCACGCGCAGATTTTCCCAAAAGTCTGCCCGCAGTGCCCGAATGTTCTGAATCGCCTGTTCTAGGTGCGGCTGCTCCCGACTGATGCCGACCGCATCCCAAACCAGTTGGCCCAGCTCCCTATGAAATTCCATTACGGTCTTATCACCCTGGATGCTGAGCAGCTTCAGCAGTCGGGCCTTGGCGGTGGCTTCGGCTTCGGCAAAGGCTTCGGCGTCAGTCTCCACAAGTGCAGCAGGATTCTGGGCCAGATAGTCTCCCAGCGTGTACGGGATGATGAAGTAGCCGTCTGCCAAGCCCTGCATCAGGGCGCTGGCGCCGAGTCGGTTGGCCCCATGATCCGAAAAATTGGCCTCACCGAGGACAAATAGGCCCGGTACGGTACTCATCAGGTGATAGTCCACCCACAGTCCGCCCATGGTGTAGTGGACTGCCGGGTAGATGCGCATCGGCACCTCGTAGGGGTTCTCGCCGGTAATTCGCTGATACATTTGGAACAGGTTGTCGTAGCGCTGCGCGATCGCGGCCTGGCCCTGCTGCGCGATCGCGTCCCGAAAGTCCAAATACACCGCCAGTCCTGTCGCCCCAACCCCGCGGCCTTCATCTACAACCTGCTTGGCATTGCGCGAGGCGACATCGCGGGGGACTAGGTTACCAAAGCTGGGATAGCGGCGTTCCAAATAATAGTCGCGCTCGGCTTCAGGAATTTGGCTGGGCGATCGCGCATCGCCTGGCTGCTGCGGCACCCAGACCCGGCCATCGTTGCGTAGGCTCTCGCTCATCAGGGTCAGCTTCGACTGATAGCCGCTGGCCACGGGAATGCAGGTGGGGTGAATCTGGGTATAGCAGGGATTGGCAAACAGCGCCCCTCGCTTATAGCAGCGCCAGGCCGCCGTGACGTTGGAGTTTTGGCCGTTGGTTGAAAGGTAAAAGACGTTGCCATAGCCGCCGGTGCAAAGCAGCACCGCATCCCCGGCGTGATGCTCCAGCTCACCTGTGAGCAGATTGCGGGTGATGATGCCGCGAGCCCGGCCTTCGACCGCCACCAGGTCGAGCATCTCCCGGCGGGGAAAGAGCTCAACCTGTCCGGCGGCGGCCATCCGCATCAGGGCGCTGTAGGCCCCCAGCAAAAGCTGCTGCCCGGTTTGGCCCTGGGCATAGAAGGTGCGCGAAACCTGCGCGCCGCCAAAGGAGCGGTTGGCCAGCAGGCCGCCATACTCCCGCGCAAAGGGAACACCCTGGGCCACGCACTGATCGATAATTTGGCTGCTGATCTGGGCCAGGCGATAGACATTGGCCTCGCGCGACCGATAGTCGCCGCCCTTGACCGTGTCGTGGAACAGCCGCCAAACGCTGTCGCCGTCGTTAGGATAGTTTTTCGTCGCATTGATGCCGCCCTGGGCCGCAATGCTGTGGGCGCGGCGGGGCGAGTCTTGGATGCAGAAGCTCTTGACCCGGTAGCCGAGCTCAGCCAGGGTCGCCGCAGCAGAGGCTCCCGCCAGACCCGTGCCGACCACTAAAATGGTGTGCTTGCGCTTGTTGTTAGGGCTAACCAGGCGGCAGTGGTCTTTGAACTGTTCCCATTTTTCCGCCAGCGGCCCTTCGGGAATCCGGCTGTTGAGGATCATTGCACCCATCCCAGGTAAATCGCCAGCGGCAGACCCAGAAAACCCACTGCAATCAGGCCGGCCAGCACCAGACTGAGGGCGTATAGGAGCGATCGCGCTTCTTTCCCCAGCACCCCCAAAGACTGAAACGCGCTCCAGATACCATGGCGTAGATGAAATCCTAAAATTCCCATGGCCGCCGTATAGCCCACCGTATAGAGCGGCTGCTGAAACTTTTCAATCACTAGCCGAGACAGATCTCGCATTTCAGTGCCGGAGATAGGATATCTCGGGCCAAACTTAAAAGTAGCCAGATGCCAGACCAGAAAAGCACTCAGTAACAGCCCCGTCCAGATCATGGTGCGAGAGCTCAGGGTTTGGCGGCTGGGCTCGCCCGCCGAAGCATAGCGGGCATAGCCAATAGGCCGCGATCGCCGCTTGTCAAGGTAAATCTGTATGCCCAGAACGGCGTGAAAGATGACAAATCCTAGCAGCCCCAGCTCAATCGCGTAGGTCAGCGGCCCCAACCGCTCAATTGCATAGGCATATTGGTTATAGGCTGCGGCGCTGTAGAACAGGGTGAGATTGCCCAGCATGTGAATTAGCACAAAGCTAACCAGCCCCAACCCTGTCACGCCGGTAATCAGCTTTTTGCCAATGGGTGAACGATAAATGCCAGCCAGTCTGCCAAACAGGTTGCTAGGAGCTGATTTTGCCGGGGTGTCTACGACCGAGGACATTGGTTAAGTCGGAAAGAAGCTATTTCCTATTTTAGAAGGCTCAAAGGGAGCTTACCTGTAAGGAATTTGGTTAGCCTTCTTCGATTTTGACCGACGTAATTTTGTCGCCTTTTTGGATTGAATTGACGACATCCATATTCTCAGTTTTGCCAAAAACGGTATGAACCCCGTCCAGGTGGGGCTGGGGCGCATGGCAGATGAAGAACTGGCTACCGCCGGTATTCGGACCCGCGTGGGCCATTGAAAGGCTGCCCGCCTGATGCTTATTGTCGTTAATTTCGCACTTAATTTTATAGCCGGGGCCGCCGGTCCCGGTACCTTGAGGGCAGCCGCCCTGGATCATAAAGTTGGGAATGACGCGATGAAAAATCAGGCCGTCATAGAAGCCTTCTTTAGACAGTTTGACAAAATTTTCGACGGTACCGGGGGCATCCTGGTCAAACAGATCCAGGTTGATGGTGCCCTTTTCGGTTTCCATAATGGCACGGGTCATTGAAAGTTCCTTTTACTGAAGTTGCTTATCGATTTTTGGGTTTGGATCGCTTCTGAGCTTTGGGCTGAGCTTTAGTGCGTTTTACCCGAGACAGGGCCGCGCTGGCCGCAGCGACGACTTCGCTGTCTGGGTCCCGAAGCGCCTGCCGCAGCAGTGGCACAACCCGAGATGACGGCATCTGGCTGAGCGATCGCACCGCCGCTAGTCTAACATCGGGCTCCGGGTCTTTGGTCAGCTTACCGAGCAGCGGCACGGCTCTAATCGCATCGGGTTTACTGCCCTGAGTCAGAATCTGGCCCAGCGCCTCGGCGGTTTCTCGGCGCTGAATGGCTTCGCTAGACTGAGCCTGGGTCATCAGCTCTGATAGCGCCGGTGGGGAGGCTGGGGGAGGCGCTTTTGGGACGGGGTTGACTGTGAGCGCTGGGGCTGGGGCAGCTGAGGCTGACTTTGGGCTCAATTCTGGTTTCGACGTAGCAGCTGAGGTTGAACCCTGGGGTTTGGTTGGGCTGGCTGGCATCCAGGGGTCGGGCAGTGGGGTCATTCCGGTTGGGCTTGTTTCGGGATTCGCGATCGCAGCTTCAGGGTTATCACTCCCTGCTTGCCGAGTATCTCCCTGACTGATTGGGCCCTGACTAATTCGGCTTTGATAAGCCTGTTCCAAAACCGCCAGGCGAGCCTGATATTCAGCTTCAAGCGCTTCGGTTTGCTGGATTTGCTCATCCTGATAAAGCTCAATTTTGGCCGCCAGCTGCTGTCGATAGTTGGCCTGAAGCTGCTGGGTGACTGCTTGCAGCCGCTGCTCATGAACCTGTTCTAGCTGGGCCAGCCGCTGCCGGGCTGTGGCCGGACGGTCGCGGCTAGACGACTGCCGTTGCCAAAGGGCGATCGCGACCCCCATCAATATTCCGATCACTAGCCCTAGGGCAAAGCCGAGACCCACAGTGGTCTGCTCCTTCGATGAACCACTCAACTCTGAGATTATGCCTTACACAGGTAAGTTTCCAACGATGGAACATGAGGAAATGTTACGGACTACATAGCCCCACGATTGGCCCATGATTGGCCTAGTAAGGCCTTTTGGATATGGGGTAGGGTATCCGACAGATCGGCTCTGGCCATTTTCAGTACTATAAAAGTAGACGATTTCAACCCCGTTGAGGAAACGAGCTTTTGAGTGATTCCCAGAAGGTAATGGCTACAGAAAATATCCGAGAGCTGTCACTGGTTCCAGACCCTGACTCATACCAGGAAGACGCGGCTGCGAAAGCACTGGCGATGACGATTGCCCAGGCCGCTGACGACCGTAAGGCCGGTGACATTGCGATTTTGCAGACCGGCGATGTCTCCTATCTGGCCGACTATTTTGTCATCGTCACCGGCTTTTCTAACGTCCAGGTGCGGGCGATCGCGCGTTCGATTGAAGATGCCGTGGACGAGCAGTGGCAGCGTCAGGCGCTGCGGGTTGAGGGCACCTCTGAGGGCCGCTGGGTGCTGCAGGATTTTGGCGAAGTGATCGTCCATATCTTTCTGCCCAACGAGCGCGAGTACTACGATTTAGAAGCCTTTTGGGGTCATGCTGAGCGGGTTGAATTTATCCCTGAACCGACGTCTGATCAAAATTCATTTAGTCCTTAGCTACACCGCACTCATTATGGAAACCCTCTCTTCGCGCTGTCCTGTCCCAGTCGATCAGGTCCCCATTCGAGAATATGAGGCCATGCGCGAATCCTGGTTCTATAGCTGGGGAACGCGCCACCTGCGGGGCTATCTGACGCCGATTGTGGTGCTGTGGTGCCTGAGCTGGCTGTTTACGGGGCCGGTCGCTGCCGTTAGCTACGGCCCGTCGAAGCTGCTGCCGCAGTTTTTGGCGAGCGGTGCGATCGGTTCGCTGGTGATCCCAACCCTGGCCCTGATCCAGCTCTATACCGGCTGGCTGCACGTGTGCGATCGCTTACAGAAAAAGGCCGTGCCCTACGAAGAATCGGGCTGGTACGACGGCCAGGTCTGGATCAAGCCGGACGAGGTGCTCAGCCGCGATCGCCTGATTGTGGACTACCAGGTGAAGCCAATCCTGCGTAGGCTGCAAAGAACCTTTGGGGTGTTAGCAGGCATTCTGTCCTTCAGCCTGGTGAGCTGGCAGTTTCTGTAGGGGGAATATTGCGCTAGTGACTCAGAGTATGCAAGAGTCTTAGCCATGACTAAGGCTAAGCGTAATCTATCGACCGAGCTCAAGGTTCAGCTTCTGCGGGAAGGGATCGTTGAGTCTGAGCATACGACCCATGCGGTGGTGACCGATGATCGTGGTCGGGTGCTCTCCGCCGCTGGTGACGCCGAGGCGGCTAGCTTTGTGCGCTCTGCCCTGAAGCCGTTTCAGACGCTTGCGATCGCGACCACCGGCACCCTAGAGCAGTTCAGCCTGACGGACAAAGATCTGGCGATTATGTGCAGCTCTCATCAGGGCACGGTTGAGCAGATGCGGCAGGTCTACAATATTCTCTGGCGCTGTGATGTTGAGCCAACCGCGCTTCAGTGTCCTATCCCAGCCGGGCAGAATACGCCCCTAGCGCACAACTGCTCAGGTAAACACGCTGGGATGCTGGCGGTCTGCAAGCAGCGGGGCTGGAATCTGACCACCTACCTACAGCGCAACCATCCGGTGCAGCAGCTGATTATCCGCAAGGTATCTGAACTGCTGGGGATGCCCGCCGATGAGTTTATTGCAGCCCACGACAACTGCGGCGCGCCGACCTACTTTATGCAGCTGCGGGAGATGGCGACGCTGTTTGCCAAGCTGGCCTCGGGCAGCAGCCTGGAAATGGAGCGAATCATCCGGGCAATGACCAGTCACCCGATCATGATTTCAGGTCCAAATGGTTTTGACAGTCAGCTGATGCAGCTGACCGAGGGCGAGCTGGTGAGCAAATCGGGGGCTGAAGGCATTCAGTGTATTGGTCGGGTCGGTCAGGGGCTGGGGCTGGCGATCAAGGCCGTCGATGGCGCTAAGCGAGCCAAATATGCGACTGCCGTGCATCTGCTGATGCAGCTCGGCTGGATTACGCCTGAAATTGCCGAGACCCTCGCCGATACCTACATGAACTGCAATAGCTACACGCGGCTTGATGTGCTGGGCGATCTGCCATTTGACTGAAATGCGCTCTGGAAAGCAATCTGGCAAAGCTGATCTGGACCGCTATATTTTTAGAAAAAATTGTCGATTCGGTTTGATAACCGCTATACTTGGTGAACGCCATCGCGGGGTAGAGCAGTCTGGTAGCTCGTCGGGCTCATAACCCGAAGGTCCATGGTTCAAATCCATGCCCCGCCACCAAAAAATAAAAAAAGGGAACTCAAGTGATTGGGCTCCCTTTTTTTGTCTATAGCTATCTATCTCTAAGCGGGCCGATATTGGGCAGCCAGTCGCGGATGGTGTCCCAAATCGCCCCCGGGCCAATCCCAAAGAAAAGCTGTAATCCCAGCAAAATCAGCGCTACCAGCAAAGCCGTTTTCACGGTGGCTTTGACCACTCGCAGCAGCCACATGAAGGCGACTACTGAAACGACAATCGCACCCGCGACGAGTACCAGGTTTTCCACAGCGGCTTCCTCCTGACAGTTTTAGCCTAGCGGCACATAGGTGGTTTCAGTTGCGCTTTGGCAAATTTCGGTGACCTGATGGCGCGCCCAGCGGTCGGCAGCCAGGATATCTTCCAAGGATGGGGCGCTGACCAGCTGCTCGCGGTGGCGATCGCACACCCGCTCAATCAGCTTGGGAATATCCAAAAAGCCTACCTTCTCTTCTAGAAATAGCGAGACTACCTGCTCGTTCGCCGCGTTCAGCACCGCCGTCATGGTGCCGCCTGCCTGCCCCGCCGCGTAGGCCAGATCCATGCAGGGATACTTCTGCCGGTCCGGCGCGTCGAAGCTGAGGCTGCCAGCTTTGACCGGGTCGAAGGGCTCCCAGTCGGTATAGATGCGCTCCGGCCAGGAGAGGGCATAGAGCAGCGGCAGCCGCATATCGGGCCAGCCCAGCTGAGCCAGAACGGAGGTATCTTGCAGCTCGATGAAGGAGTGAATGATGCTCTGGGGATGAATGACAATGTCAATCTGGTCGTAGGCCATGCCGAACAAGTAGTGGGCCTCAATCACCTCCAGCCCCTTGTTCATCAGCGTAGCCGAATCCACCGTAATTTTTTGACCCATCGACCAGTTGGGATGCTTCAGCGCATCGGCGACGGTCACCTCGGGCAGCTTCTCCACCGGCCAGTCGCGAAAGGCCCCGCCGGAGGCCGTTAGCAAAATCCGCCGTAGCCCGCCTTCGGGGACGCCCTGCAAGCATTGAAAAATGGCAGAATGCTCAGAGTCGGCGGGCAGCAGCTTGACCCGATGCTTCTCAACCAGCGGCAGCACAACCGGGCCACCGGCAATCAGGGTTTCCTTATTCGCTAAGGCAATGTCTCGACCGGCTTCAATCGCCGCGATTGTTGGTAGTAAACCCGCACAGCCGACAATTCCAGTCACGACCGCTTCAGCGTCACCGTAGCGAGCCAGCTCTACAATGCCTTCTTCACCGGCAAAAATTTGGGGCTGAGGATCGATGTCCGCGATCGCGTCCTTTAGCGCCCTGACCTGGCTCTCTTCACAAATCGCCACCGCCTCAGGCCGAAACTTTCTCACCTGCTGAGCCAGCAGCGCTACGTTGCTCCCTGCCGCAATCCCCACCAGGCGAAACTGGTCGGGATGATGCTCAACGATATCCAGAGTCTGCGTCCCAATCGAGCCGGTCGAGCCAAGCAGCGTAATAGCTTTCACAGTGTTATCAGCGGTAAGGGATCCTGACTTAACTATAGGAGGTTATTGAGTCCGCCCCAAACCCGGTATAAGTTGAGAGGATTACAAACCGCATTTAACCCCATCAGCGAGGCATCAGAGGCTTGGTTAGCAAAAGTAGCGAGGCGAGGACGCTTCAGGCTTTAATTTTTGACGTGGACGGCACTCTGGCTGAGACGGAGCGCGATGGGCATCGTCCGGCTTTCAACCAGGCATTCGCTGAGGCGGGGTTGGATTGGGACTGGTCGCCTGAGCAATATGACGAGCTGCTGGCCGTCTCTGGCGGCAAGCAGCGAATGCGGACCTATGCTGAGCAGTCATCGGACTTTCAGCTGCCGCCCAGGTTTGCTGATTTGGATGACTTTATTGAGCAGGTGCATGGGGTCAAGACCCAGTACTTTCAAGACGCGATCGCGGCTGGAGAAATTCCCCTCCGCCCCGGCGTCGAGCGGCTAATCCGGCAGGCTAGGGAGGCTGGCGTGCGGCTGGCAATCTCGACCACTACCCGGCCTGAGAATGTCGAGGCGCTGATCAAAAGCCAATTAGGAGAGGACAGTCTGAGCTGGTTTGACGCGATCTCGGCTGGGGATATGGTCTCTGACAAGAAACCTGCCCCCGATGTCTATCAGCTCGCCTTGTCAGAACTGGGCATTCCTGCTGCCCACTGTCTGGCAATTGAAGACAATCGGAATGGCTTGCTCGCAGCGGTTGAGGCCGGACTGACCACGGTAGTCACCGTCGAGCCTTATTCCCGGCAGCAGGACCTGACTGAAGCGGCTCTTGTGCTGGACAATCTGGGCGAGCCTGACCAACCCTTTACGGTTATGGCTGGAAACAGCTATGGCCATACCTATTTAGACCTGGCGCTGGCTGAGAAGCTGCTGGCCGCAGATTAGTCCTCACAGACAAAGTCCACACAGCTAATCCCCTCGGGTAGCGGCGTCAGCTCGCCCTGCATTTTCCAATTCTGGGCGGCTGCGATTTGCTTAATTCGGCTGATCCGCGCTCGGGTCAGCGGATGGGTGGATTGCCATTCGGTGACCGTATTCAGCGCGCCCAGGTCGAGTTCCTGCTGCTGCATCCGCTCAAAAAAGCCGAGGCTACCGCCGCCGTGGTCATAGTGTTGAACGATCAGCGCGATCGCGTAGCGGTCGGCAGCGCTTTCCTGGGAGCGGCTATAGCTCAAGTTGGCGACATTGATCGTGGCGGGAATGACCCTGGCCCCGCCCGATTGCCCCTGTCCCAGGACGCTGACCAGCATCAGAAAAACCAGCGAACGGCCCATGGCCTTGAGCGAATCGCGGTTGTGTAAATGGCCCATTTCGTGAGCTAGAACAAAAGCCAGCTCGTTTTCACTTTCGACTGCCTCAAGCAGCCCCTGGGTAAAGACGATATGGCCACCCGCGATCGCAAAAGCATTCTCGCTATTGGCTAAGTCATCTTCAGAGGCGGTCTCGGGCTGCAAAATATGAATCTTTAAGGGGGGAAGACTAGGGTCTTGGGGGGTCAGGGATTCTGCCAGCGCTGTGAGATAGATTATGCGATCGTCGGAGGCGGATTCAGGATCTGATATCAGACCAGCTATCAGCGTATTGCCAATCTTTTCCTCTGTTTCAGGACCGATGCGAGTCGCCAGCCGGGCCGCGATAAAGCCCAGGCTAGCGTAAAGGATGACGCCAGCCAGGGTGACTGTGCCCAGCAGGTAGCCAAAGTTCACCAGCGGATGAACAGCGGTGACGTTGACTTCCTCTTTGATTTCCTTGGGAACGTACTTCATCGGCGTCTACCGAATGCCGGTGCCGTAGACGATGACCTCAACCATGGCCGGGGTTCTGGTCGTTTCCTGACCGCCAATATTCGAGGTTTCAAACCGCACATTCACCACCTGGGAAGCTCCCCAGGCGATAGCCTCCTCCTTCATCCGCAGCACGGCTTCCCGCCGTCCCCGATCCAGCAGGCTCTCATAGACAACCACGCGACCGCCGACCAGATTATGCAGCGTTGCCGCAAAGGTCTTGAAATAATCATTGGCGATCACGACGCTGCCGACGAACATTTGCGCTTCGTGGGCATAGGGCAGCTCCTGCTTAGCGCCAAAGTTCATGAGGGGTACGTGTAGCGATTTACGCTCGCGCTGCTTGATTTCAAGGTAGTGCTTTTGCTCGGCATAGCTCCCCGCGAAAAAGCCAATTGCCAGCAGAGCGATAAAAATGATGAACTCCATCGCTACTGCACCTTGACCGCGGTCCCATAGGCAAATAGCTCAGCCGCACCAGGGGCGACTGCCGAGGTGGCAAAGCGAACGTTAATCACCGCATTTGCCCCCAGCTGCCGGGCCTGCATCACCATCCGGTCAACCGACTCCTGTCGGGCTTCTTGCAGCAGCTCAGTGTAGCCCTTCAGCTCGCCACCGACAATGTTTTTGAAACCGGCCAAGATATCTTTTCCAATGTGCTTGGCGCGGATGGTGCTGCCCTGCACCAAACCGTAGTGCTCGATAACTTCTTTACCCGGTACGCCTTCCAACGTGGTCAGAATGATAGCGGTTGCCGGCCGTCGCTTAGCTACTGTCATGGATTTTTCTCCTATGGGTAGGGAAATTTTCTACTCTAGTCTGCCCAAAAAAAATGCGGGGTTCCCAATGCTAAAAACGGTAAACACTATGATAAATCTGAATCGTTTGCTGACTAAATATTTCAGGAAAGGTTGTTATATTCGGCCAGTCTAATTCGCTGTGATTTTGGGAATTCTAAGCGAGGGGAATCTACCTGACTTACCTATTCCTTTAGCCCTATTTAGGAGGATTTTACATGTCAAGTAGTGGATTGAACAAGTGGATCGTCAGCGGCAACCTGGGCGCTGATGCCGAAATCAAGACGGTTGAGCTGCGGAATGGCGGCTCGGCCAAAGTCGCTACGGCGACGCTCTACGTGCGCGGTATTCGTAATCGTGAGGAGTCCTTTACGGTTTCACTCAGCATTTGGGAGAAATCTAGCGCCTGGCGCACGCTCCCCTATCTCAAAAAGGGTTCTTTAATTATCTGCACCGGCAGTATAGAACCCAACCCTTACATTTCCAACAGCGACAACAGCCCCAAAGCTGGGTTGCAGATGACGGTTCTAGATATTAACCTCGATATCGTTCGCGAGGGCGAGCCAGCGACTATAGAACCGCTGTCAGAGGAGCTGCCTGAGGTCAGCGACAAGCCTCAGAAGAATGGTAAAAAGCCAGCGCTAACTGCATAGAGCTGAGCTACAGCGCTCACCGTCTCATTCAGGGTTTCTTTCCAGTCGATAGGTGCTGACCTGCCAGGGTGATATCGGCCAATTTGTTTTTTTGGAATTTTTAGTAGACAGCGGCATTTCAAGTAAGTTGAGCTGTTCCTGAACCTGTACATCTAAAGCATTTTCAAGCTCAAGGCGAGCGCTCTGACCGTAGGCGTCATAGCAGCGGAGGATGAATTGTTTAGGCTCATCTTCGCTGGGCTTAAATGCAGACAGAATTAGATTTTTGGCAGTAAGCCTGAGAAAGCTGCAAGGCCCAGTCTGATTTGCGTGGGATGTCACCGGTCCCGACGTAGCCTCGCAGAGGTAAGGAGCCAGAAAAATATTCAAGGCGTGGGCCTGATGAACGGTTTTTGCCGCCTGCCAGTTTTTGGCGTGGGGATAGATGGCGTAGCTGAAATGGTGGGGGCCGCGATCGCACCCAGGGTCGGGCCAAACCGGCGCTTTGAGCAGCGTTAGCCGCAGCTGGCCGGGGCTGGCGTCAAAGCCGTGTTTGCAGTCGGTCAGCAGGCTGACCCCGAAGTCTGCCTGGCTGAGGTCGGCCCAGCGCAGGGCGGGGACTTCCCACTTGGCTTTTTCGGCGGCGGTCTGGGGCTGGGTCGGGCGCTGAATGGCGCCGAAGGGAATTTCGTAGGTAGCCTGGCGGGCCGCGATCGCGACTGGAAAATTCACCTTCAGCAGTACATGAGTCTCCTGCCAGTCGGCCCAGGTTTCAACCTTCAATACGGGGGAGCCCTGGTCCAAAATGTAGTCCTGCACAAATTCAGACTGATTCAGTCGCCGGACAATCCGCAGCCGCTGCCGGACGGGGCCGGTTTCCATCCAGGCAATCGACGTGAGCTGAGCCGGGGGCAGGGGATGGTCGGCATAGTCCGGCGCAATATTCCAGGCGTCCCAATACTGTCCCTGGTCGCGCCAGGCCAGGAGCTGATTGGCAGGAGCGCTGAGGCTTTCGCGCTGGGCAGAATAGCTCCAGAGGCTGCTAATCTCTCCAGTTTTTGGATCGACGGTTGCTTTGAGAAACTGATTTTCCATCACGTAGGCTGAAGGCTTTTGGGGTTCAGCAGCGGACGCTTCTGGGCAAAGCCAGAAACCGCGATAGCCCACGCTGGGAACGGATTCTGCCAGAAAACAAACGCGATCGCACCTTTCCTCAGCCACAGTCTCAGAACAAACCTGCGTCGGCAAGACCTCACCCTCAAAGTCGCGCACCTGCCATTTCGACGTATGAGGCAGCGTTAGCGTCACGACTTCGGTTCGGTCCCAGTTCAGGGCATTAAACACCAGGTAGGCTTGAGCGTCAGGCTGCGGGGGCGGAGGCAGCGGGACGGTGGCCGCGATCGCGCCTAGCCCCGCCTGCATCACCTGCGTTCCCGTCGCTTTTACAGCCTCCCAGTCGCGATTGGCGTCAGCAAACACTTCTGGAATCGCCGAGCCGGGCAAAATATCGTGGAACTGGTTGAACAGCAGCTTTTTCCAGGCGGCTTCTAGCTGCGCTTGGGGATAGGGGTAGTTGGTTAGGAGAGCTGCGATCGCGGCCCAGAGCTCGGCCTGGTAGAGCAGGTCTTCACAGCGACGGTTGGCTTGCTTTTGGTCGGCGTGAGTGGTGTAGCAGCCCCGGTGCAGTTCGAGATAGAGTTCATCATTCCAGGTTGGCAGGTCCTGGGACTGTTGCGAAATCAGGTCTATATAGTCTGGCAGGGGGGTAAAGGACAGGGTTGGGAAAAAGGGCGAACGATTCCAGCGCTGCGCCTTTTCCAGCATGTCGCGGGTGGGGCCGCCACCGTGGTCGCCGATGCCCGGCAGCCAAAGGCTATGGGGAATCTGCGTTTCTGCTTCCCAATCGGCGGCCCGGTCGGCCATCTGCACCGGGTCGATATCGGCCCCAATTGGCGGCAGCATCAGCGCCCGAATGCGGCTGCCGTCGGGTGACTGCCACCAAAATAGGTTGTGGGGAAACTGAGTCGTATCGTTCCAGGAGAGCTTGAGCGTAGCAAAGGTCTCGATGCCAGACTCCTTCAGCAGCTGAGGCAGCTGCCAACAGAAGCCGAAGGAGTCTGGCAGCCAGGCGGTTTGGCTAATCTGGCCAAACTTTTCGTGAGTGTATCTCTGGCCATAGAGAATCTGTCGCGCAATCGATTCACCGCTAATCAGATTCAGCTCGGGTTCGACCCAGAGCCCGGCGTCAATCGTCCAGGCACCCTGCTTCACTTTCTTCTGAATCTGTTGAAATAATGCGGGTCGATTGTGTTCTAACCAGTCAAAGAGAGCCGGGCTGGAGTGCGTATAGGTGAGTTCAGGGAACTCTTTTTGTAAATCGAGCACAGATTGAAAAGTGCGCTCTGCCGCTTCCCAGGTCTCGCTTACCGGCCATAGCCAGGCGAGGTCCAAATGGGCATGGCCGACACAGTGAATCTGTCGTTTTTTTAGGTAAGGGCTGTAGACGAGTAGCGATTCACGCAGATGAGGGATTCTAGCGGTTGGATGGTCCAGATCTGGCCAATCCTGAATCTCAGTAACTAGCTTCTCTAATTCGGCGGGAGCGAAGGCGGCCAGATAGCGCTCCAGTACCGCCAGCTCATCGGCGACAAAAGCGGGTTCCGGGCTGGCAGCGGTGTTCTCGGATGGAATTTCGTAGAGCAGGTGCGATCGCACCAGCGCCCCGCGATCGTGCCGCGGACTGAACAGCCGCAGCGCTACTCGCAAGGTCTGTGCCGCAGTGACGGCGGGGCTTAGGCAGATGCGAGTGAAGTAGTCGTACAGGTCACCCGTCTGAACGAGTTCGCCTTCGACGAAGATTTCGGCCAGCTCGGCCCACCAAGCCAAGGATAGGCGCAGAGTTAGCCCCGCCAAAGGATAGCCCTGAAGCTGGGATGGAACCGTAATTTGCTGGTAAAGCCAAAGCGGCTGCCCTTTTTTCCAAGCGATGTGCTGCCGGTCGTTAAGCGGCGCAATCGGCCAGTGAAGCGGATCGGTGGACGCAAAGACCTGCTCGGCGGAGAGGTCGGTGGCCTGCCAGCGCCAGCGACTTTGAATATCCGCCTGGCTACAGGGGCGCAGACGGTCGAGCAGAGCCTGAATGGAGGGCGCGATAGGCGTCATTTTCGCTAAGATCGGGTGAGATAGAAGTTATGGACAGAGTCATGCCGTCGTCTTCTCGACCTTACCAGAGTCGGCTGCTGAAATTTGCCCTAGGGCAGTATCAGCAGGGCCTGGAGCGGCATCGTCGGGCGGTGCGGCAGGCGACGACGGCGGCCACCTGGGGCGTACAGACTGCTCTATACCCGGTCTATGTGCTGTTTCAGTCTGGTCGGCTGGTCGGGCGGCAGCTGGCTGACCAGCCGAATCCTCTGCTGCCTAAGGGGCGCAAGTCTCAGTCGCAGTCTAGCCAGTTATTCCCGCTGGTGCAGCCATCGCCGCTGGAGATGCCGCTGCTGAGCGCCCTGGCCGACGTCAGGCAGTGGCTTCAGGCAGAGCAGAGGACGCTGCTGACTGACGCGACATCGACGGATATTGTCCCGTCCCAAGCTACGGATCTCCAGGCTTCGGCGCAGCTGCTGGCCCAGGGCATTGCCAGCGATGTTGCGACGCAAAAGCTGGTGATTGTCGATCGATGGAATACGGTTTGGGATATTCTCTCAGCCGAGCAGGCGACGCGGCTGCGATCGCAGATTGCCTGGCTGCTGGCTCATTTCGTCCCGGCCCAGCGGCGCTATTTTGGCAAACACCTCTGGCGCTTGCCTTTGGCTAAACCAACCGAGCGGAGCCTGCCGCTGGTCAGTGCTTTTTTGCGGCTGATGGGCTGGGTGCAGACGAGCCCCGTCGCCCGAGCGACGAATCTATTTGCCGAAGCCGCGCTGATCGAGCTGCCGCCAATGCCGCCGGAGCTGCTGCTAGCGCCGCAGGTGCCGTCTGAGCCTGGAGAAAATGCTGTCTATGAATCGCCCGAATCTCAGGATAGTGAGGTTGCCTCTGGAGTCATGACCAGGCCGACGGCTGCCGCGATTGCGCAGACTGCCGGATCGGTCGAATCTGGCAATGCTGACCAGCGCTTGGAGGATTCCCGCTCGGCCCAGAATCGATCTCAAACCAGCAGTGACTCGGTGGTGGTAATGTCGGACTATGTTGAAACGTCCACGCTATCGACCGAATATCTAGAGCATCCCCTGGAAAAGCTGCTGCGGCTGATTGACCGGGCACTCTCATGGGTAGAGCAGCAGTCAGAGCAGCTGCGCGACTGGTGGCAGACGCTGCTGAATCGTTTCTGAAGCGAGCGGCTGGTGCTGAATGGCTGGCGCTAAGTCACTGTTAGTGGCCGGGGCCCTGCACCGAATCGGCAATTTTGGCCCAGCGCGGCTGCGGCCAGGTGTTGAGAATGTCTTCGACCAGCAGCGCTTTGGCCCAGACCTGGAGGACGACCACCAGCGGCAGGGCCAGGAATAGGCCCAGCAGGCCAAAGAAGGCAGCAAAAATCACCTGGGACAGCAGGGTAATCGCCGGCAGTAGGGAAACCTGCCGCTTCATCACCAGCGGCGTTAGCAGATTGCTCTCGACCTGCTGAATCACAATATAGAGGATGACGACCGCGATCGCTCTCCAGGGCGAAACCGTCAGGGCCATCAGCGTCGGCGGAATTACGCTGAGGAAGGGGCCAACGTTGGGAATGAACGTCAGCAGCCCGGCCAGAATGGCATTCACAATCGGCAGGGGCACGCCTAAGAACCAGAGCCCCAGCCCGCTGAGCAGGGTAATCACCACCATGTTGAAGCCAATCCCAATCGCCCAGCCGACCAGCGCATTTTCGCAATCGGTGAGAATGTCATCGGCTCGCGACCGATAAAACTTAGGAAACGCCAGTAGAAAAACCCGCCGATAGGCCATCGGATTCGACAGCAGCATAATCGTCACGACGATCACCAGTAGCAGGTCCAGGACAAAGTTCACCGACCCTGAAAATACCTTAAAGAAGCCGCCGGTCCAGTTTGAATTCGCCTCGCGCAGCCGCTGCCATAGGTCTTGAGTACTGACCCCCTGCAATACCTGTCCGGGAATCATGCCCTGAAACTGACCGTACCATTCTTGAATACGAATCAGTCCCTGTTCTGAAAGGGAAGCCGATTCTGGAATTTTGCTGACCAGGGAGGGGGCAATGAACGCGATCGCGGCTGCTAAAATTCCCAGCACGCCCACTACGGTCAGCCCGACCGCCGCACCCCGGGGAATCCCCAACTTTTGCAGCCGCCGCACCAGATGATTCAGTACCGTTGCAAACGCCACTGCGGTAAACGCCAGCAGCAGCACCTGACGAATTTTCCAAAGAATATATAGCAGCGCCACAAATAGGACGAAGCCAACCAGCTTACCAAACCGCACTCAGTCTACCTCCGCAGGCGCAACGCGAGTCTACCGGAGGCAGAGCTACACCGTCGCGATAACCTCACCATAGGCTTTCCAATTAAGCTTTGGCGTCTATCCTGAGAAGTGACTCCTTGCTCGGCTCTGACGCTCCATGCCCTTATTGTTCAGGTTCAATGCCCAACTGTCTGAGCTGCTCTGCCAGCTGGTCAGCCCGTTCCTGTGTTTAAATTCTAGCGGCTGAGAAAAGCCACAAGTTCTTCCAGCTTTTCCCAGGCGGCTCCGCTTTGGAGGATTTCTCGGGCTCTAACAACACCGTTGGCACAGGTTTCAGTAAAAGAGGCTCCGCTGACGGCATCGCCGACCTTAAGAGCCAGCGCTGCGTTAACAGCGACTACATCCTGCTGTGCCTGCGTTCCTTTACCCTGTAAAACATCGCGCAGGATAGCTGCATTTTCTGCAAGTTCGCCGCCCCGCAAAGCGCTAACTGGAGCGGTTACCAAGTCATAATCGCGGGGGTCGATCACGCCTAAGCTGACCTGGCCGTTTTTCAGAATAGCCACGTCGGTTTCCTGTTCCAGACCCACCTCATCGAGCCGCTCTCGCCCGTGTAAGACCATGGCCTGCTCAATCCCGAGCTGATTCAGCGCCTGCGCCATCGGCATCAGCACGGTCGGGTCAAAAACGCCAATCACCTGGCCAGTCGGTCGCAGCGGGTTGACTAGCGGCCCCAGCAAGTTAAACACAGTGCGAATCTTGAGCGTTCCCCGTAGCGGCGCGACGGCCTTCATCGCCGGATGCCAGCCCCGGGCAAACAGAAAGGTGACGCCGACCTCCTTGAGGGCCGCTTTGGATTTTTCCGGTGAGGCGGTCAGGTTTACGCCTAGCGCTTCCAGTACGTCTGCCGAGCCGACTTTGCTAGAGGCAGAGCGGTTGCCATGTTTCGCGACCGGAATGCCTGCCGCTGCCGCGACAAAGGTGACGGCGGTTGAGATATTGAAAGTAGAAGCGCCATCGCCGCCGGTGCCGCAGGTATCAATCCGGGGACTAGGCAGCGTGGGATCAGTTTCCATCCCGCCTAGGGACTGGTCTTGGAGCACCTGGGCCATGCCCGCTAGCTCTTCAGCAGAGACGCCCTTGAACTGAATCGCCGTCAGTAGTGCGCCCGAGAGCACAGGGGGAATCGTCTCGGTTAGCCAGCCCTGCATCAGTCGCTCGGCCTGCGGCTGACTGAGGGACTGTCGGTCGATCAGCTGCTGGAGCAGCGCGGGCCAGTCGGCAGCGGTCTGAGTCGATGGGGTCACAGTTCAAGGACAGTAGGGTCTACTCCGCTAATATACCGGCTGAAGGTGAGCGATTAAACTCGCTGCTTACTGACCGAGCATCTGGAGCTGGTAGAGGCTGGCGTACAGACCGTTCTGTTCTAACAGCTGCTCGTGGCTGCCGGACTCCACCACCTGACCTTGCTTGAGCACTAGAATCCGATCGACGTTGCGAATGGTCGAAAGCCGGTGGGCGATGATAATCGCGGTACGATTTTCAAGCAGCTGGTCGAGGGCCTGCTGGATCATCGCTTCGGTACCGACATCTAGATTGGCCGTCGCTTCATCCAAGACCAAAATGCCGGGGTTGCGAATGGCAGCGCGGGCAAAGGCCAGCAGCTGCTTCTGACCGCCCGAGAGGTTCGTCCCCCGCTCTCGCAGCGGCGTATTGTAGCCCTGGGGCAGATCCTGAATAAATTTATCTACGTTGGTTTGCTCGGCAGCAGCCTGGATCTGGGCAAAGCTGTAGGGCTCACCCAGGGTGATGTTGCTTTTCACATCGCCGGAAAATAGAAAGCCATCTTGAAGAATGATTGCCATCCGCTGCCGTAGGTCGGTTTGGGTGATGTCGCGAATGTCTACGCCATCCAACAGGATTTGGCCCTTGCTGACCTCATAGAGGCGACAGAGCATTCTGATAATGGAGCTTTTACCCGCGCCGGTGGGGCCGACTAGGGCAACTTTTTCACCCGGACGAATGGTGAAGTTAAGGTCTTCGATCACATACTCATCTGGCTTGTAACCCAGCCAGACATGGTCAAAGCGAATTTCGCTTGGCACCACCACGTTACTCTGGCCGATCTTCTCCTGGGATAGGGCGACCGGATGTTCGGGGTCGCGAATTTCCACCGGTTCGGTCAGCAGATCGTTGATCCGCTCAACCGCAGTCAGCCCAGCCTGGATTGACGTGAACTTGTCGGCAAACTGGCGCAGTGGGTCAAACAGGCGCTGGGAATACAGAATAAATTCGGTCAGCTTGCCGATTTCCAGATTCTCGCCCATGACCAGGAAGCCGCCCAGGCCGAGGACGCCCGCGATCGCAACCAGCGCTACCCATTCCAGCGTCGCCGACACCGCCGAGTCGTTGAAAATAGTAATATCCACTTCTTTGATATAGCGCTCATTGATTTGGCGAAACAGCTCAGCGTTAAAGCGCTCCCGCCGAAACAGCTGTACCACGTCGATGCCGCTGATATTTTCCTGAAAATTTGAGTTGAGTGCCGATAGCTCTTCACGGGCGCGGTAGTTGGCCTTGCGGTACTGCTGCTGAAAATAAACAATCAGCCCCGTTACCGGGATCAGCAGCCCCAGCAGCAGCAGCGCCAGCCGCCAGTCTCGCCAAAACATGGCGACCATAAAGACCAAAATTAAAAAGATGTCGCTGATGATGCCGATGGCCCCAGTCGAGAAGACATCGCCCAGCGCGTTTACGTCACTGGTCAGTCGGGTAATCAGCCGACCGACCGGCGTCCGGTCAAAGAAGCGCATGGCCAGCGACGTGACATGGCCAAACAGATCGTTGCGAATCGAGGCGGTAATCTTTTGCCCCACCTTCTGCACCAGATAGCTCTGCGGCCCGTCGAGCGCCAGTCGCAGGCCAATGGTGATAAACAGCAGCACGATAATGACATTCAGCCCGCCCTGCAGGGTCATCTGTTCAAAAAAGTCCCAAGCCCTTTCCTGCGGGCGAATCAGGGAAATTGCCTGACCGATCAGCATTGGCTGGATCGCCTGAGATACCGAGAGCGGCACCAGCAAAATCAGCGGCAGAATCAGCTGCCGCCGGTTTTCTAAAATGTAGGGCACAATGCGCTGAAACAGCCGCCAGTCGTTCTTCAGGCTGCGCTGCCGCTCACGCGGGGTTAAAGAGGCCGTCATAGGGGTTCGATGCGATAAGCCTTTCCCACTGTAACGCGGCCATCAGCTCACCCCATTACCCCCAACGCCTACGGCGGCGCTGCGCGAACACCCTATCACTCCATTACCCCATTACCCCATCACCCCGTCACCGGCTCCCAACTCAACCCACGCAGCTTATCAATCAAGTCCCCCAGCCCATCGGCATCCAATCGATAGCTGAGCGGATGGGCAATCAGCCGAGCCGTGCTGGTGTAGAGCACCTCCAGCTCCATCAGGTGATTTTCCTTCAGCGTCCGCCCGGTGGAGACCAGATCGACAATCGCCTCCGACATGCCGGTAATTGGGCCGAGCTCCACCGAGCCGTAGAGCGGCACAATCTCAACCGGCAGGTCCAGACCCTGAAAATATTCGCGGGCGGAGTTGACAAACTTAGAGGCCACCCGGCAGTGAGGCGGCAGGTCGAGGGCAGAGCGATAGGCGCTCTGGGCCTGAACCGCCACCGACAGCCGACAGCCGCCAAAGCCCAGGTCGGCCAGCTGGGCCACCCGGGGGCGCTTTTCGCGCAGCACGTCATAGCCAACAATCCCCAGCTCAGCCTGACCATATTCGACATAGACCGGCACGTCCTGGGTGCGGACGAGCAGGCCGCTGGCGCGATTGCTGCGATCGCGAATTTGTAGCTGCCGGTTGCTGCTGTCTAAAAAATCGCTAAAGTCATAGCCCAGCTGTTGAAACTGGTGAATGCTCTGCTTAAGCAGTGAGCCTTTGGGAAAAGCGACCGTAATCATGCGATAGAAAATATTAACTTCTGTAAACTTGTGGCGAAAACCTTGAAATGATTCCAGATTGAATTAAGTTGTGTCCTGCTGAACAAACATCGGTTCCGAGTTTGTGCGTAAATTTAGCTAGAGGCACATGGCACATATTGAGACAAGTTTTGGGTGAGGAACTTACAAAATGCAAATTAGAGCGGGCGAGATTCTTCGGTCTACCGACGGGCAGTACTACCGAGTGCTAGAGGCAAACGAGCGGAGCATTTCCCTCATGCGGGTGAACGGACAGACCATTCCATTTTTGCTTGCCGTCCTGAGTATGTCGCTTCTACCTTCGCTGTCGCAACCCCCGAATCCGCTTCGCTGCGCGCTTCGATTTAGTTGAATCCCTCAGGCGGGGCCAAGCACTGCGATCGCGGCTTCTAGCGCGATCTCGACATGAGTCCAATGGGTTCCGCCCTGGCAGTAGGCGATGTAGGGCTCTCGCAGTGGACCGTCGGCTGACAGCTCTGAGGTACTGCCATCGATGAAGGTTCCCCCCGCCATCACTAAGGCGTCATCGTATCCGGGCATCCCGGCAGGAACCGGCTCGACATAGGACTCGACCGGAGAATGCTGCTGGACCGCTCGGCAAAACGCAATCAGCTTCTCGGCTGAGCCCAGCTGGATGGCTTGAATCACGTCTCGCCGGGGGGCGTTGGCGGGTGGATTGACCGGATAGCCTAGCCGCTCAAAGGCCGCTGCGATCAGGTAGTTACCCTTCAGGGCTTCTCCCACCATCTGCGGCGCTAGAAACAGCCCTTGCATCATCAGCCGGGTTTGATCCAGGGTCGCCCCGCCGTGGCTGCCGATGCCGGGGGCGGTCAGCCGACAGGCCGCCGCTTCGACCAGGTCAGCTCGTCCGGCCACATAGCCCCCCGTTGTCACAATCGTACCGCCGGGGTTTTTAATTAGCGAGCCTGCCATCAGGTCGGCGCCAACTGCCGTCGGCTCGCTGGTTTCGACAAATTCGCCATAGCAGTTGTCAACGAAGCAGACCGTATTGGGGTTTTGCTGCTTCACTGAATGTATAATTTTGTTAATATCAGCAATGCTGAGGCTCAGCCGCCAGCTGTAACCGCAGGAGCGCTGGATCAGCACCAGCCGAGTTCGCTCAGTGACCGCTGCTGCTATCCCTGGCCAATCCAGGCCGCCGGCCTGCGTCAGCGGCAGCTCCCTGTAGGTGATGCCAAACTCCTTCAGAGAACCTTGACCCTTCCCCCTTAGCCCGATTACCTCTTCCAGGGTGTCGTAGGGCGGTCCCGCGATCGCCAGCATTTCATCGCCCGGTCGCAAGACGCCAAACAGGGCACAGGCAATGGCGTGGGTGCCGGAGACGAACTGTACTCTCACCGCTGCGGCTTCGGCCTGCATCGCTGAGGCAAAGACCCGGTCGAGGGTCTGCCGCCCCAGATCGTCGTGACCGTAGCCTGAAACGCTTGCGAAGTGGTGGGCTCCCACCCGATGCTGGCGAAAGGCGGCTAGGACTCGTTCTAAATTCGCCTTGACCTGGAGGTCAATTTCATAAAAAATCTGAGAGGGTGTTTGCTCAGGCAGCCCTGACGGGTGTAGGCGGTCCATCCGTTCTCTATCCAAGGGTTGTTTACGCAAGGCGCCTCTGTGATTCAGCTTGGATAATGCAAACTACCCCCCAAAGTTTACTACGCCGAGAATTATTCGAGATTAATACATGACTCTTGCAAAACCCCTTGAACGTTCCTATGACTGGCCCGTCATTATTTTCATGGCCATTGTCCACGTGGGTGCCCTGCTGGCCCTACTGCCCAGCAATTTTAGCTGGGGTGCCGTTGGCGTTGCTGCGCTGCTCTATTGGGTGTCTGGCTGCTTAGGAATCACCCTGGGCTGGCATCGGCTGATTGCCCATCGCAGCTTTCAAACGCCTAAATGGCTAGAGTATTTCTTTCTATTTTGCGGTAGCTTGGCCTGCCAGAGTGGACCCATTGAATGGATTGGGCTGCATCGTCATCACCATGCTTACTCCGATCAGGAAGCCGATCACCACAATTCCGAACGAGGCTTTTGGTGGAGCCATATGGGCTGGATGTTTTACAAGGTTCCGGCCAAGTCTGAGATTCCTAAATTCACTCAGGATATCGGCAGTGACCCAGTCTATCGGTTCTTTGATCAGTATTTTCTAGCGGTGCAGTTTGCGCTTGCGGCTGTGCTCTATGCCCTGGGCGGCTGGCCGTTTGTGATTTGGGGGATTTTTGTGCGTCTGGTTGTGGTGTATCACATCACCTGGTTTGTCAACAGTGCGACGCATAAGTTTGGCTATCGCACCTTTGACTCGGACGATAAGTCTATGAACTGCTGGTGGGTGGCGCTGCTGGCCTTTGGCGAGGGCTGGCACAATAACCACCATGCCTTTCAGTATTCTGCCCGGCACGGCCTGCGCTGGTGGGAGGTTGATTTGACCTGGATGATTATTCGGACGCTGCAAACCTTTGGTCTGGCGAACAAGGTCAAGCTAGCCAAGACGCCCTAGCGGCACGGGTTGCCCATCAGCCGCCGTAAATTAGTCGCTGATGGGCAACTAGCGCCTCTAGGCCAATCAGTCCACCGCTGCGACCAACCACGTTGGTCATCCCCAGCCCGACGTCGTTGGCCCGTTCAGCATTGCGAAAAAAGCGGGGTGAAGCATTGACATAAGCCGAAGCGCTGCCAACTTTGCGGCTAAATTTTCTCGACTCGTCATAGTCTGTGGTGGCCAGGCAGTCGGCATGGCCGCTGCTATGGCGATTCATCCAGTCGATTGCCTGGTCTAGGTCATCAGCCCAGCGAAAGGCGACGGTGCGACTGAGGTAGGAGAGCGACCAGTCTTCCGGGTCGGCAAGGTGAATTGTGTGGCGCCCCTCAGCTATCTCGGCCTCAGCTCTAATCTCAAAGCCATCGGCCAGCAGCCGGTCCCACAGCCGTGGCAACCCTGCAGTGCGATGGGCAGGATGCACCAGGACTTTTTCAATGCCGTTAATCGCATCGGGGTTGCCCAAGTGGCTCTCGAAAATCATCTGGTAGACCTGGTCGAGTTTGCCTGAGGCTGACCAATAGAGATAGCAGTTGCCCATTCTAGAGGGCAGCACCGGTACTGTGGCCTGGCGCATGACCTGCTCAACCAGGCTGGGCCGACCGTAGGGAATCACCAGATCGATTTCGGGGCGTTGGACGATGACAAATCGCGAACTTCCCCCCTGAGCGGCAGGAACAGCATAGAGACAGTTGCTGGGGAGCTCGGCCGCCGCGATCGCGTCCTGCATAATGTCTAGAATCACCTGATTGGTCTGGCTCGCTTCGTTTCCGCCGCGCAGCACTAGGCCGTTGCCGGTTCTCAGGCAGAGCCCAGCCGCGATCGCTGCCAGGTCTGGAAAAGCCTCATAGACCAGGGCAACAACGCCTAGCGGTCGCAGCTGGCTAACCGTACTGACCGGCCGAGAAGTGGGTGAAACCGGCTCTACATCACCCAGCGCTGACAGGCGGTGCAAAATCTGGGCGGCGGTTTGCAGCCGCTCAGGCGTTAGCTTGAGCCAATCCACGACCAGGTCGGGGATAGCCATTTCTCGACTGACTTCCAGATCGAGCGTATTCGCTTCTAAGATGGCATCCTGATGTTCCTGTATTGCTTGACCCAGGTTGGCTAACGCCGCCGAGCGTGCCGCCGCTGACTGAGCGATTTGAGCTGCCGCCCGCCGCACCCGCCCCAGTGCCGCTGCTATCTCTACCGTTGAGCCAGTCGAGCCAGTTGTTACCATCGTGCTATCGCCGAGATGCCGACCAGAGCAAAATCACCACTCCCATCAAGAATAGGAAGGCAACGAGCAATCGAAAGGTGGCACTGGCGTTGACCGGCGATTTAGCCGTCGCCAGCAGAATCAGACAGAACGCCAGCAGCAGCACCGTGACGATAAGCACCAGCATGTAGCTCCGGCGAACGTCGCGGTCAAGCAGCCACTGATGGCCATTCCAACGCCAGGCGCGCTTGTAGGAATAGTGACTCGCGAGCTGCTCGATCACATAGTTCTGATCGCGAACGACAAAGATCTGCTGACAGCGATCGCAGCCAAACGCCTCCGTCAGCGCGATCGGCACAATTCGGCCCCGACGCCGGCAGGGGCAGGGATAGGCTTCGTTGAGATCGAGCTTCTGACTTTTTCTAGGACGCACTAGGTAAGGCCAAAGCAACAGTTCGACGGGCTCAGTCCAGGCGGGTTAATTCCGCTAGACTCACCTTAGCCAAAACTCATCTGCGAAAACAACTACCTTGGGCTACCATTTTCATTTTTTCGGAAAAATGCTGCCCACAAGCTTTTTCTGCCCGGCTGCGCTTTCCTGCTTGAAAAGGACCGGGAGCTCTACTCAGCACCCAGCCAAAAGCATGGGCTCCAAAAACATAGCCCAAAAAACATAGACAACTCAGCTTATGAAGCTTTGAAGCGGGTAACGCGATTCGAACGCGCGACATTCACCTTGGCAAGGTGACGCTCTACCACTGAGCTATACCCGCAGAATACTAATTTAGACTTTTCCTAGGATGACAAAAGACGGGACGTTTGTCAATCTTCCCTGCTTGAACTCTTGAACTCTTTGACTATTCCGGTCTGACTGGCTCTGTGCGAGCCGCTGCCGGCCTAGAAGCGGGTAGAGACTGCCGCACTCCCGACTCAGGCAGGCCGTTCCGGTCGGCGGCATAGTTGCCCCTAATTTGAGCCATCAGGCTGGCCATTTCGAGCGCGCTCATGGCATAGCTCCAGCCCAGGTTGCTCTTAATCCCGGCTCGTTCCAGCGCCTGCTGCATCGAGTCAGTGGTCAACACCCCAAAGATCACCGGCACACCCGTCTGCATCCCCACTGCGGCGATGCCCTTGGAAACCTCCGCCGCGACGTAATCAAAATGGGGAGTCTGGCCCCGAATCACGGCTCCCAGGCAAATAATCGCGTCATAGTGACCGGTTAGCGCCATCTGCCGAGCCACCATAGGAAGCTCAAAGCTGCCTGGAGCCCAGGCATAGTCAACCTGAGTCCCTTGGGGATCGACGTCAATGCCATGTCGCTTGAGGCAGTCTTGGGCTCCTTCCAAGAGCCGATTCGTCACGAGATCGTTAAATCGACCGATCACGAAGGCAAAGGTCAGCCCCTCTGTCTGCGTGAACGAACCTTCAAACACTGCCATAACGCTTTGCCAAATTGAGTTCAGGGAACTGAAGCTTAGACCACAAAGTAGTTTAAGCCGCCCACAACCGCAACTAGGACAAACCAGACAACCGAACCGAGCAATATCAGCCGCTTTGACTGGGCCCAGTTACTGGGCGAGGCATAGGCAACCGGAACGCCAATCACCATCAGAAAAGACCAGAGGACCAGCACAAACAAAGCCAGCTGAAACAGGATGGACATGGGTTTTAACTCTCAAGACAGCAGGGGAGCAGGTCGCAGGAAGCAAGGCCTGAATGGGAAATTCATCGCTGCTGCGCCTAATTAATACGCTATCAAAAATTCGGCGCCTTTAATGAAGGACTTTTGGTGAAGGACTAGGCTCAAATCATCTACGCTACAGACATGGACTTAGTGCTGTGTCATACAACAGCGGATTTTGACACGCTGGGAGCGGCGGTCGGGGTAGCGCGCCTGCGGCCAGGCAGTCGGATCGTCCTGACCGGTGGCTGTCATCCAGCGGTGAAGGAATTTCTGGCCCTGCGGCGGGATCAGTATCCGCTAATTGAGCGGCGAGCCGTTCGTCCAGAGCAGATTCGCTCGATCACCTTAGTTGATGCCCAGCGGCGCGATCGCGTTGGCCCTGCCGCCACCTGGCTCGACTACGCAATCGCCCAGGGGCTGCCGATTATCATCTATGACCACCACAGCGCTACCGATGTCAATACTGCCGATACCGATATTCCTGGAGCCGAGTGGCATCTAGCGCCAGTAGGGGCAACGGTGACGGTGGTGGTAGAGGCGCTACAGCAGCAGCAGCAGCAGCTCACGCCGCCGGAAGCGACGGTGATGGCTCTGGGCATCCATGTCGATACCGGCTCTCTCACCTTTGAACAGGCGACGGCGCGAGATGCGACAGCCCTCGCTTGGCTGATGACGCAGGGCGCGAGTCAGGCTGCGATCGCGGCGGCTAAGGAGCCAGGGCTTTCAAGCCGGCTTCAAACCCTCTTAGGAGAAGCGCTAGATCAAATCGAGACCGAAACGTTTCAGGGCTATCGGCTAGGATGGGTCAAATTAAAAACCACTGCCTTCGTGCCCGGGCTGTCGAGCCTGGCAGAGCGACTGATGTCGCTGCTGCCGATCGATGCGCTGCTGCTGGGAGCGACCTATTCGACCGGAAGGGGAGAGCCTAAGTACACGCTGATTGGGCGCTCGCGACAGCCACCTGGGCTGGGCCAGGGCATCGACTGGAGCCAGCTGTTAGAACCGCTCGGTGGTGGCGGCCATCCCCAGGCGGCGGCGGCGAGTGGAGAGGGTGCACTAGACCAGGCTCTGTTGGAACAGCTGTTAGCGCAGCTGAGAGCCCAGATTCCACCGCTACCTCAAGCGCGATCGCTGATGTCAGCGCCGGTTCGGACCATTCCGCCGGAAACCGAAATCGCCGTAGCACAGCGCCTGCTGCTGCGCTACGGCCACGCCGGGCTCTGCGTGGTTGATGCCGGTCGGCTGGTGGGAATTGTCTCTCGCCGGGATATTGAGCTGGCGCTGCACCACGGGTTGGGCCATGCCCCGGTTAAAGGCTACATGGCAACCGCGCTGAAGACGGTGGAACCTGATACGCCGCTGAGCACCTTGCAAGACCTGATGGTGACCCATGACATTGGCCGCCTGCCCGTGCTGGAGGCCGATCAGCTGGTCGGAATTGTCACCCGCACTGACCTGCTCCGGCAGGTTCATCAGACCCGCAGCCCTGACCCAGATCCGTCCCGGCCCGCCGCCGCAACTCCCCCCCCAGCGGCTCTCTACTCAAGGCTGATGGCTGGGCTGCCGCCAACCGTGCAGACTATTCTGGAACAAATTGCGGCAGCGGCCCAGCAGCATCAGTGGCAGCTCTACGTCGTCGGTGGAGCCGTCCGCGATCTGCTGCTGGCGGCTTCTGAGCAGCCAATTGCAATCCAGGATCTCGATTTGGTGGTCGATGGCGGTGCCGACCAAGGGGCGGGGGTCGAGCTGGCCCAATCGCTTGGACAGCGCTATCCCCAGGTGGAGCTGCAAATTCATGGCCAGTTTCAGACAGCGGCGCTAATCTGGCATGCTGGCGATCGCGCTGAGTCGGTCGCCGGTGCAGCCGAGCGGGTAATGATCGACATCGCCACTGCCCGGACAGAATTCTACCCCTACCCCGCGGCGAATCCTGAAGTGGAGTCGAGCTCGATTCGGCAGGACCTCTATCGGCGCGACTTTTCAATCAACGCGATGGCGATTCGGCTAACGTCGCCACAGCCGGGGGAGCTGCTGGATTTTTTTGGCGGCTGGGCTGACTTAGAATTTCGGCAAATTCGGGTGCTCCATGCCAATAGCCTGATTGAAGATCCAACGCGGATCTTTCGCGCGGTTCGATTTGCCGTTCGGCTAGGATTTGAGATCGAGGCCCAGACTGAGCAGTATATTCGTCACGCGGTCGAGAGCGGTATCTACCCCCGGTTGCAGACTCAGCCGGGGCGGGCTCCAGCGCTGCAAACCCGACTGAAGGCAGAGCTGCAACGGATTTTTTCGGCTGACTCTTGGCCGGTGGCGTTGGCCCGGCTCGACCAGCTTGGGGCGCTCCGCTGCATCCACAGTAGCCTCGATCTCCAGCCGTCACTGTGGCGTCAGCTGGGCCGGATGGATCGCTGGCAGGCGAGATTTGCCGCTGACTGGGACTCGACGCTGCCCCGCTGGCTGCGGCTGCTGGAGGTGCTACTGGCCGATTTGGCCCCTGAGCTGCGCGATTGCGTCGCGGCTACCCTGACGCTGCCGGATCGCAGTCAGGCCCGGCTGGCCCAGCTAGCGACAGCCGAGGCAGCCATGGTCCAGCCGCTGCCCGGGTCGGATTGGTCCAGTCTGAAGCCCAGTCAGATTTATCAGCGGCTCAGCCATTACGAACCCGACCTGCTGCTGCTGGTCGGCGTCCGCTATCCCCGCTCGGTAGGACCGGTGATCTGGCGCTACCTGGTGCAGCTGAGGCCGGTCAAGCCACCGTTGAATGGCGCCGACCTGAAGCAGATGGGCTATCGCCCCGGCCCCATTTTTCGCGAGATTTTAACCGCCCTGACGGCCGCTCAGCTAGACGGCGCGATCGCGTCGCCCGCTGCCGCTCAAGCCTATGTGCGGGAGCGTTTTCAGCGCGATAAGCGAAGCCATGCCGAAGGCTATCGCGACTGACGTATTGCTGAACAGGCTGTGCTACAGCTCAAAAAACGCTTAAATTTAGAATGTATTAAATTTAGTTCGCAGCAATCGCTGACTATGGCTTCTCCTACTGCTCCAAAGCCGCCGCCGTCTCCGGTTCAGCTCCAGGCCCAATCTCAGGCCCAGTCGGTCACCCCTTTGCATCTTGGGTTTGCTCTGGTGGGGACAGCCGCGATCGCGGCTCTGATCGGAATGGGTTTTGGCAGTGCCGTTCGCTTTAGTCTGGTCGATACGCCCAGCGCCCAGTTTCTAAATCCGCAGCAGACCTTTCCGCCCCTGCCGAACTGGCCTGCTAAAGCCGGCGTTGCTCCCTTCGATACGCCTTATTTCCCTGGCGCAGACCGTGGCCCGGTCTATGCTGACGAAGATTTCTACAGCGAACCACCGGAACGAGAGACCTTTGTGGATGAGGTTGAACCCTTCTCGGCCGATGCCTATCCCACCGCCGATGACCCCAGCGAGGCTGAGTTGGGATACTCAGAGTATCCCGAATACCCAGACGTTTTTGAGGAGAACAGCTCGGGGGAGCCAGCCTCACCCGACTATAGCTCAGAAGACTTTTTTCCAGCGGCCCCTGATCCTGACAAAGGACATCAGGCAAAGCCATCCAACCTTGGGCTTAAAGGGGTTTACCGGTCTGCAGCGGGCGAACGCAAGCTGGGTCAGCTGTAGCAGCCTACCTAACCTACTTCATTCTTTGAGAGAATTTTTAGCGTTTTTATCAAAACCCTTGGATAGATGTGGGGAGCTCACCGCGGGAACCGCTAAAAGGGCAGCTATAATTGCTGTTAGATGACGCGCGTTAAGTTTCCCTATGAGTAATTCAGTGCTGCACGCTTTTTTTATCGGCCGTGCTTTGGCGACGGCTGTGGGTGAGCAAGTTGAGCACCTGGTCAGCGATGGGCTCAGTCTGGTGGGTAAGTTTGACGCCGAGCAGCGAGAAAATTTACGTCAGTTTACCGAAGAGGTGATGGCGAGAGCCGAACGGGAAGAGGCAATCGCGATCGCGAATCAGCCCGCTGCCGCAGGCGACAGGCCGACGGCCTCCGGTAAGATGGCCATGGCCCCAACCGAAGATCTACAGGCGACAATCGATAATCTCAGAGCCGAAATTGCTCAGGTCCGAGCGACTTTACAGCAGTATCGCAGTCCGTCTTGAGGGCTCTAGTCGCTTTGCCTACTCGCTGACCCAACCAACCTTCCAGGCTATTTTTCGTAGACTGCGCCCGCTTTTACCCTGCTGCTATTCCAGGAATCTGAGTGTCTGCTGCTTCCAAAGAAAACGATACCTCCGCTGGTGTTGCCCTGTCGGCAGAGGGTCTACCCGCCGATGTGGGTGATCCTCTGCCGAACGACGGCCATCATGCCGCCGCATCGACGGCTGCCCCGCCTACCGTACCGCTGAGAATAGAGCTGCCTACCTCTAACTATTCAGCCGCCGCCCAGCCCAGCGCTAAATCCTATACCAACAGCGACTATCGCTGGAACCGCGGTAGCTATTCGCGGCCCCAGCGGTTTGCTGATATCTGGGCCTTTGTCCTTAAGCTGCTAGCGCAGCGATGGCTGTATAACAAAGCCTGGAGCTATAGCGGCGAGGTCACTACTGAGAAAAAAACCGCCCGCCGCCGCCGCCTAGCAGTTTGGATTCGGGAAACCTGTCTGAGCCTAGGGCCGACTTTTATCAAAGTCGGGCAGCTGTTTTCTACCCGGGCCGACCTGTTCCCAATTGAGTTTGTCGAAGAGCTGTCCAAGCTACAGGACCGAGTGCCTGCCTTCAGCTATCAGCAGGCTAAAACGATTGTCGAGGCAGAGCTTGGTCGGCCCGTTCAAGATCTCTATCGCACCTTTAACCCGATTCCCCTAGCCGCGGCTAGCCTGGGGCAGGTGCATCGAGCCCAGCTGCACTCGGGCGAAGAGGTCGTCGTCAAGGTGCAGCGGCCGGGACTGAAAAAGCTATTCACGATTGACCTTTCTATCCTTAAGGGAATCGCCCGATATTTTCAAAGCCATCCTGAATGGGGCCGCGGCCGGGACTGGATGGGCATTTATGAAGAATGCTGCCGGATTCTTTGGTTAGAAATCGACTTCCTGCATGAGGGCCGCAATGCCGACCACTTTCGCCGCAATTTTCGTCAGTTTGACTGGGTCAATGTGCCCCGAGTGTACTGGCGCTATGCGTCGCCCCGCGTCCTCACTCTGGAGTACATGCCCGGAATCAAGATTAGCCATTACGAAGCCCTCGAGGCGGCAGGTCTAGATCGCAAACGACTAGCAGATTTGGGCGCTCAGGCCTATCTGCGGCAGCTGCTCCACGACGGCTTTTTTCACGCCGATCCGCACCCCGGAAATATTGCCGTTAGTCCCGAGGGGTCGCTAATTTTTTACGACTTTGGCATGATGGGTCAGATTCCACCCGTGACGCGGGAGCGGCTGATGGATACCTTTGTGGGGATTGCGCAGCGAGATGCCGAGCTGGTGATGACCTCCCTGGTGGATCTGGGAGCGCTAGCCGAAATCGAGGACATGGGGCCGGTGCGCCGCTCGATTCAGTACATTCTCGATAATATGATGGACAAGCCCTTTGAGGAGCAGTCCGTCGCCGCCATCAGCGATGACCTTTACGCGGTGGCCTACGACCAGCCGTTTCGGTTTCCGGCGGCGTTTACGTTTGTGATGCGGGCGTTTTCGACTTTAGAAGGGGTGGGCAAGGGGCTCGACCCTGAGTTTAACTTTATGGAAGCGGCTAAACCCTTTGCAGAGGAGCTTATGACCAACGGAAATTCGTCTGACCCCAACGGCCTAATTGGGGAGCTGAGCCGTCAGGCCGCTCGGGTCGGGACAACTGCTTTGGGCCTGCCCCGGCGAATTGAGGATACGCTGGACCGACTCGACCGCGGCGATATTCGAGTTCGGGTGCGCTCAATCGAAACCGACCGCGTCCTGCGACGGGCAGCAAACGTCAGCCTAGCGACCAACTACACCATGCTGGTGGGCGCATTTACCCTATCGGCAACGCTGCTGCTGGTTTACGAATTCCTTTGGCTGGCGATCTCGGCGGCTGTCATCGCCGCTCTCTCAGGATTTATTCTCCTTCGGCTGCTGCTGCGGATTAGCCGCGACGAACGTCTGCCATAGAACAATTGATTCCCCTGTCTGTCTACTATGATTAAGCGTCTGTTCTCCGGCCTGAGCGACCCGGGACTTTTGCGCACCAGCAATCAAGATAGTCACTACGCTGACCCCGAAGGGCGCTTTTTTATTGTGGCTGACGGCATGGGCGGTCATGCGGGTGGGCAGGAAGCCAGCCGCCTAGCGACGATGGCTATTCGGTCTCACTTAGAGACCAGTTGGCACAGTCAGCTGGCGTCGGCAACGCTGCTGGAGCAGGCCTGTGCGGCTGCGAATACGGCAATTTTACAAGACCAGTATGAGCATCCCGAACGAGCCGATATGGGGACGACGACCGTTGTCCTGATCTTTCGGGATGCCGATATGCCTTGGTGTGCCCATGTCGGTGACTCGCGCCTGTACTGTTTACGGGGTAAGCAACTCCAGCAGGTCACCGAAGATCACACCTGGGTCGCTAGCGCCATACGCGCCGGTGAGATGTCTGCCAGCGAGTCCAAGCAGCATCCCTGGCGGCATGTCCTCTCTCAATGCCTGGGACGCGAAGACTTTACTCAGGCTGAAGTCCAGCGGGTTGCCGTGGGGGCGGGCGACCGCCTGTTGCTGTGCAGCGATGGGCTGACCGAGGAGCTGCCGGATCAGATCATCGGCGCTTACCTCGAGTCTGATCGGGGCTGTGAGGCCATCGCGGCGGGGCTGGTCAAGGGCGCTAAGCAACGCGGCGGGCGAGACAACATCACCGTCATCGTGATTGCCTTGACAGAAATGTTCGAATCTTCGTCAGTGCTGGAGTCGCAGTCAGGCTCGCCTAGTCGGCGCTAGCGGGATATAGCTGAGTATCCTAACCTGGCGATATCTACGCTGAGTCTCTACTACCGAAAAGATCTCCCACTGGCTTAAGAATGCTACTGTGAGCATATTGTCCGATATCAATTCCGCTGCCCTATGTTTAAGCGCGCCCTAATCTGCACGGATTTTTCAGACAGCCTTCAGCGCCTGGTCGATTTTGTCCCTGACTTGGCCAAGAGCGGCCTGGAACAGGTGGTTTTTTTCAACAGCGTGCCGCTGATGACCTCGCGTGAAATTCCCTGCGTAGATGAAGAGAAGGTGGCGGAGGCCCGGCAGAAACTGGGCGTTGCAAAATCATCGGCAAATATCAAAGTTGAGGTCGAAGTCGAATCGGGCCGAGCCGTTGATAATATTTTGAGGATTGCTAAAAAGTATGATTCAGAGGTCATTTTTTCGGGGATGCCTACCCGCTCGGTCCTGAATGAGAAACTGTTTGGTAGTACGACTAAGGGCATTGCCGAGCAGGCTGAGCGGCCAATCCTGATTTTGCGACCGCAGCTGATGTCGGCTTACCGCGTCGGTGAGCTCTCCCTCCGCTGTCAAAATCTGTTCAACTACCTGCTTATCCCCTACGACGGCAGCCAGAGCGCTAAAAATTTAGTGAAAATGCTCCAGCAGCAGGTCAAGGCCGACCCCCATCACACCCTCAAGACCTGTCTACTCTGCTGGGTAGTCGAAGGTGGCGGTCGCCGGGGCATCCCTACGGCTGACCGGGTGCAGCAGGCTGAAGCTGATTTGGCACAGGTTAAAGCAGAGCTGGAGAAACTGGACATCGAGGTCAAGACCGAGGTGCGTCAGGGCGACCCGCTGGAGGAGATTTTAGCCGCTGGCGAACAGCACGACATCAGCGCGATCGCGGTATGCTCCGGTAAAGGCGGCGGCCTGCTGAAATGGACCGTTCCTAGCTTCACCAGCGCCATTTTGCGGGCGAGCTGGCACCCGGTGATTCACCTATTGCGCTGTTAAATTCCTAGCGCGGCTATTGCGCTGTTAAAGACCCAACATCGCATCTATGCCTGGCTTTGAATCCGAATGCATGGATTCAAAGTTTAGCATCAGCTTGGGTTTAAGGCTTTGATTGAGTTCCCGCCGCAGCAGCTCTTTGCTACTGTTAGGGCAGCCGACCGAGGTCTGAGTGCGGGCGGTGGTGACCCAACTCTTGAGCAGGTTGCGCTGACTAGCCGCGACATTGAGCCGCTTGACAAATTCACAGTGATGGGGAGCTTCAGACGAAAAAACCAAGAGCTGATAGTAGCCCACATCCCCCAGCAGCCAGAGTAGACGCTGCGAAAATTCCAGCTTTAGGTCTAGATAGCACGGTAGCCAGCGCGGGCCGCTGGCACTGCTGTAGAGTGCCGTCAGCCAGAGCACCATGGGGTGGGGCGATTGGGTACACATAAAGTTGTTGTAGCGCGTACTCAGCACCCGCTGCTCAATTTCAGCCGGGGGAAGCATGACCCAGAGTGAGGGTAGCCGCTGTTCAGGGGGTTGCAAAATTTGGGGGAAAACAATCTGGGCGATGGGTTTATCGGCAGGCCAGTGCTGCTGCCGGCAGAATTGATTGGTGATAGAACCCGACTCAGTCGCGGGGACATTGAGCTTACGGACCAGCGGAGAGGAGGGAACGCTTAGCTGCCCGGCAGTCCCAATTCCGAACTGCTCTTCTAACGCCTGACACTGCTGCAATATTTGCAAAACAGACTGGGGCCGGTCAGCGGCTCGCTTCTCCAGGCAGCCCATGACCAGATCGGATAGCGGCCTGGGCACCTGAGGAACCTGTTCTATCAGGGGCCTAGGAAATTCCCGATGGTGAGCTTTGTACCAGCCGCCAAAGGTATTCGTTGAGGGCCGCAGGGGCAGGTTTCCCTCCAGCATTTGATACATCATCACGCCCAGACTGTAAATATCTGAGCGGGGGTCGAGCTCCTGCCCTTCCATCTGCTCTGGGGAGGAGTAGGCCAGGGTGCCCATGAAGCCGCCGGTGTGGTCGCCTTCGGTTTGGAGCAGTTTGGCAATGCCGAAGTCTAAAATTTTAACCAGTTCGCCCACCGTTGGGTCTTGAATCACCAGGATATTACTGGGTTTGATATCTCGATGGATAATCGGCACCATCTGCTTGTTCACCGCAATCCCAGCGTGGGCCGTTTGCAGCCCTAGCAGAATTTGTCGGGTTAGTCCTAAAAATCGGGGAACGGTTAGCGGCTGCTGCACCAGCTGACTCAGGCTTTGTCCCTTAAGGTACTCCATGACGTAAAAGGGAACCTCGTCGCTGCTGACGCCGTAGTCGGTGACGCGGACCACGTGGATACTCTTTTGTCCGAGCTGAGCGCAGGTCATCGCCTCGCGCAAAAAACGATCGCGCATCTTTTCGTCGAGCAGGGTTTGCGATAGAAACTTGACCGCAACCGGCACGCCGCCCAGCAGCAAATCGCTCGCCAAATAGACCCTTCCCATCGCGCCCTGGCCAATGGGCTCGGTGAGTTCGTATCGGTCCGACAGCTTATAGTCAAAATGAGAATTGACCATCATTGTGGCGAGGGATAGCGCTGCATGCTAGACGGGGTGATCATGTCGGGCTAGAACCGCCTCCATGGTACTGACAAGGTAATATCCCGCCATGACGCCACTCGATAGGTGATACTGGTCAGCCGTTAAGCGGTACAGCGTTTCAAAGCCGGTGCGCTGCTGCCGGTCACTCAGCACCCAGTAGCGCTGCACGATTGAGTCGGGTGCAATCCAGCCCTCACCTTCGACGGTGCCGAGCAGATTGTGCTGCATCATAAAGGTATACTGACGCTCTTGACTGGTCACCCGGCCCCGATGCTGTAAAACCTGGTCAGCTAGCTCGCTGCCCGGGAAGGTCAGCTTTGTCACCATGGTGAACCAATGGTCGCGGTTCCAGGCCACTAAAATTTTGCCTTTCACCGGCGCTGGGGCGACCTCTCGGGCCAGCCAGTTGCCCTGGAGCGTCCAGCGACCAGGCTCGATCAAAAAACTATGGGCCACGGGGGTGTGAGAATAGAGGACTTTAGTAGAGTACCCAGTTCGGCCAGGGGGATCGAGCCCGGTTCTAACTGGCCCTAAACCCGCGCGATCTGTCCCAGCAGGGTGAGATCACGAGCCCCGGTGACGCTCGGCAGATTGCCCGGCACCTGATGCCACCGCCAGTAGCCCAAAACCGCAAAGGCGATCGCTTCTTTGAAGCTAGAACTTATCCCGGCCTGGTCGGTCGTTAAAACTGTGGCAGGGCGGAGGCGCTGTTGGAGGCGCTGCATCAGATAGGCATTTTGGCTACCGCCGCCGCCAATCAGCACCTCTTGCGGAAACTGGGGTAAAAACTGGCGATAGCTGAGCTCAATTGAAACGGCGGTAAGCTCGGTCAGGGTAGCCAGAAAATCGGCTGGGCTTAGCTCCTGCGCCTGCGCCTGGGCCCAACACTGACGCCCATAGCTCGCCCCAAACAGCTCTCGCCCCGTCGATTTAGGCGGCAGCTGTGAATAGAAAGGATGCGCTAACCAGGCTTCCACCAGGGACTGACTGAACACACCCTGTGCTGCCCAAGCGCCGTCCCGATCGTAGGTGAGCTGTCCGGCTGAGAGATGCTCTACCGCCCAGTCGAGTAAGGCATTGCCCGGCCCCGTATCCCAGCCTTTGACGCCCTGGGGTGCTGCGGCTCTATCTGACTCTGCCCAGGCGGGCAGGTAGGTGACGTTGCCAATGCCGCCGATATTTTGCATTGCCCGGTCATATTCAGGATGGCTGAGCAGGCAGGCATCGACCGGCGGTACCAGCGGTGCGCCCTGACCGCCCAGAGCTAGGTCGGCAATGCGAAAATTGCTGACGGTGGGGCAGCCGGTCAGCTGTGCGATCAGCTCACCGCGACCAAGCTGGAGGCTGTAGCCTAAGCCCTCAGCGCCAGATTGGGAATCGGTCTGGGGACCGGCCTGAGGCGGGCGGTGGAAAACCGTTTGACCGTGGGAACCGATCAGCGTCACGGTCGCCAGATCGGCATTTAGCGCCATTGCCGCCTGGGCAAACTGGGTGGCCACGGCGTCATCTAGAGTCGCTAGCTCAGCCATGGTCAGCGGCTGGTCGGCACAGACGGCGAGCAGCCGCGATCGCAGCCCCGCCGGGTAGGGGTAGGTCGTAGCCTTAAGCAGCTCCACAGCAATCTGATAGCCGGCGCCGCTAATTTCGACCAGCGCGGCGTCGATGCCGTCTACGGAGGTGCCGCTGATTAGGCCAATTGCTTTCATAGGGTAATACCAGGTGCTAAACCGGCAGCCGATCGATACCTTTATTGGAGCCGATCACCACCATGAGGGAACCCGCGTGCAGCCGCGAAACCGGGCTGGGATTGATCTCAAACTTATCGGTTTCGTCTTCCTTGCTGATCGCCATCAGGGTCAGCCCGTAGTGATTCCGCAGGTCTACCTCAACTACCGTTTTATTATCAAAAGCCGGGGGCACGACAATCTCGACAATGCTATGGTCGGGGTCGAGCTCAAACCGATCTAGGATGCCGGGGCGAGTCAGCGATCGCGCCAGCTCGCAGCCCATCTGATGCTCGGGGAAGACGACATGGTCTGCTCCGACCCGCTCCAGCAGCTTGCCGTGAATTTCTGAAGAGGCTTTGGCGACCACGTTGGAAACGCCGATTTCCTTGACGTTTAGCGTCGTGATGATACTTTCCTGCACGTAGTTGCCAATCGCCACAATAACGGTATCAAAGTCGGGAATGCCGGCTTCCTGTAGGGCAGACGGTTGGGTTGAATCAAGCTGCACGGCGTGGGCGGCAATCTGGTCGGTTAAGACCTGGGCAACGCGACTCTCATCCAGATCGATGCCGAGTACTTCATAGCCCATACTGTGCAGCGTTAGGCAGACCGCTCGCCCAAATCGCCCTAGCCCGATGACGGCAAACTGACGGTTAGTTGTCCGTAAGTTACGAAAAAATTTCAGAGACGATAGGTTCATCGGTGCGGCGTATGGATAGCCATTCTATTATCAGCGCTGGGCTATCCCAACTCAAGCAATAATCCGCATTGCCTGTTCTTTCTTTGCTAGGCTAGCTGCATGATCTTAGGCTAAGCAGCGGACTGGGATACTTCAATGGATATTCAGATTGGTCGAGGGAAAACGGCTCGTAGGGCCTATGGGATTGACGAGATTGCCCTCGTTCCGGGGCCACGCACCCTGGATCCGCAGCTGGCGGATACGACCTGGCAGATCGGCGGCATCGAGCGCGAAATTCCGATTATTGCCAGCGCGATGGATGGCGTAGTTGACGTGCGAATGGCGGTAGAGCTGTCTCAGCTAGGCGCGCTGGGCGTTTTAAATTTAGAGGGGCTACAAACCCGCTATGACGACCCGACTCCGCTGCTAGAGCGAATTGCCGCAGTCGATAAGACCGAGTTTGTGCCGCTGATGCAGGAGCTCTATGCCAAACCGGTGCAGCCGACCCTAATTCAACAGCGGATTCAAGAAATCAAGGCTCAGGGCGGCATTGCTGCCGTCAGTGCGACCCCCGCTGGGGCCAGCCGCTATGGCCAGGCCGTGGCCAAAGCCGGAGCCGATCTCTTTTTTATTCAGGCGACTGTCGTTTCAACGGCGCACCTTTCTGCCCAGGCGAACATTCTGGACCTTTCCCAGTTCTGCACAGAGATGCCGATGCCGGTGATTCTGGGCAACTGCGTGACCTATGACGTAGCGCTAAAGCTGATGAAAACTGGCACAGCCGGGATTTTAGTCGGGATTGGGCCGGGTGCGGCCTGTACCTCTCGGGGCGTTCTGGGGGTGGGCGTGCCCCAAGCGACGGCGGTTGCTGACTGTGCCGCAGCTCGGGAAGATTACCACCGCGAAACCGGACGGTATGTCACCGTAATTGCTGATGGTGGCCTGGTGACCGGCGGCGATATCTGTAAGTGCATCGCTTCAGGCGCAGACGGGGTGATGATCGGTTCCCCCTTTGCCCGAGCTCAGGAAGCGCCCGGTCGGGGCTTTCACTGGGGAATGGCGACCCCCAGTCCGGTGCTGCCCCGGGGTACCCGGATCAGCGTTGGCACGACGGGGACGCTGAAGCAGATTCTGCGCGGCCCGGCTCAGTTAGACGACGGGACCCACAATCTGCTGGGAGCGCTCAAAACTAGCATGGGCACCTTGGGCGCGAAGGACCTTAAAGAAATGCAGCAGGTTGAGATTGTGATTGCGCCGTCGCTGCTGACTGAGGGTAAGGTCTATCAGAAGGCCCAGCAGCTCGGTATGGGCAAGTAGGGCTGAGCAAATTTCTCTCAGGACAGTTTTATCCTTAGATATGAGCAATTCTTGAAATATTGCGCTATTGCCCCTGATTTAGGAGTGGCAAATCTCTTAGCGTCTCTTACAATAAAGAAGAAGCGGAGACGAAAGTTTCCGTTCACTCCTCACACCACACTCCGCTCAGGCTTTACGGCCTGGGCGGTTCCTCTTGAGTAGAAAAAAGCTTGAATTTCCATTAAGACTTTTTCCAGAGAAAAGCCTGCCGAGAGGTTATGCTAGGTCTGAACGGTTTGGCCATGCCCCGCGCCTGGTCTGTGGTAAAATCGATTTACATCAGAAAAGTCAAGGAAGATAGGCATGACAGCCGCACAAGTCACAGATTCGACGTTTAAGCAAGAAGTCTTGGAAAGCGAAGTCCCCGTCCTGGTTGACTTTTGGGCCCCTTGGTGTGGCCCCTGCCGGATGGTCGCGCCCGTAGTAGAGGAAATTTCTGAACAGTACGACGGTCAGGTCAAGGTCGTTAAGGTCAATACCGACGACAACCCGAGCATTGCCAGTCAGTACGGTATTCGCAGTATCCCCACGCTGATGATTTTCAAAGGGGGGCAGCGTGTTGACATGGTCGTTGGTGCAGTCCCTAAAACAACGCTGGCGAATACGTTAGAAAAATATCTATAGGCGCAGCTCCGGTTTAATTTTGCTCAGCTATGAGCCCTGGTTAGTTTGACTAACCAGGGCTTTTCGCTTGAGTGAGTCGTCGATGCAAATGCCGATTCGAATGCCGCTAGAATAGGTTCACCTGACGAGCATTGCCCTTTTAACCCATTTTCTATGACGGCTCCCCTCTCTAAGCTTGAAGCGCACCTCCAGGCCGATATTGCTGACATTATTGCTGAGCTGCCCGATCGGCAGCACGGACAGCTGATTCAGCAAATTCTGGAAACGCTAGTGCGGATGATCGGCCGTGAGGCAGACCGGCTCGACTGGAAAATCCTCAGCCATGCGCTGCTGGATATGGAGCAGGGATTTCAAATATTCTATCCCTATCGCCACATTCGCAAAATCACCCTGTTTGGATCGGCTCGGACGCCAGCGACCCAGCCCGACTATCAGATGGCGATGGAGTTTGCCCGGCGGCTGGCCGACCAGGGGTTTATGGTGATGACCGGGGCTGGGGCGGGGATTATGCAGGCCGGTAATGAGGGAGCGGGTCCAGAACGCTCCTTTGGACTGAACATTCAGCTGCCGTTTGAGCAGGGGGCAAACCCGGTGATGGCTGCCGACCCTAAGCTGATTGACTTTAAGTATTTTTTCACCCGCAAGCTGTTTTTTCTGCGAGAGAGCGACGCGATCGCGCTTTTCCCGGGCGGTTTTGGCACTCAGGACGAAGCGTTTGAGTCGCTGACGCTGATCCAGACGGGTAAGGCCGGGCCGATGCCGATTGTGCTGATCGACCACCCCGGCGGCGACTATTGGAAGGGCTGGGACAGCTACATCCGCGACCATCTGCTGGAGCGTGGCCTGGTCAGCCCGGACGATCCCAGCCTCTATACGGTGACGAACGACCTGGACCAGGCCTGTGAGGCAATCGTGAGCTTCTACCGGGTGTTTCACTCCAGCCGCTACGTGGACGGCCAGCTGATTATTCGACTGACCTCGCCGCTTTCAGGCGGTGCGGTAGACCAGCTCAACGTCGAATTTGGCGATATTCTCAGCCAGGGCAAGATTGAGGCAATCTCGACCCTAGCGGCGGAGCAGGGCGACGAGACCGAGCATCTGCCCCGGCTAGCCCTGCATTTTAACAACCGCGACTTTGGCCGACTGCATCAGTTTATTCAGCGGATTAACCAGCTTGGGGTTGACTGCCCTGAAGTCGAGCATCCCGAGCATAAGTAAGCCCTAGCGCCGCGACTGAAGCTGACGGTAGACGGCTTTGATATCGACATGGTGATGCGCGATCGCGACCAGCACATGATAAAAGAGGTCGGCTACCTCGGCAGCAATCTCCGCTGGCGCCTCATCTTTGCAGGCCATCACAACTTCGACCGCCTCTTCACCGATTTTTTGCAGAATCTTATTGTCGCCGCCGTCGAGCAGCCGATTCGTATAGGAGTTGGGCTGGGGGTGGGATTGGCGATCGCGTATTACCCCATACACCTGGGACAGGGTATCGGCGGGCGGCGACACGGCTGCGCTACCCGCCGCCTCAATTAGACCCACCTGATGAAAGCAGCTGCGCTCCCCCGTATGGCAGGCCACATCGCCCAGCTGCTCTACAGTCACCAGCAGCGCGTCGCTATCGCAGTCGTAGCGCAGCGACTGCACCTTCTGACGATGGCCTGAAGTGGCTCCTTTGTGCCAGAGCTGCGATCGCGACCGGCTCCAAAACCAGGTTTCGCCTGTCGCCATCGTCTTTTGCAGCGACTCGGCATTCATCCAGGCCAGCATCAGCACCGTACCGTCCAAATAGTCCTGCACAATCGCCGGCACCAGCCCCCGCTCGTCATAGCGAATACTATCGACCGGCACAGCTCCTGCCAGCGTCTCTAGCTCATCCATTGTGTTTCTGTCTCACTTCAATCCCTCCCAGAGCTCCTTCATCATTTCCCATAGAGTCCTTTCCTCAACCCATTGTGCCAGATGCAAGCCAACCACTCCCCCACTCCCCAACACATTCCTTAACATCTCCAACCCTACCCCATCCCAGCCGCTAGGATAAAAAATACTGTTCACCGTCTATCGCTGATGGACGTTTAGCCGCTAATCGCTTTTAGATTCGAGTATCCCAATCCTTCCATTCCCCTCAATCAGGACAATCAGGAGAACGCTTTGGTTAGCACCACAACTTTGAAAACGGCCAAATCTGATGAAATTTTTGCAGCGGCTCAGTCGCTCATGCCGGGTGGGGTAAATTCACCGGTGCGGGCTTTTCGCTCGGTCGGCGGGCAGCCGATCGTATTTGACCGAGTCAAAGGGGCCTATATCTGGGATGTCGATGATAACCAGTACATCGACTACGTCGGCACCTGGGGTCCTGCCATCTGCGGCCATGCTCACCCAGAAGTGCTCCAGGCCCTATCCGCTGCGCTAGAAAAAGGCACCAGCTTCGGCGCGCCCTGCCAGCTCGAAAACGTACTGGCCGAGACCGTAATCGAAGCCGTTCCCAGCATTGAGATGGTGCGCTTTGTCAATTCCGGCACAGAGGCCTGCATGGCCGTACTGCGTCTGATGCGAGCCTTTACCGGGCGCGACAAGATCATCAAATTTGAGGGCTGCTACCACGGACACGCCGATATGTTCCTGGTCAAGGCTGGTTCTGGCGTCGCTACTTTGGGCCTGCCCGACTCGCCCGGCGTGCCCAAGGCTTCTACCAGCATGACCCTGACTGCCTCCTACAACGACCTAGAAGCAGTCAAGGCGCTGTTCGAGCAAAACCCCGGCGAGATCGCGGGCGTCATCCTAGAGCCGGTCGTCGGTAACTCTGGCTTCGTCACCCCCGACGCGGGTTTTCTGGAAGGACTGCGCGAAATTACTCAGGAGCAGGACGCGCTGCTGGTCTTTGACGAAGTGATGACCGGCTTTCGGATTGCCTACGGCGGCGCTCAGGAGAGGTTCAGCGTCACTCCCGACCTGACCACGCTGGGTAAGATCATCGGCGGCGGTCTGCCAGTCGGGGCCTACGGCGGGCGGCGCGACATCATGGAGATGATTGCGCCCGCCGGGCCGGTCTATCAGGCCGGAACGCTGTCGGGCAATCCGCTGGCGATGACGGCGGGGCTGAAGACGCTGGAGATTTTGCGGCGTCCGGGTACCTATGAGCAGCTGGAGAAGATCACGAAAAAGCTAAGCGATGGCCTGCTAGAGACCGCCCGCGAGCAGGGTCACGAAGTCTACGGCGGCAGCCTCAGCGCCATGTTTGGCCTGTTCTTTACCGCTGGTCCCGTCCATAACTACGATGATGCCCAGCAGTCAGACCTGAAGAAGTTTAGCCGCTTCCACCGGGGCATGTTAGAGCGAGGCGTGTACCTGGCACCTTCCCAATTTGAAGCCGGGTTTACTAGCCTGGCCCATACCGAGGCTGATATTGACCAGACGCTAGCGGCAGCCCGCGAAGTGATCTCTGAGCTCTAGCTGCTGGCGGGATTTTAGCCATGTATGACGATGAGCTATCGGTATTAGATGCGGCGGTGGGGTTGGATAGCCCCCTCGACCCGCTAGATCAGATTCCAGCCTCTAGCGAATCTGATGGCCCCCAGTATGATCCCAATGAAATGCTGGCGCTGCTTTCCCATACCGATAGCCAGCAGCGGATGCTGGCAGCTCGGGCCTTTTGTGAAATTCAAGACGCCCGGGCCGTGCCGCAGCTGATTTTGCTCCTAAGCGATCCCTGTCCGCTGGTGCGGGTGAGCGCCGCCTACGGGCTAGGCCGCAATCCCAATGACACTGCCATTGAGCCGCTGATCGAACAGTTCAACCGCGATTGGAACGGCTATGCTCGCAAGGGCATGATCTGGGCGCTGGGCAATGCCCGCGATCCCCGCGTCGTCGATCCGCTGGTAGATGCGGTCAAAAACGACATTTCCGCCGTGCGCCTGTGGGCGGCCAGCGCTCTGGCCCAGACGGTTAATATCGACTATGGGTCGATGATCAAGGCGATGCCGCCGCTGGTTCAGGTGATGCGACGCGACCCCGTGGCCGCCGTCCGCAGTAACTGTGCCTGGTCTATCGGCCAGATTTGCGCTGAGCTGCCGTCAAACGTGGTCTATGCGACTGCGATCGACGCGCTGATCGAAACCTTTGCCGAAGACGACGAGCTGGGGGTGCGGGAAGACGCTCGCACCGCGATTCTAAGCGTCGGTGACTCGCGCGGGCTTCAGGTAATTGAAGAGATCGAGCAGGACGGGCTGTTCTAGCAGTCAGTCTGCAACGGCCCATCGTAGCTGTCCATAAACCGGGCTAGGCCGTCGGCTACCGCTGCTGTGAGCAGTCCAAGGGTGGCAGCGCTGGTTTTCAGAAATTTGAACATCAGAATTACGAATTTTAGGAACTCATTAATCCTTCAGCCTCTTGGGGTCAATCCCGTAAGTCTTGTACAGCCCCTATGGCTTGTGGCCAAGCTATGGCATGATCGCTAAACCCCACGGAGCCGCCTATGCTACTGATCGACTGGCTGATTGTACTGGCCTACCTAATTGCGACGATGGCCCTGGGAATCTACCTCTCCCGCAAAGCCTCGGGCAGTCTAGTGGATTTCTTTGTCTCAGGTCGTTCGCTGCCCTGGTGGCTGGCGGGGACGAGCATGGCTGCGACCACGTTCTCGATCGATACGCCGCTCTACATTGCGGGCGTGGTCGGCAATCGGGGGATTGCGGGCAATTGGGAATGGTGGAGCTTTGGGATTGCCCATGTGATTATGATCTACATCTTCGCGCGGCTGTGGCGGCGGTCGGAAATTGTCACCGACGCTGAGCTGACGGAAATGCGCTACGGCGGTCAGACGGCGGCCTGGTTACGCGGCGTCAAGGCGTTTCTGTTTGCGGTACCGATTAACTGCATTGGCATTGGCTACGCCATGCTGGCGATGCGCAAAGCGATCGACGCGCTCCAGCTCTGGCAGAGTTTGGGGATCGATCCTGGCGAGGGCACGAAGCTCTGGAGCGTCATTGGGATCGGCCTGCTGGTGCTAGTTTATGCCGGATTTTCCGGGCTGTGGGGCGTGGTCGCGACGGATTTCTTACAGTTCTTTCTGGCTTTATTCGGGGCAATTGTAGTCGCGATCGCGGCAGTCGCCTCTGTCGGCGGCATGGCGTCTTTGGTTGACCAGGTGCAGGCCGCTACGAATCAGGACATGCTCAGCATCGTACCGCTCAGCTTTGACGGCGGCATCGGCTGGAGCGCGGTGGCGGGGATTCCAGCAAGCACCTTTTTAGCCTACGTAATGCTCCAGTGGTGGTCTTTCCGTCGCAGCGATGGCGGCGGCGAATTTATTCAGCGTCTGGCCGCTGCTAAAAGTGAAAGCGAGGCAGAAAAAGCCGCCTGGTTTTTCAACATTCTGCATTACGTCATCCGCACCTGGCCCTGGATTGTGGTTGCTCTAGCGGCGGTGGTAATTTACCCGAATCTGGAAGACCGGGAGCTGGGCTACCCCATGCTGATGCTGGATTTTTTGCCCCCAGTGCTGCTGGGGCTGGTGGTGGCGTCGCTGCTGGCGGCTTTTATGAGTACGGTGTCTACCCTGATTAACTGGGGCGCGTCCTATCTGACTAACGACCTCTATGGCCGCTTTATTCGGCCCCAGGCGACTCAGGCAGAGCTGGTGCTGGCGGGGCGGCTGGCGTCTGTGGGGGTGACGGCGCTGGGCGCGATCGCGGCTTTTTTTGCAACCGATGTGGCCACGGTCTTTCGCCTGGTCATCGCCATTGGCACCGGGCCGGGCCTGGTGCTGATTCTGCGCTGGTTCTGGTGGCGGATCAACGCGCCTGCTGAGCTGGCCTCAATGGTGGGAGGTTTCGTAATTGGACTGCTAACCAGCGTGGTGCCGATACTGACGATTGAGGACTTTGGACTGCGGCTGCTGGTGACTTCGGCGATCACAACCGCGATTTGGGTCACGGTGATGCTGATTACCCCGCCCGAGTCTGACGAAACGCTAGATCGCTTTTATGCCAAGGTCCGCCCCGGCGGTCCCGGCTGGCGGCGACAGCGGCAGCGCACCGGTCTGCGGCCCTTGCAAAATTTAGCTCTGGACGGCCAGCGGGTGCTGGCATCGCTGCTGCTGCTGTTTGGCGCGATGTTTACCGTCGGCGGCTTTTTGCTGCTGCAATCGCTAACTGGCTGGCTGTCGCTGGTCATCGCCGTACTGGGCTGGTGGTGGCTACGCCAGCTCAACCGCCGCCCGATTGCGCCCATGCCCCGACCCGGGCTTGACGATGAAGATGTCTTCTCAGAACCGTAGAATCCCCCTTAGAACCTTTGGAGTCATAGAATAAAAAAGACTACTTCATAAACCCAGGCTCCATGTCTTTCTTTCGGTCCTACATTGCTCCACTGCTGGTCGTTTTAATTTTTCTGGTGGCGATGCTGGCCGTCAGCGCCCGAATTTTTCTGCCGAATGACATGATGGCGCCGGCGCCAATTGAAGATGTTGACGCCGCGACGCCTTCTGCTCCAACTTCAGATGCTGCCATGCAGCCTGTGCCATCGCTGACGACCCTGGTTCATGGGGATGCGGGCACCGTTTAGCGGCGATGCGCGATCGCCCCAGCCCTCCTAGCTTTGATATTCCCGGCTACCGGCTGGAATCGGGCTCGCCCCTCGACCGCGCCCGGCTGGTCAAGTTCATGCAGCGGGCTTACCGCGAGCTGGGCGCAGTCGATTCCCTATCTCACCTAGCCGATACGGTAGAGCGCCATCTGTCCAGCCAGTCACAAATCTGGTGGCTGATGGCAGATGAGAATGGGTTCCCAGTCGGACTACCTGGTGTCGCGCGACCCGAGCCCATCGGCTGCCTCTGGCTGGGCGAAGCAATTGACCAGCGCAGCGGCCAGAAGCAGGCCTATATTTTTTTGGTTTATATTTCGGTTGACTATCGCCGCCGGGGGCTGGCCCGGGCCATGATGGATTGCGCCCATCGATGGGCCAGGCATCAGGGATATGACCAAATAGGCCTACAGGTGTTTACCGCCAATCAGCCCGCAATGCAGCTGTATGAAAAATTAGGCTATTCCCCCCAGGCGATCTGGATGATGCAGGATTTGTAGATTCAGGAAGGCTTAGCGGTAGTTGGTGAACTGGAGCGCCACTGGCCAATCTTCGGCGCGTACTAGCTGCATCGCTTCCTGCAAATCGTCCTTAGACTTGGCTGAGACCCGCACCGCGTCTCCCTGAATCGACGCCTGCACCTTCTTCATGTTGTCGCGGATCAGCTTGGAAATTTGCTTGGCGATGTCCTGGCTAATCCCCTTTTGCAGCTTTACTTCCTGGCGGACTCGATTGCCGCTGGCCGACTCGACCTTGCCAAAGTCAAAAATTTTCATCGACAGCTCGCGCTTAGCCGCCTTGGTTTGCAGCACCGTATGCACCGCGTCGAGGGTCATGTCGCTGGCGGTTTCGACGGTAATACTGTCATCGCTGAGGTCCAGCGTCGTATCGGTGTCTTTGAGGTCGTAGCGGCTGCCAATCTCGCGGCGGGCCTGGTCGAGGGTGTTGACCAGCTCCTGACGGTCGAAGTCGCTGACAATGTCAAATGAATAGGTGGAAGCCATAGGAAAATTTAAATTCGGCAGGGGGGCTACTGCATCCAAGCGGACCGGCAGCTGAGAAAATAGAGCGTGCCGATCGCGACCATGCTGATGGCCCAGGAGAGCGATCGCAGCAGTGGAATACTCAGTATATAAAACGCAGTGTAAGACAGGCGTGCCACTAGGTAACCCCCCACTGCAGCCAGAGCAGCGGTCGAAGCCTGCCCCGTGATGTAGGCCATCAGCGCCGCCGGGGCGTACAGCATAAACGATTCGAAGCTGTTCTGGTGCGCCCAGGTGGCCCGCTGGGCGTAGGCGGGCAGCTTATCGAACATGGCTCTAGGCGCAGCAATGTCGTAGCCCGTCTGCACCCGGGCCAGCCCGACCAGGAGAAAGGGAATGTAGATGAGGATGCCCGCGATCGCAATGCTGTAGAGCAGCGCACTGGGGAGACTCAGTAAAGCTTCAGTCACAGTTAGTCAAAATAAAATAACGTTACAACCTTTCGCTGCTCTTCGGCCTCCTTACAGGTCTTGAGCAGCGTGGCGCTGTCATGAAAGGCAAAGCAGATCAGCTGCTGGCAGCGGGAGATAATTTCCTGGTTACACAGGGCGCTAGCCTCGGCGAGCGAAAGCGTATCATTTGCTTCGTTCTCAACCAGGTGGGTCACTTCCTCCAGCTGCTCCCGCGATTCGCGCGGCTGCCGCTTCAGGCTCTGGGGCAAAATCACCGTCAGCAGGTTGGGATCGGCCTTCATCGCTCCCCGAATCGCCGCCGAGTTGGTGCCGGTAGCGCCCGAAGTCATCAGCCGGTTGCCCCCCAGCACAAGCGCATAGCTCATCAGCTCAATTAGGCGCAGGTGAGTAATGGGCACATGGCGCGACCCTAAGATAGCAATACGCTTAGAGCCGGACTGCTGAATCGTCGCCAGCTCTTGTAGAAAGGTATCGGGCTTTAGCGCTTCAGTTGTGCTTTCAATAGACTGACTCAAAGAGGTACCAAAATATAAAAGAAAGGACGGGCTAATTTTACCAAACCGTCCGAGATTCAGGCGTATAATTTTATGCGGTTACGGCGGGCTGCAGGCTCAGCTCAGCAATTAGCCGCTCAATGTCAAAGTGCTCATCCATCAGATGTTGAATGCACTCGACTTTGACCGGTTCCTGTAGGCGCATCTGGTCAAAGGCCCGATCGATAATTTCTACCGTAGTAAGAGTGTCGAGATCCACCGATAGAATCGGCACTTCCAGGTCTTTAGCCCGACTCAGAATCTCGTCCTTGGGCGGTAGATGACCGGTCAGAATCAGGCACTGAGTTGAGGTTTCTAAGGCCGCGATCTGAATGTCGGAGCGATCGCCGCCGGTGACGACGGCCATATTGTGGGCCTTGCGAAAATAGCGCAGCGCCGAGTTGACGTTCATCGCCCCAATCGAAAGCTGCTCGACCATCATCCGATCCATCCGCTCGGGTCGGCTCAGCACTTCCGCATCGAGAGCCTGCACTAAGGCTGCAACGCTGACGCTGCGCATGAGGGGCGTACTCGGTAAAATTCCTAGCACCGGAATTTGATGCCGCTCCAGGCAGTCTTTGACCTGGGATTCTACCATCGGTATCTCCGCTGCGGGGACGTCGTTGATTAAAACGCCCAGCAGCCGCGGCCCCAGCTTTTGCTTTGCGGCCAGCAGCCGATCGACGATCAGGACGGAGCGAAAACGGGCCACCAGCAGCACTGAAGCATCGGTCATCTCAGCCAGCTGAGGGAGAGAAAGCTGAAATAAGATGCCCTCTTCCAAAGTCCCTGGCCCCTCGGTCAGCAGCAGATCTTCGCCGGTTCCCTGGACATAGGTTTCGAGCTGCTGCCGATAGCTGAGAGCACTAGAGGCTAGCTGACTCTGAATCGTCTCTTCGTCTAAACAGAAAAGCGTCGGGCGCACCCGATTGCTCGCCAGGTCGAGGGCCTGGGTAATAAACCGAACATCCTCATCTTCGCCTGTACCCGATTCGCTGGGACAGGTCCCAATCGGTTTGGCATAGGCCATATCCAGGCCCCGCTGCTGAAGCTGAAGGCCCAGACCTAGCACGGTAGCCGACTTGCCGCTGTAGGCTTCGGTTGAGCCGACGAGTAGATGTTTCGGTAACTTAGGCATGGATGACTCCTCTTTGTCCGTCTCAGGATAGCGGCTTTTTGCCTTATTCTGACACGTTCCCTAGAGGGTAGAGCCTATTCGTCTATCCGTAGCAGCTTGCGATAAAACACCTTGGAAAAGTCAGGCGTCTTCTTATGGGACATTGCGGTAACCGCAGTAATCAAATAGTCCACAAATTCAAACGTCGCCAGCGTCATCTCATAGCTGAGTTCAGCATTCCCGTCGAACTGCATGCGGCAGCGCGTCAGGTCAGCCGGCAGCATCGAAATGTTCCAGGTCGCTAAGAAGACAATGCTGTCACTGCCTTCAATCTGGCGCTCGCCTTCCAAGTTGCCTTGCTTATACAGACCAATGGCGTAGGGGAGAGCCCGGCGCTTGTTGTCCCCCTGGTAATAGGGCATGTACACATTGACATCTTGCTGGCTAGCCGGCTTGATTCCTTCGATTGCCATAGCTCAAACGATTGCTCCCACTGACTAAATTAGGACGGCCCCTGCGGCTGGGCGGGCTGCCGCCTTGAGTTTAGAATGCCCGCTCAGCCAGAAAGTCAATCAGGCGTTAGCCATAGTCAGAAGGTCTAGCTAGTCGATGGGTATACAAAGGGGTATGGTTTAAATTTGTTTGAACTTTTTGCAAAGAGATCTAAACGGCTAAAGCATGTCTGATTTCGCTGAGCTTTCGACCGAGACCGAGCCGGACTTTTCCCCAGGCTATGCCGGACGTCGTCTGAAGGCGGCCTTTGCGCTGAGCCTGCTGTGGAGTGGAACGGTCTTTTTACACCTGGTCACCTGGGGAGAGTGGGCCGTGCTCAGCATAACGGCGCTAATGGGCGTTCATGCGGTACGGGTGGGATTGGCGCGATCGCGTCCCCTCCCCCAGCCGCTGCCGTCCCATTTCGCTCACCCCGTCAGCGCTGCGGAGGCTCAAGCCTGGCCTTACCTCTCGCTGCTGGTCGCCGCCAAGAATGAAGAAGCGGTCATTGCCAAACTGGTTGAATCGCTGCTCCGGCTCGACTATCCCCCCCAGCGCTACGACCTCTGGGTGGTCGATGACCACAGCACCGATCGCACCCCGGAAATTCTTAAGCAGCTGGCGCAGCAGTATCCGCGCCTCCAGGTGATTCGCCGTGGCCCCGATGCGATTGGGGGTAAATCGGGTGCCCTGAATCAGGTCTGGCCCCGCACGAAGGGCAGCCTCCTGGCCGTTTTTGATGCCGATGCTCAGGTACCGACTGACCTGCTGCGTCAGCTCGTACCGATGTTTACCGAAAATGTCGGAGCGGTGCAGGCCCGCAAGGCGATCGTCAACCCGGAAATCAACTTTTGGACCCAGGGTCAGGTGGCCGAAATGGCTCTGGATGCCTATTTCCAAGAGCATCGTACGGCGATTGGCGGGATCGGCGAACTGCGCGGTAACGGCCAGTTTGTCCGGCGCGAGGCGCTGATTCAGTGCGGCGGCTGGAATGAGGAAACCATTACAGATGACCTTGATCTCTCCATTCAGCTACACCTAAACCGGTGGGATATCGAGCTGCTATTTGCCCCCGCCGTCGGTGAAGAGGGCGTAGTTAGGACTCGCTCGCTCTGGCATCAGCGCAACCGCTGGGCTGAAGGCGGCTTTCAGCGCTACCTCGACTACTGGCGACCGCTGGCCCGCAATGGCTTGGGCTGGCAAAAATCGATTGACATGGTTGGCTTCTGGCTGATTCAGTACCTGCTGCCTGCGGTGGCGATCCCCGACCTGGCCCTCTCAATCGTGCGACACCGGCTGCCTATCTTTAGCCCGCTGACTTCCCTGGCCGTAAGTATGTCCTGCTGGGGCATGTTTACCACGCTCCGCCGCACCCAGAAGATGCCGGTACCGCTAGCGGTTTTATATACCGTTCGCGGCACGCTCTATATGTTTCACTGGCTGGTGGTGATTGCGACGACGACGGTACGGATTTCAGTGCGGCCTAAGCGGCTGAAGTGGGTGAAGACGGTGCATGGGGGGGATGGTAGAGGGTAAAGAGTTAAGAGTGATGGGGTGATCGGGTGATGGAGTTAGGGGGCTGGTTTGGGTTTGGGCAGGTTGAGCCAGAGGGTGAGGAGGCCCAAGACGGCGGCCAGGCCGCTGGCGACTAAGGAAATAGAGGCGGGATTGGTGGCGCGGAGGGCGATCGCGATTAGGGCCCAAATGGTGACGGCGGGGAAGGTGGCGTCTTTGTACTGGGTGGTGACGACGGCGGCGATTAGGGCACTGACGATGACCATCAAGATAGTCCAGGTGGTAGCGGCGAGGGTCCACTGGCCCCAGCCTGAAGCGACTAGAGCGGAGGCAACGTTGACGACGGTGGCGACAGTAATCCAGCTCAGGTAGAGGCTAATCGGGATTTGCAGCAGCCAGCGGCGCTGGCGAGCGGGCGGCTGCGCGCGATGGGAGGCGCGATAGGCGCCAATCAGACAGGCGAGGATGCCAACCATCAGCAGCACCGACAGCCAGAAATATCTGAGCTGAAAGGCAAAGACCCAGGCAATTTGGCACAGGCAGGCGCCGATCACGCCGTAGGCAGTTTGGCGTAGGCTGGGGTCAAACCGCAGCTTAGGTCGAGCCTGATAGAAACTAAAGCCGATCAGGCCAACGTAGATCAGCCCCCAAATGGCAAAGGCATAGTTAGCTGGCGTAATCTTGACGTCGGCGAAGACCGTATTGGCAATCTCGCCAATATTGGCGCCGCCTAGGGGAAAGAAATTCGACAGGGCATTGACGATGATGGCGGCAAAAACTGCGGCGAAGGTTGCCCCCTGACGGCATCTGGGCGCGATCGCGCTGTCTCCAGAGTTCGGTGCTTTCGGATCTGTCGGATCTGATTGAGTCATAAAATTCCACCGCCCAGGCCATTGAGAAAAGATAGCTTTAGCTTAGCCGGGCAGAGTCAGAAGTATCTCTATCGAAGATCAGAACCTAGCCGAGCGGAGCTCAGAAATGACCGTTCTAGTAGGTAGAAAAACTTACTAACTAATTGCAAAGAAACATCACGAATGGCCTAGTTTCAGGACAGCGCTTTTTCACTTCGCTAAAGTGAAAATATTGATTATTCTTCACTTCTTAAGCACGCCATCATGTTCCATTCCAAGCTTTCGACCAAACAGTTCAACTGGGACAGCTTAGTCCTAGCCGCGGCTGCGTTCTGGCTTAGCGTCAGCCTATTTCTAGACTTTTTGCTCATGCCGATGATGTACGGTACCGGCATGATGGAGGAGCCGGGCTTTGCCTCCGCGGGTTACGGTCTGTTCTGGACGTTTAACCGGGTTGAGCTGCTCTGTGCGGCCTGCATTTTGACTGGTTTGCTGGCGCTGCGGCAGCGGCAAAGTGAATTTTCTGTTCTGGTCAGCGGCAGCCGCAGCCGCTGGGCAATGCTGATCGGCAGCGGGCTGCTGGCGATCGCGCTTGTCTATACCTACCTGCTCACGCCGCAGATGAGCGCCTTGGGACTTCAGCTCAGCGCCGCCGCTGAGCCCGTCCCAGCAGCGATGAACCTAATGCACAGCGTCTACTGGGCATTAGAAATGCTGAAGCTAACCGCGGCAGCCGGTCTGCTCAAGCTCTGCTATGGTGACGTGGCCAGCGAGTTCCAGGACATTGCCCAGGGCTAGTCTGGCAGGTCTGAATGGGGCCAGAGCAACCGCACCGCCATCAGCCCAAAGCCGATAGCGGCGACTGCTTTGACGAGTCGCTCCGGCAGCAGGTTGGCCGTTCCTTCGCCTAAAATCACGCCTAAAAAGCTGGCTAGCAGCAGCGCCCCAACGGCTCCGGCAAATACCGCCTTAGGGGATGAAGAACTACCGCTGAGCGCGATCGCGGCTAGCTGGCTCTTATCTCCTAGCTCAGATAGAAAAACGGCGACAAAGCTAACGCTTAAAAGATTCCAATCCATTCGTGGTTCACGATTAGGGTTGCATGCAGGTGTTCACAAGCCAACGACATCTGCGACTAGCCAAATGGTAATTAGCAGCAGCAGCACCGCAGCCATCGTATCCAGCGTTTTGGCAGAAATCCGCTTCGCCATCCATCGGCCCAGCAGCACACCGATTAGGCTAGTCGAAATCAGTGCCAGGCCCGCTCCAGCAAACACCGTCCAGGGCGAGTTGGCCTCAGCGCTGATTAGCAGGGTCGTCACCTGAGTTTTATCCCCCAGCTCTGCCAGAAATATGGTCACAAAGGTGGAGAAAAAAATGCTCCAAAAGCCCTTTTTTAAGGCTGCATAGGGCTCACCAGCAGATTGGTCAGCGGTTTGGCCAGCAATGGGGGAAGAATCTTGGGCAGGTGACACGGGCGCTTAGATTTCACATTTCTTTCATTATCTTAGTGGACTCTGGCCAAAACGCTATCGCTAAGGGTAGACGGCTTGGTGAAACCGGGTCAGTTCTGGGCTGGGATCGCCGTAGATTGATTCAATTTGCTGTTCACAGCAGGCGATCGCGAATTCATCTAGCGCTTCTGGCCCAATTCCAAACATGGCTTCGAAGGTGTCTGGCTGCACCCGGCAAAAGTCTGGACGGGTCTCATAAATCTGGCACTGACGGGTGGCGGCATTGTAGTGAATGCACCAGCCATCTTCGCCGACTAGGCTGAGGTAGCGCTCGAGCTGTGGAGCCGTTAGATAGCTCGCAAGGTCGGGGCGGTCGGTGGGGTCTAGGTGGCAGCAGGCACCACACTGTTGGACGCATTGCCAGGTTGGCATTGATTTTGGGGGTGGATGATGGGCAAGAGCGTAGCCAGCGGGGGCAGTGACCTAAATTCCATTTGGCGTTTTATTAAATCCGGCTTAATTACCCCGCCGCTAACAGGTACAATAGCTTTCAACAGACATGGCCAGCAGGGTTTAGCCTGATTTTTTTAGCCTGGATTTTTCGGAGGTTTAATGAGTTTCTTAAGCAATATTGATTTTATCCTAATCGCCCAGCTTACGGTACTGGCAATGGTCGTGATTTCAGGGCCTGCCATCGTATTTCTATTAGCGCTTCGCGGCGGCGACCTCTAGGAGAACCTCTGGGAGAACCTCTGGGAGAATCTCTGGGAGAACCTCTGGGAAAATCTTTGGGAGAATTTCTGGAGCATCTGGGCATAGCGTTTTTAACCCAGCCCTTCTACCCGCATTTGCCTATCAGTAAAGCCCTGGTTCGGTACCGGGGCTTCGTGCTATTACGCTATTCATCAATCGGTTCCCCGTAGTCGCTGCTTAAGAATCAGTTCGGCAATGGACAGGTCAGCGGGCGTCGTGACTTTCAGATTGGTCTCTTCACCTTCGACGATATTGACCGGCAGGCCGCATTTTTCAAACAGGGCAGCATCGTCCGTCACTGCCCAGCCCTGGTCGTGGCCTCGCCGATGACAGTCCTTTAACAGGGAAACATCAAACCCCTGGGGCGTTTGGGCAGCCCAAAGGCGGCTGCGGTCGGGGGTGTGTTCAATCTGACGGTTGGCGTTGACCTGCTTAATCGTGTCTTTGACCGGGACGGCAGCGATGAATCCTTTGCAAGATTGGAACGCTGCGGCACAGCGGTCGAATAAGTCAGGGGTACTCAGGCAGCGCGCTCCGTCGTGGATCAGGACCTGGGCGGCCTCCGCGGGCAAAGCCTGAAGGCCATTGTAAACCGAGGCCTGTCGCGTATCGCCGCCAGTAATAAAGTGGACGGGTGTGGACAGGGATAGCGTATCTGCGATCGCGGCAAAGTCTGGCTGGTCGGTCGGCTGGCAGATAATCCCGATCCAGCGAATCGACTGGGCGGCCTCGGCGGCGAGCAGCGTCCAGGCCAGCAGCGGCCGATTGCGCAGCGGCAGCAGCAGCTTATTGCGTGGCGCCTGCTGCCAGGCGGCACTGAGTCGCCGACCGATGCCAGCAGCGGGGATAAGTAGGTACAAGGTGGGCCTCTAAAACGCTAAGTTCCAAAGATTCTATTTTTATTGCAATTGAAACAGCGCTACTATCACGGCTTCAATTAGAATGGACAGCGGACAACCCCTGGAATCCGTGAATATATAGTATGCGAATACTGGCCCTAGTCCCTGGCGGCATTAGCGAACAGCTCCTCTTTTTTCCGACGTTAGACGACATCAAGCGGGCCTACCCCGAGGCTGAAGTCAGCGTTGTGGTAGAGCCCCGAGCGACGGCGGCCTACCGAGTTTGCAAACAGGTCAATAGCGTGATTCCGTTTGACTATGAGTCCCGCAATAGCCCCTCAGACTGGGCGAATCTGCTAGGAATTATGCGCGATCGCGAATACGAAGTGGTCTTTCTCACCCAGCCCCGCTGGAGCGAAAGCTTGCTGCTGTGGCTCAGCGGCATACCGACTCGGATTACCTATAGCACTACTGGCACGCCCTGGCTGTATACCGCGACCGTTCCCTACCATCCCGACCAGTATCAGGCAGCGCTCTACCACGATTTGCTCCAGGGTATTGGGGTTAAGTCTACCTGTCCCGAGCTGTCGGTTAACCTGCCCAAGGCCGACCTGGACTGGGCCGCTCAGAAGCGTGAAAAGCTCGGTCTCCAGAAGGGTTACGTGCTGATGTATCCTGGCCCGGCGGCGCCGCTGAACGCAGACCCTGACCCGTACCCCGTCGCCAGCTGGCAGACGCTGATTCAAGATTTCCAGAGCAAGCAGCCGCAGCTACCAGTGGTACTGCTTCAGACCGCCGACAGTCGCTCGGCAATTGGCGAACTCAGCGCCAGTCAGGGCAGCCTCAAAATTGCGGGGCCGGGGAATATTGGCCAGACGGCAGCGATGGTTGCCGGGGCCGACCTGGTGATCACGCCCGACTGCTATGTGATGCAGCTTGCGATCGCGCTGAACGTGTTTACCCTAGCGATGCTGGGGGCCAGTGAGCCCAGCCGAGTTCTACCCAAACCCGCCCAGGATGACCCCCGAGCGGTGGGCATTCAGTCGGCCAGTAGCCGCCTGGCCGACCTTAAACCCGAGGCCGTCTTGGAAAAGGTCTGGGGCGGATAGTGTCACGATTCGCTTCGCGGTCAATACGGGCACTTCCGCCCGAAGCCGCAACGGGTTTTCACCCAAAAGGATCATTAGCAAATCAACTTCGGTCGATAAGCTAGAAACAATCTGCCTGTAGCCATCAAGCTAAAAATCATGGATCGTATTCAAGCACAAGCTGCAAAACTCTGGGAGCTGCTCTTTGCGCCCGAAACTGCCAAAATTTATCAGAAGATGCTCGCCCTCACCTGGGATATTCTACGAGAGTCGGCTCAGCTCATTTGGCTGATCATTTGCTTTGTCTTTGTCTTCGGCGCTTGGGCCAGCGAAACTGTCTTACAGACGAGCTACGGGCTGCGAAACTGGGTCGAGGCCCAGACGAGCGATCGCGGTAGCACCTCTCTTCCAGCCATGGGCAAAGCGCTGCTGGTCGGCAGTCAGAATGGAGCGGCCCATCTGCTCGACCATGCCCGCGGTCAGCTTGGCATTGAGCGGCCCATTCCAGCGGTCAGAATGATTGATGCCCAATCTTCAGCTCAGCCGCCATCCGCTGCTCAGCCATCTCAGCCCCAAACGTCAGCCAAACCCCAGGCGGTACCGTCGGCTTCAGGCCCAGCCGCTGATTCCGTACCGCCAGAAACGCCTATTGCTGAAGTTTCCGTCGCCGAGCCGGATGAGATTTCTCAACCGACTCAGCCTTCGGTGACTTCCTAGTCTCACCTGCTTCTACCTCACCCATTGCTTTTATTGAAACAGGCGCTTAGCCGCTGTGAAGTAGAGCGGATTTTGCTCTAGGCTGACATCGCCAGCTTCGGTCACCTGGTACTCAATCACGATGTCACTATAATTTTCAACATCTAGCACGACCGCCGCGATTTGAGCCTCTTCATACCTAACTGAGCTCGACCATAGCAGAACGCCATCGCCGAAGATGCTGACCAGATAGGTCAGTGGGGTGGTCCCTGCATCTAAGTCTCCCAGACCAAATTGGAGAAAAAGACCTTGAGCTTCGGCTTTAGATCCTGAAGCTGGCTCCAGGTCAAACCCAACTCGAGTCACCTCAAACTGGTCAGGCTTAAGAAAAAAGTTGGACTGGTACTTTCGCTTACCGATAAAAACGGAGCGGGGTTCAAAGCTGGCGTTGCGCTGGCCCAAGCCAACCTCGGCAATCGGCATGGCCTGGCTAAAGTCGCCAATCTCAGCCGGAGCCTGCTGATAGCCCTGCTCGGGCGCGAACCCGACCAGTTTGCTATTGCTGTCGTAGGTTTGGTCGCTCAGCAGGCTGCGGTCGGCACTAGATAGCTGCCGCTCAGGAGAATTTGATTCCGTCTGAACGGGCTGGGTTAAATCCATCTTGACGCCATCGGTGGCGCGACTGGCGCGATCTGCCTCGCCAATCTGACCAATTTCGGTTGGCCGCCGACCAAAGCTGAAATCGCCCAATGTCATCGAACCGGCTCGGTACACATTGAATACTAGATGCGCGGCGCCGGTCGCCAGCAGGGTCGTCATCAGGATGCCCGACGTAAAGCCGGTGCGGTAGGTGTTTAGCTTCATAAATGCTTTCTGGGCCAGATTTTGCTTTTTGCTGTTGGGTGTTTCTAATTCAACTCGAGTCATTGGATTAATTGCCATGGGATCAGCTATTCGTCAAAACAAATAGGGTGACAGGCGTATAGGCTATCAGCCGATCTGCCGAGACCATCCAAATTCTCAGTTTTTTAGCGCAAATTCTTGACTTTCAAAAAAATCTATGCTCCGCCCAGTAAAAACAGGCCGATCATCGTCACGCTGTTCCAGGTGCTGTGCAGCAAAATTGAGGACAGCAGGTTGCGCGATCGCGCATAGACAAACCCCAGCACCGCGCCCAGTACGGTCAGCGGCAGCACCTCGGACAGGCTCAGGTGGGCTGCGGCAAAGATCAGGCTGCTGAGGCCGATGGCACCCCAGACCGGCATGTAGCGGGTCAGCGACGGCAGCAGAAAGCCGCGAAATAGAATTTCTTCAAAAACGGGAGCCGCGATCGCGGCGGTAAACAAAAATATTCCCAGCGCCAGCGGATCATGTTCCTCCAATACCGTTTGCAGCAGCGGATTGCTGCCGCCCTGCCCCTGCCAGAGCTGCTGGTTCAGCAGCGAGACGCCGATCATCAGCGGCAGCGCTACCAGATAGCCGCCTAACCCCCAAAGCGGCCATTTGGCCACCAGCCGAAACCGAAACCAGCCCTCCGGCAGGGGAAAATAGGGCCGAATTGAGCCGTAGAGAACGGCTAGACCGATAGACGCCATCAGCAGATAAAACACCAGCGCATACAGCGCCGGACCGCGGCTATCGGCTGTGCCAAAGCTCAACCCAGTTTGCTTTAGGAGCAGCGGCAGAACGATCTGGCCGATAAAGAAGAAGCCGAAAATCAGCACCTGCCAGACCGTTTCCGCCGTCCAGGGAACCGTCCAGCCGCGATCGCCCGCGATTGCCAAAACTGACTTTTGCTTTTGGACAAACCGCTGCCCGATCAGCACCACCAGCAGTATTGCCCCGAGCAGCCCGCCCAGGGTCGGCATGACGCCAATCACCACTAGCCGCAGCAGCGTTTCCTCTGCTGTCTCCTGCTCCTGCTGGGTCAGCAAAGCCAGGTCCTGGGGCCGGTTTTCTACCCGATAAAGTTTTTCTAGGGCGCGATCGCGAAACCAGCCGTCTAAATTCTGGAGTAGGGCCTCAGTCCCGGGACTGACCTGGGGCGGTTCACGCCAGAGATCGGCGAGCGCGGCGGCGGTCTGCGCGGTGGTGGCGGTGGTATTCTCCTGGGCTAAGCGCTGCCAGGTTTGGATAGCCTGCTGCTGTTGCTGCTGCTGAGCCTGTAGAATGCCTAGACGCAGGTCAATCCGATGGATTAGCGCCTGCTGCTGATTGGCAATGCTCTGCGCCTGAGTAGCCTCATCGCTGCTGGCCCTAGCAGGTTGTAGCGCCGTTAGCATGGCGGCTTGCTGCTGTGAACGCTCCAGCCCCGCTACCGCTGACTGCCGGACCTCTTCATACTGCTCGATGACCGTTTCAATCGGGTCCTTTCCCAGCAGCGCCGTTTTGACCCGGTCAGCCTCCTGCTCAGACAGGTCGCTGCCGTCCCAAGCAGTCGCCTGTAGCAGCAAATCGGTCTGGTAAAGCTGAAGGCGACTGGTGACTTGAGGCTGATTCGCGCTGCTAATCAGCGCTCCCCCCACAACCAGAACCACAATAAACGTCAGGACGGCTAACACCGCTCGCTTCACTGTCATGCTGTCTGTCATTTTCTCTTTACGCGCCGATGTAAGCTGAAGAATAATCTCATGCATTATCGCACTTTGCCCTAGCCGACTGTCGCCACTCACCCTGCTATGACCTCTGATTCTATGACCGATGCTGCTACTAACCTTGACCAAACCGCGACTCAGCTCGACGATGCGGCTACCCAGCCTGGCCTCAGCGCAGCCCAGTACAAACAGAAGATGCAGCGCCGCAAAGCCGTCCAGGAGCAGCGGCTGGCCGGACGCGATGTGAAAAAGGGGCTGATCATCGTCCATACCGGCAACGGCAAAGGGAAAACCACTGCCGCTCTAGGAATGGTGCTACGCTCCTTGGGCCACGGTTTCAACGTCGCCATCATTCAGTTCATCAAAGGCGGCTGGGAACCCGCCGAAAAAGCCGCTCTCAGCCACTGGCCCGACCAGCTAAAATTTCATGCCATGGGTGAAGGTTTCACTTGGGAAACCCAGGACCGCCAGCGCGATATCGAAAAAGCTCAAGCTGCTTGGAATACGGCTCTGGACTATATTCGTCAGCCCCAGTACAAAACGATTTTGCTAGACGAGGTGAATATTGCCCTGAAGCTCGGCTATCTGCCGGTTGAACAGATCATCGCTGGGCTCGATGAAAAACCTGCCGACACCCATATTATTTTGACCGGGCGCGGCGCTCCGCCTGCCCTGGTTGACCGCGCTGACCTGGTCACAGAAATGACCCTGGTCAAGCATCCCTTCAAGGAACAGGGCATCAAAGCTCAGGCCGGCATAGAGTTTTAGCCCTGTGGCGGACTCAAAAATAGATACGCCCATTTTCAAGAGATAAGTCCTGTATCCTTTGATAGAAATTGGTCAAGGTTCGGATTACCGCCACGGGTAGATGAGAACCGTAAAGGGGAGTCGATAGGCTCTAGAAGACTGTATTATCGCTACTTCCTTTGGGAGACTAAAACCCTTCCTAGGATAAGTGCTCAGCTCTATGGGATTTAGTCAGCTTTTACAGGAGATAGGCGGGAGTGAAGCGTCCACGATCTCCGGCCACTTGTCTAAATCAGATTACGGTTAACCGTAATTTAGCTGAAGAGAAACTTCAGCCGCAGCTGCAACAGCCAATCCCGCTTGCGGTAGAGGCTACACCGGAAACAAGCGCCCCCGCCGAAAGCCGTCCATCCCCATCATGTTTTGCAAGTGGACGCGATCAGCTGTTCCGACCACTGGCCACAAGACAGCCGCCGCTTCTTCCGATAGGCTAGGCCAGCCTAAAGTTTGTCCATTAAACATCAGAGGTACAAAGCCATGCTATCCATTGACTTGCCAGCGGCCTTCGGTTTTATGCCAAACGTCGTAGCCCAGCTTGGAACGTTCGAAATACCACAGGGCCTTAATTTAGAAAATATCCTGGTCTATTCGCCGCTGCAGCACGATCTGATCTCGCATCTGCTGACCCTGGGTGTTGGGGCGATGGCCGTTGGTTTTGTCTATTTCTTGACCACTAAACGTCAGTCGGCACCAGCCTACCAGCCCTCGTCGGTACTCTCGGCGATTGTGATGGTCTCTGCTTTCCTGATCCTGTTTCGACAGCTGCAAGGCTGGCAGTCCGCTTTTGCTTTTGACGGCGAAGTTTGGCGGCTGACTGATAGTACCTTCTCCAACGGTTATCGCTATCTCAACTGGTCCATCGACGTCCCCTGCCTGCTGACCCAAATGCTGTTTGTGGTCAACGTCACGCCGGCCAAATTTCGCAAAACTCGGACCCGTTTCGTAGCGTCGGGTTTACTTATGATCTATACCGGCTATATCGGCCAGTATTTTGAGCTGACGAGCATTCCCTGGTTTATGCTCTGGGGCTTCATCAGTACAATCTTTTATGTCTACATTCTTTACCTAGTAGGTAATCTTATTTTCCGCTCACGCGAAGGGCTGCCGCGTCCAGCCTATAATACGATGGGCACTATCTGGTGGGTGATTTTAATCTCCTGGACCCTCTATCCCCTAGCTTATCTGGTGCCGCTGGGCTGGCAGTTCTTCCCCGAATGGGGCGGCTGGGCTGGCGTCACTCGCCAGTTCCTCTTTACAGTGGCGGATATTTTTTCCAAGGTGATCTACGGCGTCTTGCTGACTAGCGCTGCCCAGGCCTGTAGCGTAGAAGCGGGGTATGAACCCGCGCTCCAGGCGAAGAAGACCGCTGATAACGGTCAGCTAGAGCGGGAAACCAAAATTCCGTCGCGATTTTAGACCGAATTTGCTAAAGCCAGAAGTACTAAACTGCCAGTGCTTGAAAATTTCCAGCTCGCTCTAGGATTGTCTAGGGCGAGCTGTTTCAGTCAAAGCGCCCGTTCCTACAGGCGACCCAAAATGCTAAGAGAGGCCATGATATGACAGCTTTAGTTTCTGTCTTTGTAGCCATTACGGTATCCCTGCTAGTGACCCGGCTGGCTGCTGAAGCCATCGTGCTGACGGGCCTATCAAGACAGGCGGCTGAGTTTCAAGCTCGCTCGGCGTTTACTGGGGCCGGCTTCACCACCCGAGAGTCAGAGCAGGTCACGAACCATCCCGCCCGACGACAGATTGTGATGCTGCTTATGCTATTTGGCAACGCCGGCGTGATCTCGGTGATCTCTTCGCTTGTTCTAACTTTTGTCTCTTCCGCAGACACCCGTCAGGCAGGATGGCGTTTTCTGATTCTTGGGGTTGGGCTTGGGTTGATGTGGATCATTTCCTCCAATCGGCTTTTCAATCGCTATCTGACCATATTCCTACGGTGGGGACTGCGTCGGTGGACAAAACTGGACGTCCGCGACTATGCTAAGCTGCTGCGGCTAATGAAAGATTATGCAGTGACAGAGCTGCGGGTTAAATCTCAAGATTGGCTAGCCGGTAAGCGCTTAGACGAGCTTCAGCTTCGGGATGAGGGCATTGTCATCTTAGGAATCCAGCGCCCTGATCAAACCTATATTGGGGCCCCTCACGGAGAGACCCAAATTCGAGCGCAGGATTTACTCATCGTCTATGGCCGCGAAGATGCTCTGTCCCAGTTGGATTCTCGACGTTCAGGCAGCGTTGGCGATCAGGACCATAGACAAGCCGTTGCTGAACAGCAGCAGGTTGAAAACGAAGAGAATATGCGGGACAAGGCTTCCCAGGCTTAGTTTGCACAGGTCAGCTGAATAAAATAGCGTCTAGATTGGATAGAACCATCTAGACGCTATGAAGATATGTCGTTAGAAACCGCTTAATTGCTGCATTCCAGGGCGCTGCGTTAGGATTTACTTCAGCTTTTGCTTGATGAAGGCGATGATCTTAGCCGTCTGTTGCTTCAGCGCTGCGACTTCTTTCTCAAGCGAAGCAACCTGCTGCTTGAGCGCTTCGACCTCAGCATTGGAACCAACGGCGGCGGCAGGTGCTACCGGAGTAGAGATGACGGCGGTGGGGCGGGCCTTGCGGGCCTTGGTCATCGCATTCTTAATGGCGCCGATCAGTTCCTTCTGCTCAAAGGGCTTCTGGATAAACTCAAAATACTCAAACGGCTCGGTAATTTTCTCAGTCACTTCCTCCCGGCGACCCGACATCATCACCAGCGGAATGGTTTGTAGGTCAGGCTTCGACTGAATCTCCTGGAAGACCTCATAGCCGCTCTTCCGAGGCAGTAAGAAATCTAGCATGATCAGATTGGGCCGCTGCTCATGGATGGCATCCATCCCCTCTACGCCATCTTTGGCCTCGATGACCTCAAAGTTACCCTGGGGCAACATGTCCTTGACTCGCATTCTGATGACTCGACTGTCATCAATGACTAAAATTTTGTGACTTGCCACGACTGACTCCTTTCGACGGCGATGGCCCTATTCAGGTTAGTGCAGACTCAGGTTGCCCGATTCGGGGGATGGCGCTAACGCGGTGCTAGCCCGATTTCAGTGACCTAGTTAGAATTTACCCAGAATGCCCTATGTAACTAACGGTAATCCCTGAGCTAGTCTCTATTCGCTGTCTTTTCTTCTTTCACCTATGCCCATCCCCCTTCCTCCCTGGCTAAAGCGTCCTATCGGCAAAGCCAGCGAGCTCTCTACCGTCCAGAAAATCATCAAGCAGCGGCAGATTCACACCATCTGTGAGGAGGGGCGCTGTCCCAATCGGGGTGAATGCTATGCCAACCAGACGGCTACTTTTCTCCTTATGGGGCCGACCTGTACTCGCGCCTGTGCCTTCTGTCAGGTGGATAAAGGCCATGCCCCCCAGCGGCTTGACCCGCAGGAACCGGCAAAGGTTGCCGAGGCCGTAAAGCTACTGGGGTTACGCTATGTGGTACTGACCTCAGTGGCCCGGGACGACCTCAGCGACGGTGGCGCGAGCTGGTTCGTCAAAACGATGCAAGCAATCCGCGCGGCGACCCCTGAAATCCAGATTGAGCTGCTGACGCCGGATTTCTGGAGCGGATCGGCAGCAGTCCAGCAGCAGCGGATAGCCCAGGTGGTTGCGGCGCAGCCTGCCTGCTATAACCACAATGTAGAAACTGTGCTAAGGCTGCAGGGGCCGGTGCGGCGAGGCGCGAAGTACGATCGCTCTTTAGCCGTACTGCGCTATGCCAAAGCTGCGAATGCTTCCTTACCAACTAAGTCTGGCCTAATGCTGGGTCATGGCGAGACCGAGGTGGAAATTATAGAGACGCTGCGAGACCTGCGGGCGGCAGGGTGCGATCGCGTCACCCTAGGCCAATATATGCGCCCCTCCCTAGCCCACCTGCCGGTGCAAAAATATTGGATCCCCGAGGAGTTTGACCGGCTGGGGCAAATCGCCCGCGAGCTGGGCTTCTTCCACGTTAGATCGGGGCCGCTGGTGCGTAGCTCGTACCATGCGGGTGAAGCCGCTTAGGGATGGGTGGTGGGTGGTGGGCTAGTTCTCCGCAGGGGTCTGGGCAGCCAGTGTCCGCCATTCTTGGACGGCAAAGGGCGGGACGACCAGCTCAGCCGTCCGACCATTGGCGAGGGGAATGTAGACCTGGAGGGGAATATCGCCCTGTAAAGCCGCGATCGCGCTCTGCAGATCGTACTGAGCCGCATTAGCCGGCAGTGCAGAGGTCTGAGCATCGAGGGCAGGCGCAGCCGTCCAGCGCGTTCCTGACCCGGTTGCAATCACCAGCTCAGAACTCGGAACCAGCTCAGCCAGGCCCGGAAAGCCAATCAGCCGCAGGTAGAGCCCTTCTATCTCCTGCTGCTGATAGCGCTTGAAGAGAATCACCTGCCAGGCCCGGTCGGCGCGATCGCGCAAGCTCTGCTTCGACCGCAGTGTGGTTTGTCCAGGCTGCTCATGATAGGTATGAATTGAGGCCATCGCGGCCATCGGCCATATACTCCAGAGAATCAGGGCCAGGCTGCCCACTATTATCCAGCCTTTTAGCTTAGCCATTAGCCCCTTCAACATTGTGCCTATTTGTAGCAACCTGCTTTAACTATAGGCTGCTGCTAGCCGTAGGTGGTGGCGATTAAGGTTCCATCTCCAGCCGGGCCAGAGCCGTGCCGGGGTAGTAATAGGCGAGAATGTCGGCGTATTGATAGCCCTGTTCGGCAAACTTGAGGGCGTCGAGCTGGCTCATGCCGCGACCGCCGTGGGCGGTATTGACGATATCTTGGGAAGCTGCGTAGAGCGATTCGACGATGCCACCGGCCTGGCTAATAAATTCGCCTGAGGTTTCGTTGACCGCCGTCTGGGTGGTATTGGCTTCTTTATCAACGCCGCCGTAGGCCTGGAAGCGGGGCGTATTGTCCAGGTCGTAGTAGTCGTTGCTGGCCGGCCGAATATTGTGGGTAAGGGCGTAGGAACGGGCCGCGATCGCCTGGGCCTTCAGCGCCTCTATTGACCAGCTGGGCGACATTTCGCTGCCGACTACGCTGTAGAGATAGTCCCTTAGCAGGACGTGGTTGACGGCAATCAGGCCGGTTTCCCGAATTGCCAGCAGCAGCCGACCGCGATACCAGCTGTTGCCAATGGCCAGGTAGCCGCCTTCGTTGGGGTAGACCCAGACCGCCGTTGGCAGGTTTGTCCCGTCGATCGCGATGCCCTGAGTGCCAATCGTAGCGGTGTACCCAGACTGAGCCGAGAGCGATCGCAGCGTATTCCCATCTAGGTCAGTGATTACGCCACCGGTAGAAGCGGCCAGGGAAACCGTACTGACGTCGCGCGTCAGCGCCACCCGCATTTCTAACACTGCGTCAATGGTAAGGCTACCTGAAGTCGGCGGCGGCGCAGCAGCGGCTTTCACTATTGGCGCTGTGGGCGCTGTCGGTGCTGTCGCTCCGGCAGAAGTTGAATTCTGGGCAGAACTGCTGGAACTGCCTGCCTTTGCCGCATCCGGCTGAGCCGCTGGACTGGAAGGCTGAGCCGCAGTCGGCCCGACAAAGGCTTCGGCCTGACGATAGATAATCCAGGGATTGACCGAGAGCGTATCCGATTGGAGCCAGGGTTGTAGCGGCAGCTTGCCGCTCCGAAGCTGGCCCACGGTCGGGCTGGAATCAGCATCAGGCCGCACCATGTCGGCAGGCGCAAAGGCGAAGCTGCCGCTGACCAAGAGTAGAGCCGCGATCGCGCCCAGTTTTTCATTTCTTGACTTCGGTAGTCTGATGCACCGCTTTAGCATAGCTTTATATTTTCCACCGTCTACGGGCCGTAGACGCATCCTCAACACGCCTGACATCGATTAGTTTTCACAAAAAAGCCGCAAAGATACCAGGATCCACAGAAGCTTCCCCCGATCTTAATGTTCCCAGGGGCAGATTGACTTGAGCTTTAGCTTTCTGGAAGCTCAGTTGGCAAGGTTAGAAACACTAAACTCAACGTGAATATTTTGTTAACCGGGGCCGCCGGGGGAATTGGCACCGCTTTTCGGCAATACGTCAGCGAGCAGAAGCGGGCTGACTATCGCCTGCGCCTTGCCGATCGCTCAGACATGGCTAGCCAGCCGAACGAAGCAGCTGAAATCATGCAGTTCGACATTGCTCAGCTAGACGACTGCCAGCGGGCCTGCGCTGATATGGATACGGTAGTACATCTAGCCGCTGACCCCTCGCCCCAGGCCGACTTCTACGGCTCGCTGCTGGATAACAATATCAAGGGCACCTACAATATTTTTCAGGCGGCTAAAGTCCAGGGCTGTCGGCGCGTGATCTATGCCAGCAGCGTTCAGGCGGTGGAGGGCTATCCGCTCGATCGTCAGGTGAATGCCCAAATGCCCGTCTGCCCGCCCAACCTATACGGTGTCAGCAAATGCTTTGGAGAAGCGATCGCGGCCTGCTTTGCCCACCAGGGCCTATCCGCGATCGCCATCCGCATCGGCGCATTCACCCCTGCACCCCCAGATGAAACACCCAGCGCCCGAAACCTCAGTGCCTATGTGACGCCGCGAGACCTCTGCCAGCTCTTAGTCCGCTGCATTGAAGTACCGGATGTCCCATTCGCGATCGTCCATGGCATTTCCGACAATCGCTTCAAACGCCTTGACCTGAGCGGAACCAAAGCCCTACTCGGCTACGCCCCCCAGGACGACGCCTTTCAGCTCTTCAAAGTTCCCTTTCAGAGCTAGCCAGGTTACACAAGCAGTCACGCCGTTTCGCATAGGTTATGAGCACAAACGCCTATGAAGTTGGCTAGAGGAGTCAGCCAGGTTCTCATAGATACCGCGTTACAATTTGGTAAAAATAAAATTCCATATGCTGACTGAACAAAATAAAGCTCTCGTCCTCCAGTTCTACAAAGCCTTTGACGATCGCAAAATGGAGCAAGCCTTAGCGCTTTTATCACCAGATTTTATCGCTCATCTGGCAGGAATGCCTGAGCCACTAAACGGGGAAGAGTTTAAGCAGTTTGGAACGTCCTTTTATTCAGCCTTCAGCCAGGGGCAGCACGTTTTTGATGAAATCGTGGTTACGGAAGATAGGGTCGTAACGTGCGGAACCTTCACAGCAACCCATCTCGGAAAATTTCAAGAGCTTCCACCGACGGGCAAGCAAATCAGCTTGTCAATTATGCACATTGATAAAGTCAAAGATGAAAAAATTGTGGAGCATTGGGGTCAGGGCGATGCGCTTGGGCTCATGCAGCAATTAGGGATTGTATTCTTGCCAGGCCCAAGCTTATTCCCGCATATCCTGAAAGGCGCTGTATCCAAGCTATTCAAGAAATCTGCGTAGAAGCGGTTCGTATAAAAGTATACGTGGCTTAACGATAGGCAACAGCATGGGCGCATCAGGTAGTCTAAATTCTGGGGTATTCACAAATTAGGCCGTGACTACTGACCGATGGTCTATTGGTAATAGCGCCATTAGCTCATCTAGGTCAAAGTTTTGCTCAATGTCGGGAAAATCAACTGCATGGCCCCCGGCCCAGACCCGAACGTTAGCAAGCTGCTCATCGGTCGGGCGCGGTGCCTGAACGAACTCTGAGCCAGTCCAGTTTAGCATTTCCAAAGCGTCTACCGGGCAGCCCAAGCGAGCACCGCTGGCAAATTTCATCTCTATCTCTCTGGTCTCAGACAGGTATCGAACGGCAGTGATTTTATTTTCCATTGTGAATAGACTTCCAAGCGGTTTTGATTTCGGCCAGACGGTCATTGACCAGGCGTAGAGCCTGTTTCGTAAACCTGGCATCAGCGTTTTGCCATCGCTTTTTACCCGATTCAAGCACCACAGCCACTGGCCCCGATATATCGATCCTTATCTCTTGCTCAGCAGATGTGACATGAACGTGAGCCGGAGCATGGTCATTGCTGAAAACCTTGACTACGCAACCTTCAGAGCGAAATATCTCAGCCAATGGCGGGACCTCCATTGTATACCAAGAGCTTTTCAAACAGCGTACCCAGCAAGGGTGTGGCTATTTACTCCAAACCCAAGTCTTCTAAGTCTTCTAGCTGGCTTAAATCTTCAGCATCGGAGAGGTCATAGCAAATTTCCTGAAACGCCTGATTTCGGGCCTTGCGTGAGGGACGGCGATATTTTTTAGCGGCTAGTCGGGGTTCGTGCTGGAGCTTGCCATCGGCACTGACCTTTACTTTTTCAGTCGCTTCGGCATTGCGCTGCTCGTCTAGCGTTTGCTGCTGGGCCAGCACTTCATCCAGCAGCGTCAGGTAGTAGTCATAGCGCTCCCAGTCGCCGCGCACGACGCAGCCGGGCTCATCCCGGTGGAGGCAGTTGCTGAACTGGCAGGACTGGTCGGCCAGGCGCTGACGAATTTCGGGGAAGCAGTCGCCTAGCGCTTCGGGGCTGCATTGAATATCCGGCTGGTTAAATCCGGGCGTATCGGCCAGAAAGCCGCCCTGGGGTAGCTCAAAGAGTTCGACATGGCGCGTGGTATGACGGCCCCGACCCAGCTTGCCAGAAACGGCTCCCACCCGCAGCGTCTGGGCTGGGATCAGCCGATTGATCAGGCTGGACTTGCCTACGCCAGACGGACCCGCGACAACGCTAATTCTCCCCTGGAGCTGGGCCGTTAGCGCATCTACCTGGGGTGAGTCCTGCCGCAGGCTGACAAAAGTAGGCCGATAGCCCCAATCCGCTAGCCGGTGCTGCCAGTGCTTAGCCTGCTGATCGGAAATTAGATCCTGCTTGTTCAAGCAGAGTTGGATCGGAATGCCGGTCGATTCGGCTTTGACCAGGAAGCGGGTGAGCTGGTTGGGATCTAGGGTCGGTTCTGCCAGCGCAAAGACCAGCAAAATCTGATCGACGTTCGCCACCGGGGGACGGTCCAAGGCGGTTTTGCGCGGCAGGATGGTTGCGATCGCGCCTCGCCGATCCTGCCAATCCGGCTGCTCGACCTCCACCCGGTCGCCCACCATCACCTGCTGCCCTAGCTTTTTCAGCAGCCCCCGTCGCACACATAGCAGCTTGAGCGAGCCAGAGTCCGGCTGCGCTGTTGCATTTGAAGCATCGAGCTGAACGGAAGAAAAATTAGCCTGGATGGCGACCACTGTGCCCGGCCATCGGTCTGCATTAGCGGGGCTGCGAGCGGTCATAGCGCACTACCCCGGACGGCGCACCCGAACAGCATAGTAGTCTCCGCGAGGTACAATCTGCTCTACCGAATAGCCGTCCATTTTTAAGCTATCGGGCACCTGCTCAATCGGCTCCCCAGGGTCGAGCCACACTTCCAGCAGCGCCCCTGCTGCCATTTGGTCGAGCTTTAGCTTAGTGCGGACAAAATTCAGCGGGCAGGGCGTTCCCCGCAGGTCGAGCTGCTCATCGGCTGTACTTGTCTTACTCACAGTCGTTTGATCCCATCGGCTAACCTCTAAACAACCCCCCGAGAAAACCCTCGATACCGCCCTTGCCGACGGTGTCACCGCGGATTTCGGCCAGCTTGGTCAGCAGCTCTCGCTCTTCGGTCTTGAGCCGGGTGGGAATATTCACTTTGACCGTAATCAGGTGGTCGCCGCGGCTGACCGGATTGCCCAGCCGGGGCACGCCGCGATTTTCCAACGGTAGCACCGTATTGGGCTGAGTCCCCGCTGGAATCTGTAGCGGTACCGGCCCATCCACCGTTTCAACTTCCAGCTGACAGCCCAAAATGGCCTGGAGGTAGCTCACCTTCAGGTCTGAGAGCACATTGATGCCGTCGCGCTTGAACTTGGCATCTTCATTGACGAACAGGTAGACATACAGGTCACCCGCCGGGCCGCCGCGCTGGCCGGTGTCGCCTTCGCCGGTCACCCGCAGCCGGGTGCCGTTGTCCACGCCGGGCGGAACGTTGATCTTGAGTTTTTTCGCCTCCTGCTTCTGGCCGCTGCCGCCGCAGATCTCGCAGCGATCCTCCACGACCTCGCCCGTGCCGCTACAGGTCGGGCAGGCAGAAACCTGAGTGAAGCTGCCAAAGGGAGTCCGCGTTGCTCGCCGCACCTGGCCAGAGCCGCTACAGGTCGAGCAGGTGCGCGGGCGGGTGCCCGGTTTCGCTCCAGACCCCTTACAGTTATTGCAGGTTTCTAGATGGCTGATTTTAATTTCTTTCTCGCCACCAAAAACGGCCTCTTTAAAATCGAGCTTCAGGTCTAGCCGCAGGTCGTCACCCCGCATCGGCCCGCGCCGCCGGCCCTGGCCGGCACCGCCGGAAAAGCCGCTAAAAAAGGTCTCAAAGATATCGGCAAAGCCACCCATATCTGAGAAGTCTTGAAAACCGCCTGCGCCCGCTGCCGCACCGCCGACACCCGCTTCGCCAAAGCGGTCGTAGCGAGCCCGGAGCTCCGATTCGGAGAGCACTTCGTAGGCACGATTGATTTCCTTAAAGGTGTCCTCAGCGCCGGCATCTTTATTGATGTCGGGGTGGTACTTGCGCGCTAAGCGCCGATAGGCACGCTTGATTTCTTCCTGGTCAGCACTACGCGAAATACCAAGGACTTCATAATAATCACGAGCCATAGAGCGCTAATTTAGAAACGAACGGGTCATCGAATCAATTCCATTGCACCATTGTAGGAACTGACTTGGATTTATGACCAGCGTTTTTCTGAAAAGCGCTAAAACTCGCCCTATTCAATTGCTTCGTAGTCCGCTGTGACGGTGGCGTCGACATCAAACTCTTCGCTACTAGCGTCCTGGGGGGCCGAATGGACCGGCTCAAAGGGATTGCTAGCATCCCCCGACGGCGCTGACTCGCTGACCTGCGACCCCGCCGCTACCGAGCTGAATACTGCCGTTTCATCCATTGGCGCAGCGGCGGGCGCCCTGCCGTTACCGACACTGGCGGGGCCGCCATTGCCAGCGGTGGAATGGGCGGGCGCATTGCCGTTACTTGGAGCCGGCTCAGAGAAGTCCCGATCGTCCTGCCGGTAGAGGTTGGCACCCATCGTAAAGACAATTTGCTGGAGCGCGTCAATGCACTGCTCTAGTTCAACCGCCTGAATCTTGCGATCGTCAATCGCGACCCGCAGCACTTCCGCTTTTTCGTGGGCCTCGGCCTTGAGGGCGTCGGTAATCAGGCTGGCATTGTTCCGCAGGGTCGTTTCGTAACTGTAGAACAGGCTGTCTGCCTTATTCTTCAGGTCGGCGACGACCTTGTACTGTTCGTCTTCATTGGCGAAGGTTTCCGCCTCCTGCCGCATCCGCTCCACTTCGTGCTCGGTGAGGCCACCGGTATTGGTGATCCGGATGCTCTGCTCCCGACCGGTACCCTTGTCGCAGGCGGCCACCTGTAAAATGCCGTTGGCGTCGATTTCGAAGGTTACCTCAATTTGGGGAATGCCCCTCGGCGCCGGCGGAATGCCGGTCAGCTCGAACCGGCCCAGGCTCTTGTTATCCCGAGCCATCGCTCGCTCGCCCTGGAGGGCATGGACTTCTACCGAAGTCTGACCGTCGGTGGCGGTCGAAAAGACCTGGGAGCGGCTGGTCGGGACCGTGGTATTCCGCTCAATCAGCTTGGTAAAGACCTCACCCAGCGTCTCAATTCCCAAGGCCAGCGGGGTGACATCGAGCAGCAGCACGTCCTTCACCTCGCCGCCCAATACCCCCGCTTGGATTGAAGCCCCTAGCGCCACCGCCTCGTCCGGGTTGACGGAGCGGTCGGGCGTCTTGCCTTTAAAAAACTGGATAATGGCGTCCTGCACCGCGGGCACCCGCGTCGAGCCGCCGACCAGTAGAATGCGGTCGATTCCCTCCGGCGTCAGGTCGGCGTCCTTGAGCGCCTGCTTCACCGGCTCTAAGGTGCTGTCAATCAGGGGCCGGATCAGCTCTTCAAATAGGGAGCGGGTCAGCTCCATCTCGAGATGCTTGGGACCGCTGGTGTCGGCTGCGATAAACGGTAGGTTAATGGTGGTCTTGACCATGTTCGAAAGCTCGACTTTAGCCTTTTCAGCCGCCTCGCGAATCCGCTGCAGGGCCATCCGGTCGGTGCTCAGGTCCATCTCTTCCTGCGCCTGGAACCGCTCCAGAATCCAGTTGCCGATGCTATTGTCAAAGTCATCACCGCCCAGGTGGTTGTTCCCCGAGGTCGCCTTGACTTCGAAGACGCCGTCGCCCAGCTGCAAGATGGAGACGTCAAAGGTGCCGCCGCCCAGGTCGAATACTAAAACGGTCTGTTCCTGGTCGGGCTTATCGAGCCCGTAGGACAGCGCTGCCGCAGTCGGCTCGTTAATAATTCTTAGGACTTCCAAACCGGCAATCACGCCAGCGTCTTTGGTGGCCTGCCGCTGGGCGTCGGTGAAGTAGGCCGGAACGGTGATTACCGCCTGAGTGACGGTTTCACCCAGATAGGCCTCAGCGTCTTTCTTCAGTTTTTGCAGCACCATCGCCGATATTTCCTGCGGCGTGTAGGTCTGGCTGCGAATAGTCACATCGACGGTGTCGTCCTTGCCGGGGACACAGTGATAGGGCACCCGCGATCGCTCTTGCTCGGTATCATTCCAGCGCCGACCAATAAACCGCTTGATGCTGTAGACGGTATTTTCGGCATTGGTGATCGCCTGGCGCTTGGCCAGCTGACCCACCAGACGCTCACCCGTCTTCGCAAAACCCACGATACTGGGAGTTGTGCGCCCCCCCTCAGTATTCGCGATGACGGCTGGCTTACCGCCTTCTAAAACAGCGACGCAGCTGTTTGTCGTGCCTAAGTCGATGCCGATAACTTTGCCCATGGCTTGCAGGTTGAGACAGCTAATGAGGGAGTGGATAAGCGCCCAGGTACCGCCGCCGCCGCCTCAACCAGAGCCGGGGCTAATAGGCGTCTTCGCCGGGGGCCGCTGCGTCCGATGCTGCTGACGGCTCTGGCGGGGCTGCCACCTTGACCATGGCATGCCGCAGAACGCGCTCTCCTAGAAGGTACCCGCGAACGAACTCATCAATAACAATTCCTTCCTCATATTTATCGGTAGGCTCACGCATGACCGCCTCGTGCAGGTTGGGATCGAACTCCTGTCCCTCCGCCCGCATCGGCGCTACGCCCAGGCGCTTAAGCCCCTCCACCAGCTGCTTGTAGACGCTTTGGTAGCTTTTGTGAATGGTCATTTCGGCTTCGGTTTGGGGCTTGATCTGCGATCGCGCCCGCTCAAAATTATCGATGACTTCTAACAGCGCCCCGATCGTATTGCACTTGACCTGCGCCTCCAGGTCTTCTTTTTCTTTGCTGCTGCGCTTGCGAAAATTCTCGAAGTCGGCGGAAAGCCGCATGTACTGGCCGGTGCGGTCCTCAACCTGAGCTTGGAGGTTGGCAATCTGCTGCTGGAAGGACGCGATCGCGGCCGAGTTATCCTCAGCCGGCGGCCCTGCTGGACCGGGCATTGCCGCATCAGCGGTAGCGGCATCCGCGTCTTCAGCATCTGCGGACTCAGAAATTTCGTCGGACTGAAACTCTTGCTCAAAGTCAATCTCAATAGAGGCATCTTCATCCCGCAGCTCTTCCAGTTCTACCGGCGTTTCGTCTGAGCTGCTTTGCGGGTTGTCAGTGGGGTTTGCTCCTTCCATCATCCTCTAGTTTCTCCATGACCGATGGCTCATGGCCGTGTAGCTACCACAGTGATCATGGGCTACCGGCGCTGAGCTAGACTGCACTATCTATTTAAGCTGAAAAGGCTGGTAGTCCTACCCATTCTTTTCAGCTTGGCTATTAGTGTAGCTTACGCCTCTGCGCCCGTAGCCCTACCGGTAACGGCGCTGATAGGTCCGCACCGTCAAAGTGCCAAACACCACGCTCAGCCCCAGACTCCATAGCAGCGCAGTCAGAATGTAGCTCAGCACCGGCTCGCCGCTGGCCAAACCCCGCATCGCCTGCGCTTCGATGGAGATGGGATTGACCGATACAAACCCCTGCGCCCAGTCGGGAAAGCCCTCCAGCGGCACATAGCCAATGCTGAGAAAGGTCAGCGGCAGAATCCAGGGATTCATCGTCGCGGCGACCGACTCCGCTGAGTTGGCCCGCACTGCAATCAGCAGCGCCACCCAGGCGAAAGAGGTGGTGAAAACCACCGGCAGCAGCAGAAATCCCAGGCTGTCCAGCAGCCCGCCCTGAAACCGAAAGCCCAGCAGGTGACCCACCAGCACAATCGCCACTACCTGCAGCAGCAGCCGCACCGCCGCCGCCACCAGCCGCCCGCCCAGCGCGGCAAATCGGGCAATCGGCATCGCCCGCAGCCGCATATCCATACCGCTGTCGAGGTCTTCGTAAAAGGTAGAGCCGATATTGACCGTATTGATCAGCAGCCCCTGCACCGTGCTGAAGGGCACGAGGAACTGGGCATAGTCGGCATAGGAGCCGTCGGGCAAAACCACCTTGGCAAAGCTAGCGGTAAACACAACCATCAGCGAAATCGGAAACGCCGCCGTCACCAGGGTCGCCGCCGGATTCCGCCGGTCGAGCAAAACATTCCGCCGGGCAATCACCGCAATATCTTGCAGGGTACGAACTAGGCCACCTTCACGGCGAGCCGCCACTAGGTCAGCCGGAGTGGGTCTGGTCATGACAAATTTCGGTAGAGGTGAATCGCCCAGGCCCCGAGCCCGACCAGGGCCGCCGTCAGCCAGAGCAGACTGGATAAAACCGGCAGGAGTTCTGGGGAGGCGCTGCTCAGCGATCGCAGCGCGTCGCAGGTGACGCTAACCGGCTGGTAGCGCACGATCGGCTGTAGCCAGCCGGGAAAATTTTCAGCCGGGCTGAAGCCGTTACTCAGCAGCAGCAGCGGCGCGTAGGGCACAATCGAAACGGCATCGACCAGGGCCGGTCGCCGCAGCTTCAGGGCCAGCGCCCCATAGCCCGCGATGCAGACCGCCGTAAACAACAGTACTAGAAAGAAGTAGCCCAATAGCCCTAGCAACCCAGCCTGAAAGCGGAAACCGTAGACCAGCGCCAGCGCCAGCAAAATCAGCGTGGCAAACAGCCCCCGCACCAGGTAGGCCAGCACCAGCCCGCCCAGCACCGCCGCCCGAGAAATCGGCATTGCCCGGCAGCGCTGCATCATCCCGGTCTGCATATCTTTGGTCAGCAGCAGGGCCGAGCTGAGCCCAGCAAAAAACATCGCCTGTAGGTTAATAATCGGCACCAGGTACTGAATATAGTCCACCCCCTGAGCCGCCATCAGCCGTTGCCCAATCACCAAAAAGCCGCTTAGAAAAATTGCCGGAAACAGCAGCACCGACACCACCACCGCCGGCGTCCGACTCAGGCGCAGCAAATTCCGCCAGGCCAGCAGCAGGCTATCCCCCATCCCCCGCCGCCACCCGCTCTCCCGCCGCGCCGCAATCATCTCCTC
>NZ_JADEXG010000107.1 GCF_015207255.1 Vasconcelosia minhoensis LEGE 07310
GACGCATCCGCAAAGTGGATCGCTCAGCTTGGAAAGAAGAAGTCAACTATCACCGCCGTTCGCTCAGCGAGACGGGGATGTACCGACTCAAAACCGTTTTCACAGGTGAGGTGTGTGCCAGAAAGATAGCAGCTCAAACCACCGAGTTGATGATTGAATGTAAGGCGCTCAACCGGATGACGCAGCTCGGAATGCCTGATAGCTACCGCGTTGCAGCCTAGAAAACGACCGAGATGGGAAACCCCTGTCCCTTTCTCAATTCATGCAACAAAGCCGTGGAGAACCATAAAGCCGGCTTCTTTCAGGGAAATCTGCATCTTGAGTCACTATGCAGAAGTCATTGAGCTTAGCAAACCTCCAAATCTCAGTATCTGTTTTCTCAGCTAGGTTGTGGAATTGAACGTGGCTGGATTCAGGAAAAATATCAGCCAACCTATTAACCAACTTACGGCTGAGGTTTTGGTCGAACAGCAGTTTCAAGCCGCACTCACAGACGCAACTAGACGATGCTCGCGATCAGCCGCAAACTCTAAGCATGCCCTGATATCGGTTTCCGTCAGTTCTGGAAAGTCATCAATTATTTCAGCGGTAGACATCCCAGCCGCTAACCAGCCCAAGACATCGTAGACCGTAATCCGCATCCGGCGGATGCATGGCTTGCCACCACGCTTATCAGGCTCAATCGTAATGATATCGTGATAGCTCATAATATGGATAAGTCGCTCGTGTTAGCTAAGTGTAGAGCAGGCTAGCACCTCGCTGCAACGGACGGGCGTCCCTTGGCCGGTCGAGTGTTAAGTACCTGAGCATTAAAATTTACATAGAAGGAATTGTCATTCCGAGCATAGCGTAGACGCTTGCGGCTTCCCGCGGGGTGGAATCTCTCAATCACTGACGCTGCTGGGATAGATGCCTCGACAGGTTGCTCTTTCAGAGCGGCTACGCCGGTTCATGCCCCTTGGGCTATACGGCATGACATCAGGCTCTCCTTTGTAAAAAATGTGTAATTAATTTTGTTCGACTACTTATGGGTTGCCTAACGCCGTTGAGCTTCACCGTCAACTGTAAGATCGTAGCTGGATAATAGCGGCTCTGGAACATCATCGTCTAAATTTAGTTAGCTCGCGCTACAGGTTAATGTCAAGTCATTTGCCATGTCATCTCCTGACCTGCCCCTAGGGGCACGAGCCCAGATTCAGGAAATGGCACCTGATCGGGAACACGCCAGGTCTTTTTGGTCAACGTAATCTGTTCGGTATTGCGCGGGAGCTGATAGAAATCTGGCCCATAGAAACTGGCAAACGCTTCAAGTTTATTGAGTGAATCTACGCTCTCAAACGCTTCTGCATACAGCGCCATGGCGTGCAGGGCCGAAAAGCAACCCGCGCAGCCGCAGGAACTTTCTTTGCTATTGCGGGGATGAGGGGCGCTATCGGTGCCTAGAAAAAACTTGGGACTCCCGGATGTCGCTGCTTGCAAAACGGCCAGGCGGTGCTGCTCTCGTTTCAAAATGGGTAAACAATAAAAATGGGGACGAATGCCGCCTTTGAATAGGATGTTACGACTAAACAATAGATGTTGCGGTGTGATGGTTGCAGCGACATTGTTGGCCGCTAGGACAAATTTTACCGCGTCTGAGGTAGTAATGTGCTCAAGCACCACGCGCAGTTTTGGAAATCGCAACCTGAGTGGAATTAAATGCCGCTCGATAAACGCTTTCTCGCGATCAAATACATCCACGTCTCGGTCGGTTACTTCCCCATGCAGTAATAAAGGCAGGTCTACCTGCTGCATCGCTGCAAAGACGCGATCGCACTTACGAATATCAGTGACGCCGAAGTCTGAATTGGTCGTTGCACCGGCTGGATAGTACTTGACCGCTTTGATAAACTGGGATGCTTTGGCCGCGATAATTTCTTCAGGGCTCGTGTTGTCGGTGAGGTAGAGGGTCATCAGCGGCTCAAACCGTTCGCCAGCCGGAATCGCTGCGATGATGCGATCGCGATAGGCGGCGGCATCGGCGACTGAGCGGATGGGAGGCTTCAAATTCGGCATGATGATAGCGCGGGAAAACTGACGCACCGTATGGGGCAGAACCGCTTTCAGCGCCGCGCCGTCGCGGAGGTGGAGATGCCAGTCATCAGGCCGGGTGATAGTCAGCTTTTGCATTTTTCCATCATAAAACAGCTGACTCGGCGAAAATTCGGGCAAATGCCTATCGAATTTTGTATCAATTCTTAAAAACTGCTAGCCGCAGACGGCAGCATTGATAAACTAAGGGGCATACCTTGCACTGGCCTTACCCTGGGTCGGTTCCATCTACGGCTTATAGAGGACTTAATGGTAGATTCCCTTAGAAAACCAGACCTTCAAGAAACCAAAGCGGGGAACCAGGCTCCACCGAAGGAGTCGATCATTACCCCGCGGTTCTACACGACCGACTTTGAAGAGATGGCCCAGATGGACATCTCCGTCAATGAAGACGAGCTGCAGGCCATCCTGGAAGAGTTTCGGGAGGACTATAACCGTCATCACTTCGTCCGGGATGACCAATTTGATCAGTCCTGGGAGCATATCGACGGCGAAACCCGCAGGCTGTTTTCCGAATTTCTAGAGCGCTCCTGTACCGCCGAATTTTCTGGCTTTTTGCTCTACAAAGAGCTGAGCCGACGGCTGAAGCAGGACAGCCCGGTGCTGGCCGAATGCTTTAACCTGATGTCCCGCGACGAAGCGCGTCATGCGGGCTTCCTCAACAAGGCCCTGTCGGATTTCAACCTGCAGCTTGACCTGGGCTTTTTGACCAAGAGCAAAAGCTACACCTTCTTCAAGCCTAAGTTTATCTTCTACGCCACCTACCTATCGGAAAAGATTGGCTACTGGCGCTATATCACCATCTATCGCCATCTGGAGTCCCACCCAGAGAATCAGATCTATCCGCTGTTCCGCTTCTTTGAAAACTGGTGTCAGGACGAAAACCGCCACGGCGACTTCTTCGCGGCGATCATGAAGTCTCAGCCCCAGTTTCTCAACGACTGGAAGGCCAAGCTCTGGTGTCGCTTCTTCCTGCTGTCGGTGTTTGCCACCATGTATCTGAACGATATTCAGCGGAAAGGCTTCTACGCTCTGCTAGGCTTGGACGCTCGCGAGTACGATATCTACGTGATTCAGAAAACCAACGAAAGCTCCGGGCGGGTGTTCCCGATCATTCTGAATGTGGATCATCCCAAGTTCTTTGAGCTGCTTGACCGCTGCACCCAGTCGGCGGAGAAAATGGCGATCGCGGCTCAGTCCAACCTGCCGAAGCCGCTCAAGCTGCTGAAAAAGCTGCCCAACGTCGCGGCGATTGGCGTGAACCTGGCCCGGCTCTATTTCATGAAGCCGATTGACATGACCGCAACCCGGAATACCGTTCGCTAGCGCGGCTAGTCTCGAACCCAGAGGGCAAGCCCACTGCCTCGCCCTCTGGCCGCGATCGCAGCCGACTCAACCCAAAAGTAGGTAAAAAACGCCTGCTCCTTGAGCGACTGCTGATAGAACTGAGATTCTCGCCTCTCTCCATCGCGAACAAAACCGTCATAGAGGGTCAGCCCGCCTAGCCTGAGCTGCATCTGAGTAAAGTCAAAGGCCAGGCTATTGGTCTTGGCATAGAACTGAGTCGGCCCGGTGAGCTGAATGCTGAACGGGCCAACTTTCACAGAATTTTGAACAAGGCCCCGTCCGGCGGCGGCATCCTCAGCGCTATAGGCCAGCTGAATGTTGAGCCAGCGGGGTAAAAAGCGCCCAGCCCCCAGGATACCGCTCGCTCGCTGGCGGGTCTTTTGGGTGCCGGTGATAAAGCCCAGCCGCCAGGGACCCAGGAGCTGGGAATAGTCATAGCGAACCTTGCCCTGCTTTTCCGCCGCCAAAAGCGCTTCTACAAGCTCATCTGAGGCCGGTGCACTCCCGCCCTGCTGCAAAAAATTAACGGCTTCTTCAAGGATCGGTTTCATCTCAACAAGCACATCCTATTGATGTAATGGGGTGCAAGCATTAATGTCTGATAATGTTTACCGAGTACTGAGTCAGTACCCACTGTGGAAAGGATTCCAGACGAGGCGATTATAGTTCGTGGCGGGCGCAATCGCCCAGAGGATATTCGGCGTGGAACGGGTACTCATCCCTTCAACCGGTCTAACACCTGAGCAGATAAGCAATCTCTTAAATCCGACAGTTCTGAATCCAGCTCGTCAGCAGTGAGCAAGCCTATGAAAACACTTAGAGTCTTTGCAGATTTTCACAACGCAGATAGTCAAGATCGGTTGCGTCTGAACTGTATCGGTACCGTTGAAGACTTAGCACGTCAGGAGATTCAGTTACAGGACGGGCAATTGCTTACTTTGTATAGCGAGGAACTGGAGACAGAAGGAATAGTCCAATACTCATCTGAAGAAAATCTCTGGGTTGCGAAAATCGATTGGAACGCTATTAAGGAATCAGAAAACTTTATGGCACAGGCAAATTTAAAGTGACTTAGTCTCCTGCCGAAAAGCTCGATGCTCAGGCGAATCTAATCCCTGGTGCAGTACCGATAGTACCGTCGGCATATCTCCCAATAGCAAGGCCGATACCGCCAGCCACAGTCCTGGAAATATCTGGCTGCGGATGATGCCTTGCGAGTCGGGAACCTGGCTGACATAGTCATCGGCTTCCAGCCGAAACCAGTCAAACCTGCCCTCCAAGGTGCGCCAAACCAGGTACTCCCGCACCTGATTGCGTCGATAGGCCCGCTTTTTGTCATGCAGGTCGATAGCGGCGCTGCTAGCGGCGATTTCTATCACCAGTTCAACTTTTTTCAGCTCGGGCATGGCCTGATAGCGACGCTCAAACTCAAATCGCGATAGGCGATCGCCATTTTCTAGCGGAATAGTCGGTAGGGATGTTGCAGCTACAGTCATAGGGGGTTCCTTCCTCATAACGCCAGCGTAGCGCACCCCATAAAAAAATTGACTATACAGACTGCTCTTACTAGCTTTCAGGACTTTCTCATCTGAGGTTCAGCGGAGCTGGGTAAGCTAGGGCGAACCTAAAAAAACTGCCATGCCGACTGCCTACCGTTTAGAGCGAATTCATCTAGAAGTAACTAACGTCTGCAACTTCAAATGCGAATTTTGCCCCGATGCGATTATGCAGCGATCGCGCGGTCATATGGACTGGGATTTGCTGAGCCGGGCGCTGGCGCAGATGGCCGAACAGCGGCTGGCCAAGATTGTCGCCTTTCACCTGATGGGCGAGCCGCTGATCTATCCGCGGATTTTTGACGCGATCGCGCTCACCCGCCAGCTCAATCTCAACCTGCACCTCACCACCAACGGCAGCACGTTTCACCTCAAACCCGACCATATTGCTCGGCTCGTCGCTTCCGTCATTCCCAAGGTCACGATTTCGCTGCAAACCCCCGACCCGGACACCTTCATCATTCGCGGCGCTCCCCCCCAGCTGAAGCCAGAGCAGTACTTCGACGGCATTACCCGCTTTGTGCAGGCCAATCTAGCCGATTCTAGTTCGCGCACTCGGGTTCATCTCAAGTTTCTTGACACCACGCCCCACCCTTTTTTAGTCCCTCACAAGGCGATGCACGTGGTTGAAGGTAAAGCCCAAATGCGTCAGGAACTCACCGCCTGGGCCAATCGCCTGCTAGCCGACTATCCGCATCGACCCTCAGCCGCAGACCTACAGCAGCGGATTCGTCAGCACCGGCCCGGACGCTGGCAGGTAATCGAGCTGGACTCAAAGCTCGCCCTGGAAACCTTTCCGCTCGACAGCTGGGGCAATGTCGAAAGCGACCAGGTGATCCCAGCCAGCTTTGGCTACTGCAACGGCACCACCGACCAGGCGGGCATTCTCTACGACGGCACGGTGGTTCCCTGCTGTAAGGACTATGACGGCCAGATTCCACTGGGAAATCTCAACCACCATTCGCTGACCGAAATCCTTGACCAGCAGCAGCCCGCCTGCGGGCTAAGAGAAGGCTTCGACCGCTTTCAGGTCAGGCATCCCGTCTGCCAGCGCTGCATGGGCGCCGATACCCGACCAAAAGCGGCCCTCCGGCAGGTGGGGTCGATCGCCTATTTCAAAGCCTATAGCCCCATCATGAAGCGGCTGCAGCCGGGCTGGGGCGAGGTTTAGGAGCCGCTGCTTGAGCTCGGCAGCTGGCTCTCTAACGGATTGTTCAACGCAGCCCCTTCAGGAGCAAAAAACTGCTGCCTCACCGCCGCCGAAATCAGATGCGAGCGAATGCTGATAACGCCGCAGGCCAACCGAGTGCCGCCGCCGCCCAGCGGTTCGGGCTCGTCTGAGAAATTGTCGCCGCCCGCATGGACGATCAGCGCTCGGCCCAGCACATCGGATAGGGCTAGGCGCGGGGCCAGCACCGGTACCTGAGCGCTGCCCGAAGCTTCCACATACAGCGGCGGCAAATCGCCCAGATGGCCCTCTCCATAGGGACCTTCGTGCTCGCCCGTATCGCGGGGATCGTAATGCCCGCCTGCCGCTAATCCTGGCACAATTTCACCGTCTTTCTCTGCCGGTCCGCAGTCAGCGTTCTCATGTACGTGAAAGCCGTGGACGCCCGCTGGCAGGTTTTCTAAGTCGGGCATAATCAGCAGCCCATATTCCGTATTGGTCAACGAAACTGAGCCGATAGTTTCCCCAACGCCGGTTTCATTGACTAGGCGAAGCGGATAGCTGAGGTACTGGGCTAGGGCGGCGGTGGGTGCAGCGAGGAGAGCCGCGATCGCGACCAGTCCGGTAACGGACATCAGTGGGCGGAGTCTAATCATGATTTGCAGTGAAAAAGAGGACAATGTTCTGAGTTCTGTCCTGAAAATAGATGAATTTGAAGGCGCTATTATCTGCCGCTGTGGGGAATTTGGTTTTTCCATTGCTGGGCTGGAGTATGTAGTCGGGGACCTGACTGGACATCTTTAAGGCAGACCGCCGCCATCACTACAATGGCATTGGTTCAATTATCGTGTTGCTCGTGAGTTCCTCGCCGTTGGCTGTCTCAGATATTCCCCAGATCTTACCTGGAATTGCGCTCAACGCTCAGCAGTGGGCAGCGCTTCAGGCGCTAGAAGCCTTTGTCTACAGCGGGGAAAAGCTCTGTCTGCTGACCGGCTATGCGGGCACGGGCAAGACAACGCTGCTCCAGGCGCTGATGACTCGCCTGCGACAGCAGCAGGACAATCGCCCAATCGCGCTGACCGCCCTGAGCAATAAGGCGACCAAGGTGCTGGCGGCGATGGCCCACCGCTGGGGGCTAGAGGCAGACTGCATGACCTGCTGCCGCCTGCTGGGACTGCGGCCCGCGATCGATAAGGAAACCGGCAAGCAGCGGTTTGAGCCCGACCGAGAGCGCAAGAACCTGGCGACGGACTATGCCCTGGTGATCGTAGACGAATGCTCCATGATCAATCAGGAGATGTGGGAGCTGCTGGTGGGTTCGGTTTCGCGGCTAGACCGGCAGACGCAGCTCCTATTTGTCGGCGACCCGGCCCAGCTGCCGCCCGTAGGCGAAGACGAGTCGCTTTGCTTTCAGCAAATCCACCAGCGGGCCGACCTCACCGACGTGGTGCGCTATGGCAGCTCGATTGGGGCCTTCGCCGCCGAGGTGCGGATGAATCTGGCGCGTCCGGTGCTGCAATTGCCGCCCAGCGATCGCACCGCCGACAATACCGAAGGCATTTTCGTCATTCCCCGCCAACCCTGGGAGAAGCTGCTGCTGCGTGCCTTTACCAGCGAAGCCTACCAGCGCAATCCTGACCAGGTCCGAGTGCTGGCCTACACCAACCGGCGGGTACGCCAGCTCAATCAGATGATTCGCACGGCGATCTACGGCGATAACAGCCCGCGTTTCGTCGCGGGCGAGCGGCTGATTGCTAACAATTCTTGCCTAGCCAAGGACGGCGTGATTCTGCAAACGTCAGAGGAATGCGAGGTAGTGGAAGCCTACCAGACCAAAGCCGATGGCTGGCAGGTCTGGACGCTGGAGATTGTGACGGAGGAAGGGCGAGACCGTAAGCTCAGAGTGCTCCATGAAAGCGAGCAAGCAAGGTTTAAGATCGTCCTCCGGGAGCTATCGGAGAAAAAGCAGTGGCAGGTCTTCTGGGACCTCAAACAGTTTTTTCACGACGTTAACTATGCCTACAGTCTAACGGTGCATAAAAGCCAGGGCTCGACCTTTCAGGATGTCTTTGTCGATGTGCCCAACCTGATGCTCAACCGGCAGGTCAGCGAGCGTAATCAGCTCTGCTATGTGGCCTTTACCCGGGCGGCCAAGCGACTGTTTCTGCTTCAGTTTAGCTCTGTTGCTAACTGAAGTTTCATGTAAAGCACTCAGAATTTCCTGGACAGCAGGCGGCCTTTGCCCCGATCGCGCCTGATTTTCTGTAGCATCAGCAGGGTCAAGCCGCTCAAGATAGCTGAGCGGACTGGGCTAGCAGGGCAGCCTGGGTGCGATCGCGCAGTCCCAGTCGGCTTAAAATGTTGCTCACGTGATTTTTCACCGTTCCTTCTGAGAGGTAGAGCTGTTCGGCAATCTCGCGGTTGCTGGCTCCTTGACCGATGCGAATCAGCACGTCTTTTTCCCGAGGAGTGAGGGCGGCGAATCAGCCGCTGATCTTCGACGATAAGAATTTTGAGCATAGCACAGGCAGAAAATGAGAGGCCGGTTGCGAGCAGCGCCTAGCAGGCTATTGGCCAAACCCATTATACTCTAGACGCCTGATATTTGGACTTTCTTAAAGGACTGAAAATTCATGGTCAACAAAGTTTCTAGCGATGCTTTGTGGGTCGTATTGGCCTGCTCAATACAAGTGTTAATCGCGTCCTTGAAC
>NZ_JADEXG010000028.1 GCF_015207255.1 Vasconcelosia minhoensis LEGE 07310
GGGCCGGGCTGGGGGCGACCTACCACCTGACGAAGCAGGGCTATGACGTAACCCTGCTGGAGGCCGGTGCCCACCCCGGCGGCCTGGTCGCGGGCTGGCAAACGGCGGCGGGTCGAGCCGTCGAAGCGGGCATCCATGGCTTTTGGTATCCCTACCACAACATTTTTGGCCTGGTTGATGAGCTGGGGCTCCAGCCCTTCACCCCCTTTACTCGCTCGGCCCAATATTCTCCCGCCGGGCTAGAGGTCGAGTCGCCCCTATTTCAGGAAATGCCCTACCTGCCGACCCCCTTGGGCACCTTTATCTATACCCGGTTCAAACGGCTGCCGCTGCGCGATCGCCTGTCTGCCCTGCCGCTGCTCTACGCCGTTGTTGACTTTGACAATTCCGACGACGCCTGGCGGCGCTACGACGGCGTCACGGCACGGGAGCTATTCAAGCAGTTTGGTGTCTCGGAACGGCTCTACAAAGAGTCCTTCGAGCCGATGCTGCTAGTGGGCCTGTTCGCGCCGGGTGAGCAATGTTCAGCGGCGGCGGCTTTGGGCATGCTCTACTACTTTATCCTGGCCCACCAGCCCGACTTTGACGTGCGCTGGTGTCGCGGCACCGTCGGCGAAATGATCTTTCGCCCCTGGGTAAAAAAGATTGAGCAGCTGGGCGGACGAATTCTGGCGAATCGCCGGGTGAGCGATGTCCAGGCGAATTCTAACGGCGCAGTGACGGCGGTGATCTGTGGCGATGAGGCGTTTGCCGCTGATGCTGTTATGTTTTCCGTGGGCATTACCGGCATGAAGAAGATTGTTGCGGGCAGCCCCAGCCTGCGTCAGCGAGAGGAGTTTCGCAACTTCAGCAACCTCGGCGCGGTGGATGTTTTGGCGACGCGGCTGTGGTGCGATCGCAAGATAGATGTGCTGCTGCCGTCCAATGCCTGCTTTGGCTTCCACCCCACCACCGGCTGGACGTTCTTTGACCTCAACGCGCTGCATGACGAGTATCGCAATGAACCCGGCAGCGTGATCGAGGCCGATTTTTACCATGCCAATCAGCTGCTGCCGCTGGATGATGCAGAAGTTGTTGCTCAGGTGCAACAGGATCTGGCAGGCTGCCTACCCGCTTTTGCCGAGGCTAAAGTGATAGACCATAGCGTGATTCGCTTACCGCAGGCGGTCAGCCACTTTGCCCCCGGCAGCTACCGCTATTTACCGACTGTTACCACCAGCTTCCTCAACCTGTTCATGAGCGGCGACTGGATTGCTAACCGGCACGGTTCCTGGTCGCAGGAAAAAGCCTTCGTAACCGGTTTAGAAGCCGCAAATCAGGTGATTGACTATCTCCAGGTCGGTCAAAAAGCAGCTATCAAAGCCGTCACCCCAGATGAACCACACATTCAAGCCGCCCGGCAGCTCAATCGGGCAGTGCGTACCGTTACCGATCCTCTGACGCAGTTTTGGCTGCCCTGAGGGGATAGCCTAAAATTGGCCGCTCGCAAAAACGCCCGAGTCATTCCTCAAGTAGCCGATCTATCTTGTTTTCAATTGAACTGAGCCGCTGCAGAATGGTTGGCCGATCCTGATCCAGGGCGCTTAAAAGATTGGCAATTCTCAAGGTGGCTGCCCTCAGCTCGGCTCTGTCTGATTCCGCCTCACGCTGTACCCGAATCAGGTCTGCAATTTCACTGCCTAGCGTTTCGCCCATTGCCTGAATTGAGCGAGCGTTAGACTCGACTAAGGCTTCAATTCGAGCCAGGCGCTCTTCAGATGAGTTGGCCATGATGCTGCTTTCCCCAGAATTGGGGGACTGTAGAGCTTGCTCTTCTCGAAGAGTGGGGCCTCAGTATGAGGATGTTCCTTAGGGTGTTTGAGGTCAGCAGCTGATTGACTCGTTTCAGTCATCAACGTTGCTTGAAGGCTCGACATACTAGGGATTCTAGGCTCCCTCTCCCAAGCTTGGGAGAGGGCTGGGGTGAGGGCGCTCCGAGAATTGGTAGGCATGGAAGTTATACAATTTCTATTCCTACGCTTGCCCTGGACTCAAACGCTATTCCAAAGGAGTTGCAACAAATTCCGGCAGCCGCTCGGCGTCGTTAGAAAACTCGGCCAGGGCTGGATAGGTCGCTTTCTCAATCACCTCAGGCAGCATCAGCTGGGTAAATCGCCAGGCGACGCAGACGGTAATATCGGGCTGCATCAGCTCCGTTGTCACCAACCAGGGCGATCTCTGGGCGGCAGACTGCTCCAGCAGATCGTAGGCGGCCACGAGCTGGCCATTCACCCGGTCTAGCCAGGGCTGATACTGCTTTTCAGCCGGGCGCAGGGTGCGCTCATAGACAATTTGAACCGTTTTTTCACAGGCCCCCAGCGCCAGGCCAATCAGCCGCAGAGACTGCTGATGCTGGGGATTGCCGCTCGGCATCAAGCTCTTATCTGGTCCAGCCATTGTCTCGATGTATTCCAGGATCAGCGTGGAGTCTAGCAGCACCGTACCGTCATCACAGACCAGAGTAGGCGCTTTAACGAGGGGATTGGTCTGGCTAAAATCGTCGAAATTTTGGAAGACAGACAGGGAACGATGCTTAAAGGGAATGCCCAGCCGCTTTAGGGAAATCGCTACGCGGCGAACATAGGGGGAATCAAGCATACCGATGAGTTGCATAGAGACGCCTGCCAAAAACAACATTCTACTCTAGCGCTGGTACCGTCACCGCTGTTGCCCTGCCGAGCCTGATCGGCCCGACGAAAAAGGGAAGGGATAGCCCAAACGCTGAAGGCTAAGATAGGGGCATATTTACGCTGCCATGCTGCCAGCGTATTGCCTCTACTGAGTTCTGCAATGACCGACTTTTCCGACCTGACTGCTCTGATCGCGGGCTTAATCTGCGTCCAAACCCTCTGGCAGCTATCCCAAAACTGGTCAAAGTTCTGGGATGACCCGGTAACGCCGGAGGACCAGCAGCTGGCCCAGCGGTTGGCGATATTTGCTTTGGTTCCGATTGGGGTGCTGCTGCATGAGATTGGGCACTGTCTGGCGACCTGGCAGGTGGGCGGAACCGTTATCGCTTTCCAATGGCGATTTTATTGGGGATACATCATCCCGTCGGGAAGTTTTAGCCCGGTCGAGCAGTGGTGGATTGCTTTCAGTGGCAATTTGGTCTCTATTCTGTTGGGGCTCGTCGCCATTCCGTTTATTCCCCTTGTGCGCAAGCGGATTGTTGGAGAACTGCTTTACTTTTTCGCCCTTGTTGAGCTGATTTATGCCCTAATCGGCTATCCGCTGTTGTCTTTAAGTATAAGGGGGGGAGACTGGGTTCAAATCTACAACTTCGACGTTCAGCCCTATGCAACGATCACGTTAATAGGCCACGTGGGGCTGCTATGGGGGCTGTGGCAGCTGTATCACAGCCGTAGGGCAATTCGCTGGCGGCTGGATCGCAACGCCTCTACCTTAGACGAATGGGAAATGCTGGAGGCAAACGCGGCCGAACATCCGAATCAGCTACAGCCCCAGCTAGAGCTGGCCTATTTTTTGATACAGCACAGCGAGATGCGCGAAGCTAGGCAGGTAAGCCGAAAAATTTATCGGCTCGCCCCTGAGGATGAGCGGGTAAAGATTTTTCAGGTCGCGATGCTTTCTTCCCGCCGGGCCTACCGCAAAGCCATTCAAGCCGGACAAAACTTACTCAACTCTAACCCTTCAGCCGAAGCCCAGATCCGAATTTACCGAATCCTCTGTCACTCAGCCTACTCATCAAACCAACTGAAAGCAGCTCTTTCCTATGCTAACCGGGGATTAGCGATCTCGCCCAAAGACTACAAGCTAAGATACCATAGCGCCATTGCCCATTGGATGTCGAAGCTGCCTCAGAAAGCAAAAGCAGATTTCGACATTGCCTTGGAGAATGCTCCTGATGAAGAGATCCGTCAGCAGATACAGCAGTGGTTAGGTCAGCATTTCAAACGCTATTGAACACCTCAGCTACGGTTAAACGCAACCCCTCCAGGTAGGCATCTTCGATCACCTGACTTTCCATAAAGGTCTGGGGCGAAGCATCGGGTAAAAAAACGGTAATGCTTTTGGCCCTTGGATCGACAATCCACACTCTGGTAACCCCGGCGGCGAGATAGTCTGCGGCTTTGGCAGCCATGGTGCCAAAACTCTGATCAGGCGAAACCACTTCGATAGCCAAATCCGGCGGCACCGGCGAAGGGGCATCCTCGTCCCAGTCTCGAGGAAGGCGATCATAGGAAACAAACATCAGATCGGGAATAGGCACCCAGGGCTCTCCCTGACGCGTGAGCACCACCGACCACTCAGGATAAAAATGGCCTCGCTCCTCTGCCCAGCCATCGAGTAGCTTCAGCAGTGCTTTTTGGGTTTTAGCATGAAACCGCTTTGGAGACATCTTAGGAATGGCCTCGCCATCGATTAATTCGCAGCGATCGCCGATTTCAGCAGAGGTCAGAAAGGTGTCGAGGCTAATAAATTTAGGAAGCGACTGTACCATAATAGTTTAGAGAAAGTTGTGTTTTTAGCTCGAGAGAATCAAAATAATGAACTTCGAGGTTCAAAATAGGCAGGTGTAAGCCAGCTTAGCTATCCTCTAACCAGTTTTCTAAAGCGACGTTGGAATAAATCTGAAAGCCTTCAAGATTGTTAGTCACTACCGTTAGGTTCAAGCTCTTAGCATGGCTTTAATATCGAGCATATATTTCACAGAGTTTCTCGCTCCTGAGTTCCCTGATCTGGTCGCCCTTCGGTCATAAAGTCATCTGAAAAAGCTGCAAATTTATTTAAAGCATGTGTTAGAGGTTCACCTACAGGTCGAATAATCAAGCTATCGCCTCGGCGTTCAATTTCGTAATCGATGTCTGAGCGCTCAAACTGCAATTCTTTAGGAATTCGAACTGCCTGGGAGTTACCGCTTGGAAATACATGAGGACGCATTAGGGACTCTCCTCTAAGCAGAAAAAGGGCAAAGAATGACCGTATCTACAAGTGTATACGTAGAAATTTATTTTGTCTTCAACGCTAGTATGCATGAGACAATAGGGTTTAGACGATCGCGATCGCGCCATCTCGCCGCTCATCCCCAGCCGCCTGAAATTGTCCCTCGGCATCGACGCCAACGCTGTGAACACCGCCAAAGAACATATTGGCCTGAGGCCACCAGAGCGGCTGCTCGGAGCCGAGAAGATTGGATTGTTCAATCGCAACCCGGTCAAAACCCGGCTCCAGGTTGAAAATCTCTCGTTCCCAGTGTATCCGAGGGGCAGAGACCGCTTCTGCTAATGGCAGGTTGAAATCGACAAGGTTGGAAATGACCTGCAAAATCGCCGTACGGATTCGGTTGGAGCCGCCGGAACCCAGGACGAGCTGGGGCTGGCCGGATTGCAGCAGCATCGTCGGAGCCATCATCGAAGATATCCGCTGGTTGGGTTGCCATTGGTGAAAGCCCTGGGGATTCAAATCCTCCTCGCCCAGCATATTGTTGGCCATAATCTGAGTGCCAGGGATGACATAGGACGAACCTTCGCCATTGGATGTTGTGACGCTGGCGGCATTGCCCTCGCTGTCGATGACGCTGATATGGGTGGTGCTGCCCCACTTATTGACCGCTTCAGCTAACGCCTGCCGATAGGGCTCGACATGCCCATCGGCCAGGAAACGTTCAGCTACATCAGCCTCGTACAGCCTGGCATCGTAGCCGTCGCGGCGGGCCTCATTGGTCATTTTCATGGCCTGACTGAGCAGCTTCAGGTGAGCCGGACTGCCGCGCGTAAGCTGAGATAAATCAAATTTGCTGAGCAGGTTTAGGCAAAAGGCAATCAGCGCCCCGCCAGAGCTGGGGGGCGGATTGGTCAGCAGCGTCCGATTGCGGTAGGTCAGCCTGAGCGGCTGCCGCTCGATTACGCGATAGTTTTGCAGGTCAGCCTGGGTAAGATAGCCGCCCTTGACCTGACAGTCCTGCACCAGCTGATGGCCGATAGCGCCTCGATAAAATTCTTCAAACCCGACTTTGACCAGCATTTCCAGCGTATCGGCCAGTGCTGGCATCCGCAGCCGATCGCCCTTTTTTAGCCGCTTCCCACTGGGCGCATAGATTTCCCGAGCCGCCGGATTGGCCGTCAAAATAGCGTCAAGAATTTGATAGCAGTAGCTCTGAAAAGCATCGACGGTGACGCCGGTTCTGGCCCAGTGAATCGCCGGAGCCGCGATCGCGGCCAGCGGCAGCCGTCCCAGTCGCCGATGCACGTGGGCCAATCCTGCCGGTAATCCGGGTACTGCGATCGCGCCTAGCCCAACGTGAAACTCCTGCACCGTATTGCCAAAATTGGCATCAATCGGATAGAAATCCGGCGGCTGTGCCGTCGTTTGCTGGCCCGGGGTTTGGGTAAAAAAGTCGAATAGGAGATCCTCCTGCGGCGTATGGGCCAGCAGAAAGCCACCGCCGCCCAGCGACGTCAGGGCCGACTCGGTGACGCAGGCCGTGAGGACAGCCGCGATCGCGGCGTCGAAGGCATTGCCCCCCAGCCGCAGCATCTCAGCCCCGGCGGCGGCAGTTTGAGGATGACCGGCGGCGACTGCACCCGGCATAGTTTGATCCTGTAGGTTGGATCAATTTTAGGGTAGAGGGGGGAGGGGGGGTAGCGGGTAGTGGGTAGTGGGTAGAGAGTGATGGGGTGTTCGCGAAGCGTGGCCGTAGGCGTTAGGAGTGATCGGGTGGATGGGTAGGGGCTTGGTTTCCAAGCCTACGCGGAGAGGTGATGGAGTTAGGGATGGGTGGGATGGTAGGTTACGATTCGCACATAAAGCGTTTTGCGGCGCTGAGTAGTACTGGTATACTGATAAAACAAGACCCACCATGGGCTAAAATCACGTAAAAATCAGGAATCGCCAGCCTTTCAGCTGAGCCCCTGGTAGTACCGATGAGGCGAGGCAGGTATGGCTATTATTGCGCTGAAGGCTTGGTACCTTCAGGAATATGAACCTATTCGCGAGTTGGCAGATCGGCCTCACGATCTCCGCTTGGCTAAAAATAGCCTGCTCAAGTCGGCGCTGCGGGCTGACTTTTTAGAAGACGTTGAGGAGGTGAAGCAGGCTGACTGGTTTCAGCGCTACCTGGAAGGCGACCGGGTCGAGTTTTATATCGAAGGCAGCGGCACCTACGCGATCGCGAATATCGACCTGATCAGCCATGAGATTTACTTTGCCAAGCAAGATTCGCTGGCGAACCTGGAACCGACGATTTTTCTGTCTTACCAAACCGAGTTTGCCGATTCCAGCGAGCTACTGCGGGAAGAACTAGAGGCATTTATTGAAAAATTTAATGGGCGATCGCGCCTGCCGCTGGAGCTGGTCGAGTCCCACCGCCTGAGTCAGGGACCGGTCCGACTCAGCAGCGCCCTGATGCGCCGGATTCGCCGCTCCCTGGTCTACATCGCCGATGGTACGCCGATTATGGGCTTTGATGCCAGCCCGCCCCAGCTGATTCCTAACCCTAAAGTCTGCGTGGAGATGGGCTACGCTCTACAGGCCAAGCGTCCCGAGCAGATTGTCCTGGCCCAGATGGAACGCAGCGACCTGCCCGGCCAGTTTCCCTTTGATCTGCCGACCCGTAGTCGGTTCAGCTTCAAGAATAAGTCGGAAATTCGCAAGGAGCTGCCTAAGCTTTTGGAGGCTAAGCTCCAGCGGTTTAATTTGGCTGGCTAGGGAGTAGGGGAGTGGGGGAGTGGGGGAGTGCGATCGGTGGGTTCTTAGCTGGGGCTGGCAAGCTGTCTCAGGTGGCGGGTGAGGCCGGTTAGGAGCAGGCCTAAGATGAGCCACTGGAGTAGGATGGCTGCGATTGCAAAGCCGATGACGTCGGCATCGCCTAAGTAGGGATAGCCAAATAGGGTCCAGGCGAACTGAGAGGCTGGAACGCGGTCGGGGTTGAGCTGCAAAATGCCGAGGACGATGGCGGGAATAAAGGCGATTACCAGGACAGTGACAGCCGCCCAGATTTGCGGATTGCGCAATTTAGCGGCAAAGATGCGCTGGGTTAGGGCAGCGTAGATCAGCAGTGCGCTGGTGGTTGAGATTGCAGATATCAGGGCAATGACTGCGGCCCCAGCTCGGTCGGCGGGCTCGCTGAGCAAGATAAACCAGGGGACGATGAGCGCGATCGCGACCAGGCAGTTAATCCCGATGGCTAGAACGGCTGGGCTTTTATCGGCCCAGATTAGCGGCTGCCAGCCCGAGCGGCCCATTCGGTAGCGCACCCAGTCGGCCAGCGCCTGTCGCGAGGGGGAGAGGGCAAAAGTCAGCACTAGGATAAAGACGGCACTGAGCAGGTACATCGCGATCGCGCCGCTGGTTGCACTGCTGACAGAAACTTGGCTAGATAGAAAAAAGCCCAGTCCTAAAATTTCTAGATAGGCAACCAGCGCATAGCTCTGGCGCTTGCTCAGCAGGCTGGCGCTGGGTTGCCGAAAGCGCCGTCTGAGCACCCGCCAGCAGAGTGCTGTGAATAGCCCCACGTTGATCAGAGTAAAGCCGTGCGACAGGAGCCAATTTTGATTGATCGGCAAATAGCTCCATTCCACCACGCTATTCACGTCCCATTCTGGCCGCTGCGGTAGCAGCGGCTGCCAGGTCACCAGCTGATTCCAGAGCATAAACATCGGCACCAGTGTCGTCAGCGTCAGCCCAGCAAACACAAAGGCCGATAGCGACTGTGGCCCTACTACACCCGAGCTACCGCCCTGTAAGCCCACCAGCATGGCCAGACTAAAGAAGAGGACAGCTCCGGCAGCCAGCATCAGGTAGTAGCTCAGTAGCAGCAGCGGCGATATCTGGCCAGACGCGATCGCGGCGGCCCCATGCAGCGGTACGGCTACTAATATGCTGAGATAGGCCAGCAGCGGCACCCCTAGCAGCTTGCCCAAAAGAATTTCCTGACTGGGGCGCGGACTGGAGCGAACAAAGCTCAGCGTGCCGCGCTTCTGCTCCTGCATCAGGTCAATGATGATAAAAAAGGTGCCGCTGGTAAACAGCACATAGGGCAGCGTCCAGGTTAGGGCGTTCCAGATCAGATACCACTGTTTCTCATAATCAATCTCTCCCAGGGGTGGTGTCCGCGCATTCTCATGGCAGATCAGCCAGATTAGGCCCTGCACCAGCAGCGACAGCCCAACCGCCGCTATCAAGCTGCGGGGTTTCAGCCGCCCTCGACATTCCCGCAGCAGCTGCGGATTCCAGTCGCCCAGTTGATTAATCCAGGTAGAAGTCATCGGCTATCTATAAATAACTGTTAACACCGAAAATCGTCACCAAAATAACCCAGTTACTCGTTCACCCCTTTACCCCATTACCCGATCACCCCATTACTCCCTACGCCGTCTTCTGATAACCCAATTTGATAAAGATATCCTCCAGCGTCTCCTGCGTCTGGTGAAACTCGGTAATCGCGTGACCGGACTGGATCAGCGATCGCAGCACCTCCGCCAGCTCCACATCTGTTCCGGCAAAGGCAAAGCCTATTTTTTGGTCGGGCAGGACTTCGCAAACCTGGACTCCGTCAAACGCCTGGACCGCCGTCTGCAAAGCTGCGGCCTCGCCTAGGCTGGCGGTAATAATCCGCCGCTGGCTATCGCGGCCATAGAGCGCTCGCAGCTGCGAACTTTCGACCAGGCGTCCCTGCTCCATAATCCCAATAGCGGTGCAGAAGTCCTCCAGATCGCTGAGGATATGGGATGAAATTAAAATCGTCATGCCCTGCCGCTGGAGTGCCTTAATGGTCTGGCGATACTGAATGCGGGCAATTGGATCGAGGCCTGAGACGGGTTCGTCCAGCAGCAGTAGGGTAGGCCGGTGGATGACGGTACGCGCTAGGCTGAGGCGCTGTTTCATGCCCCGAGAAAGCTGACGAATAGGGCTACGCTGCTTATCTTCTAAACTGACTAGCTCAATGACTTCTTGAATACGCTGGGTAAGCGTAGGCTCCTTCAGGTAGTAGAGGCGGGCGAAGTAGTCGAGGTAGTCCCATACCGTCAGGTCGTCGTAGAGCGGAAAGTCATCGGGCAAAAAGCCGATCTGCTGCTTGATGCTGGGATTGGCCTGGTCGCGAATCAGCCGCTGTCCGCCAATGTGGATTTCGCCAGCGGTGGGCTCGTCGATGGTGGCCAGCATTCGGATCAGGGTGGTCTTACCCGCGCCGTTAGGGCCAATCAGCCCGTAAATTTCGCCTGGCGAAATCTGCAAGTTCACTGCGGCGACAGCATTCTGGTCGTCGAACTGCTTGGTCAGCTGAGTCGTTTCGACAATCAGCTGAGTGGTTTCGACAGCTGGAGCTTCGGTCATGGAATCGCCCTCTACCGGTTCGACTGTTATACCGTACCCGAGTCCAGGCTTCCCGACCAGACGGCGGTTCTTTCAGCCCGGTAGCGCTGGAGCCGAGATCGCTCACCAGGGGGAGTACACTGAAGGGCGTTTGTCTGTAACTCCATTAACTGAGTCCTCGGTGCCCCTGAGCCGCCCCCTTAATCGTTAGACTTTAAAGACCTATCCTGAACCGTTAAACCTACCCTGATTTGCCATGAAATCGCTTGGACGCCACATACTAGTTGAGTTTCACGGTTGCTCTGCCGAAATTCTAAACGATGTTCCCCGGATCGAGAGCAGTATGCTCGACGCCGCTAAGGAAGCGGGGGCGACGATTATTAGCTCAGTCTTTCATCATTTTTCACCGTTTGGCGTGTCTGGCGTGGTGGTGATTCAGGAAAGCCATCTGGCTATTCATACCTGGCCTGAATATCGCTATGCGGCGGTGGACCTGTTTACCTGCGGCTATTCGGTTAGCCCCTGGGTATCTTACGAAAGCCTCAAGGCTGCCTTCCAGGCGGAACACGGCTCGGCGATTGAGCTGAATCGCGGCCAGCTGGAGCTGCTGGAAAAATCCGACATCGACCTGGGCGACCTGCGCGACCAGGCGACGCAGAAGCTGATGCCGCCTAAAATCAGCCGCAGCGTTTGGTTTACGGACAAAAACGAAAACATTGCCCTCTCAATTCGGCATAAGGGCGATCGCATTTTTCAAGAAAGATCGCCTTACCAGCTGGTTGAGATCTTCGACACCTTTAAGTACGGCAAAATGCTCACCGTTGACAAGATGGTGATGTGTAGCGAAAAAGACGAGAAAGCCTACCACGAGATGATCATCCACGTGCCGCTGCTGACCAATCCCGGTGTTCGAGAGGTGCTGGTGATTGGCGGTGGCGACGGCGGCAGCGTGCGCGAAATTTTGCGCCATCCCCAGGTGGAAAAGGTGACCATGGTAGAAATCGATGAAGTGGTGGTGCGGGCTTCGCGGCAGTTTTTACCGTCTCTTTCGTCATCGCTGGACGACCCTAAGCTAGAGCTGAAGATTGCCGATGGCATTGACTATGTTAGGGAGGCTGCCGACGAGAGCTTTGACATGGTGGTAGTCGATTCCTCTGACCCGGTAGGGCCGTCGGAAGGGCTGTTTAACCCGTCTTTTTATAAAGATGTCTACCGCTGCCTGCGACCCGGCGGTGTAATGACTGCCCAGAGCGAGTCACCCCGCTTTAACCAAGAGGCTTTCGTAGACCTGAACCACTGCCTCAAGGGAATTTTTCAACCCGACAGCGTCCATTGCTACTTGGCCTTTATCCAAACCTACCCCACCGGCATGTGGAGCTTCACCTACTGCTCCAAAGACGGCACGCATCCGCTGCAGGACTTTGACCCGGTGACAGCGGCTGAGTTTTCGGCCCAGCACGACCTTCAGTACTACAACAGTGGCATCCATCAGGCCGCCTTTTGCCTGCCCACGTTCATTCAAACGATGCTCAATGTCCAACAAAGTGCCCAGTAAAGGGCCAGATAAAGCGACTATTCTCAAAACCTTCGATCCCAGTCAGGTCGGGCTAGAGAATGGCAATATCTTTGGCTTCCCGTTCGACTATGACACGGCGGATATTGTTGTCTTCGGGGTGCCCTGGGAGGTGACGGTCTCCTTCCACTCGGGTACCGCCCAGGGGCCGCAGTCGGTGCTGCAAGCCTCGCCCCAGCTCGACTTCTACGATTTAGACCATCCCGACGGCTGGAAGCAGGGCATCTATATGCCGCCGGTGCCGGACTGGATCGGGCAGCAGAATCTGGCGCTGCGATCGCGGGCCGCCACCGTCATTCAAGCTCTGGAAAGCGGTCAGCCCACCCCGGCAGATGCCCTAGCCGAAGTCAACCAGGGCGGCCAGCGGCTGAACGACTGGCTGCGCCAGCAGACCCGGGCGGCGCTCAAGCAGGGTAAAACAGTCGCGGTCATCGGCGGCGACCACAGCGTTCCTCTGGGCTGTTTGCAGGCTCTGGCCGAGCAGTACCCGGAGTTTGGCATTCTCCACATCGACGCCCACTGCGACCTGCGCGATCGCTACCAGGGCTTTCGCTTTTCTCACGCCTCCATCATGCACAATGCGCTAGAAATTCCCCAGATTTCCAAGCTGGTCCAGGTCGGCATTCGCGATGTTTCACAGGTGGAGATAGACGCGATCGCGGCTGCAAACGGACGGGTCGTCACTCACTTCGACAGCCACCTGAAGCAGGCCCGATACGCAGGTACCCCCTGGCTCCAGCTCTGTCAGCAAATTGTGTCCGACCTGCCCCAGCAGGTCTACATCAGCTGTGATGTCGATGGTCTGGATCCCAAACTTTGCCCCGGTACAGGCACCCCCGTCCCCGGCGGGCTGGAGCTGGAGGAAGCATTTTGTTTATTTCGAGAAGTGGTGAAGCGCGATCGCCAAATTATTGGCTTTGACCTCTGCGAAGTCGGCAATAGCGACTGGGACGGCAACGTCGGCGCTCGCATTGTCTACAAGTTGTGCAACCTGATCGGCTATCCAAACAGGGTAGAACAGTAAAAGCCATAAACAAAAATGCCAATGTTTTAATGAATATCCTTTGAAACAATGGCTTATAGGGTTGACAGCTCACTGAACGCAAATCGGCCTGGAAATTTGACTTTGTAAACTCAATATGTATAAGTTTGCTCCAGCCTCAGAAAATGAGTCCATTGTGTTTGGGTCTAGCCGACCGGGATATACAAACGAACAGGTCAACTTGTGGATTGAATTTATGCAAGCCCAGAATATTCAGCGCGTCTGCTGTTTGCTCACTGAATCTCAACTCAGCAGATACTCTGGTTTGCTCTATCTTTACCGAAAGACATTTGGAATCAACCAAATATGTTGGTCACCAGTGAAGGATTTTCACCTTGTCACAATTCAAGCCTGTACTCAGCAGATTCTGCCGTTTTTAAGACTTGCGGACCGGTGTCAAGAGAAAGTAGTTGTTCATTGTTCCGGTGGAATGGGTCGCACAGGTCACGTTTTGACAGCTTGGCTTGTAGCTGGAAGGGGGCTTTCTAACAAAGCAGCGATTTCTGCCGTGCGTAAAACTGGTAGAAATCCTTATGAAGCTGTTTTAGCTGCTCCGTTGCGAGGACGTAATCCCTGGAGAGTTACGACAGATCTCAGTGCTTTGCTAAATGCATGCAAGTAGAGATTTTTGCTTACCAAATGTTGCCGATGGTCAGCGAGAAGCCGGGCAAAACATTTTCACCGTATATTACAGATAGATTTTCTAATAGTTCAATCGGCTTGCCTAGACGAAAAATGGCAACTCGCTTATTTTCGGGGTCAATTAGCCATCCTAGCCGAGCTCCGTTTGCTTGATATTCGGTCATTTTGTTCAAAAGGTCTTCCCAGGTATCGCTGGGTGACATCAGTTCAACAACAAAATCCGGGCAAAGCGGCAAAAACCGTCTGCGCTGCTCCGGGCTGAGGCCCTCCCATTTGGCTTGAGGAATCCAGGCAGCGTCGGGGGAGCGCTCGGCTCCGTTGGGCAGCTTAAACCCCGTGGAAGAATCAAAAACGACGCCTAGCTTAGCCTGGCGGTTCCAGAGGGCCAGTTCTAAATTGATGTCAGAATTTCGCTTGCCGGTTTCACCACCCGTTGGGGACATTATGGCGAGTTCTCCAGTGGCGCTGCGCTCAAGCCTGAGTTCTGGATTTTTTGCACATAGGTCATAGAACTGATCGTCGCTCAGGCAAATGACGGGGCTGAGATCAAGCAGTATAGCTGCCATAGGCTAATAAAGCTCCCTTGTATGAGTATGAATAAATGCGTACCAAAACACAAAATCTACATAGGAATTTTGGGATAGCTAAAGACTTATTTCAAAGACCCCAGGGTGGGTAATTTAGGGGCGCTTGAGCACAGCCAAAGCTATTATATATGCTATAGCTATGATCCTGAACGAACCGACCCCACGATTGGCTCATGCAATGGACTTCATCCATCAAACTGATAAAGTAGAAGTTGTTCCCTACAATCTAAAGTGGCGAGAATCGTTTGAGACCGAGTCAAAAAGCATCGCTGACGCTTTAGGTGATAGCGTTGTCGCCATTCACCATATCGGCAGTACGGCGATTCCGGGTATCTATGCCAAGCCAATTATCGATCTGCTGGCAGAAGCTCAGGATCTTCAGAAAATAGACCATAACAGCTCAGCTTTAGAGTCGCTGGGCTATGCTGCTATGGGTGAGTTTGGCATTCCCGGTCGCCGTTATTTTCGCAAAGACAACCCAGATGGTGATAGAACGCATCATCTTCACATTTTCGAAGTGGGTTCAGCGCAGGTAGAGCGCCACCTGACCTTCCGAGACTATATGATCGCCCATCCTCTAGATGCTCACAAGTACAGCGAGCTCAAGCGTAAATTAGCAAAGCAGCATAGACACAGTATAGAGAAATACATGGACGGTAAAGATGGCTTTATCAAGGAAATGGACAGTAATGCAACCCGGTGGCGAAACCAACAGATTAATCCAAATCGCTCATAGGTTGGCCAGTAAAATTAATCACGCTTGCTTGAAAAAGATGTCGCTGGGCGGGAGGTCATCGCTGGGGACAAGGACGGCTGCTTCTATTGTGAAGAAACCGATCGGCGACGGTCACCTTTGCTGGGCCTATGTCGAAGGGAGGGGAGCTCCAGCTGAGAATAGGGCAATCAGCGTAATCACGCCAGCAATCACCATCAGGCCAGCGGGCATAAACTTGCGGGTTTTGACCAGACGAATGATAAACACAATCACCAGCACTAGGGTGACAATTTGCGCGAGTAAAAGTCCTACCGGATTGCCACCGCTATAGAGGACCGCGCCGGCAATCAGCAGCAAGCCACTGACGATGCCGGAAATTAAGGAAATCTTGCTGCCCGCCTTGGTGTAGCCGAGAACGCCGCCAATCACAGCCAGCAGACCGTAAGCGAGAGTGATGAGGATAGGCATAGGCGTAAGGCTGGTAGGCTAGGAGGGCTATCAGGTTGGAACGGGCGGAAAATGGGTGAACTAAAGCAAAGGAAGATCGGACTGGGTCAAGACGCGATCGCAGCTATCTCATCCTACCGCCAGCAGGCCGCTTCCCTCCTACTTTACCAGGCAGTATTAGCGGATCGAATCGGTCAGGCCTTTTTACAGCTACTGGCCGCTTTAACGCAAGGTTCCGCAGCCGACATCCTCAGCGCTTACGGGGACTGGTTTCAGGCGCTAGCGGCGGGACAGCAGAGCTGGCAGCAGCACCTGGTTAATCGTATTTTGCAGGCTGAAAATCCGTTGACGAGCCAGCTGACGAATCCAAACCAGGCGCTGGTCGAGGCGGCCCGACACGATTTGCAGATTCTGCAAACCCTCTATAGCTGTGAGCCGCAGCAGGTGGCGCAGTGGGTAGAGATGGGGGGCGCGCGATCTCATCTCCCGGCCTGGACAGTACCAACCGCAGACCTGCCCGTCACATTTCCTGACCTGCCCGACTGGCGAGAGGGCTTGGATGAGCTGATGGACTATTACCGCGCTCAGGGTACGGGCCTGCTGGCTCAGTTCAAAGCCCTGCGCTGGCAGCAGGGCGAGCTGATCGGCATCCCTCACGCGGATCCGATCCGGCTCGATCAGCTGGCGGGCTATGACAGGCCGAAGCAGCAGCTGATTCAGAATACGCGGTTTTTGCTGGCAGGCTATGCGGCGCTGCACATGCTGCTCTACGGCAGTCGCGGCTCGGGCAAGTCCTCGCTGGTTAAGGCACTGCTGAACGAGTACGGCAGCCAGGGACTGCGGCTGATTGAGGTGGCCCCAGAGCAGATGCGGGATTTGCCGCTGATTGTCGAACGGCTACGCGCCGCGCCGCAAAAGTTCATTATCTTTGTAGACGACCTGTCCTTTGAATCCGATGATGAGGCGTTCAAGGCCTTAAAGCGGGTGCTGGAGGGTAGCGTCACAGCACGGCCTCAGAACGTGGTGGTCTATGCCACCTCCAACCGGCGGCACCTGGTGCGCGAATTTTTTGACGAACGCCCGTCGCCGGGTCAGGCTGAAGAACTTCAAGCGTGGGATACGTTACAGGAAAAGCTGTCCTTTAGCGATCGCTTTGGTCTGACCTTGACCTTTGAACCGGCAGACCAGCCGACCTACTTAACCATTGTCAGGCATCTAGCAAAACAGGCCGGGATTAGGCTAGAGCCGACTGATCTCGACCATCGGGCGCGTCAGTGGGCCACCCGTCACAACGGCCGTTCAGGCCGCAGCGCCCGGCAGTTTGTTGATTTTTTGCAGGCCGAGCTGGCTTTGCAGTGGGAAGCTTCGTCGTCAGTGGTACCGTAGGCTTAGAGCCCACAGTTGGGTCTGAAGGACGGCCGGGAAAGGTCATGCAAAAAGTGAACCGCTGGGTTTGGCTGACGGGAGTGACGCTGAGCATTGGCGTGGCGCTGGTGTCTGGCTATCAGCTGCTGCGCGAACGCCAGGTGTATACGGTGCGGCTGGCGACTGGCGGCGCAAGCGGTGAGTATTATGCCTTTGGCACCGCGATCGCGCAGGTGGTTGCGGCGCACGAGCCCAAGATCAAAATTGAGGTGGTCGAGTCAGCTGGGTCGCCGCAGAATATGCAGGCCGTCCAAGCGCGACGGGCAGACCTGGCTCTGGTGCAGAGCGATACGCCGGTGCTGCCAGCAGTACAGGCGGTGGCTCAGCTCTATCCAGAAATGTTTCACCTGATTGCAGACACAGCGGCAGAGATTGACAGCATTGCTGACCTGCAGGGCAAGCGGATTGCCCTAATGCCAAAAGGCAGCGGTTCCTATACGCTGTTCTGGCCGCTGATTGCCCACTATGGGCTACAGCCAGAGGACTTTCAAGCCTTTCCGATGAGCCCTACGGAGGCCCATGCGGCATTGCTGCGAGGAGACGTAGATGCCCTATTTCGGATTATTGGCCTGGGGAATGAATCTGTGGCGGCGCTGCTGCGTGACCCAGCAGTAGAGCTTGTTCCCATTCAGCAAATTGAAGCCCTGAGGCTGTCTCAGCCCTACCTGCAGCCGACGATCATCCCCCAGGGGGCCTACGACGGTAGCCCGCCGACACCAGCGGCAGACCTGCCGGTTGTAGCGGTAAATGCGCTGCTTGTGGCCCATCAGGCGGTCCCTCTAGAGGTCGTCAAAGCGGTCACTCGGACGCTCTATGAATCGCGAAATGAGCTGATCCGAGCCAATCCTCACACGGCTCAGATTCAGTCGCCCAGCGTCAGCCAGAACTTGGGAATTCCTCTGCACCCGGGTGCTCAAGCCTACTATTATCAGGACGAGCCCAACTTTTTTGTCGAATATGCCGAGCCGATGGGGCTGCTGCTATCGGCAACGATTATTGTCGCCTCTGGCATCTGGCAGTTCCGACTTTGGCTGGTCGGTCGTCAAAAAAACCGAGCCGACATGTACAATCTGGAAATCCTGGCGCTGATTGAGCAGGTGCATAGCGCTAGCTCGCTGGAAGAGCTGCGATCCATTCGGCAGCAGCTGTTTGAAATTTTGCAGCAGGTCGTCGTTGATCTGGATATCGATCGAATTTCGCCCGAGTCATTTCAGTCGTTTACTTTCCCCTGGCAGGTGGCCATTGACACAATTCGACACCGGGAAATGATCTTAATGAATCTGACCGGAACTCGATAGCTTGAAGCGATACCCAACGGTGATACCGCTGTGGTTCTCAGTCTCTGGAGAAAAATTTAACGCCTGCCATAAAATTTATCAAATCCATACATATCAGGCCATATTGCTCAATCCCTACGATTGAAGGAATGGTATGAAAGTTGATGACTGAGTAATGAAATTAACAATATAGGCCCTCATAAAGTGATATGAACTAATTCAACCGCGCAGTTTTAACCGTAACTCTTGGAATATTGATTTGGTATTCCCAGAGCCGTTTTGGCGTTTTAACTGGTTTTGCGATCGCGTTGAGCCGCTAAGCTAGCGGCTCAACGCGAAGTAAGCTCGGAGGCGATAGCAAGTTCCACACCTTAGACTCACTTGATTCACTTAGAGTTATGAAGAAAAAGACAACCCCTGGCAGCGGCTGGCGATCAGCAGCGCCCAACGTCCTCCGCCTTCTCGACGGGTGGGTTAGCAGCTGCAGAGGCATCTATGGGATTCCCATTTTGCTAGTGCTAATGGTTGTTACTACCCAGCCAGCGCTGGCTCAGGACGCCGAGACCACAAACGCCGTCGATGCTATTTTCAGCCCGATTGTCGCATTCTTAGACGCGATCTTCTTCTTCAAGGTGGGAGGTGAGAATGGATTTCCGTTTATTGTTCTATGGCTGATTGTTGCAGCGGTTTTCTTCACCTTTCGCCTGGGTTTCATCAATCTGCGGGGCCTGAAGCATGCCATTCAAATCGTCCAGGGCAGGTTTGACGATCCCGAAGATGAAGGTGAGGTTTCTCACTTTCAGGCGCTGGCGACGGCGGTTTCAGGCACGGTTGGGTTAGGTAACATTGCTGGGGTCGCGATCGCGATCCAGCTAGGCGGCCCGGGGGCGATGTTCTGGCTGACCCTAGCCGGGTTCTGTGGCATGGTCACCAAGTTCGTAGAATGTACCCTATCGGTTAAGTATCGCCGTCGGCTAGAAGACGGTACGGTGCTCGGTGGGCCGATGTACTACCTTACCCGAGGACTATCGCCCAGGGGAATGCGTCCGCTGGGGCAGGGGCTAGCAGTCCTGTTTTGCATTCTCTGCCTGGGCGGCAGCCTGGGCGGCGCGAATATGTTCCAGTCCAATCAGGCCTATTCCTCCATCGAAAATATTTTTCCCGGACTGCCTGCCTGGATTTTTGGCCTGGTGCTGGCGGTGCTTGTCGGTGTGGTGATTATCGGCGGTATCAGGCGGATTGGTGCGGTAGCCGAAAAGCTGGTTCCGGCTATGGCGCTGATCTATATCGTGGCCTGCCTGTTTGTAATTATCGTCAATATCGCTCAGGTGCCTGCCGCGATCGCGACCATTTTTACCCAGGCGTTTTCACCGGAAGCCGTTGCTGGTGGGATTGTCGGCGTTATCGTGCAGGGGTTCCGGCGCAGTGCCTTTTCCAATGAGGCTGGGGTTGGATCAGCCGCGATCGCGCACTCCGCCGCCCGTACGGACGAACCGATCCGGGAAGGGCTGGTAGCGCTGCTGGAACCGCTAATTGACACAATCATCATCTGTAACCTGACGGCAATCACGATTGTGCTTACCGGGGTCTATCAGGACAGCGGCAGCGAGCTGAGCGGCGTCGCTATGACCGCTAGCGCCTTTAATACGGTGATCGGCTGGTTCCCGGCAGTGCTCAGCGTAGCGGTTTGCCTGTTTGCCTTTTCTACGATTGTCTCCTGGAGCTACTACGGTGTTCAGGCCTGGATCTATCTGTTCGGCGAGCGCAGCACAATCGTGTTCAAATTCATCTACATCACCTGCACCTTCCTAGGAACAATGATCAGCCTGGGGGTGCTGATTGACCTGAGCGACTACCTGCTGCTGGGGATGGCGTTCCCCAACCTGATTGGCTGCTACATTCTGTCGAATGAGGTTGCAGCTGACCTGAAGGACTACTGGAATCGCCTAACCTCAGGGCAGATGCCCACTTACGAACAGCAGCTGGCGGAGATGACAACAGCCGATCGCTAGCCGATCGCTGGGGTCAGGCGGCGGTTGAGGATTGGGCTCATTTACCTAAATTTAGGCGCTTGAGCCTGACCTTTAACAATCTTTTGAACATACTTCTGGCGCTCGGTGAGAGACCGCGATTGGTACTCACCGTAGAAGTTGCTAAATCGCCAGAACCACTTGAGGGCGGCGACTAGCCGGTTTGGCTGGGGCTGAGCGCTAGAAATTGGAAAAGCGATGCGGGTCATGGGGTTACCTAGATTGAATGAACACTTTCAGTCTAGGAACCGGCGCTCGAATGTTCAAAAGCCGCAGTCGATAGCGGCTATGGCAAAAATGCATCGATGCCTGTGAGCCTGCTATAGCAAACCCAACCAAAGCGCCCGGAAGGCCTGACCTTCCAGGCGCTTTGACTCAAAATCGAGCTTAGTCGCGGATCACTAAAACAGGGCAGTGAGCAAATCGAATGACGCGATCCGTCACCGAGCCCAGGAAAAACCGCTCTAGCCCGGTCCGGCCCCGCGAAGGCATGACGATTAATTGAATCTGATGGGTCTTAGCGTAGTCGATAATTTCGGCACTGGGGTCGCCGATGGCGACCGTAAACTGCATTCCCTCGTGATCGGTTCCGGCTAACCTTTCGTGCAGAGCTTTCTCTACATTTTGCTTCCGCGTCTCGTCGTCTAGTGTATCCCATACAACGCCTGGCTCGGTGGCCTCACGGCGGCTGATGACGTTGAGGGCATGTAAATTAGCATTGCTCTCAACAAACGCTAGCGCCTCTTTAAGGGCTAGCAGTGAAGCTTCGGAAAAGTCAATCGGAACTAAAACGCGGTCTTTTGAAAATAGGGCCATTTCTCAATTCTCGGCGTGAACCGAGGTAACTACTGTGAACAAAATTTGACATGAACAAAATTCAAACGGATTGGCTGCAGCTTACGCCAGTTGATTGAACGGCTGGCAAAGCCCTAAGATTAACCGCAATCTTAGGAAGTGATTGGTATTCTCCCTAAGATACCAGGAAGTTGCGATCGCGCAACCCGCCCTATCACAACGCTTGTCATTACGCAGTCGGGATTGCGGTAAGCTGTGATAGTTGCCGCCCAATTTAGCCCCGCAAAAATCGTCCCAATGGCCCTGAAAATATATGGTATCCCCACCTGCGCCACCTGCAAGAAAGCGCTTCAGCAGCTAGATCAGGCTGGGATTGCCTACGAATTTATCAATACTAAAACCGCTCCGCCGTCCCGCGAAACAATTGCCGACTGGGTTGGCGAGCTGGGTGCCAAGCCGCTGCGAAATACCTCAGGCAAAGCCTATCGGGCAATCGGCCCAGAAAAGCAAACCTGGGATGATTCCCAATGGGTGGATGCTTTCGCCAAGGACGCGATGTTGCTCAAGCGCCCAGTCTTTGTCAAACAGGGGAAAGCCGTTATGGTTGGCTTTCGTAATCCTGAAGCAGCGATTAGAGCCTGCCTTGAGTAACGCTGATCCGTGCTTCACGACCGATTAGATCATAATCTAAGTTATTGCGACCCTCTGGGGTTTTGCCATGACCCAGTCTACCCAACAGCGAAAAAAAAGCTTTTCAAGCTTTTCCTATAAAGAGGCATTTAAGCAGCTGGGAATTACAACCCTCAACCGTTGGAAATTAACAGCTGAACCAGTGCCCATTAGCGACTTCTTTCGGCAGCGCCTGGAGCGGCTGCGGCGGTTTGACCTGGAAAGCCTTGAGGTATCAAAAACGTTGCTAATTGATGCGATCTGTGAGGAAGGCCTGGAAGGCGTCGAGCGGCTCAAGGTATGGAAAGGAGCTTACCTGGAAGCAGAAACGGTCTGCGGCAATGTAGACTATCTGATTGCTGAGCAGCGGGCCTATCTGGAAGGGCCATTTGTCTGCGTGGTTGAGGCCAAGAAAGATGATTTTGAGCAGGGGACAGCCCAGTGCCTGGTGGAGATGCAGGCTTGCCAATGGGCGAATCAGCAGCTAGGAAAAGCCATTGATATCTATGGCATTGTGACCAACGGCGAAGGGTGGAAATTCTATCGGCTAGCGGTGGCGGGTGAGGTTCATGAGACGCTACTGCACGGAATTGCCGATATGCCTCAGCTGCTTGGTATTTTGAAAGCGTTCTTCCAACGCTGTGCAGACAACTTAGCCTAAAGCTGCTCCAGCCATCGATAGCGATAGGGCTCATCCTCCGCCCCCCAGATCTGCGTGCCGTCAGCAGCAAAGCCGCGGTCCCAGGTATCCATACCGCGATCGTGGAGCACGATGACATTCTGCACCCGCACCGCCCCCCGTACCGTAGTCGCGCATCCGGCTGTCGGCGTACTGCCGACATAGCCCAGGGCCGAAGGCCGCAGCTCAACCGTGCAAACCGCCTCGCCCAGGTCGGCTATGGTCACAGTTCTGCTAGGCTCTGGCTGCTCGCATAGTCCCGTCCATTCCTCGGAATTAACTGGACGAAAGGATCGAGACTCAACCCGTTGCCCAGACTCGCCCAGCGCCACTTGAATAAACCGCTGCCGATAGGGCTCATCGAGCGAGTCGGAAAGCGCCTGTTCCTGATACAGAAAGGTGCCAGGTGCAGAATCCGCGACGGTGATCGGGCAGGTCGTCATCCGCACGCTGACTTTATCAGGGTTGCCCCGAGCCTGCTCAGCAGTGCTCATGCTCCCGGTTAGGTGGTCAACGACACCCGCAATATCGGCCTCGGTCAGCGGCGCAGATAGGGGGAATCCGCGATCGCTTCGCTGTCCCCAAGCCTCGCCGCTTAGCGCCAGACTGAGCGCTATTGTGATAATCGGCAGCGCATTTCGCCCTTTAGCCATCGGCTTTCCCTATTGCCACCCGTCCCATTTCGGTTTCCCTTCATCCCTATCCAACCTTACCAAATCCTTGATTCTACTTCCCCATGCTCCTATCCCTCCGGCTCTCCGAACAGCACTACCGAACCATCAAACCGCCGCAGTACCTCCGTCGTCATATCGCTCACCGTCAGCCCCGGACTCGCCATCCGTCGGGTCGCCCGCAGCACCACCAAGTCGTACTGGGAGGCCACTCGCAGAATCACCTGGGCAATATCGCCGTGGGGAACGACCTTGTATCGGTCAGGGCTGGCGGCAGCGTCCTGGAGCTGGTCGTATAGCCGCTGGCGAAAGCGGGCTTTAGCGGGTTCTGTGGTATGGGCCGGGCAGACGTGGACCAGCGTCATTGCCGCGCCCAGGGCCGTCGCCAGGTAGCGAGCAAACTGAATTAGGCGGAGGCTAGAAGGGGCTAGGTCACGGATTGGGACTAGGATTTGTCGAATCTGCTGGGGTTGCACCTGAAGGCGGATGATGGCGACGGGGCAGTGAGCCGTCGTGAAGACGTGGGCGATTACGCTGCCAAATAGGCGCGCTTGCAGGCTAGCCGTTTCGCCATAGCCCATCACGATGAGCTGCGTATCGTGCTCCCGGGCCGCCCGGCTGATGCCCAGACCGACGTCGCTGTCGATGCGCAAAATTGGCTCGGCAGTAATCCCCAGGCTATGGCTGATGGTGTTCGCCTGCTGAAGCCGCTGACGGCTTAGCGCGATCGCGTTTGTCAACTCTGCTTCGGTGGGGTTGAGGTGGGCCTGGGCAATCGCGATCGCGGCCAGCTTGCCCCCGGCCTGACGGGCCAGTAGCGCCCCAACTTCAATCAGCCGCGCCTCAGTCGTCGGGTTATATACCGGTACCAGTACGGCAAAATCCTGCCTGGCAGGCGGTGCAGCTGGGTAGGGCGGCTCCCAGGGTTCGACTGGGCGATTGGACTGATTGATATCGGGGACGGTCAGCCGTTTGGCAAAGCGCTGGGTTAGCAGCGGCCCCAGTACCGACGTCACCAGCATGAGAACAATTACTGTGTTAAAGACGGCATCGGTCAGCAGCCCGGCCTGTCGCCCCACCAGCGCCGCCGCCAGGGTCGCAGCCACCTGCGGCATGGAGAGCGACCACATCACCATCGCCTCGCTCCAGCGATAGCCATAGCGCAGCCGTACTACTAGGACAGCCAGCAGCTTACTCGCCAGCAGCCCCAGAACTACGGCGCTGACCAAGGCCAGGTGGCGACTCAGCGTAGAGACAAAGGCGGGCAGGTTCAGCAGCAGCCCCATGTCGATGAAGAAAAAAGGAATGAACAGAACGCCGCCGACAAACTCCACCTTTTCTTTCACCGCGCCCTTGCCCAGCACGTCATTCACCGCCAGTCCCGCTAGGAAAGCGCCGATAATGCCTTCAATCTGGATTACCTGCGCCCCTACCGCAGCCAGAAAGACCGCTAGTAGGGTAAACAAAAACTGGCTGCCTTGGTCATCGCCCGTCTGGCGAAAGTAGCGCCGCCCGGCCCAGCGAAAGCCAAAGAGCACAATCACCGCATAGACGACCAGCGCCGCCATCTGTACCGCCAGCCGCAGCCAGGAAAACTCGCCGGCGCTGATCGATACGCAGATTGCCAGCACCAGTAGGGCAGCAATGTCGGTAAAGATCGTTGCGCCGACCGTCACGGTGACGGCTTCGGCCTGAGCCACGCCAAGCCGCTGGACGATGGGGTAGCCTAGCAGCGTATGAGAGGCAAGCAGCGACCCAATCAGAACGGCGGAAATCCATTCAAAGCCAAACAGCCGCCCGATGGCGATGCCGAACAGTAGGGGAATCAAAAAGGTGGCGCCGCCGAAGCTGAGGGAGCGATTCCGGGTTTTGCGAAACTCCTTTAGGTCAATCTCTAGCCCGGCCACAAACATCAGATAGATTTTGCCGATGTCGGACAGCAGCACGACGGTTTCAGCTTTGGGATCCAACAGCTGTAGACCGCTTGGCCCCAGCAAGACGCCAGCCGCCAGCAGCCCGACCAGCCCCGGCAGCCGCAGCCGCTCAAAAATCGGCGGAATCAGCAGGCTGGCCAGCAGCATCAGGGTGAAAATTGAAACCGGACTGCCCAGCAATCCGCCTAACGCGTCCAGACCCATCGGTTTGTGCCCGCTGTAAAGGATATTTCTTACGCTAGCGCTCCGAAAGATACCTGACGGTCCCTAGTTGATTCTAAGGCAATTTAGCGTATTTGCTCAATTTCAGCGGGCTGTAAACCAGCCCCGCCGCCAAAAAAAGTAAACTAGGCTAGTTGCTACAGCAATCATCAGACACCAGACAGCTGGATAGCCCCAGTACCAGTTCAGCTCGGGCATATTGAAGGATGAGGCTTCTGGATTGAAGTTCATGCCATAAATTCCGGCAATGAAAGTGAGAGGAATGAAAATGGTCGAGATGATTGTCAAAATTTTCACGATCTCGTTCATCCTATTACTGACAGCGGATAGATAAACATCCATCAGGCTTGAGGCTAGTTCCCGATAAGTTTCCAACATGTCTAGAACTTGAATAACATGCTCATAACAGTCTCGTAGATAAACTTTTACAGCAGGGCTAATCAGGGTACAGTCATCTCGCAGCAGAACAGAAATTGCTTCTCGCTGCGGCCAAATGGAACGCCGGAGGGCTAAAAGCTCCCGCTTGATTTGGTGAATCTCGGTGAGGGTCTGAGGAGTAGGTGCATCCGTCACCTGAGCTTCTAATGCTTCAATGCGTTCGCCATAGCGCTCTAGTACCGGGAAAAAGCCATCTATGATCGCATCGAGTAAGGCGTATAGCAAATAGTCGGCTTTGCGCTGACGAATAGTTCCTTTTTTGAAGCGGATGCGATCGCGGATTGGGCCGAAGCAGTCATGCTGGGGCTCTTCTTGAACCGTCAGCAGATAGTTTTTTCCTAAAATGAAGCTAACCTGTTCATGGAAAAACTGAGCCTGCTCGGAAACCATCATAATCATATGTAGGACAACAACTAGCTGTTCACCGTAATCTTCGCTCTTAGGCCGCTGAGGGACATTCACTACATCCTCTAAAACGACCGGATGCAGCTCGAACACCTCACCAATCTGTCGCCAAAAAGTTTCTTCTCCCAATCCTTGGACATCAATCCAGGAGATTGATTCCGTATCTAGGTAGGCAGCACAGTCTTTGGCAGCGGCTACTGACACCCGTACTGCCTCGGTCTCGTTATAGTCAATCAGGACAATTTGAGACGGCAAGGCGTCAGCTTTAATTTGTAAGGTTCCGGGTAAACTGCCTGGCTGGTCATAGGTGTAGTTCACGTACCTTTGCTCTATAGGCTGACTTAGCCGATGACTGAATTTTGAAGGTGAGTTGGTCATTTACTATTTCCTTTCGAACTTTACTGCAGCCAGCGTATAACCAGTTCGGGCGATTGCCACAGGCCGTATATCAGCAAGCCAAAAATTCCAGTGATGAGCCCTGTGGCAACATACCCTACACACATCATCAGCCCATCTGCTTCAAGAGTAGCCGCCACAAAAATTAAAATTCCTACAGTTGGAATTGGGTTAGTCATCGGAATAGGCGCTATCAGTAACAGTGTTAACCAGCTGATGCAGACTCCATTGATTTGCCAGATATGAGCGCTTTGAGCCAGTCCGGTTAATCGAGGGCGAATAAATCGCTCTGTTAGGCGAGTAACCCGCTTCAGGTTGCTGAGTATCTGCCGCGTTAACACGGGCGGAAACTGAAACTGTGTAACTCGCCGGGGTAGCCAGGGCGATCGCCGTCCTAAAGCCATTTGTAGCGACAGCAGCAGACAGGCCGAACCTAAGACAGTGGTAAAGCCTGGCGGCATCGGAAATAGAAAAGGTAACACTAGTAATCCAATCACCAGGCTAGATCCCCGCTCGGAGGTTTCAGCGAGTAAATGGGCTAAGGTCAGAGGCTGCTGAGCCAGTCGCTCTAGCAAGGTTTTAATTTCCTGAGAAAAGCTCAGGCGATTCGGATCAGAGACCATAGAAGGCCATGATGAGCGGTGGAGTAATTAGAGCCATCAATAGGTTCATGGGAGTACCCACCCAGAGAAAGTCGGTAAAGCGATAGCCGCCCGGGCCGTAGACCATCGTATTGGTTTGGTAGCCGATCGGCGTCATAAAGCTATTAGACGCCGCAAACATGACCGTGAACATAAAGGCGTAGGGATTGAGGCTTAAGGTTTCAGCAACCTTGGCAGCGATTGGCAGCAGCAGAACGACACAGGCATTATTGGAGAGAATCTCGGTCACCAGGGACGTGATGACGAAAAACAAAGTTAGCAGTCCGTAGCCGGACCATTGCCCGCCCAAGGCCACCATGGCGTCTGCCAGCCACTGGGTTGCGCCAGATTTTTCCATGGCAATTCCGAGAGGAATTAGCCCCGCTAGTAGAAAAATGATGTCCCACCGGACCGCCTGATACAGCTCTCCTGGCCTGAGGCAGCTTGTCAGCAGCATTAACACAACGCCAATCCAGGCGCTGACTAAAATAGGCACCCACTCTAGAGCCGCTAGCACGACTACACCAATGAGAATTGCGATCGCGATACCCGCCTTCTCCCGACGAAACGTTCCTACCTCTTTTTGCTCTATCAAAACCCAGCCTGGGCTAGTTTGCAGTCCCAAAAGGCTTTGTTTGGGTCCCTGCACCAGTAGCACATCGCCAAATTGAATCGGAACCTGCCCTAAGCGATCGCGCCGGACAGCTTGCCCTTGCTGAATGGCTAATACGGTTGCGTTATAGCGCTGGCGAAAGCGGGTTTCCTTTAAGGTTGAGCCTACGATCTCTGCATTTGGCAGGATTAAGACTTCAGCAATGCCTTCTGAAGCGGTGAGCGCGGGTTCCGCGTCCAGCTGGCCAAATTGGACTTCTGGTAAAATTTCGATCCCCTGGGCTTCTTTAATCCTCAATAAACAGTCGGGTCGTCCTCGAACCAGTAAAACATCACCAGCTTGCAGCACCTTATCCGCAATCGGTTGGGAGAAATGCTCCCCGTTGCGAATTAGCTCCATCACATCCATGTCGAATTGACGCTGCAGCTGGCTGGAGCGAAGCGACTGACCGACCAGGGTAGAGCCGGGGGAAATTACAATCTCACTGATGTAGCCATTGAGACCATAGCGCTGAAGTACTGGATCAGTTGCCAGGGCCTGACGGTTCGGCAGCCAGCGCGGTGCAATAAAGGCTAAATAGAGTAACCCAACAGAGCCTGTAATCAGCCCGACTGCGGTAAATTCAAACAGTCCAAAAGCTTGATACCCTAGCTGTTCTGAGAGACCACTGGCAAGAACGTTGGTAGAGGTGCCGATGACGGTTAACATGCCTCCTAGTACAGTCACATAGGAGAGCGGCATCAATAGCTTAGAGGGAGAAATTCCCTGTTTTCGACACCAGTCTTCCACAATCGGTAAAAAGACGGCAACGACAGCCGTATTGTTGATGAAGCCTGAGATCGGGCCTACAATGGCTCCCATTACTAAAATCTGGCGACTGGGTCGTTTTCCACCCCAGGTTATAAACCAGTTGCTCACCACCTGAACAGCTCCGGTTCGGGCAATACCTGCACTCAGGATAAACATTGCCAGTACGGTGATCGTTGCTGAATTACTAAAGCCCGAGATCCCCTCCTCTGGAGTGACCAGGCCCAAGGTCATGAGGATAACCATGACCGCGATCGCCGTAATATCCGCTGGAAACCACTCTCCTACAAAACAGATTAGCGCCAGCAAAACGACACCCAAAGTCATTATAATCGTCATAGTTTGGGTTCCTGAAGGCTAGATGCGGGACTAGGTAATGGTTTAGGGTCAGATTGGGAATAAATCCAGCCTATAGACGTTGCAGTAAAGGTCATCATCCCCAGCGCGATGAGTAGTAACAGCGGCCACGGTCCTGATGCAAAGTTGATTAGTTTTTTCATAGAGGCTTTTGCTGAACAGAGGGAAGGTTACTTGGATTGAGCTCGTTTCATAGCCTGTCTGATAAACAGCTTTTCGGCTTCCAGCCAAACAAAAACGAGTGAGCTAAAGCCAAAACAGATGGCTAGTTCTATAGCAGACAGGGCATAGAGCCCAAAGAACTGCTGGAATATGGGCACATAAATAAGGAGCACCTGTAGCCCTGTTGTCAACAGCACGGCTCCCCAAACATAGAGGTTGGAAAAGGGACTCAGCTGCAGCGTCAGCTGGGTATCTGAGCGAACAGCTAATGCATGGCCCATCTGGGCTAGACAGAGGGTTGTAAACACCATCGTCTTCCAGGTATCTGGGTCGCCTGAATAGGTTGCTGCATGGGTGTGGCGGTAAGCCCAGGCCATCAGGCCAATGGTGAGGATCGCCAGCAGCAGCCCAACTCGTAGCATGTATGCTCCCAGTCCACGGGCAAAGATGCTTTCTTTGGGGTTATGGGGCGGACGCTGCATCACGTTGGGCTCAGCGGGCTCCATTGCCAGCGCTAATGCCGGAAAGCCATCAGTCACCAGGTTCATCCAGAGAATTTGCAGCGGTGTTAAAGGCACACCCCCCAGTCCGAGTAAGGGAGCGGCAGCAATGGTTAGTACCTCGCCGATATTACTGCCAAGGATGTACTTGATAAAACGGCGAATATTGTCATAAACGACTCGTCCTTCTTCAGTAGCCGCAACGATAGTGGCAAAGTTATCGTCGAGCAATACCATATCACTGGCCTCTTTACTGACATCGGTGCCTGTGACACCCATCGCAATCCCGATGTCAGCCTGTTTTAGAGCAGGGGCATCGTTGACGCCATCCCCAGTCATCGCAACAAACTCCCCTCGCTTCTGGAGGGCCTGCACAATTCGAAGTTTATGCTCTGGAGCCACCCTGGCATAGACGCTGACATTGGGAACGGTTCTCTCTAATTCTGCTGTGGAGAGCTGAGTCAGGTCATATCCGGTCAGAACGGCGTTCCCCGGTTGAGCAATGCCTAAACTTTCAGCGATGACCTGTGCTGTTAGCTGGTGATCGCCTGTGATCATAACAGGGCGGATGCCTGCTCGCCGACAGGCGGCTACGGCAGTCCGCACCTCGGGGCGGGGAGCATCCAACATTCCCACTAGCCCCAGCCAAATCAGATTTTGCTCTTCCGTTTCCAGGTTCTCAGTGGATGAGGCTTCTAATGGCTTCATCGCAAAACCGAGAACTCGCAGTCCTTGAGCAGCCATCCTGTTGTTTGCAGCTAACACTCCCTGTTTTATATCGGCAGTTAGAGGCTCAACTTCGCTTTCTTTCTGTACAAAGCTGCATTGATCTAGCACTAACTCAGGCGATCCCTTCATAAACATCATTGGGCTTTCCGGCATAAGCGAGAGCAGTTCCGCCGCACAAGCCTGGATGACGACGCTCATCCGCTTACGCTCAGAAGTAAAGGGAATTTCAGCAACGCGATTGCTTGATTTTTTTAGCCTGGACTGGTCGAATCCTCCTTTGCCGGCTAAGGCTAAGAGCGCCCCTTCCGTTGGATCGCCTAATATCGTCCATAGACTACCTTCATGGTTCAAGTTGGCGTCATTGCAAAAAACGCTAGCGATCAATAAGGCTTCTAGGGCTGGGCACTCCTCGACCTTCACCGCCTGATCGTTTTCTAGAATTCTGCCGATTGGAGAGTATCCTTCTCCAGTTATCTGATACTGAGTATCGAAGGTTTGTACTTGCTGTACCACCATCTTGTTTTGGGTTAAGGTGCCCGTTTTATCAGAACAGATGGTGGTGACAGATCCCAGAGTTTCTACCGCTGGCAGCTTGCGGATGAGGGCATGGCGGCGTACCATGCGCTGAGTTCCCAACGCTAAGGTAACGGTGATAACAGCAGGAAGACCTTCAGGTACCACCGCCACCGCCATGCTGAGGGAGACTTCTAGTAACTCATCAAACAGACTAAGGTCGCCTGAACGCAATAGGCCAATCACGACAACTAGCGCCACTAGCACCAGCGAGCCAGATACCAGCACATTTCCCAGTTGACCCATGCGCTGCTGCAGTGGGGTAGGTTCGGTTTCTACTGACTGGATCAGGGTCGCAATGCGTCCTAGTTCCGTCTGCATACCCGTCTGCGTAACCAGTACGGTGCCTCGCCCTTGCAGCACTTCGGTGCCCTGATAGACCAGGTTGACGCGATCGCCTAAGCTTGCTTCATCCGGCAGCGTGACCTCAGGCCGTTTGATGATTGCCTCCGATTCGCCTGTCAGCGCCGCTTCGCGAATCTGGAGGTTCGAAGCATTCAACAATCGCCCATCAGCAGGCACCTGAACCCCGGCTTCTAGCAGTACAACATCCCCTGGTACCAGGTCTTTAGCATCTTGCTCTTGCTCTCGGCCACTGCGAACCACCCGAACTCGCGGCGACGTCATATTTTTGAGGGCAGCTAAGGCTTTTTCAGCGCGGCTTTCCTGAAAATATCCCAGAATGCCGTTCAGGAGCACAATCGCGAAAATTGCGATCGCGTCCTTGGGAAAGCCTCCTTCCTGCAAGTCGAGTATTAAAGATACGATAGCGACGGCGATCAGCATCAGCAGCATGATGTTCTTAAACTGATCCCATAGAATGACCCAGGGGCTGCGAACCGTGCCTTCTTTAAGTTCGTTGAGACCATAGCGATCCTGACGGTGCCTCGCCTTATCATCGGTCAATCCATTTGGGTCACTCTCCAGCGGACTCATCGCCTGCTGGGAAGTTAGCGTATGCCAGGCATTGCCTAGAGGACGGGTAGAGGACGGGATGCTAGGAATTGGGCGAGAAACCATAAGTGCAACCTATCAAAGCGAAGTGGTACTATCCGAACGTACATAACGGACAGTTATAGCACTAAAAAATAGTGCTAGATCGGTTTGATGAAAATTTTTTTTACTCCTCAGGGACTAATCGGTCGAGAAGCCGAGCTAAAACAGGTCTGTCAATTGCTACAGGAAGATAGGGACTGTGCAGTTACCGGGATTCCCGGAATAGGACGCCGCAGGCTACTTCGCACGGCTGCCAAACAAGTAGGCTCCCGTTCTCTAGAGATTGACTGCCTTCGCTGCCACAGTGCGAGACAGTTTCTCAGGCTTCTGGCCGATAGTCTAATAGATGTTTTTTCTGACCCTGCTGAGCTAGCCAAAATTCAACAGTGGAGCCAGGGGCAGCCGCTGACGTTGGATCGAATACAGTCGCCCAAGGTGCGGCTAATATGGCCAACGTTAGCTGGCAAAGAATGGGCTCTATTTCAAGGGCTACTCGCTTTGCCGCAGCAGATGGCCGAATGGCTTGGCTGTCGGGTGGTGGTTATGTTTTACAACTTTCCCCATATCCGCTCATGGGATCGTCAGGGTAAGTGGGAAACATACCTACGTCAGGAAATCCAGCTGCAGAGTCGGGTCAGCTACGCCCTAATCTCGACAGTCGCTGAACCTTGGGTCTACGCGAGTCAGCTGCCCGTAATTCATCTTGCTCCACTGACTGATGCAGAACTACAGCCTTGGCTAATGAATAGTTTTGCCCGAGCTGGTCTCAAGTTCGATTCTGAAAGCCAGGCTGTGAAGCTGTTTTTGAGCTACGTACAGGGCCATATCAAAGATGCCATTACTCTGGCTCAGCGGCTCTGGTTAAATCATCAGGCGACTGAGAAGTCTACTTCAGGCATTCTTTACGCCGATCAGGTGCACAGCAGTATGCTGTCATTAGTACAGGATATCGGTGTAACCTTTGAAGCTTTGCTCTTGCTACTCCCTCTGACCCAAGCCCGCCTATTGGAAAGTCTGGCCCTGGATCCTACCCATAGCCCTCAGTCCACGGCCTATATTAAAAAGCATCAGCTCTCGCGAGGTGGCGGCCTACAGGGAGCGCTTAACAGCTTAGAGCAGAAAGGACTGATCTACGGTCCTAGATTTGGCTACCGGATTGCCCTACCTCTACTCGATTTTTGGTTGAAGCAGCGATTGTAGTAAAGTTACTTGAGTTGCCGACTCTATAAACTAGTGCTATTCTTAAGAAAATTTATCTGAGCCGTTGCCTAATTCGGTCATACCGAAGCGGAGGACCCAACTTTGGGGCGTACCCTGCAAATGCAGGGAGGAGACTCTCACTCCTAGCCCGTCAGCTAACTTCGTCGGCGTTGAGAGGAGATAGCATTCTAAGGAAGCCCGTCTCCTGGTTTTACTGTTCAGATTTCACCTCATCCAGGAGATCGCTATGGAAAGTTGGTCTGCCAGTGTGTCACTAGCCGTGTTTATTGGCGTGCTAGCCTGCATTATTGCTGAACGACTCCCTCTGACAATTGCTGCCCTGCTGGGGGCGCTGCTGTTGGTATTTCTAAACGTGCTTACCCTAGCAGAGGCTGTTGAGTACATCGCCCAGAGCCATGCAACCCTTGCCCTCTTTTTTGGAGTCATGGTCATGGTACGAGCGTTTGAACCAACCCAAATATTCGACTATCTTGCGACTCAAATGGTGCTGCTAGCCAAAGGGCAAGGTAAACGACTGCTGATTGGCATTGTGGCTATTACCACTCCTATTTGCGCCGTTCTGCCCAATGCTACAACAGTCATGCTGCTAGCCCCACTGATTCCACCGATGGCGACAGAGCTAGGGATAAATTTTGTGCCGCTGCTAATCCTCATGGTATTCGTAGCGAACAGCGCTGGCCTGCTTACCCTGGTCGGAGACCCGGCCACATTCATCGTAGGTGATGCAATCAATATCAGCTTTATGGACTATCTGAAGTCGCTGAGCTTGGGAGGTGCGATCGCGCTTGGCGTCATCGTTTTTATGTTGCCAATATTATTTCCTTCCATTTGGAATAGGCAACTCGATAATCTTAATCAGCTCCCTCATCCTAAAATTAATCATCCCCGGGTCTTAATTTTAGGTGGGGTCATTGCAGCTCTAGTCCTGCTATTCTTTGTGATTGGAGAAACCTTACCTGTTCCGGTTTCTCCTGCAACGGTAGCTCTAGTCGGAGCCACACTCTGCATGCTCATTACGCATCAAAGTCGGATTGACGCTGTCCAGAATGTTCTAAGAGATGTGGACTGGAGTACTCTAATCTTTTTCATGAGTACCTTTGTGCTAATTGGCGGATTAGAGTAGACAGGCGTTCTCAGTGCCGCTTCTAATGTCTTAGCCTTTATCCTCAGGCAAAACATCGCCTTGGGCGCAATTTCCTTGATGCTGATAGTTGGAATCCTTTCAAGCCTTGTACCCAACATTCCATTGGTGGTTGCAATGGTACCTCTGCTCAAAGAATATATCGTCAATGTAGGACTCTCGCCAACTGACATTCTCGACCCTAATTTTACTGGCAACCTCCCGCCAGAGGTACTACCCCTGTTTTATGCTATGATGTATGGAGCAACCTTAGGCGGTAACGGAACTTTAGTCGGCGCATCATCCAATATTGTTGCGATAGGGATCGCTGAACAACATGGTAAACGCATCTCTTTTCAAACATTTTTGCAGTATAGTGTTCCCATTACAGCCTTACAGCTAATCGTAGTTAGTCTATACGTTCTGATTCGATTCTTCTGAATTTACCCATAATCTTCCCTTTCTGTATGTATTTTCAGACTGGAATACTAACCACTCAGTCACCAAACAAGAAAGATACGGAGTCTAGAATAATGTTTAAGACAGTTACAGTACAGCATTGTGTAGTGGAATTGCTGTAACTGTCTTAAACTTGTAACTGCAATATTAGCTAGTTAGCCGCGGCTGTCTTTGTTTAAATTTCTAACCGCTTTGAAGTCTGTATTAAGTTGGCAGATAATCCTGTGAAACCTGGAGCGGCTCATACGCTCCTGCTTCAGTGAGCCCAAATGCAAAAACCCACCTCTGTACTATTTTGCACGGCCCTATAGAGGCTGTCTATTGGCAATTTCTTCGGTCAAGGTGCGCAGCAACTTTTTCCTTGGTGTTCGGACACCTTGGACGCTTAGCAGTGAATATGGCTGGAGCAAAAGGGCCTAATCCAAAGTCCCCAGTTTGGCTGTGGATTGTCTTGCTACTACCAGATTTCTGGCTCAAGCAGCGGTTGACTTGAAAAGTTTGAATACCGCGATCACACTCTAAGCAATCGACCGACGGAAGTTAAAAAACTTCCGCAGCACAGTTTGCAGGAATTCGTTTTTGGCGTACTTCTGCTTGGTGAGCTGTAGGGCCGCCTTGCTGTTGATTTCCGACAGGGTAGGGTAGATGTGGATAAAGCTTTTCAGCGTGTCTATCTTCATTTTGTGGCTCATCGCCAGGACGACTTCGTGAATCAGTTCGCCTGCATGGGGGCCGACGATGTGAGCGCCCAGGATTTCGCCATTGCTGCGGGTAATAAATTTGGCAAAGCCGTAGCCTGCCGCCTCGGCTAGAGCCCGATCGACCTCGGCAAACTCATGCTTGAGGATGTAGACATCGTCGCCGTAGCGATCGCGGGCCTGCTGCTCGGTCAGCCCCACCCGAGCCAGTTCAGGATTCGTAAAAGTGGCCCAGGGAATGACGCGGTAGTCGGCCTTTTTAGTCGGAAAAATCAGTGCGTTTTGCATGGCCACGGCGGCTTCGTAGCCCGCTACGTGGGTAAACTGGTAGCCACCGATGACGTCTCCAGCGGCGTAAATTCGCTTGTTGGTGGTCCGCAGCTTTTCGTCTACCTTGATCCCGGTCTTGCCGCATTCCACCCCGGCTGCTTCCAAATTGAGCGAGCCGACGTTGGGGGTGCGACCCGTGGCGACCAAAATTTCATCAGCAACGACGACCTGATCGCCCACATAGAGGTGCTTTTTGCCGTCGATCACCTGAACTTTCTGCGCCCGGCTGTTGGTTAGAACGCGGATGCCCTCCCACTCAAACTGCTTCTGCACGACGCTGGCGGCTTCGGGCTCTTCTCTATGCATGATTGTGTCGCGGCTGGCAATCAGCGTCACCTCCGAACCCAGCCGCGAGAAGGACTGGCCTAGCTCGCAGCCGATCGGCCCGGCCCCGATTACCGCCAATGAAGCGGGTCGTGCTTTCATCGAGAAAACCTGAACGTTGGTCAGGAAACCGGCTTCCTGCAAACCCTCGACTGGCGGCATGGCCGGATGGGAGCCAGTCGAAATCAGAAATGCCCGGGCACTCAGCCGCCGTCCATTGACCTCAAAGGTACGCGAGTCTAAAAACTGCCCCTGGCCGTAGATTACGTCTACACCGAGGGATTCAAAGCGCTCGGTAGAATCGTATTCTTGAATCATGCCGACCACCTGCTGAACGTGGCTGAGGGCTTTGGCAAAGTCAATCTGGGGGGCAGAGGTATGAATACCAAAGTCTGACGCAGTTTTAACATCGTAGGCAATCTGCGCGGCATGGATCATCGACTTGCTGGGGACGCAGCCATAGAATAGACAGTCGCCGCCCAGCAGATGCTTCTCGACCAGGGCGACCCGGGCTTTGAGCTGAGCCCCAGCGCTGGCAGCGACTAACCCGGCTGAACCGCCGCCAATAATAACTAAGTCGTATTCTACTGACATGCTTCAACTCCTTCAATTCGCCGTTGCAGACCTGCGTTTTTCTGAGCGTAGAATGCTTACCTGAGTCTTTACTGAGAAACCTCCCTAATATTAAAGATTTTCACCGTAAGCTAAGGTGAACCAAATGAGCGAACTTATCTTATATGCCTGCCCCACGGGCGAGCTGGCCGCCCAGCTGGAAGATTACTTTCGCCACAGCCGTCGCCGCTGTGGGCCAAATGCGGCCCATGCCTACATGCCGCACTGCACCCTAACCGGCTTCTTTCAGGCTGAAAGCCAGGCCATTCCCCGCTATGTGCAGGCGCTGGAGAAAGCGACCGCTCAGGTTTTGGAACAAAGGTCAGAAGCCGCGTATAGCCTAAGGGACAGCAACCCTTCGGTAATGGCTAGCGCTAGGGCAGAGCGTCTTCAAGGGAGAGTCGCCATTCAGTCTCTCCAGTTTCATCCCCTCTGGCATGGCTTGGAGCTCGCCTCTGACTGGCTCTGTCAGCTCGCAGCTCGCTTCGCCCGGTACTCCCCGTCAGCCCCCGCCCTGAGGCTAAAGGACTGGCTGCACCTCAGCTTGGCCTACGATTTCGACCCTGCTCAGGCCCCGGAGCTGGAGCAGCTGGCTCGGGCCAAAATTGACATACAGGCAGAAGTCCGCTGGGAGCTGCGTCTTTACGAAAGAAATGAGAACAGGACCTGGCACTGCCATCGCCAGCTCGCGGTTTAAGTTGCCGGGGTTCCGCAATGGGTTAATATCTCCCCTATGACGTTGAGCGCCAGAGTAATGAAAACTCAACTGCCCCAGACCCGGCTGCTGCAGCCCCGAGGGTTTGAATGACCCGGATTCTTCTATTTGGGGTGCAGGGTCAGGTCGGGCAAGAGCTGATCAGAACCTTATCGCCGCTAGAAGAGCTCATGGCCCGGGGCGAACTGTTTGGCGTGTTCGCGAAGCGTCGCCGTAGGCGTTAGGAGTGATGGGGTAGGGGCATGGTTGCCATGCCCGGATGGGTTGATGTAGCAATAGGGGTTTGATGGCAGACGGTATGCGGCGGATTTTGGTGACCGGGGGGGCTGGGTTTATTGGCTCTAATTTTGTCCGGTGGTGGTGCGGGCAGAATCCTGGGCAGGTGGTGGTTTTGGATGCGCTGGTCTATTCGGGGAATCGGGCTAGTCTAGCGGAGTTGGGGGCGGAGCAGCTGCGGTTTGTACAGGGGGATATCTGCGATCGCGCCCTGGTCTCCAAACTACTAGAAGCAGCAGCCATTGATACAATCATTCACTTTGCGGCGGAATCTCACGTGGACCGCTCAATTTTGGGACCGGCAGCCTTTGTCCAAACCAACATGGTGGGGACGTTTACGCTGCTGGAGGCGTTTCGCGATCGCTGGCAGACCCAAGGCAAGCCGGCTGACTATCGCTTTTTACACGTTTCGACGGATGAAGTCTACGGCAGTCTGGGGCCAGACGATCCGGCCTTTACAGAAACAACGCCCTACGCGCCTAACAGTCCCTACTCGGCTTCCAAGGCGGGCAGCGATCACCTGGTGCGGGCTTACTTCCATACTTACGGGCTGCCGACGCTGATTACCAACTGTTCAAATAACTATGGCCCCTACCAGTTTCCCGAGAAGCTAATCCCGCTGATGTGCGTCAACATTTTGCTGGGGCGCTCGCTGCCGGTCTACGGCGATGGCCAGAACCTGCGCGACTGGCTACATGTCAGCGACCACTGTGGCGCGATCGCGACTGTCCTGAACCAGGCGCAGCCGGGCGAAGTTTACAACATCGGCGGCAATAATCAGGTCAAAAATATCGACATCGTCCACCAGCTCTGCGACCTGATGGATGATAGGGCTGGGGAACTGCCGGTCTTCCCCGCTCGCCAGCTAATTACCTTTGTCACCGATCGCCCGGGCCACGACCGCCGCTACGCTATGGATATCCACAAAATTCAGCGCGATCTCGGCTGGTCACCCCAGTTTGACTTTAGTACGGGCCTCAAGCAAACCGTCGAATGGTACCTCACCCACCGCGACTGGTGGCAGCCGCTGCTGTCTGAGGAATATCAAACTTTCTATCAAAAGCTCTATGGTCCGGGGTGATCGGGTGATCGGGTGATCGGGTCAAGAGTACTCCCCTACGCCATCACGCCATCACTCCCCACTCCCCCTCTCACCGCGATACCACCAAAACCACCCCGCAAATAATCAACCCCAGCCCCACCGCCCGAGTCAGCGGGATGGCTTCTTGAAAAATAAAGTAGCCAATTAGTACCGAGGATAGATAGATCAGCGAGGCGCTGGGGGCCGCGACGCTTAGCTTGACCCGGGTGAGTAGCAGGATATAGGCGATCGCGCCTACCCCGTAGGCCATTAGGCCAGCCACCAGTTCGGGCGTGGCGACAATGCTGAGTATGTGCTCAATCGCATTGCCTGCGGTCACTTTGCCGAGCTTCACAGCGCCTAGCTTGAGCAGCAGCTGACCGATGGAGCTGGTCAGGATGGAAATCAGCAGCAGGCCAAATTCAGGTAGGGTCACGCCGAGCTTGTAAGAATAGAATTCGGCTCATCATAACAGCTATTTAGGCCGCTATCGGGTCAGCTATCCAGCCAGATATTCGCGCATGTCGGCCTGTCGCTTGCGCAGCTTATTCAGGGCTTCTCGCTCGATCTGACGCACCCGCTCACGACTGATGCTGAGGAGTTCGCCAATTCTTGCTAGGGTCATATTCTGACCGTCTCTCAGGCCAAACCGCAGCGATAGGACTTCTTGCTGCTGCGGGGTGAGGTCGGCCATCAGCCGCGCTAGGTCTCGGCGTAGCGAGGTTTGGGTAGCGAAGTCTTCGGGCGACGGTCCCACGTCTTCGAGCAGGTCGCTGAGCTGGGTATTCTGGTTATCACCGACCCGTAAATCGAGGGAGAGGGGCTGCCGCGACTTGTCAATATAGTCGCGCACCTGCTTCGGCGTCAGGTTCACCGCTTCGGCTAGCTCAGCGATGGTCGCTGCTCGGCCCTCTTGCTGGGCGAACTGGCGCTGGGCCTTTTTGATTTTGTTGAGCTTTTCAGTAATGTGGATGGGGAGACGGATGGAGCGGCTTTTTTCCGCGATCGCGCGAGTAATCGCCTGACGAATCCACCAGTAGGCATAGGTCGAAAAGCGATAGCCCTTGGTCGGATCAAATTTTTCGACGCCGCGCTGCATGCCAATCGTGCCTTCCTGAATCAGATCGAGCAGGTCAACATTGCGTTTGATGTACTTCTTCGCTACTGAAACCACCAGCCGCAGGTTGGCCTCAACCATCTTGCGCTTAGCCAGCTCACCCGCCTGAATCATGCGGTTTAACTCTTTTTCAGAAAGCTCGGCCGCTTCAGCCCATTCGTGTCGCTGCGGCTCGCGATCAAGCCGTTCTGCCAATTCAGCTCGCTGCTCTAGCAGCCCCATCATTTTCTGAACTTGCTTACCGTAAATAATTTCTTGCTCGTGGGTCAGTAGGGGAACGCGGCCAATCTCCTTAAGGTAAGTGCGGACTAAGTCGTTGGACGTAGGAGCAGCTTTCATATGTTAAACAGGACTGAATAATGTAGACCTAGAAGCGAGCTGATATCGACTGGTATCAGGTGAGCACTGGCGTCAGAATAGCCCCACCCTGACGGCTTAAAATCCAATGGTCTTACTTTTTAACCGCAAAGCTAGTTAAAAACAGCCAATATCGCCACATGTGTAAAGTGATTGTAACAATAAAGCAGCGTTTATGAGAATAAAACTAGCCTCTCTAAAGATAGATTCGGATTAGCACCCTGCTGACCTGAAGTTTAGGTCGCCCCTGCCCAAGGCCTCGGAGCCGTTATCGCCGATAGGATAGCTGGTTCAGAGAAATCAGACTGCATCGATGATGACAAAATAGCGACTTTGATCCGCTTAAACTAAAATTAATTTTTGTTTTAAAACTTAATTTTATTTTTATAGAGTTTAAGTCAGCTGTTTTCAGATTGATTCAATTTTCGCTTCTTTTGCCGCCGCCAGCCATAAAACAAGCCAATGATCACCATGATCATTGGCTTTCACCTTGTACTGACTAAGCTATAGCAGGCTCAGCTCGTAACGCCTGGCTATCCGCCGACTACAACGCCGCCATTGGGATGCAGTACCTGACCGGTCATATAAGAAGCATCCTCCGAAGCCAGGAAGACAAAGCAGGTTGCGACCTCTACGGGCTGTCCCGGACGCTGCATCGGTACCTGTTTGCCAAAGCCCTCGACGCTTTCGGCTGGCATCGCATCGGGGATAAAGGGCGTCCAGATTGGGCCTGGGGCAACGCCGTTGACTCGGATTTTGCGGTCCATTAGGCGGCTAGCTAAAGAGCGGGTGAAGGCCAGATTAGCGCCTTTGGTGGTGGAGTAGCTGAGCAGCGATGCGTTGCCCTTGTAGGCATTGATCGAGGTGGTGATGATAATGCTGCTGCCTTCTTTCAGGTGGGGCAGGGCCGCATTGACGAAATAAAACATCGGAAAGACATTGGTGCCAAAGATGCTGCCCAACCGAGCCGCATCAATTTCATCCATATCTCCCTCGGTGTATTGCTCGGCCGCATTGCTCACTAATATATCGAGCTGACCCAGCTGGTCTACAGTCTGCTGCACGGCCTCGCCGCAGAACTGGTCGTTACTGATATCGCCGGGAATCAGCAGGCAGCGCCGGCCCTGAGCTTCGACCAGCTGCTGGGTTTTTTCGGCATCACCATGCTCATCTAAATAGACAATGGCAACGTCGGCCCCCTCTTTGGCATAGAGAACAGCCACTGAGCGACCGATACCGCTATCGCCGCCGGTAATCAGCGCGACTTTGCCCTTGAGCTTACCGCTGCCCTTGTAGCTATCGCGATCGTACTGAGGAGGAGGTGTCATTTCTGACTCTAGGGCAGGCTGGCGGTCCTGAGTCTGAGCTGGAATCTGGTCGGCAGAAATTGTCATAGGGTACTCCTGTAGAGGGTCAACAGATGGGTAACGTTTCCCAATACAGCGGCTGCGGCAGAAAATTTTAACTGTCCTAAAGTAGAGATCGCTAGGCCAAACTATTTCCTGCCTGAGTTGGAGGCGCGGTTAGAGGCGTTCACTCGCCATCGACGGGCTGGCCGCCGATGGTAATTGACACCAGGAGCTGAAAAACCAGGCCGCAGAGGGCGACAAATAGCAGCAGCATCAGGGGAGCCAGACCGGCCAGCGGAAAGACGACTAACAGCAGCAGGCTTAGGAGTAAAGCCAGTTTCACCCAGGAATTTTGCATCTTTGTAGTTTCTCTATCCAACGACTCGCTTCTTAGTGTAACGAACGAGGTGAAAGTCCTTCTCTAGCCAGAGGGATGAAGGGAAACAGGTTCTGTAACCTCATGAATGGAGCTAAATCTAGGTATTTCAAATGACTAAATTCAAATCTTTATTCAGCTGGCAGAAGCTGCGTAGCCTGGCTATTGTCTTTATCGCCGGGGCGCTGCTGTGGGTGAGCACCGCCTGTAGCCAGTCTCCTAATGCGGACATGAATGAAGCTGACTCGGTGTCCCAAAAGCGCACTAGCAATAACGGCCAGCCTGGCCAGCTGATGGATAATTACGATGAAGTGCAACCCCGTACCGGCGGCATGAATCAGTATGAAGATGTCGATCCGCGACGGGCGACATCGGACGTGAAAGGACGGGTGAACAATCTGCTGGATGAGGTTGACCGAAAGGCCGCCCAGAACGATGGCTTGGCTGAGAGTGTGACAGCAGCGGTTGAGGATGCGCCCTTGACCAACGCGGCTGAAGAAGCTACGGGTACTAATAACCTGACCGGCAAAAGGGCGGGTATCTCCAATAATAAGGACAATAGCAAAACCGAAGCGGCTATCAACCGGGCCAAGGCCAACCTTAGCGACACGGCTGAAAACGCCGATCAGCTGGCTAGAGAAAGCGTTTCGCGAACTCAGCGGACGGCTGAGCGAGCTGGCGACTATATGCAGGAAAAGGCTGCTAATGCTGCCGATTCATTGGATAGTTAGGTCAGCATAGACATCAGGCAGCGTTGAGATCAGGCAGCGTTGAGATTTTCTCAACCGGCCTATTTCTTATATCCTGAGGCATTACAGTAAAAGCGTCGGAGTGAAGGATTTGGTCCTTTCATCCCGACGCTTTAGGGTTGGCTGATATTATCGCGCTGTGACTTCAGAAACCGTTATTTTAGCTGGACTTTTAGCTTTAGGGCTGGCGTTCATCCATCTATACGGCTGCCGCCTACATTGGCTGCATCGCGTTCCTCGAAGTCGCTGGCTCTCTCTAGGCAGTGGTGTTTCAGCAGCCTACGTGTTTGTGCATATTCTGCCGGACCTGAGCTCGGCTCAAACTACGGTAAAGAGCCGCCTAGACGAAAACCTAAGCTATTTAGAACACCACGCCTATCTAATGGCGCTGGTAGGGATGCTGATGTTCTACGGTCTGGAGCGGGTCGCGCGGCAGTCGCGTCAGGAAAGCCGAGAGCAGGGTAGGGGCGACTATACGCATCCTGGTATTTTCTGGCTGCATATGGTTTCTTTTGCGCTCTATAACGCGCTGATTGGCTACCTGCTGCTGCATCGCGAAGAACCGGGCCTGGGTAGCCTGCTGATTTACGCAGGCGCGATGGCGCTGCATTTTGTCGTCAACGATTACGGCCTGCGGGAAGACCATAAAAAAGCCTATGACCACCAAGGCCGCTGGATTTTGGCTGGGGCGGTGATTTTTGGCTGGGTGCTGGGCAGCCAGGTCAGTTTGAGTGAAGCCGCGATCGCGACCCTCTTCGCCTTTCTCGCAGGCGGCATTATCCTAAACGTGCTCAAGGAAGAGCTGCCCGAAGAAAATGAAAGCCGCTTTTGGGTATTTGCCCTGGGCGCAGGCGGCTATTCGGCGCTGCTGCTGTCGCTGTAGCCCTATCAATCCCTATTGCTACAGATTATTGAACCGAAGACTGCTGGTAGACGGCTTCAGCGGTCTCTGTAGCCGATTCTACCGGCTGCACGCGCTGCATCAGCAGCGCCGCCACCAGCATAAAGCTGCCGCCAATCACCACTGCGGTCAGGCGGTTCTCATCCAGCACGTTGATCATCAGCCAGCCCAGCCCTAAGGAGGCGATAATCTCAGGCAGCACGATAAAAAGATTGAAAATTCCCATATAGAGACAGCTTTGCTCGGGCTCTAAAGCGTCGATTAGCAGCGCGTAGGGCAGCGCCAGCAGACTAGCCCAGGCAATGCCTACCCCCACCATCGATAGCAGCACCATGTAGGGATCATGGATCAAGCCAAGGGACATCAGCCCAACGGCGCCCGCAATTAAGCAAAGCGTGTGCGTCAGCTTAGCGCCAATCGCCCGTACCAGATGGGGCAGCGCAAAGGCGAAGATGCAGCAGACAGCGTTGTATAGCGCAATGCAGAGTCCGGCCCAGGCAATGCCTTCGGCGTAGAGAGCCGACCCCTGACTGCTGGCACCCAGGATATTGCGCGCGATCGCGGGTGGAAAGTACAGAAACATGCAGAACATCCCCAGCCAGCTAAAGCTCTGCACCCAGGCCAGCTGCCGCATCACCGGCGGCATATGCCAGAGCGCTGAGCCCATCTCACGCACCATGGTGTTCAGTCCTTCCCCCAAACCAGGCGAGGACTGCTCTTCAGTCGGTTCAGCCGGCGGTGCTTCGCGGACGCTGACCACGGTCCACAGTACCGAGATCAAAAACGCCATGGCGCCGATATAAAACGACAGCTTCACCGCAAAGGGTACCTCGTTGCCGTCGGCCTCCGCCAGGTGAAAGCCGTGGGTCAGCACCCAGGGCAGCGCCGCCGCCGCGATCGCGCCTAGCCCCTGGAGCAGACTCTGTACCGAAAAACCCGCTGTCAGCTGATCCTCTGGCAGCAGGTCACCCACAAAAGAGCGAAACGGCGTCATGCTGACGTTGATCGAAGTATCTAAAACCCACAGCAGCCCGGCCACCATCCACAGGCTAGAAGCATTGGGCATCAGCACCAGCGCTACAGAGCTCAAGATGGCACCAGCCAAAAAATAGGGACGCCGCCGACCCAGCGGGCTGCGGGTGCGATCGCTGAGGTAGCCAATCACCGGCTGCACCACCAGCCCAGTCAGCGGTGCCGCCAGCCACAGCAGCGGCAGCTGATGCGCGTCGGCCCCCAAATATTCGAAAATGGCGCTGGTATTGGCCATCTGCAGGCCCCAGCCCACCTGGATGCCAAAAAAGCCAAAGCTCATATTCCAGAGCTGCCAAAACCCTAGTCGATGCGGCGGTGGGGCTGAGTTGGGTTCAGTATTTTCTAAAGCTTTAATAGTTTCGATAGTTTCGACTGAGTTCCCAGCACCAGGCATGAAATAGACCTATGGACAGCAAAGAGAAAATTGAGTTTCTCCCAATCACGAGTTAATTCCCAACCATTATAGGAAAAGACCGGCCCCAAGCCATTTCGGCTACCCGCCAATCCCTACTCACCCCTCTTCTCTCTCCACCTATCCGTCCCCAACCCAATCATCGCACTGCATGGGCAGGGAGACCCAGCCCCTACCTACCCATCCACCCGCTACTCTCTACTCACTACCCTCCATCCACCCCCGCATCTTCCCCGGATTCATCAGCCCATAGGGATCCACCTTCGCCTTAAACGCCAGCTGCCCTCGATCGACCCTCTTCCGCCCGCCGTCTTCCAAAATGCAGGTGTGGGGATTGGCGATGAAGGCTCCCCGGTCTTCGTGATAGCGAATAATTTCGTCCAGCCGCTCCGGCGTCGAGAAGCGCACCAGCTGCAGCCCGGCTGGCACAATATTGCCCTGAACCCGCAGAAATTCTAGGTGCATCATCACCTCGTTGCCAAAGTGGTGATACATCTCCTCTAGCAGCTTCAGCTCGGGATCGTAGGGAAACAGGGTTTGCAGATAGGTCAAACTGGGGTCAACGTTGCGGGCATGGAGGGTGGTGTGGTTCCAGGTGAACTCGCCCAGGGCACTGCCCTTACTATCGGCGGCTCCCTTTTCAGCGGTTATGGTCCCGCCAAATTCCTTCACCAGCTCGCCCAGCGGCTCCAGGCAGGACTCGGACACGATGAGCAAAACCGCCGACTGCTCTGCGGGCAGGGCCGTCTGGAGGGCGGCAAAGTAGCTGGGAATCGGCCAGGCATGGACGCTGATTAGCTTAGAAATAATCCCGTCGCTGCTGCCCAGGCGCTGGCCAAACCGGGAGGCGGTCATGAAGTCTTCAAAGGTGACGATTACCTCAGCCCAGGGATAGGCGGCACCCAGAGGAATTTCTAGCTCGGTGATAATGCCATTGGTGCCGTAGGCGTGGTTGACCTGCTGGACGGCGTCGCCGCGCAGCTCAATCACCCGGGGTTCGTCCTCCAAGGTGACGACGCGGAGGGCGTGGAGGTTGCCGCGATCGCGCAGCTGCCCGTAGCGCACAGACCCAATTCCGCCGCTACCGCCGGCGATAAAGCCGCCAATCGTCGCCGTGCGATAGGTCGAGGGCGCCATGCGAATTTCCCAGCCCTGGGGCCGGGTGATCCGGTCGATTGCCGCGAGTCTGGCTCCCGGTTCAACGCAGGCCAGTCCGGGCTTTACCCATTTGACGGCGTTCATGGCGGTCAGGTCGAGGATGACGCCGCCCTCAAGCGGGATCGCCTGCCCATAGTTGCCGGTGCCTGCGCCGCGAACTGTCAGCGGTACTCGATTAGCCACACAGGCTCGCGCCACCTGTAAGACTTCAGCCTCGGTTTTGGGCCGCACCACCAGGTCACCGGTCTTATCGTCGAGGGCGGTTTTGAGAATGGGACTGAAGTAGTAATAGTCTTTAGAAAGCTTGGCCACCTGGATGGGGTCGCGGATGGTTTCGATGTCGCCTAGCTCGGTGGCGAAGGCGTCCCAGTTGATAGCGGTATGAGTGGAGGTTTGGGGGGTCATGGAGTGATCGGGTGATGGGGTGATCGGGTACAGTGGCTGAGATGCGATCGCTAGGAGTTTGCTGTCATGACCATTCGTAAAGTAACCATTCGTAAAGTCGATGCGCTCTCTGCAGCTAAAATTCAGGGCAGCGTATTGGGGCTGTTCGGGCTGATATTGGCTGTACTATTCGCACTTTTTCTGATGGCTGGCATCACATTGGACAGCGATGCTCCTGACTCTGCGATTCCAGGCGTGGTGGGTGGGGTAAGTATGATTATCTTTCTTCCGCTCTTTTACGCTATTCTCGGGTTTATTTTCGGGCTTGTCGGTGCCTTAATCTACAATCTGGTGGCTAAGGTCGTCGGTGGGATAGAGCTAGAGTTTGACTACAATCAGGGGCAGCTGATCGAGCCTTTAGAGACCCCGGTCGAGCCCATGCAGTAGCTGGTCGGCGCTGGAGACAAAGCCAAAGCACTGGTTGACATTGTAGACCGTCGCCTGCATACAGTAGTCGGGCGACGTGGTGGCGGTGCAGTCGCGTAGCAAAATGCAGTCGTAGCCTAGAAAATTGGCGTCTTGCAGGGTGGCCATGACGCACTGATCGGCGTTCACCCCGGCAAAAAATAGCGTGGTTTTGCCCAGATTGCGTAGGATGCTGTCGAGGGGCGTATCCCAGAAGCCGCTCATGCGGTACTTATCAATTTTAATATCGGCGGCTTCTTGAACTAACTCATCGATGACAGCGGCGGCCCAGCTGTCTTTGGTCAGTACGGGAGCGCCACGCTTGGGCAACGGACTGCCGAGCCCCACACCGTCTCCCGTCGGATTGTAGACATGGCGCAGCCCGGCGCTGATGTTGAGCAGGTCGGGCCGGTTGCCCCAGTTCAGCCAGATCACCGGTATCTTTGCCTGTCGCAGCTGGGGCAGCAGGCGCTGTAGCGGCTCTACCGGCTGGCTGGCAGCGGTCACATCGACGCCGATATGGGCCAGCCAGCCGTCGGGGTGGCAAAAGTCGTTTTGCATATCGATGACAATGCAGGCGGACTTGGCCAGGTCTAGCCGCAGCTGCTTAGTCTCAGTTGACAGCGCAATCACCCGCTGAGCTAAAGCCGGACGGGTGATATCAGCGCTATCGGCATCAACCTGCCAAGCATTGGGCGGCGGACCTAGCGTATGGAGAGGGCGGGTATGGGGAGGGCTCATAGTCTTCAGTCAGTACAAGCAGTATAGGTGAACGGGTTGAATAGCTGAGAGACATTGGCTCAACCCGTAGGCGCACAGGTTAAGCTTATTACGATTCAACTGAGACTAGTTTCTACACCGCGCTGCCTTCATGCATTCTTCCTTCAGCCAGGCAAACGATCCGTCAGCCGACCCGAGCCGAGTTTCTATCGAAGAAAACCATCTTTTGTCTGTCGATGCCGTCCAAAAAATCCTGAATCGGTCCCGCGCCTCGGTCTATCGCTATGCGAACACCGACCCGCTTTTAATGAACCCACCCTTTGACCCCAACCGCCTCAATCCTGAGATCCGCGACCATAAGGAAGCGGCGCTGATGTTTCACCCCAACGAGGTCGCTCGCTTTGCCCAGGATGTCTTGGGGATCAAGCAGGTCACCATCGAAGTTAGCCCGCCCGCTGAAACGGTGACCCACCAGCTTTTGCAGCAGATCCTAGCTGAGCTGCAGTCAATTCGAGCGCTGCTTAAGGCACAGTCCTAGCGGAAAACCGCCCATTAAGATCGGCAAATTTGCTGTGCTCAAGCTTGGTCAGCGGTGCTAACGTCATAGGAAAGTGAGACGGTAGCTGATCACACGGAAAGTCTTCAGCAAAGACTTAACCTAGGGATAAGCTGTCTTGCCCGCCTAATCACTAAGATTATGGCTGAAAGGTAGATCACTCAGCAGGATTAAATCCCCTGACTGCCAGTTTCGTCCTTTCCTTTGCACCCTTTCCCCGTATTTTATGCAATCGGTCAGTCAAACAGATAAACCTCCGCAACCTCCGTCAGGCCGAATGGCCAGCTTTATTGGCTATTTCATTGCCCTGACGACCGTTGCCCTCCCTCTGTTTGTCATCGCGCACTTTTCCTCGGCTCAGGTGGAACCCTTCGAGCAGCCCTCCTATTCGTTTATGCGATTCCGAGAATAGCGCCTGTCACTGACTGCGACCCGTCCTTCTTCCCCTAAAATGCTAGCTGGGGAAGTCTGCTGACCGTGGCCTGCCGCCATGATCAGCAGACTTTTCCATGAAATTTAGCAATTTGGAGAAGCCCTGTGGACCTATCTCGCATTCCAGCCCAGCCCAAGCCTGGACTGATCAACGTGCTGATTGAAATTCCGGCTGGTAGCAAGAATAAGTACGAGTTTGACAAGGACATTGCCGCCTTTGCCCTTGATCGCGTTCTCTATTCGTCGGTGCAGTATCCCTACGACTACGGCTTTGTCCCCAATACCCTAGCTGACGACGGCGATCCGCTCGACGGTATGGTGCTAATGGACCAGCCGACCTTTCCCGGCTGCGTCATCCCGGCTCGCCCGATCGGGATGCTAGAGATGATCGACGGCGGCGATCGCGATGAAAAAATTCTCTGCGTCCCCGATGCCGACCCCCGCTTCACCCAGGTCAAATCCCTGGACGATGTGTCGCCCCACCGGCTGGATGAAATTGCCGAGTTCTTTAAGACTTATAAAAATCTGGAAAAGAAAGTCACCGAAATTCTCGGCTGGAAAGATATTGACCAGGTGCAGCCGCTGATTGAGGAGTGCATCGCTGCGGTTAAAAAATAGGCCAGGCGAGGTTGGCTGCTGATTGACTAATAAATCTCTGTCCCCTCGTCCCCCAACCCCTCCGAGAGAGAAGGGGAGCTAGAATTCAAAATCCTTCTCCCCCCGGGAGAAGGATTTTGGATGAGGGATAGGTAACTTTTGTCGGTTAACCCAGGGTTAGCGGTGTGATTTTTTTAGCAATATGCTGTGGTGGTATCGTCTAGCATGGGCTGCGGTAGCGCGATCGCGCCAATCCAATCCGATCATTCAGGAGCAGTATGGATTTCATGGGACAATTTCGTCGCCGCTGGTGGGGCAGGTTCTTCAGCCTGTTTTGGGTAGCGCTGCTGAGCGTTGGACTGTTTGCCGCCTGCAACCAAAACAGTTCCCCTAGCTCAGACGCCGATACCCCAGCTTCTGAAGCCGCCGGGGGCTCCCTTCGCCTGCTCTACTGGCAGGCCCCAACCGTGCTCAACCCGCACCTTTCCACCGGGATTAAAGACATTGAGGCTAGCCGCCTGGTACTGGAGCCGCTGGCCGAATACAACGCGGATGAGGAGCTGACGCCCACCCTGGCGGCTGAGATTCCCTCGCGGGAGAATGGCGGCCTGGGCGAAGACGGCACCACCGTCACCTGGACACTCAAGGACGACGTGCTCTGGTCTGACGGCGAACCCTTCACCGCTGAAGACGTGGCCTTCACCTATGACTTTCTCAGCAATCCTGAAACCGGCGCCACCTCGACCGAGTTCTACGGCGACATTGCCTCGGTGGAAGCGGTGGACGACCAGACCGTGAAGATTACCTTTAGCCAGCCGACGCCCGCCTGGTCGCAGCCCTTCGTCGGCACTAGCGGCATGATTCTGCCGCAGCATGTGTTTCAAGACTATGTGGGAGCTCAGGCCCGCTCGGCCCCGGCCAATACCCAGCCGGTCGGCACGGGTGCCTACCAGGTGGTCGAGTTCAAGCCCGGCGATACGATTATCTACGAGCCCAATCCCAACTTTCGAGGCGAACCCTCTGCCTTTGAGCGGTTAGAGCTGAAGGGCGGCGGCGATGCCGTCTCTGCCGCCCGCGCGGTTTTGCAGACGGGAGACGCGGACTTTGCCTGGAATGTGCAGGCTGAACCGGCGATTATTCAGGGCTTAGAAGCGGGCGGCCAGGGCGAAATGCGCTACGTGTTTAAGCCGCTGATGGAGCGCATTTTCTTCAACTTCTCCGACCCCAACCAGGAGGTCAACGGCCAGCGCTCCAGCGCTGAGACAGAGCACCCCTTCCTGTCTGAAAAAGCCGTGCGGCAGGCGATTAGCCTGGCGATTGATCGGCAGACGATTACCGAACAGCTCTATGGCGAAGCCGGTGAGGTCGCAACCAACTTTATCGTTGCGCCAGATAAATATGTCTCGCCCAATACCGACTATGAGTTCGACCTGGAGCAGGCCGCCGCTCTGCTGGACGAGGCGGGCTGGGTAGACAGCAACGGCAACGGCGTTCGTGACAAAGACGGCGTGGAGATGAATATCCTGTTCACCACTTCTGTCAATCCGGTGCGCCAGAAGACGCAGGAAATTATCAAGCAAAACCTCGAATCGATTGGCCTGGCGGTGGAGCTGAAGAGCGTTGATGCCAGCGTTTACTTTGGCGACCCGGCCAACCCCGACTCGGCCAGCCGCTTTAATGCCGACCTCCAGCTCTTTGCCTTTGATAGCGAAACGCCCGAGCCTGATTCCTACATGCAGCTTTACGCCTGCGACCAGATCTCGCAGAAGGAAAATCAGTGGGGCAAGGAAAACGTGTCTCGCTACTGCAATCCCAAGTACGAAGCGCTGCTGACGCAGCTGGGCGAAACCCTCGACCCGGAGGCGCGGCAGGCCCTGCTGATCAAGATGAACGATCTGCTGATCGAAGATGTGGCCTTGATTCCCCTAGTGCATCGGAGCGATCCCTTAGCCGTCAGTCAGACGCTCAGCAATCTGGACTTTACCCCTTGGAGCGCCAGCACCTGGAAGCTGAATACCTGGGGCAGTCAGTAGGCCGCAATGCTCCGATATGCGCTCAAACAAGCGTTAATCGCCATCCCTACTCTGATCGCGATTAGCATCATCCTCTACACCATCCTGGCCCTGGCACCGGGCGACCCGCTGGGAGAGCTGGCCAGCAGCCCGTCGCTCACTCCAGACGTGCGGGAGAACGTGCGCCGGGCGCTGGGGCTGGACCAGCCCGCCTATATTCGCTATTTCAAATGGGCGGGTTCGTTTGTCACCGGCAATATGGGCTATTCCTTCGTCAGTCCGGTGCCCGTGAGCAGTCTAATTTTGCAACGGCTGCCGACGACGCTTTGGGTGGTGGGACTGGCCTATCTGCTGGCGATCGCGATCGCCTTCCCCCTCGGCATTCTCTCCGCCCTGAAGCGCTACTCACTGCTCGACCAGGTTGTCACTACGCTGACCTTCGTCGGCTTTTCGATTCCGACCTTTTTCACCGGGCTCTTATTTATCATCCTCTTTAGCGTCTGGCTGGGCTGGCTACCCTTTATCTATGACAGCACCCTCCAAATTCGCAATTTCAGCAGCCTGCTCGCCCAGGTGAAGCAGTCGATTATGCCGATTGCCGTCCTGGGGCTATTTCAGGCCGCCGTGCTGATGCGCTATATTCGCACGGCGGTGATTGAAGAGCTGGGGGCGGACTATGTGCGGACGGCCTATGCCAAAGGGCTGACCGGCTGGGCGGTGGTCAATCGGCATGTCCTGCGCAATGCCCTGATCCCGGTGGTGACGCTGATCGCTCTGGATATTCCCACTATTTTTACCGGGGCGCTGGTGACCGAGCAGGTCTTTCGGGTGCCAGGGCTGGGGTCGCTGCTGATCGACTCGATTGGCCGCAGCGATACGCCGGTGATTATGTCCATCACCTTTATCTATGCGATTCTGGTCGTGCTGTTTAACCTGGTTGCCGACCTGCTCTACGGCCTGCTCGACCCGCGCATTCGCTACTGATGACGTCTGCTCCGCCGCCAAACCTGAAACTAGCGCGCTGGCGAACCGCCTGGGCTCGCTTCTGCCGTGACCGAATGGCGGTGCTGGGCGGCCTAATCCTGCTGCTGATTTTGGTTGCGGTGCTGCTGGGTCCTGTGATTTATCCCATTTCCTACAGCGAAATCGATGTGACCCAGGCCACCGCCCCGCCGAGCTGGGCGCATCCGCTGGGCACCAACGCCCTAGGACAGGATCAGCTGGCTCGCATTCTCTGGGGCGGACGGGTTTCTGTCGCGGTGGGAATTACCGCGATGCTGGTTTCAATTTCGGTCGGCGTTCTGGTAGGTACGCTTTCTGGCTTTTACGGCGGCATCATCGACCAGGGGCTGATGCGCCTGACCGATCTGTTTCTCTCTCTGCCCCAGCTGCCGCTGCTGCTGCTGGTAATTTATTTATTTCGGGAGCCGGTACGCGCGATCGCGGGTCCTGAAATCGGCATTTTTCTGCTGATTATTTTGCTGATTGGCGGCCTCACCTGGATGACGCCGGCGCGGCTGGTGCGGGCCGGTTTTCTGACGCTAAAGCAGCGCGATTTCGTCACCGCCGTCCGCGCCCTCGGAGCTCAGCCCAGCCGGATTATCTGGGGCCATATCCTGCCCAATGTGATCGGCCCGGTGACGGTCGCGGCGACTCTGGGCGTCGGCAATGCGATCATCACCGAATCGACCCTCAGCTTCCTGGGCATTGGCTTTCCCCCCGATGTGCCCACCTGGGGCCGGATGCTTTTCGACGCGCAGAACTATCTGGTCTCAGCTCCGCACATGGTGATTTTCCCCGGGCTCGCCATTTTCTTTACCGTCCTCAGCATTAACTACGTCGGCGACGGCCTGCGCGACGCCCTAGACCCGCAGTCAAACCGCCCTTAGCTAGCCGTTTCCAACCACTGAACTAAATCGCTCTGCCCCTCAAAATCTAGCAGCGCCTCGCCCAGCATCTCTAGCTGCTCCAAAGGTAAAGACTCTATACGAGCGACTAACTCTGCGGGCACCGTTCCTACTAGTCGGCTTAGCTGTCGGACTATTAGCGTTATTTCTCCTTCCTGTCTCCCCTGTTGAAGACCCTGTTCTAATCCCTCAGCTTTAATGCTTTGGTAAACCACCGACTCTTGCATCAGCCTTCTCCCCAAAATCTGCCCGATTAATCCTTCCTCCAATACTAGCCCAGCCAGAATCGCCGCAGACGCGGCCAGGTTGACCTGAGTACTGCGCTCTGCAATCCCCTCAATTTGCCTAGCGACTTGACGCAAGGCCACTTCTGGACTGTCGGTGCGGCTGAGCGGGGCAAAGGGCAGAAGTCCCGGCAAGGATAAAAAAGGTTCCGTTGGCTGTTCCCATAGGCGAATCACCTCAAAGCAGTGACGGGTTTTTGCTAGCTCAAACGTAGTCTGCTCAACTAGAGGGGACTGAGTCTCTAGCAGATAGATGACGACCTGCCGAATCTCTCGCTCGGGCAGTCGGCGATGGATTCGTACCCAGTAGTCTAAAAGCCGAAAAGGGATAGCGGCGTCGGGCCGGGTTTGAAATTCCAAATGCAAAACTCGCTGCTCGGACTGGAGCAGCAGAGCGTCGGCACGGATGGGCTCTAGCAGCAGCTCTGACGGACTGAGTTCGCTAAAGCTAATGTCTTCTCCTAGCAACCATTGGGCGAAGTCAGCTGAAAAGGTCTCAACCAGATATTTACAAATTGCATCGAACATGTTCGCGATTTTAGCAGGCAGGCGATATGGCGGTTCCTCTACTGCCATGCCAAAGTCGTTTAAGGGATCAACAGCAGATAAACTGATATCTCAGATGAAATTTATTTGAATCTGCTCACAGCCAAAGTTTTTACTATGCCAGCTAATAAAACTGTTTCGGGGATCATTTCGGGGACGGCGCTTGTCCTTACGGCTACTGTCCTAGCGAGCTGTAGCCCAGCGGGCTATGTCGAACGCGGGATTGAGCGCGAGCTGCCGAAATATATTGGCCCCGCTGATAGCTACGATGTCGATATTGAGGGCTTGCAGCTGCGGTCAAACCAGGCCGACCGCGTCTTTGCAGTAGGCGAGCGGGTGCGTCCAGACGGCTCTCCCGTTTTGGACCGGCTGGAACTGGAGCTGCGGGGCGTTGAATTCAACCGCGATCAGGGACGCCTAGAGCGGGTCGAAAGCGCTGGGGCGGTAGCGCTGGTCCGCCCCGATGATTTAGCGGTGTTTTTGGCGAATAGCCGCAATGTTCAGGATGCTGAGATTGCGCTTCTACCCCCCAACCAGGCCACCATTCGAGTGAGGCCCAGCATCGGTGAATTTAATGCGCCGCCGGGCGTCACCGTCGATATCGCCGGTGAGCTGGTCGGGTCGGGTAGCCAGCTGAGCTTTGACGTTTCGTCAGTTCGGGCTGCCGGAATTAACCTGGGGAGTGGCGTCGCTCAGCGGCTTTCTCGCGAAATTAATCCCCTGGCTGACCTGTCCGGGCTGCCGGTGACGCTAACGATTAAAGATGTTCGGGTAGATGACGGGGCTATTCGGGTGGAGGTGACTGGGGATCCGAGTAGTTTTCAGCTGCCTGTGGGGGAGTAATGGTTAGAGGGTAGAGGGTGGAGAGTGGAGGGTGATGGAGTGGGGGAGTGATGGGGTGATGGGTGTTTGTGAAGTGTCGCTGTGGGTGTTAGGAGTGTGAGCTGGCTTTAGCGGTGGACTCGGGCGAGCTGGTAGGTGCCTTTTTGTAAAAGCACTTCCTGAGTTTGGCCAGGCTGGAGGGTGGCGGCTACTTCCTCGGGGTGGCCAACCAGTAAGAAAGAGTCGCTAGGGGAATCGGCGAGTTCTCCGGCTACGGCGGCAGGGTCGCCGATATAGTTGACTCGCCGTTGGCTGTAGAACACCAGGCTGGGTTTCATGAAGCCGACCATTACCACGGGCTCGTTTCTCTGCTGCTCGACGGCAACGGCGGTGGCGATTTGCTGAAGCGGCTGCTGGCGCAGGCTGTCGGCTAGCTGAAAGGCGGGCATTATTGTGAGCAGCACGAAGGCGGCGATCGCAATCAAATTCACGCTCCACAGCCAAACGGCTCGCCGCAGGATAACCAGAACGCATCCTGCGATCGCGGCCATGCCCCAAATCACCGCGGCCCGAGTGAATATGCCCGAGGCCCGGGCTAGATGGGGCAGGTTTGGCATGGTGGGGTCGTTGCCCATCCAGTTGGGGCTGTAGAGCGCGATCGCGCTGAGTCCCAGAAATAGCGCAATATTTGCCCAGGCGCTGGCCCAAAAGCCCCAGCCCAGCCGTCGAGGCTGGCTCAGGTAGTCACTCCAGGTGAGGCCGACTAAAATCCCGGCTGCTGGCATCAGCGGCAGGACGTAGCTCGGCAGCTTAGTCACTGATGCCGTAAAGAAGAGGAAAACGACGGCAAACCAGACTAGGGCAAACAGTCCCAGGTGCTGCGATCGCGGCAGCCTGCGCCAGTGCTGCACCCGCCAAAATTTCAGCCGAAAGATGGCTAGGGGCAAAAATCCCGACCAGGGGAGAAAGCCGATGGTGACGACGAGAAAATAGAAAAACCAGGGAGCGGCGTGGCGATTGACGACGCTGGTAAACCGCTGAAAATTGTGATAGCCAAAAAAGGAGTCTAGATAGGCTTCGCCATTCGCCAGCGTCACCAGGATGAACCAGGGCAGCGCGATCGCCAGAAACAGCAGCCCGCCCCGGAGCAGCCGCAGCTCCCGAAGGCCCTCGCGCAGCTTACCCAGGTAGAGCAAAAAGGAAATGATTGTCAGCCCTGGCAGCACCAGGCCCACCGGCCCCTTAGCCAGCACCGCCAGCGCCATGAAAACGTAGCCTGCGTAGTACCAGACCGCCTGTCGGTGGGGATATTCCGGCTGCGCATAGCCCAGAAAAAAGCTCAGCAGCGCCGAGCCTACGCAGGCGCTGAGCAACATGTCAGAAACGCCGATTCTGGCCCAGGCGATGGTTTCTGGATTGAGCGCGATCGCGGCTGCCCCAACCACGGCAGTCCAGAGCGCTGCTCCCGGCCGCTGCCCCACTGCCAGCTGGCCAAATCGCCGCAGCACATAAAAACCAAACCCGGTCAGCCCCGCTGCCGATAGCGCCGATGGCAGCCGCACCGTCCATTCACTCACGCCAAACAGGTGAAAGCCCACCGCCATCAGCCAGTAGACCAGCGGCGGCTTGTCAAAGCGCGTCACCCCGTTGAAGTAGGGCGTCACCCAGTCGCCGGTTTCAACCATCTGCCGGGCCGCTTCGGCAAACAGCGGCTCTGTCTCATCGACCAGGCCTACACTGCCAAGCTGCCAGCCAAAGCCAATCCAGCTGAGCAAGGCAACCCAACCGATGGCCAGGGCAGTCAGCGAAAGCGCCTGGCGGTCGATCAGCCGCTGAGGTTTAGAAGCGTCCAGCTTGGCCAAATTGCTCCTGAGGTCATTTGCAGACTTACTCTACTATCGTTTGCCAGATTTACGATGCCTCACCCGCATACTGAATCCGGTAAATGCGACCGTTGGCCTCTTCCGTCAGTAGCAGGCTACCGTCTGATAAAACCAGCAGCCCTACGGGACGGCCCCAAGTGGTTGGACCTGCCGGGTCAACCAGAAAGCCAGTCAAAAAGTCTTCGTAGTAGCCTAGCGGTCGCCCCGCGTTGTCGAAGGGAACGGAGACCACTTTGTAGCCCGTCCCCCGATCCCGGTTCCAGGAGCCGCGAAAGGCGACGAAGGCCCGGTTCCGGTAGGGCTCTGGGAACGTTATGCCGTCGTAAAACTGAAGCCCCAGGGCCGCCGAGTGCGACTGAAATAGGACATCTGGCGTTTGGGTTTGAGCGGCCTGCTCTGGGGCTCGACTGCGACCGTTGGTGGTCTGGCGGGGGTCCAGATTGTCTGGCGTCAGGTAGGTATAGGGCCAGCCGTAGAATTCCCCTGGCTGAATCCGCGTTAGGTAGTCGGGGACAAGGTTGTCGCCCAGGCCGTCGCGCTCGTTTACCGTGGTATAGAGCTCGCCTGTCTCAGGATGAAAGTCCAGCCCAACCGGATTGCGCAGTCCCGAGGCAAAGGTCTGCTGATTGGCGCCGTCTAAGTCCATCACCTGCACCGAAGCCCGGGGCAGCGGCTCCTGACTCACGTTCGACCGCGAGCCGACTGAGACATAGAGCTGGTCACCGTCCGGCGCAGCCACGACATTGCGCGTCCAGTGCTGGTTGTATCCCCCGCCTGGCAGGTCGGCGATCTTCTCGCCCCGTCCGTTCAAAGCCGTCTGCCCCGCCCGATAGGGAAATCGCACGACTGCATCGGTATTGCCCAGAAAGAAATAATCCTCCGCAAAGGCCATGCCAAAGGGAATGTTGAGCCCGTTGTTCGAACTGGCAAAGACGGTTTTTCCCTCAGCCACCCCGTCGCCATTCTCATCGCTCAGCCGCTGAATCCGATTTTGGCGCGTCTCCGTCACCAGTACGTCGCCCTCGGGCGTCAGCGCCAGCCAGCGCGGTCGGTCTAAGCCTTCGGCAAAAACGTTGACCTCAAAGCCTGGCGGCACCTGAAAGCTGGGGTTCTCAGGAATGGGGATGACGTTGGGCCTCTTGCTGGCGCTATCGGTCGCAAACGGCTCCGGCAGCTCTGCCAGCTCAATCTGAATCGGCTCTGGTGTGAACGACTGAACGGCAATTTGGCTGCTGCTGGGCGCGACGCTTACCGCAACATCCTCCACCTGCTGGGGAGCTTCCTGAGCCTCTTGAGCAGCTTCCTGGGTTCGCTCTCCCCCAGAACTACAGGCTCCTGCCAGCAGCAGTCCAAGCAACCAAACGCGATAGCGCATTGTCCTATTTTCCTAACGCCCCATCAATTCTAAAGTCTAAGCCCCCTGACTGTGCCCCACTCCCTACTCCCCCACGCCATCAC
>NZ_JADEXG010000108.1 GCF_015207255.1 Vasconcelosia minhoensis LEGE 07310
GACGCATCCGCAAAGTGGATCGCTCAGCTTGGAAAGAAGAAGTCAACTATCACCGCCGTTCGCTCAGCGAGACGGGGATGTACCGACTCAAAACCGTTTTCACAGGTGAGGTGTGTGCCAGAAAGATAGCAGCTCAAACCACCGAGTTGATGATTGAATGTAAGGCGCTCAACCGGATGACGCAGCTCGGAATGCCTGATAGCTACCGCGTTGCAGCCTAGAAAACGACCGAGATGGGAAACCCCTGTCCCTTTCTCAATTCATGCAACAAAGCCACGTAGATAACCAAAGGCTAACTCTATAGCTCTGAGAAGCTAATAAGAGCGTAGAAAGTAGCATTGTCCTTTTCAATAGCAGAGTAGTCAACGTACTCTGCATCTGCAAACTATGAACTCAAAGCAGATGTACTACTGAGCGCCAATGATCTGTCTGCTTGTTAGTACTTTTCTGGGCGGTCTAAAAATCGAAGCCTGAAACGCACTGTAGGTAGAAGTTTCAGCCTATCGAACCTTTTCGTCACGATCCAGGCCGGACCCCATCCTCGTAGCGCTGCCCTCTTCACCGCTCAGCAGCCGATCTCTTTAGAAACCTCTCGCATTAGCTACCGTCGCATTCATCAGTGTTGGGAGACGCTGATTGCGCCCTACCCTGATCTCAAAGGTGCTAGGTTACACGATCTACGGCATACCTTCGCCACTGAGCGAGTTGGCTTGATGGGGATTGAAGAGCTGAGGGCTTTGATGGGACATGAGACGATTCAGACGACGCTGCGCTATCAGAAGGTAACGTCTAGACGAGCAGCATCGGTGGCTAAGCAAGCCTTAGAAACGCTTTTATAGAAGCTTCCTTGGCCGTATGAAATGACGCCTCTACTACTTACTACAGAGTTTTAAGAGTTCTCTGTAACTGTAAACCGTGGACTCAGCGGCGCTACTACCGACCTAATAAACTCTATATCGCTTTCTCAGAAAGAATTTCAGCCTTTCAGTAAAACGCCTGTACTTGTGCTCAAGCTGAGTAAGAAGCAAACCTTAAAGCCTGAAACCTCTTCACATCAGTCGATTCAGCCTTATCTGTTAAAATTTCTCCGATTCTATACATTGGCGCTGTGGCCGTAAGTCAACAGTAGGAATAGTTGTTCTGGGTGCAATAGTAATATGAGTCATAGCGAGTACCTAACTAAATGATGGGCTGCAAACTATTAACAGCTTACTGATAAACCAAGGAAATGAGAACACGGATAAAATATAAGTTTTATCTATGATAGATTAGTTTTGCTTAACTCCTGTGACAGGCAACTCTAGTCCAAATCTATCGTCGCCTATCGTACATTAATAAAGCATTGTCTCAGTTTGAGATGAGACTGAGAGAGGCCAAAATGGGCTTAATCTCACTATAAGACCCAATAAACGGCTTTTTGGACTAAATTCATAATCCACTGTATCTATTTCTATGCATAGATTACAGCGATTCCGACTATTTGCTGGTCCCGCAACGGGTCAATGGCTGAGAATGAAGCTAAAACCATCTATTCATAAGGGTTAATCAGTTTTCGCCTAACCAAATTTATGGACTAAACTTAGTCAATCCCATTAGTCTCACTAAATCAATCAAAGTCCCACTATTGAGACAAGGTGAGCCCCTTGAGCAAAGTTGCGAGCGCAGCAAACATCTTCTTTGAAACTTCCGAAGAAAACCCATCACATGGAACTGTGGACGGAATCTTGATAGATTATGAAAGCATGAATGTCTTTTGCAGACTCAAATGTCTGCTTGTCGGGCGCTCAATGTACTATACAGACCGTTTTAATATGTGCTACCGCTTCCAGACAACGGTAATTATTCCAGTGTCGTCTAACTAAGTTTGCTAACACTATGTGCTAGCAAGCCAAGGTCTGGAATACTGCCATTCATAAACTCTTGTATAATTACTAAAACTTCCTCAGACACTACCTCTTGAGTTGAAACCCTGGTTTGCCCTCCTTGCCAAAGACTCTGTTCATGAGTTTTTGACTGAACTTCTAACATATTTCCATAACTATCACTTGGTAACCCTATATATGCGTTCGAAGTACTGTTAAGCGTCGCTGCACTTAAATGGCGAAGCCAATAATCATCATCCTGAATCAATGCTATGTCTTGTTGAGAAAAAACATGACTTTCACTACATTCTAGAAACTCTAGAAGAGAATTAAAAGATCTATTAAATGAAACCTTGCGGCCATCATAACTTTCAAGATCAATAAACAGCTCGCTACAGGAATTTGAATGGATAGATGCTGAACTGAACTGACTACATTTCTGAAACCATAACTCTTCAAATAGATCCCATTTCTCCAAAAGGTCTGTGTTATAAGTTGCCGGAGGAAATCTCACTTCAACAGTTGGAAATTTGAGAACTGATAGAAAGTTTATGCTTTTGTGTCTTGGATCTCGAATCGTAGTAATAACATCATCTTGAGACAAAGCGCTGAAGCAATTAAACTGGGCATTTAAGAATGAAGCAAGAGCAGCATCGCAAACGAAAGGGGTGATCAGAGATACTATTTTGACCGCCATTCTCTGTAAAGTATTTAAACGATTTTGGCTTTCAGAAAACAAAGGACTTTTTAAATAAGCCTGTTGGATTAAATTAATCTCTCGGCTTACAGTGACAAGTGGATCCTCGTACTCGCCGTTCCTATCTGTCAAGGGCTTTAAGAAAAAAAATTTATTACCATCTTCTTCAATATGTTTAGATAGAATTTTGCAAAATTTGTTACTTCTCCTGCTGATTGGCAAAAGGAATTTACTAAACTCTAATTCCCAAAACAATTTGCTAATAGCATAGACTCCAACGTTCTCGAGACTCAAATAAAGTGTTTCGTTGTTTAAATTTTTACTAGGAGGAAAATTAAGGTCTCCGTATACTCCGAAATGAGTCTGAAATGAACAAGTCTTGCTGTATAAGACTCCCCCTCTAGCTTCCAAAGTATTTAAAATCCTTTTCTGGAGACAATTGAGTTCTTTAGTTGAATGAAATATAGGAGTATTTATTTCGAATCCTACTAAGATTCTGTTTCGATGCCAATTGAATTCATCCAATCTAAACTCTCGGTTTTTCTGGGTTAAAGCAAAAGCTGAATCATCTAATTTGACACTACAAGCACTTATATTTTCATCTATAAGTCCAGAAGAAACAAGATTTTTACGTAACTCCTCAAAAGCAACTTGATTCTGATGATTATTATTACATGTATTTCTATCAACGGCTTTATACTGACGCTTTAAAGTCGCCACTAGATCATCCGAAATAACTGCGGAAATTCCATTCTCTCTTAGCGTTAGAACAATGCGTAAAGCCTCAATCAGAGTATCATAAGGAGGCTGGCAAAAAGTTCCGTCTTCTACTTCAATAGTACCTGGAGCTGAGAGTATGTATCCCAACCTATTAACTAGCGGGTCTTTATTGTGTATAACTGGGCGAGAGAGTGTGATTAACTCATATTCCTTGCCTTTAGAATACTTCATAGACATCTTGAGGATAAATAACTTGCTCTTCAGTATAATGAAAAGTAAAATCGGTCAGAAAACCGGAACATTCAAATTAAAGGGGATAAACAACATATTACAGACTGAGAGAATAAGTCATATCCATTCCATTTGAGTTTGGGAGGCTATAAACTCTTACCCATCCCATAGATTCGTATAAATGAATAGCTTTCTTATAATTTTTCCGAGTCTCAAGTTCGACTTGTACATACCCTTCAGATTGTGCTACTGTGACAGCATGCTCGAGCAAGGCGCGTCCTATACCTTGGCCTTGAAACCGAAGATCTACAAAAAAGGTAGCCAAGTGAGCGACGTTATTCTCACCTCCAATTAAGGCGATAGAACCAACCACCACCTTAGATACCTCAGCAACCCACTGCTGAACTGAACAATCATTTGCCTCACCGTAATTCATCACATCAGAGTCAATCCCCTCTGGGTCTGGTTCAAGTCCATAGCTACGAGTGATTTCAAATACAAATCTTTGGACTTTTTCCCCATCACTGGGTTCTGCTCGTCGGATAACAAGTGACATAAACCTCAAATTAGTTTTCTCAAATCAAAGACGTTAGACAACTTTCTCATTCGAATAGGATTGAAATTTCTGTGTAGGTATGGTGACGTCAAAGTAAAGTCTACATCTTACTCTATCCTTATTCTTCTCTCAGCACATGATGATACAATTCCCTGGCAGAGAGCAACTTTATGGCAACTAGTCCGGTAATGCCGATTAATGCTGCTTGAGCGACATAAAGCACCTGATAAGAAACAAAATCGCCTAGAATTCCTATGGCCAAATAAACTATTAAAGACTCTATGGCTAAGCAAGTGCTAAAAAGGGAATACATTCTCCCTTGGAAATTGGCATCTGTCATTCTTTGAGCTATTGTTTGGTAGAGGACCCTAACTTGTAGAAACAGGCCAATCAAGAAATATCCTAAAATTGCCAAAAAGAGATTACGTGATATTGAAAAGAGAACGAGACTACCAGACAGCGCCCAAATACAAAATATCATGATCGCCTTTTTTTTAAATATGCTTACGACTATAGGTAATAATAAGCAACCTATAATGGCACCAACTGAAAAGGCTGCATCTATAAGCCCAAACTCCACAGCTCCAAGATTCAGTTCTTGTTGGACAAAAGGTGATAGTAAAGCATTGATAGCACGAACCGTTGTAAAAAGAAGTAGCAAAACTAAGTAAATTGAAACAATGTCAAGCCGTTTCAAAGCATAATATAAACCTTCTCTCACATTAGTGAAGACATTAGTGTTGGATCCTTTAAAGTTTTCGACTTCTGCTGATTTTTTTGACTGACTACCAGTATAAGCTACGTTCAAAATACAAACAGCAGAAATCAAGAATGTGAAAGCGTTTATAATCATCACTGCGTACGGAGAATAAAGACTAATAACTAGACCTGAAATCCCTGTACCCAATACTGCCCCAGCTTGATAAGTGATATTTGCTACAGAGTTAGCGGTCAAAAGAGCTTCTCTCGAGAAAATGTCACAGACTAATGCATTTGTTGTGGAGTAGAAAAGTTCGTCACCCACAGATACTAAGAATGTCGCTGCATAAATATGCCAAGGATGTAACAAGTCAAACCACCATACAAGAGGTACAGTCAAAAGAACACTTGCTCTAAATATATCAATAGAAATTGCCAAGTATTTCCGATTTATTTGGTCAACAAAAGCGCCAAACGTGAAGGAAAAGAAGATTCCAGGGATAGTCGATACAAACAGGAGTACAGCTACTGAACTTCCGTTACCAGTTAAATTTAAGATCAACCAACTATTGGCAATAAACTGCATTCCTGTTCCAAACGAAGAAACAAAAGTACCCGTAAAGTATAGGATTGAAGACCGATAGCCTAACGTCGTCCAGTGCTGATTCAGGAAGCTTCGCATGCTACCACTTTGTTTTTAAGACTAATCAAGTTCATATTATTAGAACTTTTTAGAAAGACTCGCTTATAAACAAGCAAGCCCTTAATCCACTAGATTTGATAATAAGTTTAGTCTACTCTATGATTATCTCAATACTATGAGATGAAAGTTCTGCCGAATCACGAACACTTTCAAACGTATCTCCGCAACTTATAACGTGACCAGCTCTATCACGGTAATCTCCATGTAGGCAAACACTGTGACCAGGATAATGATAGATTTTTACTTCGCTTACTCCATAAACTTGCTTAGCGAATGCAACTCCTTCAATAGACTTTACTGTCCCTTCCAAAAGATATGGTATAAAACGAACTGAAGCATAATGGCTTTTCGTTTTTTCAAGAGTAACTTCAGAGCCCGTAATAAAGCTGACAGTCTGCGAAACTAAATCAATTCCAAATGCACTGAAAATTAAATCTGATATATAGTCACCTCCTAATCGCGGATTGATTTCAATCGCTACTGGGCCGGATTCCGTCGTTCTCAACTCAATATGGGCTGGTCCGATTTCCCAGTTCAATGCGCTCAATACCTCAAGTATAAAATCCTTGATTCTCCTCTCTGTTTTTTCGTCTGAAAACACAGCAGGGAAGTCATGGCCTAACTCAACAAAATATGGCAAAGATCCTAAGTACTTCCGAGTAACACCAATAATTTCTTTCCCGAATATTTCAACTGAATATTCAGATCCTTCCACCGCCTCTTCAACTAACACTTGTGATATTGAATCAGATGGATGAGAATCTAATTCAATATCTAATAAAAATTTTGTATGATTCTCAACTTCCCCTGAGTCTCTACAAAACTTAACGCCTCTGCTACCCGACAAGTTTATAGGTTTAACTATTACTGGAAAGCCGATTATCTCAGCTGCAGAGACTGCTTCCTGTCCTGAAGTAACCATGTAAAAAATCGGTACACTTACCCCTTGTGATTTTAAGCGTAATCTTTGCGCATACTTATTATTACAGGTACGTAACACATCAGGATTTGGCCCATGAAGGCTAAAACAACTAGCCAAGTTTGCTGCGGCTTGAAGGTAAAAGTCAAGACAAGATGTAATGCCAACTATTTTTGATGTAGTTGAAAGCTCCCTTATTTTTTTAGATATAGTGCTCTCATCAGAAGTATCAACCTGGAAAACCTCTAGATTATCTTCTTCAATGTATTTGTATAAGGAAGGGTTTTTAGCAAATATGACAGGTAAAAACCCTTTCTGAAATGCATCTTGGACTAACTTTCGTCCAGTACCACCATTTATATGACTTTCAATAAAAATCAACTTTTCTTTGCGCACAAGAATTACTCTGAGTCCGATTTATTGCCCTTATACTACTTATTCAAACCGCGAATTAAACTACCTCGGTTCTCCGTCATTTTTTACAAGCTCGAATAACCTTTCAAGTTGAAGGAGAGCCTACCTTTGAAAATCATCCTTTCAAAATATTATTGAAAAAACTTATTTGGAAGCGAGAAAAATGATTAAAACCTTCAATTATCATATTTCTAACTTCATTTTTTGTATATAAACCGCAGTAGTAACTTATAGCCTCCTCGGCTGCAAGAATAGCATACTCAAAATGCTCAGATTCTACTGAAGTGTGCAGCTCAATCCAGGTATAAGCGCTATTACCATATTCTGTTCTCTCACCTTTTAAAAACTTTACCAACTGAGGATATTCCTTACAAAGATATTGATGTAAGATGTTAAATTCCTGATCTGCTAACAACTCCGCTCCAATGTGAAAACCCAATCCGTGCAAAATTTCCTCTTCTGAATTTTCTCGATTCAGGCAATAACCTTGTTTGATCTCTTCCAAGTTATCTAGTATTGCAGGGCTTATAGAAAACTGCTGCTCAAATAACTGCGGGTTTATGTCAAAGAAGCGTAATGTGTTCTTTAGCAGAATTTGACCAAGCTCTCTATGAGTAACCCTCGAATTTCTCACCCTATCGAAGTATTCATCCTCAGCTGCAAAAAAAATGTAAGTCGAAATTTTCGAGCTTCTGTCTGCGCAGTCATGAATTATCTCACTTTCATCTCTAAAAATATCTTGCCTGATATGAAAAGCTCCGCCCAAGTTAATTACTCCTCCAGCAAAATTACCATTAAACACTGAATAGCGGTGTATAAACTTGACCAGATCTTTGGTACATGATATTTGGGTTAAAATTTTTTCAAGAAAATGCTTACTTCCTGAGTATTCAAGGATTTCAAAAATTTCCTTCTTGAAGTCTAATGTCGGATTTAGTTCTACAAGCATCATTAACCTTCTTTTGGTATTCACTGCTATTGCATACCATGAAGTTAACGTGAAGAGAATTTAAATTCAAGGGATTTGTGTAGTTAAAGTTACGGTTTTAAGATAGTTTTTCTAAATCCTATCTATATTGTTTTTTTAATCCGTTTCAAATTTGATTTTGCCACCCTCAAAACACTACATTCCACAACCTTTTTGTCTAACAGCTAAGTGATCCTCCTTTACCTCTAGGGTTGATTCATTGTAGGAGGCGAAAAATATGGTCAACCTGGTTGGGTGCATCCCACTTGTGCAATAAGCATAAATGCTTAACGCACAAGTCCTTATAAATCAGCAGCTTTGAAAGGCTGTCTCAAACCTGGACTTACAAGACTGGGATGCACTCACCTGGTTTGCGAGCTGATGCAGAGCGGATGTGACTGAATCAAAGCCCTTCAACCGGAGCAAATTGATAGTAATCGAGCGAAACAGCGAGGCATATAACAGCAGACCATTGGGGTCACGACCATAAGTATCGTCCTTGTCCAAGACCACATCTTTAGGCCAGTGCAATCGATTTTTAATGCTCCAATGGCCCTGAACCAAGGTCATCTACTGCTTCGCTGTGGTTGCCACTGAACTGAGGTAGAAGGCCCGATGGATCGAGCATTTGCCTTGGGAGTGCGTCATCATTTAGCGAGAGAAAAACCACTATAGAGGAGTAGGACGCAGAGAATAGATGCCATGACCCCCGAGCAAAACCAGCAGCTGCAAGCTCATGTCAGCGAAATTGCCAAGCTCCTG
>NZ_JADEXG010000156.1 GCF_015207255.1 Vasconcelosia minhoensis LEGE 07310
TGCAGACCAATGGTACAATATACCCATGAAAGCACGATATCAGTACAGAATCTACCCTACTGAGCAACAGCAGACCAAATTGGCTCAGCTGTTTGGCTGCTGTCGGGTCGTTTGGAATGATGCCCTAGCGCTGTGTCGGGCAGCTGAGAAGCTGCCAAAGAATGGCGATTTGCAAAAGACCTGCATCACCCAGGCGAAGCGCACAGACGGGCGGGCTTGGCTGGGTGAGGTGTCGAACATCCCGCTTCAGCAGTCCATTGCCGATCTAGGGGTGGCCTTCAAGAACTTTTTTGCTTCCTTGAAAGGAGAGCGCAAAGGGCCGAAAGTGAGGTCACCCCGGTTCAAGAAAAAAGGCAACCGGCAGACGGCCCGGTTCACTCGGGGGGGCTTCTCACTGCAAGCAGCTAAAGTCTACCTGGCCAAGATTGGCGAAATCAAAACTCGCTGGTCTCGACCCTTGCCGTCTGAGCCGTCATCGGTCACGGTGATCAAAGATCGCTCTGGCCGATACTTCCTCAGCTTTGTGGTCGAACCTGAACCACTGCAATTGCCCGCTCAGTCGGCTTCAGTCGGGGTGGATTTGGGACTCAAAACGTTTGCAGCTTTGAGTACTGGGGAGTCGGTTCAAGCGCCCGACTACTCCACCTTAGAGCGCAAGATTCGGCGGGAGCAGCGCCAGCTTTCCCGCAGGCAAAAAGGTTCTAAGCGCCGGGAGCGTTCCCGGCTGCGGATAGCCAAGCTTAAGGCGCAGCTCAGAGACACCCGCAAAGACTTTTTGCATCAGGTATCGACGCGGCTGATTCAGGAAAACCAACTGGTCTGCCTCGAAGATCTCAACGTCTCTGGGATGCTCAAGAACCGCCGTCTGTCACGGGCCATATCTCAGGCAGGCTGGCGGGAGTTCAGGACGCTGCTGGAGTCCAAAGCCAAGCGGCTGGGCCGTCAGGTGCAGGTGATCAGCCGCTGGCAGCCGACCTCTCAGCTTTGTTCTGAGTGCGGCTACCGATGGGGCAAGCTCGACCTTTCGGTTAGAGAGCTGGCTTGCCTCAGCTGCTGTACCCGGCACGACCGGGATATCAATGCTGCTCGCAATATCAATCAGTCGGGGCAGGCCATTGCCCACGACGCTAAACGGACAGGGAGCCCGTGTCAGACCCCGTTAGGGGCAGTGGGCGTTGAGCTGTCTAGCCACCCGTACGGAGAACAGCTGTGTCTGATTTCCTAGCCGGAGAATCCCCGCGCCTTCAGGGCGGGGAGCATGTCAA
>NZ_JADEXG010000029.1 GCF_015207255.1 Vasconcelosia minhoensis LEGE 07310
ACAGTTCTGCCGCATTCGGGGCTACATCTCGACATTAAGAAAGCAGGGGATTGCTGTACTTGATGCCTTGAAAAGTGCTTTTACGGGTAGCCCTATTCTTCCGGTGTTTCAGCCTGAGTAGTTACAATTTTTCTATTGTTTTAGCAACGGTAAGCTCATAGCATTCGATGTCTATTTTTGTTAAAAAACGCAAATCTTATCCTGGAATCGCTTAATCTGAAGTTATAAAGATTCAGGTTAAAGGACTTTAAAAAAGCTAAAAAAGACTGCAAAGGTCAATACAAAGAAAGATTACAAAGAATCCCAAAATGTAGGCTTAGGTCAGGATTTTGTTAAGCGATTTTCGATTTCGCTCCAAGATTGTTTTTCCGGGCGCTGTTGCCAAAAACAAATGCTGACTGAGCGAAATGGATTCCTGGACTTAAAATTCAAAGCCTGTTATATACCCTAAGGAGGCAATGCTGAGATGAGGCTGGTTATCCAAGGGAAAAACATCGAAGTCACAGATGCTATTCATGACTATGTGCATCAGAAAGTTGGCAGGGTCATCGATCACTTTGCTCATCGGGTCAAGAATGTTGACGTCAATCTATCGGTGCCTCGAAAGTTGCGCGGGCAGCCTCAGCAGATTGCCGAGGTGACCGTTTATGCAGAGGGTGCGACCATTCGGGCAGAAGAGAAGCATGAAAGTCTCTATGCCAGTATTGATCTAGTCGCTGATAAGCTGGCCCGGCAGCTGCAGAAGTATAAGGACAAGCTACAGCAGCGGCCTGCTAAAGCAGCGCCAGGTAATGCGTTCGAGCAGGCCCCGTTATCTGCTGATATGATTCGCGATCGCGAACCTGAACTTCCCCCTAAAGTCGTTCGCAACAAGTTTTTCGCTATGCCGCCCATGACGGTTGAAGAAGCGTTAGATAACTTGCAGCTGGTGGGTCACGATTTTTACATGTTTCACAACTCAGAAACCGGCGAAATTAACGTCATTTACGAGCGCAATCACGGCGGATATGGAATCCTTCAGCCCCGTTTGGACTACAGAAAGCCTATTGGAGATGCTAACGATGTCTAAGAAAAACGTGTTCAATTTTTTGGCTAAGGCCGCGCAAGATCAGAACCTTAAGAATCAGCTAGAGACCACCTCAACCCCCGAGGAAGTGGTTGGAGTAGGTAACCAGGCTGGCTACGAGTTTTCTTCCCAGCATGTGGACGAGGCGCTAGCAGACCTGAAGCAGCAGCCTGGATTTTTTGGAGTCCTGGCGGAAGCGGTGATCGAGCTGTTTAGCCCTGACCATGATGACTACCCAGTCAGCGGCGTACAGCCGTTTAGCGGCGACCCTAATCCAGATAGATAAGCTGACAGTCCGCTTCTGCTGGTTCTAAGAGAGGGTATCTTCACAACTTTCTCAGATTCCTGCTCTAACGTGAGGAGTAGCGTTAGAACTGGGGATTGTTCTTTCTGCTGTAGCAGGAGTATTGGCTTAGACGCCTCGCAGCAATTCCCACCTTCGTAACCAAATCGCATTTTGGTCCAAATCATTCTGTGGGAGAAAAAGTGATGATAGCTCGAAACGGAGCAGCTCCAAAAAGAGTCGGCATTCTGCTATTACCACAACGGTGGCCGGGAGCATGTCACCTTTGAGCCCTCACCCTAAATCCTTCTCCCAAAACGGGGAGAAGGACTTTGAGTCTTACTCAGGTTTCTGGCCATTTCCGGCTCCCCTTCTCCCCGGGGAGAAGGGGCTGGGGGATGAGGGTTATACAGAGTATGGCAAACCTGACATGCTCCCACGGTCGCCGCTGTCCAGTAATCAGGGTTCTCTGAAACTGTGATGGCGACGGTAAGCTACCGAGGACCCCCTGTTCCGTGCAACGATCAGGGTTATTGGCAGGGTTATTGGTCTACCGTCGAAAAATTTATAGCGCAACATGCAGACGCATCGTTTACCCACAGTATGTGTGACAGCATTTGTGACAGCTGTATGCAGGTTCATTTCCCAGAGGTTACTAACATTCTACTACCAAAAAACGATCTAGTAGATGAGTCGAATTGAACGCGCAGATCAGTTTGGTTACGGCATGGATTGACCTATTTGGCACCTCAGGTAAAACGTTATTTCATGCCCTACGGTATGTTTCTTTGTAACTTTTCATCGTCGGGAAGTTGAGCGGAAAGTTATACTGTTTCTATCACTACAAAAAGCGCGGAAAATAAGATTCTGCGAACCATCTCTGTCATCAGTCTCAAGAATCAATCTCGACAGAGCCTCACTGCAAACAGATTCTAAACTTTCGGCGCATCAGTTGCTTCATGGATTTAGCGTTCCGCTGAAGCATTTTTTGGAGGAAAGAGAGTCCTCTCTTAGACACATGCAATGTTCTCGCCTGACCCAGCTAACGTTCATAGGTTCCCTCCGAATGAGGCGGGTATCAGGACCTGTTGGAAACCGGACTGCGGTATACAGGCAGTAGGCGTACAGCTAGGACGCACGCTGCCCTCGCTACTGGATGAAGGCTGCGAGCTAAGCATTCCGTCTACTGCCGTCCCCAGCTGGGTTTCCGCTTTCGGGAGATTTTTGAAAAATCAGCGGTCTACGGCCACGCTCAATCATTACAGCGCCGGCGGTTGGCAAAGCTGGACCTTAGTAGAACTCAGGCAGGCCGCTGAAGAAATTGCCCTAGGGCTGCACCACTACGCGGCGATTCAGAAAGGCGATCGCGTCGGTCTCCTGATGGCCAGCAGCGTCCCGTTTGTGATGGCAGATATTGGCTGCCTGCTAGCCCAGCTGGTGACGGTGCCGATGCTGCCAGAGCAGCCCCTGGAAAGTCGTGAGTATATGTTGAAAGAGACAGCCGCCAGCGTGCTATTTGTCTCTGAGCTGAAACAGGTTGAGCCGCTGCTGCCCAAGCTTCCTGACCTGAGCGCGCTGCGGCTGATTGTAGTGCCCGAGGTTCCCAAAGACCTATCCAAGCATCGGTGGGACAGACTCCAGTGGGCTTTGCCTAACACCGTTGAAATGGTCACTTTAGAGGCCCTCAGACAGCGAGCAAAATGGTCGGCTGCAGCGGTTCAGGCCCTGAGAGCGGCTCTGCATCCGCAAGATTTGGCCACGATTGTTTACACGCCCCACGCTAGCGGTCGGCTTCTAGGCGCAATGCTGACCCATGAGAATCTTGCCGGGAGTGTGATATCAGCTTTTAGTACCCTGCCCTGTCTCCGTCAGGGACCGGGTGAAGTCGCCCTTTCGTTCCTACCCCTGCACCATATCTTTGCGCGGGGGTTTATCTATGGCAGCCTCAGCTACGGGCAGACCATCTACTTCTCCAACCCGCGGCTGGTGATGAAGCATCTGCGCGAGCTGAAGCCCACCGTCTTTTTTACCGTACCCCGGCTGCTAGAAAAGGTATACGAAGGATGGCAGGTTGCTCCTCAACGCCTCAAAAGACCTTTCCGCCAGCTTCAGCAGCGGGCATTGTCCTGGGCCTGGGATCTGGCCAGTCGCTATCCGTTGGCGTATACCCAGTCCCGCCGATATAGGGCCGAGCTCTGGCTGGCCCAACGGACGGTTTTTGGTCCGCTGAGAAACCTGTTTGGCGGTAGGATTAAGTGCTTTATCTCAGGCGGAGCGGCTTTACCCGCTGAGGTCATGACGCTGCTCTCTGGGGCGGGGCTGAAGCTTTGCCAGGGCTACGGGCTCACTGAAGCCAGCTCGACCCTGAGCTTTACCCGCCGACAGTGGAGCCGGGCTGGCACCGTCGGCGTCCCGATGCCGGGGGTAGAAATGGCGATCGCGGCCGACGGCGAGGTCATGGTGAAATCGCCCTACGTCATGCAGGGCTACTATCGTGCCCCCGTAGAGACCCAACGGGTGCTAGAGCCGAACGGATGGCTGCATACGGGCGATCGCGGCGAATTTTCGGCCGATGGCCTACTCACGCTGACCGGCTATAAAAAGGAGCTGTTCAAACTCTCGATTGGAGAATATATCGCTCCCAGACCGATTGAGCTAGCTCTGCGTCAGTCTCCGCTAGTCCAGCAGGCCCTGGTCGTTGGGCCGGGTCGTAAATTCTGCGGGCTGCTGATCTTTCCCAATATGACCGTTCTGATGACGCAGGCACAGCTGATGGGCCTATCGATGCCGCCGGAGTCGCTGCTCAGCCAGCCGCAGATTGTGGCGCAGTACCAGTCGCTGGTAGACCAGGTCAATGCGTCACTGCCGCTTTGGTCAACCGTGAAGCGCTTCCAGCTGATCAATGCCGAGCTCACGGTTGAGAATGGGCGATTGCGATCGCCCGGTCAGCTGAACCGCGAGGCGCTTTATCTGGCTTTTGCGGCAGAAATCGATCGGCTCTATCAGCTGACCCCTCGTAAAGCGCTGCCAGAGTCTGCAAGGATGCCTACGGTGCCAGAACCACCCGATTGGCCGCTGGTGTCCTGGTGGCCTAAAATCCGGACGCGGTTTCCAGCCCGACTATCAAACTAACGTTGTTCTCTCTGGAGGGCCAAACTATGTTTAAGCCGTTTCGAACCGCTGCTGTTTTAGGGGCAGGCGTGATGGGCAGCCAGATCGCCGCCCACTTAGCTAATGCCGGGCTGCGCGTGCATCTGTTAGACCTGCCTGCTGGGGTAGATAGGGCTGGACAAGGGGATAGAAATGCGCTGGTGGCGAAGGCCTTTGCTAAGGCGAGGAAACTCTCTCCGCCGATCTTCTTCTCAGATCGGGAAATTCATCGAATCCAGCTGGGGAACTTTGAAGACCATTTTTATCGGCTGGGCGAGGTGGACTGGGTGATCGAAGCAGTGACTGAAAATTTAGAGATTAAGCGGCAGCTAATGGCCCGATTAGAGGGGGTGGTGAAGGCAGACGCGGTGATTTCGTCGAATACCAGCGGGCTGCCCATTCAGCAAATCGCGGCGGGCTGTACAGAACATTTTCGGCAGCGGTTTTTGGGCACTCACTTTTTCAATCCACCCCGCTATCTCAAACTGTTGGAGCTGATTCCCACAGCGGATACCGAGAGCACCGGACTGGAGCGGATGGCCTGGTTTGGCCGCGAATATCTGGGGAAGGGCGTGGTCGTTGCCAAGGATACGCCTAACTTTATTGCTAATCGGATTGGCCTGTTTGTGACCTTTTCAGGAATGCAGGCCCTCACCCAGGGATACAGCATTGAAGAAATTGATACGATTACCGGAACGCTGGTCGGCAGGCCCAAGTCGGCGACCTTCCGCACGGCTGACCTGGTGGGGCTCGACACGCTCCAGGCGGTCGCTAAGCATCTCCATCAGGCTGTTCCAGAAGACGAGCAGCGGGACCGGTTGGCTGTGCCGCCCCTGCTGTCAAAGCTGGTCGAGACGGGCGCAGTGGGTGCCAAGGTCGGTCGCGGATTTTACCAAAAGGTGAAGGGCGAAATTCTCTCGGTGAACCCGGAGTCGCTGGCCTACGAACCGGCTAAACCCCTCCGGCTGGAGGGGTTGACCGAGATTACGCAGCAGCCTCTGGCTGACCGGCTGCGCAGCCTTTACCAGCTGCCGGGGCGGGCGGGCGACTTGTTCCGTCAGATCACCTGGGCCATGCTGAGCTACAGCGCCTGCCGCCTGCCCGAGATTGCCGATCGTCCCCTGGACATCGACCAGGCCATGCGCTGGGGATTTGGCTGGCAGCTGGGGCCGTTTGAAATCTGGGATGTGCTGGGCGTACAGAGGGTGCTCAACGACTTGCAGGCTCAGCAGCTGCCTGTACCCGCCTGGGTCGAAAAAGTGGCGGCCCAAGCCGGTAGCTTCTATCAGGAAGGCAGCTCAGACGGTCTGCTCACGGCTCAGACCGTTGTTGGTCCCGCTGGCTCCCATGCCGTCCAGAAGCCTGCTAAAGAACTCTCGGTGGCTGCTTTGCAAACCTCGCCCAGTCGCATCCTCTGGCAAAATGCTGAATCTGCCTGGTTGGATATGGGTGAGGGAGTCACTCTATTCGAGTTTCGCTCTAAGGGAAATACGCTCAGTAATGAAGTCATGCAAGGGTTAGAGGAGATCCTGAACCGGCTGGAAACTGATGCTTCTCACGGTCTGGTGATCGGCAATGACGGCGACCACTTCTGCGGCGGCGCTAACTTGGTCGAAATGGGACAGATGGCCCAGACTGCCGATTGGGACGCGATCGCGCACCTGATCAGCCACTTTCAATCCCTGCTCCAGCGGATTCACCATTTCCATAAGCCCGTCGTCGCGGCGGTGCGAGGTCGGGCCTTGGGCGGCGGCTGCGAGCTGGTGATGGCCTGCCCGCAGGTGGTGGCTGCGGCGGAAAGTTATATTGGCCTGGTGGAGCTAGGCGTGGGCCTGATTCCAGGGGCGGGCGGGATTATGCGGATGGTAGAGCGGTCCGCCGATCGGGCCGCCAGCAACGCCCCCAGCCATATCCAGCCCTTTATTAACCAGACTTTCCAAACCATTGCCCTGGGCAAAGTTTCCACCAGCGCTGAGGAGGCTCAGCAGCTGGGCTATCTGCTGCCGACGGCCCGGATGGTGATGAACGGCGATCAGCGGCTGTATGTCGCTAAAGAAGAAGTGCTGCGGCTGGCCCGTCAAGGCTATCGACCCTGGCCCGAACGCCATGATATCTGGGTGCTGGGCCAGCCGGGGCGGGCGACGCTGGAGCATATGGCCTATGTCCTCCAGCAGGGCGGCTTTGCCTCCGAGTATGACCGTTTCCTGGCCAGCCGCCTAGCCTACGTGATGACCGGGGGTGAGCTGACGGCACCGGCACGGGTGTCGGCGGACTATCTCTTGCAGCTAGAGCGAGAGAATTTTGTGCCGCTGTTGGAAAATCCCAAGACCCAGGCGCGGATGGCTCATCTGCTGAAGTATAAGAAGCCCCTACGTAATTAAATTTGAAAATTTAAAGTTAGGAGAGAAATCATGCAAGCCTACATTGTCAGCTCAGTTCGAACCGCGATTGGCAAAGCGCCCGACGGTGCGCTTCATACCCAGCGTCCCGATGACCTGGGCGCGATCGCGCTGAAGGGAGCCTTAGGACGAGTCCCTGCCCTCTCTGCCGACCAGATTGAAGACGTAGTGGTGGGCTGCGCCCTGCCCGAAGCCGAGCAGGGCTACAACCTGGGCCGAATGATCGCTCAGCGCGCCGGTCTGCCCGACTCGGTGGCGGGGGCGACGATTAATCGGCTGTGCGCTTCGGGCTTGCAGGCGATCGCGATCGCCCACCAGGCGATTACCCTGGGCCAAGCCGCCGTGATGGTGGCAGGTGGAGCTGAGTCGATGAGCCTGATTCCCATGGGCGGTCATAACCTGCTGCCCAACCCCGCCCTGATGGGACAGTCTCCTCGGGTTTACTGCACCATGGGCCTGACCGCCGAAAATGTGGCGAGTCAGTTCGGCATTGCTCGGGACGATCAGGATGCCTTTGCGCTGCGATCGCACCAGCGAGCCCTGCAGGCGATCGAGCAGAGTCGATTTGCCGCAGAGATCGTACCGGTGCCGATTAAAGCAACTCGCTATGTCGAAGGCCAGGCTGAAACCACAGAAACGCTATTCCAGGTCGATCAGGGGCCGCGAGCCGACACCAGCCTGGTGGCGCTGGCGGCTCTGAAGCCGGTCTTCCGGCTCAAGGGGACGGTGACGGCGGGTAACTCTTCCCAAAGGTCTGATGGGGCCGCGGCAACGCTGCTAGTGAATGAGGAGACTTTGCGATCGCTCAATCTTCAGCCTATGGCCAGAATGCTGGGTTTTGCAGTCGCCGGGGTACCGCCCGAAATTATGGGTATCGGCCCGGTGGAGGCAGTGCCGAAAGTCCTCAAACAAGTCGGGCTGTCGCTGGCCGATATCGGTCTGATTGAGCTGAATGAAGCCTTTGCGTCACAGGCTCTGGCGGTGATTCGTAAGCTCGGTTTAGATGAGCAGATCTTAAACGTCAACGGCGGCGCTATTGCCCTCGGCCATCCCCTCGGCTGTACGGGGGCGAGACTCACCGCCACGCTGCTGCACGAGATGAGACGTCGCCAGATTCGCTATGGCCTGGTCACCCTGTGCGTCGGCGGCGGCATGGGAGCGGCAGGTGTGTTTGAGAATCTAAAGCTGTAGCGTCAATTCCATTTCCTTGAGAGTTCTGTTGGAGGTTTGCCATGAGCGTTCTAATCTATGCTCTTCTCCTGACGTCGGCGCTTCTTGTCGCCCTCATCCTCACCTACGTCGGGATTCCCCTCTGGGGCTGGACACTTTATCTGGCAGCTATCTTAGCTATTCTACAGAGCCCAATCTGGCTATGGACTATCGCTGCTGCGATCGCGCTCGTGCTCAACATTCCTCGACTGCGGCGCTGGGTGATTAGCGATCGCCTATTCCATCTGATCCAGGCGCAACAGCTCCTCCCCAAAATCTCCGATACTGAAAAAGCCGCCATCGAAGCCGGTAACGTCTGGGTTGAAGGCGAATTTTTCTCCGGTCGGCCTCACTTTCAGCGCATTCTCTCGGCACCCTATCCGACGCTGACGCCCGAACAGCAGGCTTTTCTCGATGGCCCGGTAGAGCGAGTGTGTCATATGGCTACCGACTGGGAGATCTCCCAACGCAAAGACCTGCCGCCTGAGGTCTGGGCCGATCTCAAAGAAGCGGGCTTTTTTGGCATGATGATTCCCCGTGAGTATGGCGGCTTAGGCTTTTCTAACACCGCCTACAGCGCGGTGATGACCAAGCTGGCCTCGCGCTCCTTTACCCATACGGCCACCGTCGGCGTCACCAATTCACTGGGACCCGCAAAACTTCTGCTGCACTACGGCACGCCCGCTCAAAAGAATTACTATTTGCCCCGGCTAGCCAGCGGCGAAGAGATTCCCTGCTTTGCCCTGACCGAACCGCAGGCAGGCTCAGATGCGGCTAGCCTCACCTCGTCGGGCACGGTTTTTGAACAAGCAGGCGAGCTCTACCTGCGGCTCAACTGGAAGAAACGCTATACCACCCTTGGGGCCATTTCTACCCTGATTGGCCTCGCCTTCCGGCTGTACGATCCCGATAATTTGTTGGGTAAAGGCAAAGCGGTCGGCATTACCTGCGCGCTGGTGCCGACAAACACGCCGGGCGTCATCGTTGGGCGACGCCACGACCCGATGGGCGTTCCCTTTTATAACTCTCCGATGGAGGGGCGAGATGTGGTGCTGCCGATCGGCCAGATTATTGGCGGCGCAGACCAGGCAGGCGAAGGCTGGAAAATGCTGATGCAAACCCTGGCAGCGGGCCGGGGGATTAGCTTCCCAGCGACCTGCACCGGCGTTGCTAAGCTGACGACTCGGGTGACCGGTGCCTACAGCACCATTCGCCACCAGTTTGGCCTGCCCATTGGTCGGTTTGAAGGGGTGGAAGAACCGCTGGCTCGGATTGGCGGGCTCACCTATGTCATGGAGGCGGCCCGGCTCTATACCTGCGGCGCGGTGGATCAAGGCGAACAGCCGGCGGTGGTATCCGCGATCGCAAAATATCAGTTCACCGAACTCTCTCGCAAAATTATCATCGACGGCATGGACATTCTCGGCGGCGCCGGTATCAGCCGAGGGCCGCGCAATCTGCTGGCCAACATCTACACAGCGACGCCAATCCCGATCACCGTGGAAGGGGCCAACATTCTCACCCGGGCGCTGATTATCTTCGGTCAGGGGGCGATTCGCTGTCATCCCTATGTGTATGACGAGATTACCGCTTTGAACCAGGGCGATTTCGCTGGCTTTGACCGGGCGGTGTGGGCGCATCTGGGCTTCAGCCTGCGCAACGGGGCGCGATCGCTAATTTTAAGCCTCACCCGTGGTCATTTAGCCCGAGTCCCGCTCTCCGGTAAACCTGCCCGCTATGCCCAGAAACTGGCCTGGGCCTCGGCCGGGTTTGCCTGCCTGACGGACTATGCCCTGCTGGCCTACGGCGGCAGCCTGAAGCGCCATGAGAATATCACGGGTCGCTTTGCGGATGTGCTGTCCTGGCTGTACTTGGGCAGCGCTACGCTAAGGCGGTTTGAACAAGAGGGTCAGCCGGTGGAAGATTGGCCGTTTGTGCAGTGGGGACTGGAAACCGCGATCGCGCAGATTCAGCAGAGCTTTGACGGCCTCCTGAGCAATCTTCCCATGCCTATTCTGGGTAATCTGCTGCGGGCGGGGCTGCGGCTAAATTCTCTGGGCGGTCCTCCTGCCGATCGGCTCAGCCAGCGAGTAGCTCAGCTGATGCAGCAGGCCGATACCCGAGAGCATCTGACAGCGGGGATTTACCTCCCCCAAGATCCAGAACAGGCGCTCGGTCGGTTAGAAAATGCCTATCGGCTGACCCAGCAGGCCATCCCTATTCTGAAGCAGCTTAAAGCGGAGGTTAAGTCGGGGCAGCTGTCCGCCGACCTGGCGCATCAGCCGACAGCTGCCCTGATCGAAGCGGGTCTGCGGGCGGGCCTAATCAGCGGCCCCGATTCCGATATCGCCTATGCCGCAGAAGTCGCTCGCACGGACGCTATTCAGGTCGATTCATTTACGCTAGAAGCGTACCAGAACATAGGTCACCCTTCCAGCTTGACTATGCAAAAGTAATGGCGCAAAAGTGATGGCTGAATTAAACATCGCTTATTCAGCTTGACGTCACTCAGCTGGGGCAGTCAGCCACCGCGCTTTTGATTATGACAACGCTGGGGAGCCACCTTATTTCCTAAGCCACTGTTTTTGCTGCCGCGCCTTGGCAACAGCTGACGCTCTCATAAATTCCTCAGATTTGTTCAATAGGCTTAAAGCCAAAGGTCTGAGTTCGCGCCTGCCGTGGGTCGCAGGCGCGAATCAGGGCACAGCTGTTTTTGGCATGAAGTATGGCCTGGGAGACAGAGATGGAACATGTAGAACATTTTGACTATGTCATTTTAGGCGCTGGGCTGGGGGGGCTATCTGCCGCCGCCTGCCTGACCCGCCAGGGAAACCGAGTCGCCGTTTTAGAAAAACACTACCTGCCAGGGGGCTGCTGCCACACCTTTGACTACGGCGACTATCGCTTCTGCGCCGACGTCCATTACATCTCCCAATGTGGGCACAACCAAACTATCGACCAGTTTCTCAACTATATTGGGCGCGAGGTTCCCTTCAATTCCCTCGACCCAGACTGCATCGACCGGGTGATTACACCAGAGGCTGACTTTAGGATTCCGCTCGGGTGGGAATATCTGCGATCGCGGCTGCTGGATACCTTTCCGGAAGAGTCGAAGGCGATTGACTATTATTGCGATCGCATCAAGCTGCTGCACCAGGAGATTCGCTCCCTGGGTCAAGCGGTGCGCTGGTATGATCAGCACTGGCTGGACTGGCTGAAGCTGCCCAAGTACTGGAACCTGTTCCAAAGCCGCAACCAGACCCTGCAAGACCTCTATGATCAGGCTGGGCTGTCACCCAAGCTACAGGCGGTGGTCGCAGGCCAGAGCGGCGACTATGCCCTGCCGCCCAACCAGATTGCGCTGCTGATCCATACCTCCTTGGTCTGGGACTATTCCGAAGGCGCCTACTATCCGAAACATCACTTCAAGCACCTGGTAGACAGCATTGTTGAAGCGATTGTTGCAGGTGGGGGCGTGGTGCGCTACGAGACTCCGGTCGAGCACATCAAAGTGCAAAATCACGCGGTGCATTCGGTTTTGGCTAACGGCACCGTTTACTACGCCGATAAGGCATTCATCAGCGATCTAGACCCTAAGCTCACTGTCCAGCTGATGCATAACCCCGGCGCCCTGAGCGCTCATGAGTACCACCGGCTAACGGATTACGAATACTCTGCTAGCGCCTTCAACATCTACCTTGGCCTAGACAGCCGGTTCGACCCGCAGCGTTACGGTATTGGCAGCTGGAATATCTGGTACTATCCCAACGGCGACCTAAATGAAGCCTATCAGCGACAGTTCGACGGCGACCTGACTCACCCCTGGATCTTTCTCTCTTGCCCGACGATGAAATCTGACCAGCCCGGCATGGCGCCTGCTGGACACCATGTCTTGGAGATTGCCACCGTTTGCGCCTACGAACCCTTTAAGCAGCTCCAGGAGAGCGATCCCAGCGCCTACAAAGCGAAGAAGCGGCAGGTGTATCAGTCGGTAATGGAGAGCGTGCGCGACCTGATCCCCGACGTGGATGCCTATGCCCGGATGAAGGTTTCCGGTACGCCCACCACCAGCGAATATTACTTAGGTCAGCCCCAGGGCAATATCTATGGAGAGAAGCTGGTACCCCAGCAGGTGGGCCTGAACCGTCTGGGCTATCGCACAGATCTATCCAATTTGTTTTTAGTCGGCGCCAGTGCCGGATATCCCAGCGTGCCCGACGTGATTCGCAATGGCATGGACGTGACGGAGCTGATGACGGGACAGGCCGTGGCTCCGTCCAGAGCAGCTAGCCCGGCTCTGGCAGGCACCTTTCGATGACCGCCGGACCTCGCTGATCTGAGCTGTTTTGGCTTAGCAGTAACCGCCCCAGATTAACTTAATCCGGGGCGGTTACTGCTCTCATATTCTGCATCCTGAGGGTTTTTTCATCGCTCAGGCAACTTTGACCTTGCTAGCGTTGGGGCTCAGGCTGTGTAGTCACCGCCAGGTAGAGTCGATATCATCCACTATCGGCAGGCAGATGGTCTTATCGCCTGCGATGTCTCGCTGCTTCCGCTTGGCCATGGCCTTAGCCTCCACTCGCTTGCTATGACTCTATTTTACGTCAAACAAACTTGCAAGGAGGTCGCGGCTGGCTGTCTCTATACCCTGAGCAAACTCAGCCAGTCTCAGCCAGTCTCAGATTTTCTCAGTAATCGCCAGGGCTGATGGTCGGCTGGTTGCTCGCTTCGATCATCAGGGCCAGGTGCTTGAATCCCAGCCGTCGATACCTGATCGTCGCCAGTGGGCTGTCATTTTCGCAGTTATCGGTATGCTGACAGTACATCTACGACGCTTAAACTGAAGGTTCACGGGTACTGAGCACATTAAATCCGTAAACCTTCTCTGACGAACTGGCAGTCAGTATTCCTATAACTGAGAAAGCTGCAAACAGCTTTGCAGCAATGGTGCCTTTATGTGCTTCCTCTTTAGCGAACCTAGCATTAGCAAGCACGAGATTCTAGCACAGCAGCTGAGTGAGACCTAAAATTCAGTAGGGAAAAACCCATCATGCATCAATCTGTGGCTCTGCAGGAGCTGGCTATCGTTGTTGCAGCCAACAATCATAGTCCCGCTGTCGTCAACCTCGAGTTTCTCAAATACACTGGCATCGTGCCAATGGATTGGGAACTGGCCCGTAATCCCATCTATACCCCACAGCTGGTTCAGCATACGTTCCAGAATGGCATTACGATCACGGCGCAGCCCAATCGAGTGATCTTTACGGAAGTCATCGAAGGCAAAGACTTGGCTCAGGTTGAAATAGCTAGGCTGGCCCGCAAGTATGTCCAGAGCTTGCCCAATCTAGAGTACGAAGCCGTTGGGCTCAATCCAACTGGCCATGTCACTTTTGGTGGTCAACCGGAAGCTGTTAAGAAGTACTTAAACGAAACGCTGCTAGCTCCAGGTCCTTGGCAAAACGTAGGGCAATCGCCAGCCCGGAGCACGATCAACTTCAGCTACACACTAGAGCGCAATGTGCTGAATCTTACAATCAGCGAAGCTGGAATGCGAAATGAGGACGAAACCGTTACTCCAGTTATCCTTTTTGTTGGTAATTTTATCCATCGCCCAGAGGGTAGCAGTCCTCAAGAGCTGGTGGAAAGCCTGTGCAATAATCTAGACCAGTGGCAGACGGATCTAGAAACCTACCAGGATATTATCAACCAGAATTTTTTATCTGGTCTTGGGGAAACTGTCTTACTCCCCGCTTTTGCTTAATCAATCATTTCGCGCACCAGCCTAAACGCCAGTGAGCCGATAGGCTGAGTTTCCAACTGTTCATTGACTAGCAGATTAACCCAGAAGTTGAACGCATAACGTTCGACTCTTGTTGATCTGCCTTAATTTTTTCCAACCACTTCACCTCGATATCGGAAAGGATTGGCAATGGGTAAGCCTGAAGACTTGCTGAACATCAACAGCAAAAATGTATTCGCTCAGCCGCTGCTACAGGATGCATCTCTGCTCAATGAAGTCGCGTCATTGGGTATAGAAGTATCTACTCGCTCCGGCAAGGTGAAGAAGTCGAGTCTTGACCCAATTGCCAAGGCTGGAACGGATGACCTCAGTCTCCAACCCCTGCCAACCAAACCAGCAACGCCGCTGAACTCGTCCCCAACCGTGTTTGGCAGCATTCCAGATGGGTCTACCGTCAAAACCTCCGCAGCTGACGTAGACCCAGTTACTGGAAATCCAGGCTTAACCCCACTAGCTAACGCCATTCAAGCCGCTCCGCCAGCCGCTATTCCGGTTACCCTGCCCGCCTTTGCGGTAATGGCAGAAGGGACGGTCACTGTTAATGGCAGCAGCGACTTTGATGGCGATCCCAGGAATCTGAAAGACGATGCCTTGATATATGGAGGTGCCGGGTTCACCATTAACGGGAATCCGACTCTACCCATACAGCGGGACGCTAATGGAAATCCAATTCTGGATGCCAAAGGCAAACCCCAGTTAGTTAAAGAGGCCGTTGCCGTTGCGCCAGACTACCGCGTCAGTAATGCCTCTGGAAACCACTATGCTGGACTGATTCCACCCAGTGTGGTGCCCAAGCAGGTAGTTTCAGTCACGGCCTATGCCGATATTAGACAACATGAGCTGACCCGGCGCATTCCATTGGGAACACCAACCGTTTTCTTCAACGCTCAGCAGAACCCGATTAACAATGCCAATGACTGGGCTAAGAAATTTCCAACGCCAGGGACCGCAGCGAATCCGACCGTAGTACAGGTTACCAACGGCGGGTTGACGATTCCATCTGGCGTTAACCTGAGCCATACCATTATCACCGTTGCCAATGGGGATATCAATTTCAACGGTAGCGGCCAGACCCTCAACAATACGGTGCTGGTCACGAACAACGGAAATGTGAACTTGGCGAAGGTTCGCTCTACCGATCTATCGGTTTTGGCTGCCGGTGCGATCAATATGAATGGGGGAGCCAAGTTTGGTGGCTCAACGCTGCTGGCGAATGAGACAGGCGGCATTACTTTTAACGGTTCAACATCCACGACGGATAGCGGCAGCAACCTGGCCGTTATTTCTCAGGGAAACATCACCTACAACGGCTCGTCAAACACCCGAGGAATCTTTCTGAGCGCCAAGGACTTTACCTACAACGGTAGCTCCACCCTCTATGGCGCAATCGGGGCAAAGGGGAATGTCCTGTTTAACGGTCGAGCAACAGTTATTGCCGATGCGACCATCTCTTTCCGTCCCACTCCGCCAGCCATCACCGCTGGATTGACCCGCGATACCGCTCCTGGCAACACGACGAATACAGACCGCATTACCTACGACCCAACCATTGCGGGTGCGATTTCGGTTACTAATCCCGGCATCCAGATTGGGGCCAGCGGTACGATCCCAGCGAATGGTTCATCGACCAGCGGAAATCAAATTATTGAATTCAAGGCTAGATTCGACAGTATGCCTTCAGGCAGCTATCGCAATATTCTGTCGAGCTTGCAGGCAAACGGAACGTTTAACCTCAGCCGCACGGAGCTGAACCAGATTTATGGCAGTTCGCTCACGGATGGTCCGCATTCACTGCACCTGCTAGCAAGAGATCAGTATAACAACGTTACCAATGTCGATATTGTTTTTACCCTAGATACCCGCACCGCTGCTCCAATCTTAACCCTACAGCCGACCAGCGACAGCGGACAAAGCAACCAAGACCGGATTACAAATGTCGTCGGGCCGACGATTCGCGGTACCGCAGAAGCTGGCGCTAGTCTAGAGATCTTCAATGGCAACCAGTCGATTGGGCAAACCACTGTAGCCGCTGACGGCACCTGGCAATTCACGACACCGCAGCTCGATAACGGGGTCCATACCCTGAGCGCGATCGCAACGGATATTGCTGGAAACACCAACACTTCCACAACCTTCCAGATCACAGTGGATAGCGTTCTGCCGCAAGTTAGCCTCACCCCACCGATTGACCAAGCTCCTCTCAGAGCCAATGCCCGCCTTACCGGCGTTACCGATGGCACCGGTTCCGCTATCGTTGCGCTGCGCTATCACTTTAACGACCGAGCCGAAATTGACCTGGCGGTCTCAGCAAACGGCAGCTTCGACCAGGCCATCGACTTCACCGGCATCGGCAATGGATCGCACACGCTGACGGTGATGGCGACAGATATAGCGGGCAATACGGCTACGCTTCAGTTCCAGGTAACGGTTGATCTCGATACCACGGGTCCTGTGATCGCCGCCGAGCTGGCCAATGATACCGCGCCTGATGGTACCAACCGCGATCGCGTTACGTCTGACCCCACCGTTTCTGGTACATTAGCTGACGCCAGTCAGGTGGTAGAATTTCAGGCTCGGTTTGCGGGCCTCGGCTCCGCTACGGATGTGCTCACAGACCGGCAGGCGGATGGCAGCTTCACGTTTAACCGCGATCGCCTAGAGCAGATCTATGGCGGCGCGCTGACGGACGGACAGTACAGTCTCCAGCTTGAGGCTAGGGACCAGTACGGCAATGTCTCGCAGCTGTTTGAGCTTTCCTTTGTCCTCGATACGACGCTGGCATTAAGTATTGCCCTTGACCCGGCGTTCGACTCAGCTCCGGTGGGCGACAGCCATACGACGACTGCGACGGTCAGCTTGAGCGGACTGACGGAGGCTGGCGCAACGGTGCAGCTGCTGGAAACCGGGGCGACGGTAACCGCCGACAGCAGCGGCCAGTTCTCTTTCTCGAATGTAGCCCTGGTACTCGGGGAGAACAGGTTTACGGTGGAAGCGATAGATGTCGCCGGTAATCGCAGCACCTCGCCGCTGTCAATTACTCGCCTGGCGACGAATCGGGCCCCAACTGATATTTTTCTGAGTCAGAATTGGGTGGCTGAGAACAGTCTCTCGGGTACCGTGATTGGACAGCTCACGACGCTAGACCCGGATGCTGCTGATACCCATACCTACACTTTGTTGGATAATGCAGGCGGGCGGTTCCAGCTGGTGGGTCATCAGGTACGGATTGCGCCCGGAGCGGTGCTCGATTTTGAAAGCAGCCCCAGCTACAGCATTCAAGTGCGAACCACTGACAGCGGCAGCCCCGGCCTGTTCTTTGACAAGACGCTCACAATTGACCTGACGGATGTGAATGAAGCGCCCCGCTTCACTAGCTCACCGGTGCTCAATGCTGAGGTAGGGACGCCTTATCGGTACGCGATCTCAACGGTTGATCCAGAGAGAAATCAGCGCACCATTGCGGCCAAGGACCTGCCCAGCTGGCTGACCTTGGTAGACAACGGCGATGGCACTGCGACCCTAAATGGATCTCCGACGACGGCTCAGTCGGGACTCTATCCGATCCAGCTGACGGCGACCGATGCAGGCGGCCTGCAAGCGACCCAGACTTACTTGCTGGGCGTGGATGTCATCCTCCGCGAGGGCGCAAACTTTAGCCCGACCCAGGCGGTCACCTTTAAAGTAGATCGACCCTCGATTCTTAGCTTTACCTTCGACCCCACGTTTGACCTCACCGACCTGAGCGCGATCAACGATGCGTTTGAGGTGGCGCTGGTCGATGCCGGGGGCCGGTCGCTAGTCCATACCATTGCCCAAGGCCGAGATGCTTTCTTTAACCTGACAGAAGGGGAACCGACGGCACTGGCGGTGGGCGCAACCTATTCGACTCAGTCTCGAACGGTCACGCTCAACCTTACCGGTATTCCCACCCATACGGCAGCTACGCTGGTCTTTAGGCTGGTCAATGACGATGGCGATATTACGACCAGCGTTCGAGTTCGAGATATCACGCTATCGGATGCTCCTTTGGGGATGCAGCCACAGACTGGCACAGTTCCGGGCACTGCGAGAATTCCCGCTCCAATTACGCCTGACAAACTCTCGGTTCTAGAGGATATTTCTTCTAGCATCCAAGCGGACTATCGTCGTACCACGTTTAACGCTCAGACCAAGCTGCTTTACGCGGATGTGGCTGTCACCAATAGCGGCACCTACAGTGTCGATGCGCCGCTGCTGGTTGCCATTAGCAATATTAGTGACCCTTCTGTTCTAGTGCGTGACCCCGATGGCTTCACCCCGACGAGGCTGCCCTATTACAATTTCAGTGCTCTAGTCGCAGACGGGAAGTTAGACCCAGCTGAACTGACCAGTACTCGTGCTCTGATCTTCTACAACCCCAATCAGGTTCAATTTACCTACGACCTGGTGGTGCTAGCGCAGCTGAACCAAGGGCCAACTATTCAAACGCTGCCAGTTCGGGAAGTTCTAGGTGGACAGCCTTATCTCTACGATGTCAATGCAACTGACCCCAACGGAGATGTGCTCACCTACCAGCTGCTGAGCGCGCCTCAGGGCATGGCGATTGATGCTCAGTCTGGGGTAATTAGCTGGGATACGGCGACTAGCGATCGCGGCAGTCATGCGGTACTCATTCAAGTAAGCGATAACCGAGGTGGCATTACAAAGCAAAGCTTTACCCTCTCGGTCACAGAGGAGCTGCCTAACCGCCCACCTATCTTCACGTCCACGCCTGCGGTAGATGCTTTCATTGGCCAGCGCTACGCCTATGATGCCGATGCAGTAGACCCCGATCAGGATAATCCCCTCACCTACGATCTGATCAGTGGCCCGGACGGCATGACCGTAGACCCTAGCACTGGATTGGTGTATTGGACGCCACCGCCTGCCCTAATTCTAGGAGATACCGTCTTAGGGCGAATCAATGTACCGGGTGAGATAGACGAGTTTACCTTCAGCGGTGCCATTGGACAGCGCCTTTACTTCGACCCGTTGCAATATTCGGGAAGTCACTATGACTGGCGCATGAATGTATACAGCCCTAGCGGCATCAAAGTCATTGATGCCGCAAACTTTGCATGGGATCAAAATAAGCTTATTACGCTGACTGAAGATGGCACCTATCGAACGGTCGTGCGCACCGTAGGGGATAAGGTTGGCAGCTATGGCTTTAGCGTGATCAACCTCAGCCTAGTCCCGGTTGTTCCCTTTGATGTAGTTGTCAAAGGACAACTCAGTCCTGGCTCTGAAGATGATGTCTTTCGCTTCACAGGCAATCGAGGTCAAAAACTCTTCTTCGATCAGCTGAGTAAAAGCGGTGACTTTGACTGGGTTTTGTACGATGCTAACAATCAGGTGGTGCAATCCAGCTATTACTTCAGCGACATGGAGGTCAATTTACCTTCTAATGGTGAGTATGTCCTGACTTTGCGAGGACGTTCTGGGTTTAGCAGTACGGCTGATTATGCATTCAGCATCGTCACGCCGGACTTGATTACTACACCGATTACGTTAGGTAACGTGGTCAGCGGCACCATCGGCGAAAAGGGCGAGCAGGACATTTATACCTTCACAGGGAGCATTGGGCAGCGGCTGTTCCTGGATGTTCTCACATACAGTGGCAGCTACTACTCACAAAGGCTCTACCTGTACAGTCCTAGCGGCGTCACTTATCTTAACCGCTACCTAACTTATGGTGATGAAGGGCCATTCACGCTTACAGAAGCGGGTACCTATCGCCTAGTGATTGATGCTAGCGGAGAAGATACGGGCAGTTACAGCTTTAATCTGCTAGATGTTGGACAAGCTACACCAATCAGCTTAGACGTCAGCCAAAGCGGTCAACTTAGCCCTGGGCAGGAGACACATCTCTATACCTTCACAGGTAACACGGGGCAAATCCTGTTCTTCGACTCCATGATGAACTCATCTGGGTCATGGACGCTCTACGACTCTGGTAATCAAAGAGTTGATGGCACAAGCCTCAGGAGCGACTTTGAGGTTAACCTATCTCAATCGGGTACTTACACTCTCGTCCTGCAAGGCGATCAAAACAAGGCGATTAATTACCAGTTTCAAATCATCACACCCGAAATATCAACGACGGAATTAACTCTCGGCAGTACTGTTAGCGGCACGATTAGTGAAAAGGGCGAACAGGACATCTATACTTTCACAGGCAGTGTTGGGCAACGGCTGTATCTGGATGTTCTAACCTATAGCAGCAGTTATTCACAGAATCTTTACCTCTATAGCCCTAGTGGTGTCGTATATCTTAGTCGCTCGCTTGGCTCTGGTGATACAAATCCATTCACGCTTAAAGAAGATGGAACCTATCGCCTAGTAGTTGATGGAGCAGGAGAGAATACAGGAAGCTACAGCTTTAGCTTATTAGATGTTGAACAAGCTACACCTGTAGAATTAGACGTTAGCCAAAGCGGCCAGCTCAGTCCTGGACAGGAGACACATTTGTATACCTTCACAGGTAACGCAGGGCAACGGCTATACTTCGACTCCATGATGAACTCATCTGGGTCATGGGCGCTCTACAACTCTGGTAATCAGCAGGTGGAGGGCACGAATCTCAATAGCGATTTTGAAGTTATCCTTTCTCAAACAGACACTTATACTCTAGTCCTGCAAGGAAATAGGAATTCCCCAATTGACTACCAGTTTCAGATCATTACGCCGGAGACAACGACAGCGGACTTAATCCTGGGCAATTCTATTAGCGGCACTATTGCTGAGAAAGGTGAGCAAGATGTCTACACTTTTACAGGAAGCATTGGACAACGGCTATTCCTAGATGTTCTCGCATACAGTGGCAACCACGTACAAAAACTCTACCTCTACAGCCCTAGTGGAGTCATATATCTTGATCGCTCCTTATCCTCTGGCGATGCGGCACCATTCACTCTCACAGAAGCTGGCATCTATCGCTTAGTAATCGATGGAGCAGGGGAGAGTACGGGCAGCTATAGCTTTAATCTGCTGGATGTTGGACAAGCTACACCAATCAGCTTAGACGTTAGCCAAAGCGGTCAACTTAGCCCCGGGCAAGAGACACACCTGTACACCTTTGAAGGCAATGCCAGGCAGCGGCTGTTCTTCGACTCCATGATGAACTCATCTGGGTCATGGACACTCTACAACTCTGGCAATCAAAGAGTGGATGGCACAAGCCTCAACAGCGATTTTGAGGTTACCCTATCTCAGTTAGACACGTATACTCTAGTCCTACAGGGCAATCGAAGCGAGGCGATTGACTACCAGTTTCAGGTCATTACGCCTACGGTAAACACGGTGGAATTAACTCTGGGTAACACCGTTAGCGGTGCCATTGGTGAAAAGGGCGAGCAGGATATCTATACTTTTATAGGTAATGTCGGACAACAGCTGTTTCTGGACGTTTTAACCTACAGCGGCAGCTATGCACAAAGCCTATTCCTTTATAGTCCTAGCGGGGTTGTACAGCTTAACCGCTATTTGAGTTCCGGCGATTCGGTGCCATTTACTCTCACAGAAAGTGGTACCTATCGCTTGGTCGTCGATGGAGTTGGGGAAAATACAGGCAGTTACAGTTTCCGAATGGCAGACCTTGCAGCAGCATCTGACTTAGCGCTCGATACGCCTACAAACGATGACCTACTCCCTCAAGCGGTTCGTTTTTACCAACTTAAGGGTACACCTGGACAGCGCCTTCAGTTTGATAGCTTATCAGCCGTACCAGGAGCAGACTGGGTGATATATGGACCCGGAAATTTTGTTCTGGGCTCCGCGCCTCTTAGTAACGACTTTGAAGTTGAGCTGATCAGTGTCGGGACTCATTTTCTTGCAGTACGAAATTCTAGCAATAATGCCGTCAGCTATAGCATTCAAGTCAACACACTACCCTCTCTCAGTGTTGAAAATACCGGCTTAGGCATTATCCATAGTGGTGTTAGTGCCAGCACACCCACGAGCAAGTCATTTACAGCAGCAGCCGGAACGCTCATTTATTTTGATGGTCAGGGCACTTCTTCTGGAGTGTATGCTCGTCTATCAGATCCAAAAGGAGATCAGATTTTTAATATTAATGCGTATAGAGACTCGGGTTCCATTCTTCTAAGACAGTCAGGCGCTTATACCTTGCAATTGACAGGAAATGGCAGCTACCAGTATCGGGTAATTGATCTGGGAACAGCAAAGGATTTGGTACTGAATACCGTTACTAACGTCACACTCAGTCCGATAACCGCAACTACAGCTTATAAATTTACGGGTACATTCGGACAACAGCTGTATTACGATGCATTAAACAGTAATTATCCGAACGTTTCAGTTCGCCTGGTAACACCTAGCGGACGTGAACTATTCAACAGTAGCGCTCAAGACGACCAGAATCTCTATCAGACATTAACTCTGGATGAGGCAGGGACTTTTTATCTGCTGTTTTCAGGAAGTCAATCCGCAGCTAGCAGCGTCAGTTTTCGACTGTTTGACAAGGCTCAAGTACAGTCGATTACTTTAGATCAAGAGGTGACGGGGCGCTTTACGAATAGTCGCCAAAGCGATCTTTACCGATTTGCAGCTAATGCTGGACAGTATATGTATGTTAATCAGCAGGCGGGCGGTTCTCCTAACCAGTGGTATCTGTTTGGCCCTGGAGGGCTAAAACTTTCAAACAACACCTATTACAATTCCAACTATATCTACACTGATCAGGAGTTTACGTTGTCGGCTGACGGAGAATATCTGCTGGTGATGCGGGGCAACGGTAGCAGTAATCTAGACTACAAGTTCACTTTGGTCACGCCTGAGTTTGTGACTCAGGAGCTGCCCCTCAACCAAACCGTCAGCGGTACGCTTTCGGAGCCAGGCGAGAATGACATCTATACCTTCACGGGTGCTGTAGGCCAACAGCTGTTCTTTGATGCGCTGAATAGCAATAGCCCTGGCTTCACCGTCAGAGTATACAGTCCGACCAATCAACAGGTCTATAGCTCTGCCATTCAGAATGATTTTCATCTAGGCCATACCTTTACTCTAGCTGAGAGTGGTAACTATCGGCTTATCATCGATGGGGATGGAGATGCGATAGGTAACTATAGCTTCCGACTGCTGAACAAAGCTGAAGCACAGCTGATCGCCCTAGACCAAGAGGTCATAGGTCGTTTCGCAAATAGTCGCCAAAGCGACCTCTACCGCTTCATGGGCAATGCCGGACAGTACCTTTATGTCAATCAGCAGGCAGGCAACTATCCAAACGAGTGGTATCTGTTCGGACCTGGTGGCTTAAAGGTTCTAAGTACATATATCTACAATGACAAAGAATTTACCTTACCAGCAGATGGAGAATACCTGCTGGTGATGCGGGGCAATGGTAGCAGTAATCAAGACTACAAGTTCACTTTAGTCACGCCTGAATTTGTGACTCAAGCGCTACCTCTTAACCAAACCGTTAACGGTACTCTGTCTAAGCCAGGCGAGAATGACATCTACACCTTTAGCGGCACTGTAGGACAGCAACTCTTCTTTGATGCGCTGAATAGCAGTAGCCCTGGCTTCACCGTCAGGGTAAGCGCAAGAATCAATAAAGACTGCCTTATTGAGAAAAATGGCCGCGCCTATGTCAACAGGGTAAAGCTATTGAGAAAGGCGAGTACGAAAAACTGGGGCTTCTAGCCACGTCTGCAGCGCCCAAAAGCCAATGCATACTTTGGATACGATTTTCTTGCGCTTACCCTGGCTTCACCGTCAGAGTATACAGTCCGACCAATCAGCAGGTCTATAGCTCTGCTATTCAGGATGACTGGAGATTAGACCGAACCTTTATGCTGGCTGAAAGCGGCACTTATCGGCTTGTCATTGATGGAAATGACGATCGCGTCGGTGAGTACAAATTTCGACTATTGGACAAAGCAGCAGCAGCATTGATTACCTTAGATCAAGAGGTAATAGGGCGTTTTCCAGACAGTCGGCAAAGCGATCTTTATCGCTTTACAGGCAGCACAGGACAGTATGTGTATGTCAATCAGCAGGTCGGCGGTTCTCCTAACCAGTGGTACTTGTTTGGCCCTGGAGGACTAAGAGTTTCGTCTGAATACATCTATAATGACCAAGAGTTTGCCCTGCCTGCAGATGGTGAATACTGGTTGGTAATGCGGGGCAATGGCAGTAGCAATCTGAACTACAAGTTTACTTTGGTCACGCCTGAATTTAGCACTCAGAATCTGTCGCTCAACCAAACGATTAGCGGTACTCTGACTGAGCCAGGTGAGAATGATACCTACACCTTTAATGGTGCTATCGGTCAGCAACTGTTCTTCGATGCGCTCAACAGCAATAGCCCAGGCTTTACAGTCAGATTGTACAGTCCGACCAACCAGCAGGTCTATAGTTCCGCAATCCAGAGCGACTGGCGACTAGATCGGACTTTTGTACTGTCTGAGAGCGGTACCTATCGGCTCGTTATTGACGGAGATGGCGATCGCACGGGTGACTACAGTTTTCGGTTACTAGACAAAGCCGCAGCCACGTTAATCAACCTAGATCAAGAGGTTACAGGAAAGTTCACAGATAGCCGCCAAAGCGATCTTTATCGCTTCACAGGCAGTACTGGACAATACATGTACGTCAACCAGCAAATGGGCAGTTCCAACGAGTGGTACTTGTTTGGCCCAGGTGGACTAAAGGTTTCGAGCGATCAAATTTACGATGACCAAGAGTTTGTGCTGCCTGCGGATGGAGAGTACCTGCTAGTCATGCAGGGCAAGGGTTATACTCCTTCAGACTATCAGTTCACGCTGGTTACGCCTGAGTTTGTGACTCAGGCACTGCCTCTCAATCAAGTTATCAGCGGCACTCTAACTGAGCCAGGAGAGAATGATACCTATACCTTTAGTGGTGCTATCGGTCAGCAGCTATTCTTTGACGCTCTAAGCGCAACCTACTTCAGAGCTAAGCTTTATGACCCCATTGGACGCGAAGTTTTCAACCTCGACAGTCGCTATGATCGGGGTCCTAGCGATGGATTGCTTCTTTCGATGAATGGAACCTACCGGGTTGTCATCGATGGAGTTGGCGATCGCACCGGCGACTACAAGTTCCGTTTGCTAGATAAAGCCGCGGCTACGGTCGTCTCATTCAATACCGAGGTCAAAGGAACCTTTGAGCAGGACGGAATTGGAAGCGAGCTTTACCGCTTTACCGGTGTAGCTGGGCAGTCTATATACCTAGACACGGGTAGTGGTCAATACCCAAACAGCTGGATTCTGTACGGCCCAGGCGGGCAGCACATTTCCAACGGCTATGTGCAGGATAATTACAACTATTCCTACGCTGACGATTATGAGTTTACCTTGCCAGCAACGGGCGAATACTTGCTGGTCATGCAGGGCAAAGGGGCAGTCAATGTCAATTTCAAATTCAAGTTAGTTACACCGGAAACCCTCTCTACCTCTCTGACAATAGGCACTCTCGTCACCGGCAACATCAGTAATGCTGGTGAACAGGACATCTATACCTTTGATGGCATCGTCGGTCAGCAGCTATACTTTGATGCCCTAAAAGGCAATTCAAATCTGAAGGCGCGGCTGATTGGCCCCGGTGGTGCTGTAGTTCTTGACAAAAATACGAACGGTGATTGGGGAGGCTTCAACCTAACGGAGACAGGAACATACCGCCTTTTAATTGATGGAGAGAAAGCGACAACTGGCGAATATAGCTTTATCCTAAGCGATCGCGCCTTGTCCCCTGCCCTAACCCTGGATACTGCGATCGCGGGCAGCCTCAATCCAGGAAATCAGGCCAAGCTGTACCAATTTACTGGAAAGACTGGGCAGCGCCTCAAATTTGCCCTGGAGGCCGCTAGCTGGAACGGTGCCAACTGGGTCCTCTACAACCCGAGCGGCGGAATTGCGAAAGCTCCTACAGCTAGTAGCCCAGACTTTGCTGCCACTATCGGAGCTGACGGTCTGTATACCTTGGCCATTTTAGGCAATAGTAGTGCACCGATAAGTTACAGCTTCAAAGTAACAGACCTTCAAGCAGAGCAGATTACCAATACTGGGTTGAATACTATCCAGAGCGGTAGCTTATCTGCTGGTCAGGTCAACGACTACAGCTTTTCAGCGACTGCTGGCACATTGATATACTTGGATAGCCACACTAACAGTTCAACTTGGTACCTGCGGACTCGCCTCTTAAACCCAGATGGAACATTTGTATTTAATAATGAGGATGCAAGAAATAACCGAGGACCTATCCTTTTAGAGCAGTCAGGCACCTATACGCTACAAACATATGGCACATATAGCAATACTATTGGAAATTACCAGTTTAATCTGTTGGAATTACCCAGGGATATTGCCTCACCGAATCCTAACGCCTTGAGAATCGGCGAAATCAACACAGAAAACTTAAGCTCTCGCCAGTCAAAAGTTTACATTTTTGAGGGAGCAATTGGTGAAAAATTTGCCCTGAACGCGTTAGTGGGACAAAATGTTAAGGCAACAGTTTACGATCCGAATGGTAGCCAACTATTTTCTAACAGTTTGTATTGGTATGGCGATAGCAAACCTCTAACGCTGTCTCAAAGCGGGCTATACTATCTCGTAGTTGAAAACTATGACACAGCTAGCCAGAACTACTCATTTCAGCTGTTAAACATCTCAAACCTTCCTGAAATTCGCTATGGTCTTCCTGTTTCTGGCTCATTGAAGAACGGACAGGAAAATCATTTCTATAAACTGCAAGCGCAGGCTGGTGAGCGGCTGTTTTTCGATCATCTCACCACGACTGCACCGAATAGTAACTTTCGCTGGAAGCTTTTTGGACCTAGCAACAATTTACTCTTTGATACAGCGCTTCAGTCAGACTTTGAGTTCGCTATTCCAACCACAGGAGAATACTATCTCAAAATTGAAGGTGGTAATACTCTAGGCAAGGTTGACTACAGCTATAGGGTACTTAAGCATACAGCTGCCGTTCGAGATGTGATTATCCCCGGCACAGGTGAGACAGCTGCCAATGATACGGATTCGCTTGGTTTAATACCCGTACAGCTTTCGGTCAAGGACTCCAGGAGAGCGAGCTCAGTTCAAAACTTCAATGTAAAACTTTGGGCCGATCCGGACAATGGTAATCCAATTATTACCAGTATCCCGGAACCTAGGTTTAGCTTAGCGGATAAAGTCTATCGCTACCAGCTCAAGAGCATCGATCCTGATGCGGATAACTTGAGTTACCGATTATTGGAATCTCCCCTCGGTGCTTTGATTGATAACGAGTCCGGAGAAATTCTCTGGTACCCAGAAAACACAGTTAATCCAGGTAGCACAGTCAACTTCAAAGTAGAGGCATCTGACCGGCGCGGTGGAAAGGCCGTTCAGTCCTTCAGTGTAGATGTCTTTAGTAGTTTAGGCAAAATCCAAGGGGTTGTTTTCAACGATTTAAATGGCAATGGAATTCCTGATTCCAAACTCATCAAGGGTGATAATCCAGATGTTTTCTTTGTTATTGATGTATCTGGCAGTATGGGCGGTCGTTATGTGGATTGGACTACTGTCGATTTGAACACCGTTTTTGATCAGGCATTATCGCCACTAGATCAAGAATTAGGGTCTATCATTGCTCTGAGCGATTTCCTGATTGCACGCGGCTTTGGTGATACATCCCAAATAGGAGTAATTACTTCTGGGCAAAGTTTGTATGATATGGATCCCTCTATGCCTGGCATTCAGGTGTCTACGACTCCATTGGCCGACAATAACAATAATGGTATTCGAGATATTCTAGAAGTCCTTAATCGGCAACCTGGGGGCGGTGGCTCTGATACTAGTGGTTTAGAAACAGCATGGGTACTTCAGCAAGTAACAGATAGAGATGCCAATATCATCTTTATGTCTGATGGCTTCATCAGTGTTGACACTCGATTAGTAGCAGACATTAAGGCTGACGGCGTTAATATACAAGCATTTGGTTTTGCCCAAAATGGTATGGATACAATGCGTTTGGTCGAACCTAACGCTCTATACATTAGTAGCCCAAATAGTATTGAAAATATCTTCAGTGGTTTTGATACTCGATACATTCTCGAACCATTGATGGAAAATGTAACAGTTTACTTGGATCTGAACGAAAATGGTGTCTTAGACGTTGATGAACCGTTTCAGATAACTAAATCTACAGAGGAAACTAACTTTGGTGATAGTCGCTATCAATTTAGCTTTGACGATCTACTACCTGGCACCTATACTATTCGGCAAGTCATTCCTAGCGGTTACACACAGACTTCCCCAAGTTCTTATAGCTTCGTAGACACCGTAACTGTTGCTGGTGGAGAAGCATTTACTCATTGGTTTGGTCTGAACAAGGTTGCTGAACCTCCTAATCAAGATCCGGCTTTTCATAGTATCGCTCCCTCCCCGGCTCTGAAACTCGGTGAACATTTTCTTTATCGTGCAGTAGCTCACGACCCAGATGCGAATCCTTTGACTTACGACCTTCCCCTTGGACCAGAGGGAATGGTCATTGATCAAAAAACCGGTGAACTAACTTGGATTCCCAAAGCCAACCAAGTTGGAAAATTTAACGTCATCTTACGGGTAAAAGATGATCAGGGCGGCTTCGCCTTACAGACTTTCACAGGGGAAGTCCTACCTAAAAACACTGCGCCTTTGTTTACGTCAGCGCTGCCCGCTACGGTTAAACCCCAAGTCGGAAACCTCTTCCAGTATCAGGCTAAGGCAATCGATGCCGACGGTGATACGCTGACCTACTCGCTGCTCACCGGTGCTCCCAACGGAATGACCATTGATGCGACGACTGGGCTGCTCCGGTGGACTCCTACCGCAGTAGGAACCCAAGAAGCCACAATTAAGGTGATCGACGGCAAGGGTGGTGAGTCGCTTCAGAAACTCGCTCTGACGGTGAATCCAGCAGCCGCGAATCAAGCCCCAACGATTACTTCTACACCGCGCACCACGGTCCAGCTCGGCAATACCTTCTTTTACCAGGTTTCAACCTCTGACGCTGAGGGCGATCGCGTTTCCTATTCACTGGAAACCGCCCCTGCTGGAATGACCCTCCAGGACGGTGTAATCAGCTGGACGCCGACTGCGGCCCAGTCTGGCACCCATCCCGTCACTATCAAAGTCAGCGATGGCAAACTGGCCACCACCCAATCCTTCCCGCTGACGGTAGCCCATCAGTCGGTCAACTATGCCCCGACGATTACCTCGGCCCCGAACCTGGTGACGAATCTGGAGCAGACCTATGTCTATGACCTGGTCGGTAGCGACCCGGATGGCGATCGCGTGTTCTGGAGTCTAGAGAAAGCTCCCTCTGGCATGGTGATCGACGCCGAAACAGGTGCGCTGCGCTGGCAGCCTCAGCCGGGTCAGATTGGCACCCATCAGGTCTTGGTGAAGATCACCGATGCCGCTGGCTTAGAATCTGCTCAGGAGTTCACGCTCAAGGTGACGGGCACGAATACGCCCCCGGCCATTCTTTCGACGCCGATCACTCGGGCTGCTCAGGGGCAGGCTTACAGCTACACCGTAGTCGCAACCGACCCAGAAAACGACCCGATCGCTTTCAGTTTGGGCCGCCGACCCGAGGGCATGACGATTGGCTCAGACGGCATAATCCGATGGACGCCAAAATCCACTCAGCTTGGCGCTCAGCTGGTCGAAGTGCTGGCCACCGACAGCCAGGGCGGGACGACTACCCAGCGCTTTACCGTTGAGGTTGGGACGGCAGCAATCAATCATGCGCCAACGATTACCTCGACGCCCGTTTTCTTGGCGATGCCAACCCAGGGCTATGTCTACCAGGTTCAGGCGACCGATATCGATGCGGGGGACATGCTGACCTATCAGCTGCTGGACGGTCCCACCGGAATGACTATCGACGCGGCAACCGGCAAGCTCGAATGGGCCATGCCCACTATAGGAGCACATCAGGTGGTCGTGGGCGCTGTAGACTCCAAAGGGGTAGGAGCGGCCCAAGGCTTTACCCTGACCGTGCGGCAAAACCATGCGCCGGTGATCACCTCTACCGCCCCAGAGACCGCCATGCTGGGGACGACCTATCGCTACGACGTGCGGGCTACCGATGCCGATGGCGATCGCATCTTCTACCGCCTCGACCCGGCTTCCCTAGCCCAGGGCCTCAGCATCGACGCGCTAGGCCGCATTGCCTGGACGCCGACTGTCGCTGACATCGGTCAGTCCTACCCAGTGACGATTACCGTCACCGACGAGCAAGGCGCTACCCAGCAGCAAAGCTTCACACTGAGCGTTGCTCAGGATACCCAAGCTCCCACGGTGACGGTGTTTGCCACCCAGTCGCTGGTGGATGTGGGCTCAACCGTCACCCTAGTCGCCCGCGCCACGGATAATGTGCGGGTGGCCAACCTGACGCTGGTAGTCGGCGGCCAGGCCGTCGTCCTCGATGCCAATGGCCGGGCCACGCTGCGAGTCGAGCAGGCCGGTGAGCTGACCGCAGTAGCCGCTGCCATCGACGCGGCAGGCAACCGCAGCCAGGCGACGACGACCATCCAGGTAATTGACCCAACGGCACCGTTTGACCCAGACCTGTCCTTTGACCTGCCCGAAGTCGTCACCGCCCCGACGCAGTTCAACGTGGCTGGCACCGGCGTGGTCGGCTATAAGCTAGAGGTCGCGCCGATAGCGGGCGGGCAGTGGCGCACCCTGACGGAAAAGCAGGGCGACATTGCTACCGATGAAACGGCAACTTTTGACCCTTCTTTGCTGGAGAATGACACCTACCTGGCCCGGCTGACGCTCTATGGGGCCAACGGCAGTGTGGTGTTCGTCGAAGACACGGTGAGCGTGGCCGGTGAGCTGAAGCTGGGCAACTTCCGGCTGTCGTTTACCGACTTGAGTATTCCAGTCGCGGGCATCCCTATCAGCCTGACCCGCACCTATGACTCGCTGACGGCATACACGACTGATGACTTTGGCTTCGGCTGGCGGATGGAGTTCCGCGATACCGACCTTAGAACGAGCCTCAGACGCACTGAAGAGCAAGAGCTCGTCGGCATCTATCCGGGCTTCAAGGATGGCACCCGGGTCTACATCACGCTGCCGGGCGGTCAGCGGCAGGGCTTTACCTTTAAGCCCACGGGCGACCGGCTGAACCAGTTCTTTGGCGCGGCTCCAGAAGCGGCACTGTATCATCCGGCGTTCGAAGCCGACAAGGGGGTGACCAGTACGCTGACGGTGAAGGATGTGCGCATCACCCGTGGCGGCACGGACCAGTATGCTGGTTTGGTGGGCAATCCTTACAATCCGGCTGACCCGATTTACGGCGGCATCTATGTGCTGACGACTAAAGATGGCACGGTCTATGAGATTGACGGTCAAACCGGGGACCTGCTGACGGTGACGGATGCCAACGGCAACCGGCTGACCTATACCGATGAGAGCATCACTAGCTCTACCGGACAGAAGGTGACCTTTGAGCGCGATAGTCAAAACCGGATCACCGCGGTAAAAGACCTGATGGGTGAGCTGATTCGCTACAGCTATGATGCGATGGGTGACCTGGTAGCGGTGACCGACCGGCTGGGCAACACGACGCGGCTGGTCTATGACGCAGAGCGGCAGCATTATCTCAAGGAAATTATTGACCCGCTGGGTCGCAGTGGGGTGAAGTCGGAGTATGACGAGAATGGTCGCTTGCGTAAGCTGCTGGATGTCAACGGCGAAGCGGTTGAGCTAGTCTATGATCCAGCCAACTCACAGCAGACGGTCAAGGATGTCTTTGGCAACCCGACTACCTATGTGTATGACCAGCGCGGCAATGTCGTCACTGAGGTTGATGCTTTGGGAGGAATCACTCAGAGAACCTACGACCGTGACGACAATTTGCTGAGTGAAACAGACCCGGATGGCATTGTTACGACCTATACTTACGACAATAGTGGCAACACAATTACGATCAAAGACAGCGCAGGCAACATTACATACATGTCTTATGGCCAGTATGGTCGGCTGCAATCAGTAACATCACCTACCGGATTGTCTATTACATTTGAGTATGACAAACGTGGCAATCTGTTGTCTAGCACCGATAGCAATGGCTTGCTAACAACCTACCAGTATGACTCTAGAGGCAGATTGCTTAAGCAAGTCGGGCCAGATGGTCAAATAATGGTTTATGGCTATGACGCTTTGGGTAATCCCAATCGCATGGTTGATAGTCGCGGCAATGAAGTAACCTCGACCTATGACCGTAACGGTAGGATGCAGAAAGCCACTACGGAATTTGTTGTCAACGGTGAGACATACGTTCACAGCACTAGCTTTATTTATGATTCAGAAGGTCGCACCCTGTCTAGCACTAATGCTCAGGGCAACACTCAATCGAATGTTTACAATTCTCTGGGTCAGGTCGTTTCCACGATTGACATTCTTGGCAATGTGACATCCTTTGTCTATGATGATGCGGGTAGAGTCATTGGAATCACTCTACCAGATAATACACCTGACAATCCCGACGACAATCCAAAGGTGTTCAACGAATATGATTTAGCTGGACGGTTGATCTCAGAGACTTCTGCAACAGGGTTAGTAACTCGATATAGCTATGACGTGTTAGGAAGACTCATTGAAACAATATTGCCAGATGAAACGCCTGATACTTTCGATGACAATCCGAGGATTACAACTGAATATACTGTTGCAGGACGCATCAAAGCTAGAACCGATGTCTTCGGTAATCGTGAAACTTATGAGTACGATAGCATTGGTCGTCTGATTAGGAAAACCGATATCTTAGGCAATAAGACAGATTTTGCTTATACCGTAGGCGGGCAAGTAGCCTCTGTCACCGATTTGCGGGATCGCGCCACTCAGTTTGTCTATGACGATAAGTCTCGTCTGACCGAAACCCATTACTTCGATGGGACTAAAGCAACATTCACCTATGACAAACTAGGGCGCGTTGTCGCTGAAACAAATCAGTTGAATCAAACAACGCAGTATAAATATGATGCCTTTGGTCAGGTAATAGCAGTCATCGATGCGTTAGGTGAACGCACAGTATTTGAATATGATACTCGCCAAAATCTTGTAAAAGTCACTAATGCGTTAGGATATACAACTTACTACGAGTACGACCAATATAATCGTCAGGTCGCGACCAGGTATCACACTGGTGACCGGATAGGAAAGGGCTACGACAGCTTTAATCGTCTTATCAGCATTACTGATGAGAATGGTTACACTACTCGGTATGACTACAGTAATCTTAATCAGCTCACGACCATCAGTCAGGCCAATGGCGCTCTAACTAACTATACATACGACATTCTAGGCCGACTGACACAAATTGAAGACCCCAATCAAAATGTAACTCGGTACGCATATGATGCCTTTAATCGTACAGTTTCAACAACTTTGCCAATGGGTCAGCAAGATCAAATGGTCTATGACAAGTTTGGCTTGGTTTCAAGCTATACTGACTTCAATGGCGATACCCTCTTGTACACCTATGACCAGTACGGTCGTATAACGCAAAAATCGTTTAGCAATACCAATGTTGCCTCTGTTTCTTACACTTATGACCCTGTTACTTCCCAGCTTATAGAGGTCACCGATGGTCGTGGAACTACTAGCTATCACTATGACGAACGAGATCGGCTCGCTGCGATCACAAATCCAGATGGTAAGTCGGTTGGCTATGGCTATGACGTACTGAATAATCTGACCTTGCTCAAAACGGAGGCTGGCCAGATAACTTACACCTATGATGCGCTCAATCGCTTGGATACCGTTCAAGAAGCAGGGCGTTTACTGGCTGACTATGACTATGACGCCGTTAGCAATCTGATCCAAACTCGTCAAGCAGATGGCACTTCGGAAACTCGCCAGTATAATGCTCGCAATCGGCTTATAGAGCTAGAAACAAAAGATGCAGCTGACAATCTCCTCTCTAGCTATCGCTATACGTTAGACGCGGTTGGCAACCGAACCCAGGTCTTTGAGCATTCAGGCCGTACGGTCAGCTATGTCTACGACGAGGTAAATCGCTTAACGGAAGAAGCCATCATAGATTCCGTGGCGGGGAACCGCACCGTTAGCTACAGTTACGACCTAGCCGGGAATCGTCTCTCGCGGAATGACTCAGTCAATGGATTGACAAGCTATCTTTATGATGCCAACAATCGCCTGACTCAAATGACTCTGGGCTCCGAGGTAACGCAGTTTGCTTACGATGCCAACGGATCTATGTTGAGTCGCTCGAATGGTACTGAGTCCGTTGCCTATACTTGGCTTAATGATGGTGAAAATCGCCTGATAGGCATCACCATCAACGATGGCGACAACGTATCACAGATTAGCTATCTCTATGATGCTTTTGGTAACCGGGTTACCAGCATCGCCAATGGAGAAAAAACTAACTATCTAAGCGCTTCGATCTGGAATTTGCCTCAGGTCTTGCTGACGTATGACGAAAATGGTCAGGTGATCACTGACTATACCTACGGGCTCGATCTAATCCGTTCTCGCGAGGCAGGCACTGAACGCATCTATCATCAAGATGGATTGGGCTCAACCCGTCTGCTGACAGATAATACGGGGCAGGTTATAGATCGCTACGTCTATGATGCCTATGGTCGTCTGATTGCGCATGATGGCAATGCTGACAACGCCTATCAGTTTGCTGGTGAGCAGCGGGATTCGCAGACCGGCTTGGACTACCTGAGGGCAAGGTACTATGACTCTGACTTAGGACGCTTCATCTCCAAAGATGCGTTCTCTGGTATGCTTGGCGACCCGATGAGTCAGCATGACTATCAGTATGCTCATGCTAATCCGGTCAATTTTACTGACCCTACTGGCTACTTTTCATTACAGGAAGCTTTGTCAGTTACTGCAATGCTCAGTATCACAGCTAGTTTAGGTGCTTCAGCGGGATACTTAGGAGGAGCGATCGCGGGCGGCAGCGTCCGCAGTGCGGAGGATCTAGTCAGCTTGCTAGACCAGTGGGTGGCTGGCTTTGCTCACTTTGTGAGCTTTGGAGCAACTACCTACATCCGCAATAACTACATCGGTGGTGTTGCTCCACAGCATCACTCGGGTTTCCTATGGAATATGGGTCAGCTCGCTGGTGCGGGCACTGCCCTGTTGATGGGTGCTGCTGTACCTGACAAGCTCTCGTTCACCATGGGCCGCGCTGCGTGGCTGGCGACCGCTTATGAAGGAGCTTCCTCGTTTAGTGCAGCTTGGCAGACAGGTACAAACACTCGAAACGGGCAGCTGGGATGGAGTGATGCGTTTACGCTATTGCCTCTGATTCCTTTTGCTCTGAGTTCCAATGGCACGAAGGCATTCTTAGGAGCTGCCCAAGACGTTAATCAACGCCTCAAAAACTGGGGCAATATGAATGTTAGCGCCTGGACAGGACAGATTCCGAAGGGCACGAGCAAAGAGATTGGCACAGCTATTAGCGAAATCGGTTCCAAGGAGGAAGCTGCCGCTCGCATAGCAGGTGCTTTAAGATATAAAATTCTAGGTACAAACCTTGAGCAAGGAGGAAAATTTAGTCCTATCGAGGCGCTAGGAGCTACCCGAATAGAAAATATCATAGGTAGAAGACTATCGCCTTCTGATATTGAAGGAGTCGATTTTATCGACGGCGGAAACCTAGGTAAAATTCAGCTTAAAGGGCCATATTTGACGGACGACTTGCAGCCGCTCTCACCTGAGCGCCAACAGAAGGCAATTGCGAGTGTTTTGCGAAAGATCCAAGGTAACACTGCTCCAGATACATTTGTGATAGACACATTAGGATTATCCAACGAAGCATATACTCAGCTTAACCAAGCAGTACAGCAATTACCGAATGCTCAGAAGGTTCGATTCATTAGATAGGAGAAAGTATGTCAAGCAGTGAAGTAATTTTCAATAATAGATCTAGACATTTAAAGGATTCTGCCCTTGGCAAATTCCTAGATATTCTAGAAGAAGAGATATGCAGTCAACAATTCGAAAATAACGAGAGTAAGTGGCTTAAGGACGCCTGTAGAGCATGGAAGGAGGAGTGGAGCGAAATGCCTCCCGGCCTCAAGGATATTGAGCTTGATGATTTCTTGACCAATTCTCAGCGACAAGAAGAATTCCATCGAATAGTTAATAGAATTCTCATGAAAGTTGAAAAAGTTTCTGAAGGAGCAGAGTTCTTAGTGAGAGAAATTGTACGAATAGAAGAACTGGTTCGCCCATAATTATTGGGGTAAACGTTTACTCTCCAGACAACCGGCAAGCTCGAATGGGCCATGCCCACTATAGGAGCCTATCAGGTTGTCGTTGGCGCTGTAGACTCCAAAGGGGTAGGCGCGGCCCAAGGCTTTACTCTGACCGTCCGCCAGAACCATGCGCCGGTCATCACCTCTACCGCCCCAGAGACCGCCATGCTGGGGACGACCTATCGCTACGACGTGCGGGCTACTGATGCTGATGGCGATCGCAGCCTTCTATCCAAACTTTTAGAGCAGTTAGCCTACCGACTTCTGAGCCATTGCCGAAACTGCCTGATTACGCTATTCTCGCTCAGGGCTGTTTGCGCCTCTTGTTTAGGGAAGCGCAGTTCACGAACGTCGGTAATGACGATCGCGCTGAGCAGCGGTAGTGCAAGGCTGTGGTCACAAACACTGTAGTGGCCTTTGGACAAAGCATAGATGCTCAGAGAGCGGCCATCATAGCGCCAAATTTCTGGAATTCCTAAAGCGGTATAGATTGAAAATCGATCGAGTGAGCTGCTGGTGATGTCTACCTCTACCGCCAGGTCAGGCGGCGGGAAAAGGGCCAGGTCAATTTGTTCAACGTCTCGCACCCGGGCCTCGTTTTGGATGTAGTAGCACTGGTCTGGCTCTAGCCCTTTCTGTAGGTCTTCTCGGTCACAGGTGCGTGAGCCTAAGCTGCGGATCTCTAAATCGAGTCCTTCAGTTGCGGCTTCGATCAGGCGACCGAGTAGTTTCCGATAGCTTTCATGGGGGTCAAGGGGCATACGGATTTCGAGGCTACCGCGATCGTAGGTCAGCCGTATCGCAGGCTCGGCGCTAAAGTCTTTGAGCAAGGACTGATAGGTTTGCCAGCTGATGTTCTGGAGGACGACGCGGTCGGGGCTTTGGATGAGCGTAGCGGTCATGACGTTTTCCAGAGGGGAGCTATGCCCAGTTTAAGCTACTCAAATTTATAGCCGCACTTTCATCTACGAATTTCCCAATCCAACAAAAAAGTTAGGTGAAATTGCATAGCCATCTTACTGCTGACGGGGAACTCTAAAGCCGGGCAACCCAATGGCTAACGTCCCTTCACCTGCGCACGACCATGATTCCAGTCCTGCAAGTTGGCGATCGCACCTTGACCACCACAGACCTGCTGCCGCTGCTGATTCGCTACCAGCTGCTGCCGCAGTTCTGCCGGGAAGTGCTGATTGACCAGGCGATCGCAGCAGTCGAATGCAGCGCCGACGAAACCGAGCAGGCCCTGCAAGTCTTTGATGTAGACAACCAGATTACTGACGCCGCCACCCGGCAGGACTGGCTGATGCGTCACAGCATGACGCCAGAGACACTAACCGACCTGGTCACCCGGCCCCTGTGCATTGAGAAATTCAAGCACCAGAGCTGGGGCAACAAACTGGAAGCCTACTTCCTCACCCGTAAAGCGCAGTTCGACCAGGTCGTCTACTCCCTGATTCGCAATACCGACCCCGGCATCATCCAGGAACTCTACTTTCGGATTAGGGCAGGCGAAGGCACCTTTGCCGAGCTGGCTCAGCAATATTCCCAAGGGCCAGAAAGCGAAACCGAAGGTCGGCTCGGCCCCGTGCCCCTGACCCAGCCGCATCCCACCCTGGCCGCACAGCTGGCCAAAAATAAGCCAGGCTATCTATTCCCACCCACTCGCCTGGGGGAATGGTACGTCATCATCCGGTTGGAAAAACTGATTCCCGCTCAGCTCGACGAGCCCACCCGGCAAAAGCTGCTCGACGAACTCTTTGAAACCTGGCTGCAAGAGCGCCTGAGCCAGCCCCAACCGCTACCCGCCTCACCTGTCCCGCTCGCGGTGGCCTCGGTATGACAACGGCGACGACCCCCATCTACGACTTTCTTGCCACTACCCCGCCCTTCGACCGGCTCTCTCCCGAAAGGCTTGGGCAGCTGGCGAGCCGAGTCAATCTGCTGCGCTACCGGATGGGGCAGGCCATCGTCATGCGCGAAACCCTGCCCGCCCAGGTCTCCATCCTCTACGAAGGCCAGGCCCGGCTGCTGGGCTACTCGGCCCAGTCCTGCCTACCCGAAAACTTGCAGCTGCTGCGGCCCGGCGCGGTACTGGGCTGGGTCGGCCTGATTCGCGGCGTCGCCTGTGAAACCGCGATCGCGTCGGTCGAATCCGTCTGCCTCACCCTCACCGCCCGCGACTTTCGCACCCTGGTCCAGCAGGAACCCGACTTTGCCGAAGCCTTTCACCAGCGCTGCGACATCACCGAGCTCTACGAGCTGCTCGGAGCCGAAGTCGAGCGCCGAGCAATTGGCGAAATCGACTTACACCAGATTGCGTTTAAGCTCCTGCCCGAGGCCGCCATCCTTACCCTGCCCCAGGGCAAACAGCCGCTGAGTCAGCTCGACCCCAACCTGTTGTGGTTCCTCAGCGGCGGAAAGACCAATTTCCTGGTCGGCAGCCGCCTTGACCCAGACCCAGAAGCAGTACTCACAATCGAAAGTTCTTCCGCGCGACTGGTCGGGATTCGCCATACCGCCTTTGACCCCGAGAGCCGCTCCGATGAAACCGCGATCGCCGATACTCCATCGCTGGCCGCGAGCGACGCCATTCCCTACGCCCCGGAACGCCCCCCGGCCCTCGACGAAGACGACATTCCCACCCGCAAGGCCAAGTATCCCCATATCCACGGCAGAGGTCCGGTCGATACCGCCCTGGCCTGCTTTCAAATGCTCAGCCGCTACTGGCAGATGCCCTTCCGGCGGGACGTCCTGCGCCGGGCCTTAATTAATCAAAACCAGCGTAACGGCAGCCTGTCCCTCCAGTTTTGCGGCGCGATCGCCGAGCTGATGGGCCTGACCTCCCAGCTGGCCACCGTGCCCGTCGAAGCCGTCAGCCGACTGCAAACCCCGATTATGCTGCAATGGCAGGGCAGCTTTGCGCTGCTGTACAAGGCCAGCGAAAAAGAGCTGGTGCTGGCCATCCCGGAACAGGGCATCCGGCGCATGAAGCCTGCCGCGTTTGTGGACAGCTGGGGTGAAGAGGGTGAAGTGCTGCTGCTCCAGCCGACCAAAGACACGCCCAAACAGAAATTTGGCCTCAGCTGGTTTGTGCCTTCGGTCGTTCGCCATCGCAAAGTCCTGATTGAGGTGCTGCTGGCCTCCTTTTTTGTGCAGCTGCTGACCCTGGCCAATCCCCTCCTGACCCAGACCATTATCGACAAGGTGATTGTCCAGAACAGCGCCAGCACCCTCAATTTCCTGGGCACGCTGCTGATTGTAATGAGCGTCTTTGAGGCGCTGATCACTGGCCTGCGGACGATGCTGTTCGTCGATACCACCAATCGGATCGACATGGCCCTGGGCAGTGAGGTGATCGATCACCTGCTGCGGCTGCCGCTGCGCTACTTCGAGAAGCGCCCGGTAGGGGAACTCTCTACCCGCGTCAACGAGCTGGAGAACATTCGCCAGTTCCTCACCGGCACCGCCCTGACCGTTGTTCTGGATGCCGTCTTCTCCGTCATCTACATCGCAGTCATGCTGATGTACAGCGTCCTGCTCACCGTCGTGGCGCTGGCCACCGTGCCGCTGTTCGCCCTGCTGACGCTGACCGTTGCCCCCGTCATCCGCCAGCAGGCCCGGATTAAGGCCGAGCGCAATGCCGAAACCCAGTCCTACCTGGTCGAAGTCGTCTCCGGCATTCAAACGGTCAAAGCCCAGAACATCGAGCTCAAGTCGCGCTGGCAGTGGCAGGACCGCTATGCCCGCTACGTCAGCGCCGGTTTCAAAACCGTCCTTACGTCAACGACGGCGGGCTCCCTCAGCAGCTTCCTCAACCAACTCTCTAGCCTGCTGCTGCTATGGGTGGGGGCCTACCTCGTCCTCCAGGGCAAGCTGACCCTGGGTCAGCTGATTGCCTTTCGGATCATTGCCAGCTACACCACCAGCCCGCTGCTGCGGCTGATTCAGCTCTGGCAAAACTTTCAGGAAACGGCGCTCTCCCTAGAGCGGCTCAGCGATATTCTCGACACGCCCCAGGAGACTGAGGAAGCCGACCGCAAGAATATTCCCATGCCCGATATCCAGGGCAGCGTCAGGTATGAGAATGTTTGCTTTCGCTTCAGTCCCAATGGCCCCCGCCAGCTGGATGGGATTGATTTAGAAATTCCTAAGGGCCTGTTTGTCGGCGTGGTTGGTCAGAGCGGCGCGGGTAAGAGTACCTTGACCAAGCTGCTGCCACGGCTCTACGACCTGGAATCGGGCCGCATTCTGATTGACGGCTACGACATTCACAAAGTCGAACTTTACTCCCTGCGACGGCAGATCGGTACGGTACTGCAAGACACGCTGCTGTTTGATACGACCGTCCAGGAAAACATTGCCCTAACCAACCCCGATGCGACCCCTGAAGAAATCGTCGAAGCGGCCAAAATTGCCTATGCCCACGACTTTATCATGGACCTGCCTAACGGCTATAACAGCCGGGTGGGAGAGCGGGGGGCAGCGCTATCCGGCGGCCAGCGGCAGCGAATCGCGATCGCCCGCACCGTCCTGCAAAATCCTCGTTTACTGATCCTAGATGAAGCCACCAGTGCTCTAGACCTGTTCAGCGAGCGGCAGGTCTGTACTAATCTCATGGCCGCTTTCAGGGGCCGAAACGTCTTCTTTATCACCCATCGCCTCGCCACGATCCGCAATGCCGACCGGATCTTGATGATGGACAAAGGCAGCATCGCCGAGCAGGGCACCCACGAGGAGCTGATGGCGATGCAGGGGCTGTACTACTGCCTCTACCAGCAGCAGGAAGCCAGCGGAGAATAAGCTGTGTTGAAGCCAGGGAAGGAACTCGCATGACATTAACCGGTGGACATTACGAAGCCAATGGGCATAAGCCCGCCGACGTCCCTCAGGCCGCTCTAGAACCAGAAGCCGCTCCCGCCGCCCAGCCTAAGCGGCCTCCCAAGGCTGAAAAATTTGAGCATCCTTTGATGATGCAGCAGTCTCCTTTCTGGTCACGCACCATCCTCTGGTCTCTGATGGCGGCAGTCACCGCGGCCCTGACCTGGGCCTGCACTGCCCAGATTGAAGAAGCGATTCCAGCCCAGGGCAAGCTTGAGCCCCAGGGCACGGTCAAGCGAATCCAAAGCCCGGTTAACGGCGTCGTGAAAGAGGTCTTTGTCAAAGAAGGCCAGCAGGTCGAACCGGGAGACCTGCTGCTCCAGATCGATCCCACGACAGCGCAGGCCCAGCTGGCTTCGCTCCAGCAGATTCGGCTAGCGCTCACGCAGGAAAATCAGTTTTACCAGGCCCAGATGCAGGGGAACGCGATCGCCGCAGTCGCCGTAGAGATCCCATCCCAGTTTCTAACGCTGACTCAGAACCGAGCTGAGCTGGTCGCAGAAAATCAGCTCTTTCGGACTCAGCTAAAGGGTTCAACTGCCGGGATGGCCCTAAGCCCCCTCCAAGCAGAGCGATTGCAGTTTAGCCAGGCAGAATCTGAAACTCGCGCGACGGCGGCTCGCCTGGAAGCCGACCAGGCAGAGCGGCAGCTAGCACAAACTCAGGCCAAGCTAGCCAGCGCCAGAAATACCCTGGCGTTAAATCAAAGCATTCTCCGCGAGGTCGATCCGCTCGCCCAGGCCGGAGCGATCTCTCGGATTCAATATCTCAAGCAGCAGCAGGAAGTCGAAATGAATCAGTCTGAGGTCAATCAGCTGATTGAAGAAGCAGCCCGCCTGCGGCTGTCTATCACTGAAGCTAATACCAAGGTCGAAAACGTCTGGGCGACCGACCGCAAAGATCTCTCCACCCGGATGGCCCAAAATGACCAGAGCGTTGCCGAGATCGATAGTCAGCTCAGCAAGGCAATCGTTGAGAATAACAAGCGAATGGCCGAAATCGACAGCCAGATTAGCCAGGCCCAGCAGACATTGACCTACGGTGACCTGCGGGCCACGACTGCCGGTACCGTGTTTGAGCTTAAGGCAACCTCGCCAGGTTTTGTTGTCAATACCACTGAACCCGTCCTGGAAATCGTGCCCAACGAGGCGCTGGTGGCCAAAATTTCTATCACCAATCAGGATATCGGCTTTGTTGAAGCAGGAATGGCGGTTGACGTTAGGATTGACTCGTTCCCTTTCAGCGAATTTGGCGATATTGAAGGTAAGCTCGTATGGATTGGCTCTGATGCGCTGCCGCCAACCCAAATCCAGCCGCTCTATACCTTCCCGGCTAAAATTGAAATAGACCAGCAGTCGCTCAGGGTCAAAGGACGAGAGATCCAGCTCCAGTCGGGCATGTCCGTCAGTGTCAACATCAAGGTCAGAGAGCGTAGAGCCATTACCATCTTCACCAGCCAGTTCACTAAAATGGGCGATCGGCTGCAGCAGGTGCGGTAGCACCTTATTTTAAAATCGCGGTGAATGAGTATGAACCTCGTTACAGCTACTGATCTCACCCAACGGGCCGAGTGTAAAGACGCTGAGGCCAAACTTCCCCAACTTGTCCGACGTTTGATTGCCGCAACGACTAGCGGGTTTTCTCGTATCTCCATCCGCGCTGGTGAGGGCGTTGCCTTGGCTGGATGGGACGACATCACCGATGCTGAGCATTCATCAACGTTTGTTCCCCAAGGGACTTATTTTGACTGCCAAAGGTCAGCGCCTGGCGGTCTTCTCCAAACGTAACCAGCTGCAACCCTAGCGCCTCGGTATAAAAGCGGATGGTCGCATCCAGATCGCGAACGGTTAAAACAATATGGTCAAGGCTCGCAACAGCAATCATGAGGATTCCTATTGACCGTAGTTCCCTAGCAACAGAACTGAGAACGGGCTAGAACTACTTGTCTTCATTGACTGGGAAGCGGTTGACTAGGAAAGCGGCCTGGCGAGCGTTGGTTTTGATCTCGTCTGAGAGGTGAGGGATGTGGACCGTCTGGGAGAGCACGTCCAGGGTGCGGCGGAGAACCCTGACGATGTCGCCCTCGTCCAGGCTGGTGTTGTCGCAGAGCTCGGTCCAGTCCGTACCCAGCGCCCACTGTTCGACCAGAGCAATCGTCTGCTCCTCCAGCCAAACCGGCACCATCACTTCCTGACGGCGCTGCTGCTGAAAGATCTGACGGCGCAGGCCGCGAATGCCGTTTAGGGCAGTTTCGACCGGCGGCGAAGAGCGGTAGCGCACCCAGGTATCGGGGCGGCTCGACTCGCTGACGATCGCGGCTACCGCAGCGGCAAACTGCTGCGGTTCCAGCCCGTCAAATTCGCCCGAAGCCAGCACCAGTCCCAGCCATAGTTCATTATCGCCGCGAATTGCGGCGGCCAGTTCCCCCAGCTCGGTCGGCACGTTGTTCTCTAAACAGCCAAAATGCTCCAGCACCCGCATTAGGCTGACAAACTCCTGCCAGTAGCGCTGGGATAGCGCCTGATATTTTCGGGTGCGATCGCGCACTTCCGCTTCCATCTGGCCCAGCTGCCGCTGCTGCTTCAGCAGCTTTCTCGGATTCTCGACCTGGCTGACCGGATGAGCTGCCAGCTGCTCGGCTACCGCTTCCACCTCGGCCTGCTGCGCCTTCAGCTCCGGTGCGAGCGCTTCTAGGGGCGGCATCTGGGGGATTTGAGCGGCGATTTCAGCCGTCTGCTCGTCGCCCGGCTTGGATTTACCTAGCTTCGGCTCCAGCCCCTTGGGCGGCTCTAAATCGTCCACCGCCGCTAAACGGGGCAGGTCGCTATGCTTGATCAGCGCCTCACCCACCGCGCTGACGTACCAGCGGTTGTCCTGCCCTAGACAAACCAGGTAGGGAAACTGGCCAGAGCTCGGCACCTTACTCACCAGCACGGCGGGCAGCAGCTCGTCTTGCTGCTTCAGCCGCAGGGAGAACAGCGTGCCGGTGACGGCAAAGGACACCGCCATGCTGTCAGTATTGGAGATCGCGTCTATGGCCTGCTGCTGGAGCGTCTTAAGCAGCCGTTTGGCTTCCTTGAGCCGCCCCCGCAGCTTTTCATAGGCCGAGATCGCAGCCTCATCGATCCAGGCCAGCTGGTCCCGGGTCACCTCGATTTGGGTCTTGAGGTCGCGGATCGCCTGCCGCTGCGGCGTCAGGTGCAGCGTCGCCAGGTACTGACCAAAGCTTTTCTCAATTAGCACCCGGGCGTCTTCGAGCGTATGGGTTTGCAGCAGGTTGAGCACCATGCCGTAGCTGGGCGTAAACTGGCTGACCAGCGGGTCGGGGCTAGCCATCGCCAGATGAGCCGCTTCGTGCGCCCCTTCAAAGGGCGACTCTACCGTCACCACATGCCCCTGCGGATCCATCCCGCGCCGCCCGGCCCGGCCCGACATTTGCAGAAACTCCGAGGCGTGCAGCAGCCGGTGGCCGCTGTCGGTACGCTTCGACAGGCTGGAGATTACCGTCGTCCGAGCCGGCATATTAATCCCCGCCGCCAGGGTTTCAGTTGCAAAGACAACTTTAATCAGTCCGGCCTGAAACAGCTCCTCCACCAGGCTCTTCCAGGCCGGTAGAATGCCCGCATGGTGGGCCGCAATTCCCCGATAGAGCGGCTCTAGCTGCCCCGTCCGCACCGCCTCGGGATTGCGGTCGAGGAAGCTGTCAATCCGCCGCTTCAGCAGCTCCACCTCCGCCGGGTTGACCAGCTTTAGCGAGGCGACATCTTTGACAGCGCGATCGCATCCCTTACGGCTAAAGATAAAGTAGATGGCGGGCAGCATATCGAGCTGCTGCAAGTTGCTGACGATGGTCGGCAGGCTGGGAGCCCCGACCTGCTTCTTCTGGCCCCGCTGCCGTCGGGGCGGCTTGCGGCGCTGCTTCAGCCGAGGGTGAATGGCGGTCTTCGGCTCATTCAGCAGCGGAAAGATACCCTTGGCCGTGGCGAAGTGAAAATTCAGCGGCACCGGCCGAAAGTCAGAATAGATCAGCGTCGTCGGGCCGTGGACTTCGTGAATCCAGTCGGTCAGCTGGTCGCCGTTGGCCACCGTCGCCGACAGCCCCACCAGCTGAATCTCCGGTGGGCAGTAGATTACCGACTCTTCCCAAACCGTACCCCGCTGGCGGTCGTTCATATAGTGGCATTCGTCCAGCACCACCGCCTGCACCTGGCGCAGCGACGTCCCCACCTCGCCAATCGAGGTGCCGTAGAGCATATTCCGAAAAATTTCCGTGGTCATCACCACGATTGGCGCATCCCGGTTGACCGACGTATCGCCAGTCAGCAGCCCCACCTGCTGATCGCCAAAAGCCTCCCGAAAGTCTCGCAGCTTCTGGTTCGACAATGCCTTCAGCGGCGTCGTGTAAAATACCCGCTTACCCAAGCTCAGCGCCCGGTGGATGGCATATTCCCCAATCAGCGTCTTCCCTGACCCGGTTGGTGCGCAGACGACGACGGACTCGCCCTGGTTGAGAGCCGCGATCGCGTCAAGCTGAAAGTCATCAAGCTTAAACGGAAATAGGTTTTCAGGCGCTAGCACAGATAGGCTGGGAGAAAAATCAAGTTTTACCCCTCCATTGTGCCAGCGATAGCGAAAAACGGCGGCATAGACTCATTCAAGCCCCTCACTCCCCTACCCCATCCCTCTCTTCCCTCTGCTATGTGCTGATTGCACTGATGACCTATGGGCTGTTCAAAACCCGCTTCGGGCTGTCGCTGCGAGCCGTCGGCGAATATCCCCAGGCGGCTGGCAGTGCCGAAATTTCCGTCGCGCTGGTACGTCACGCGGCGGTGTTCTTGAGCGGCTGCCTGTCGCGGCTGGGCGGCGCTTACCTAACCCCGGCTCATGTTCAATTCACCGCCCGCAGGTACAGCGCCAACGCCAGGACCGTCCCCTAATTAGATGAGGGTTAGATCAGGGCGCAATGTTTACAGTAGGGAGCCGCCATCTACAACCGCGATCGCATTCCAGCCTCTAGGCGTCTAAAATTTCTTTAATTTGGGGTATGGCAGCCTTTGCTGTGTCGTAGCCCTCTTGAATCATCGGCTGCGGCTGATGGAAGTCAAAGACGCCAAACTTGAATAAACTACGCGCCAGTCGCTATCGCATCAGGCGGTTTCCTGTGCTTCAGTGCCCCAAGGTGCTTCATGCTTCCGCAGGAAGTAGAGCTTGAGGGCTCCACACTTGCGAGGGAAGATTCCTGCCCCCGTGCCCAGAGCAGGTTGACCTGGGCAGCATTTACGTCTCTGTCCTCAACGCGCTGGCACGCTGGGTTAGAGCAGATGTGAACTCGGTCTTTCAACGTCTTGGGGGTCAACTCCCAGCACTTTGCACAGCGCTGAGTCGGTTTGAGCTCTTGGGTGGGCGACTCCAAATAGAATCCGCCCGCCTCGGCTGACTTGTAGGCCAGCATCGGGCCAACCATGCCAAAGCCAACCGAGAGGATAGAACGGTTCAAGCCAGCTTTTTGGCGCTTCCGGTTCCCCTTTTTTTTGCTCGGGCTGTCATTCCCTTGACGTTGAGCTTTTCACCCGCGACCAGGCTATTACGGCTGACTGTGTCGCTGGTGAGTTTGTGCAACCAATCGGCTCGTTGATTGGCGACCTTTCGCTTGAGCCGGGCCACGTCCCGACTTGCTTTGCGCCACCGTCACGAGGCTTTGATGCCTGCTTTACGGTCAGGTCTGCGCTTGCGGCGAAGCTTTTTAGAGGCTGCCTTCACGGCTACATCCCCGTCCTGAATAAAGGTCGGTTTGGTTATCTTGCGGCCATCGGAGAAGGTGACGGCATCTTTGCAGCCCAGGTCAATGCCAATCGCACCAGGGCCAGTCTGCCGGACAGGCACACACTCCACCGTGATAGAGGCATACCATTTCCCTTCGCTGGCCCGATAGACGATGGTGCAGGGGGTCGGGGTGCCCCACCTCCGGGCTTTGCCGCACATCCGAATCTTGCCTAGATTCGTAATTTGCAGTTGACCATGCTTCCCGTCAGTGAGCGCTTTCCAACCCGCTTTCCCTGAGTAAGTGAAACCCGAATAGTGGCGAATTGTCTTGAACTTTGGATAGCCGCCTAGACCCTTGAAAAATCGCTGAAAGGCAAAATCTACTCGCTTCACTGTGGCCTGTAGCGCTTGGCTGCCTAGCGCTTTGTACTCAGGCCAGCACGCTTTGAAGGCTGGCAGCAGGTTTTGCTGGTCAATGTAGCCGACAGACTGGCCGAATTTGCGGTAGCTCGTAATGCGATGCTCCACGCAGGCATTGTAGAGGTAGCCATGCAGCCGCCGCCACTCAAACAGCTTTTGCTGCTGCTGCTTGGTGGGGTATAGCCGGAAGGTGATGCGTCTAGTTACCATGTCCTAAGTATACCTCACCTGCAATGACTAGGACAACGCTACATAAGGCAGCTCATGTCGCTTACAGTATTCACCTACATATTTACCTGGTGACACGGTATCGCCGTAAATGCCTCACACAACCAATAGCTGAGTGCATCGCGGAAACTGTGCGGCGAATTTGTACTAAGAACAGGTCTGAACTAATGGAATGGGGGGTTGAGCCTGACCATATTCATTTCCTGGTCAGCTTGCACCCAGACAACAACATCTCTCAGCTCGTCAAAAGCTTCAAGTCTGCTTCAACCAAGGCCGTGATGGCTCAATTCCCGTCCGATTTCAGGCAGACTTACGGGAAGGGCCGCAGCCTGTGGGGTAGGCAGAAAGCCATAATCTCCTGCGGCGGAGCGCCCTTGGCAATTGTGATGGAGTACGTCAAGAACCAGGCAGGGGTTGAGGCTGAGTAGCATAAACTCCGTGTTCGCTTTCATCCCCCAGTCACTTCGCGTCAGGGGGATTTCCCGCTCACGATGCTAAGGATGCGGTGGCTTTTCATGCTCTCCCTTGCTTAGGCTGCTATCTCAACCTTACCGAATCTTACCTGCCCGCTCGACGAATCTATTCAACAAAGCTATACGAATCGGGAAAGAGACAGAGGCTTCCAACGCATGAAACAGAGCAACTAGCAATGTCACCAGGAACACATTACATTACCTGACAGAAAAGCAGCTCCTGCAAGTTACATTTTTGTTACTACTTGCAGAAAGTTAAAGACTCTAATAGTATCGGCTTGTAGTAAATCACCACTAACTCAGGTCAGGCGCAAAATGCAAACCATCTTGTCCGTACAAGGGTCTCAATGGCGTCACCTTAATGCTGCATGTGAAGAGTTGTAAGCCATGAATCTCGGCCCCACTAGTGTTGTAGCAGCTTGCCGATAGATAACTATAGATGCTGTAGCTTTTTACAGGTGTTCAAGGAGCCGTACATATATCTTTAACGCCACTTAACCTGAGAATGTTTCACACAATACAATGGCTCTAAGATTGTTTTAAGTATAGGCAGTTATTGCTGATCAGCATGTAGCTGCTTTCAGAAAGGAAGTTACAAACAAAATAAGATGAATAAGATGAATAAGACGCAAAAACGTATCCTCGTTTACTGTGCAACAGGTCTTCAAGGACAAGCCGTTGCCAGTCGCCTTCTACTAAAGGAGGACTTTTCAATCAGGCTCCTAGTCCGAAACCCGGAAAAAGCTGAAGCTTTACAACGAGCCGGAGCCGAGATTTTTTGTGGAGATCTTGGAGAGGCTTCAAGCTTGGTTTCGGCTAACGATGGCGTTGACCGAGTCTTTTTACAGCTGCCACTAGACTTTACACCAGCTGTTGTTGACTACGCCATTAATGCAATCGATGCAGCAAAAGAAGCTGGTGTCAGCTTGCTTGTACTGAATACAAGTGTCATAGTACCTAGCGAAAAAACAGGCGTGAAAGCTATAGATCTCAAGTACGATATCGAACATTATCTGAAACGAAGTAGTCTACCCTATATTATCCTACGGCCGACATTTTATATGGAAAACTTAGCCGCTCCCTGGTCTGTACCCAGCATTCAAGAAAAGTCGACTGTTGCCTATCCCATTCCAGCTGATTTCCCCGCATCTTGGATTGGGGTTGAAGATCTGGCCTCATATGTGGTGGAAGCTTTGAAAAAAACTGAGCTAGCAGGCTCTGAATTTAACATCGGTGGGCCTGAAGTTTTGACGGGCAAGGATATTGCTGAGCGGTTTTCTCAGGCACTACGTCGAGAAATTGATTACTATCCCATCCCTCTTGATACGTTTGAAGAACAAATCAATGCTGGTATCGGTGAGCCCATTGGGACAGAAATTGCGGCCTTATATGGATGGTTTGTGAGTCAGCCGCAGTCGCCAGTAGCTCTGAGTCTAAACGCAGTACTAGAAAAGTTACCAGTGCAGCTAACACCAATGAGTGAATGGATTAATCAGCAAGACTGTTTTAAATGAAGTAAATCATACCATTTCCAACTTGCCGCGAATTTCGATGCCTGCATATTCATCTGCGGTTCTTTGTTCTCATCAAACCAACCTAAAATACAGGAAATATCTATGAGTCACGCCAGTACAGACAGGACTTTAGCTCCATCTAGTGTTACAATGCATTCGCTTTACAACTATCTTGAATTAAAGGAAAACATATTTATGGAGCACTTATTCTTTAAACAGCTAGAATCCTTGAATAGCTTGAGTCAGCTAGCTCCAGTGGCTCAGAAAATGGCCTTTTGGGTATTGTCTTTTCAAGATCTCTTAGAACTCAACGTGAGAAGGATTCAGGATGGAAGCTTAAAAAAACTACTGAGATTGCATCAGTCTGAAGATGCGGGTCATGAGGAATGGTTTTTGCATGATTTGGATGTAATGAACGTCGAAGCGCCTGGGATTCGCTCCTTGTATGGTGAGAAAAATACACCGGTCCGCGACACAACCTATGAAATCCTTGCTAAGGTCTTCGAGGCTCGTAGCGATCACGAGCGTATCGCGATCTTATTAACAATTGAGTCTGCTGCAAAGGTTTTCTTTAGCAAGATTTCTGGATTTTCAGAGCGGCTAGAAGCTTCTGATAAATTAAAATACTTCTCAAAAAAACATCTAGCAGCAGAAGAGAGTCATGATTCTTTGGATAATGAGATGGACGAGCTGTTGGCCCATATGTGGATGGCTGACGATAAAAAGCAGGTAGTACATAGAATTGTTGACCATGTCTACATAAACTTTTCAAATATGTTTGATCACTTCAACACACTATTAACGATAAGCTAATGTTTCTGCAGGAATTCGAAATAAGGATGAGGATTCACATTCGGCCCGGTAATGGTAACGGCTGCTTATGTCTGATAATGCAGACACCAAGTTTGAAATAACGTGTTGGTCTAAGATAGGATTTTCGCCATCATGAAGATGATTCGCAATCAGTGTTTTATTGGTCAGTACTCTTTGAAACTGTTGATTAGTGTATTCTCAGCTCTGCTCTGTTCTGCTGGTGTAGCTCAAGCTGCAAGCCTAACAACCATTGCTACAGGGCTGAACAATCCAAGAGGAATGACGTTTGGTCCAGAAGGCGAACTGTACGTTGCTGAAGCAGGCATCGGTGGAAATGGCCTGACGGTGCCAGCGCCGGAGCTAAATTCAATTCAAACCTTTGGACTTTCGGGCTCTGTCACGAAAGTAAAAGATGGAATGCAACAGCGTGTAATAACTGACTTGCCGTCGTTAGCATTGATTCCAGTAGGCGCTACGGCCCCGACTAATTTAGGGGCGACACTTCCCGCGACAGGGGTTCATGATATTGATTTTGACCAGAATGGAAATCCTTACGCTCTATTCGGGTATGCGACAACAACTGATCAGAAAGACGCGATTGTTGCAGCAGGTGGCAATGACTTAGGAAAGTTGCTTTCATTCGATATCAACAAGGATGGGTACTGGGAGCGCGGAGACTTTACAGTCGATTTAGTAGAGTTTGAGGAATTAGACAATCCGGATGATGGTGCGTTTCTCAATAATCCATTTGATTTAGAGATTTATAATAATACCTTTTACGTTTCAGATCCTGGAGGAAACAACTTCTATTCTGCAGGCCTAGATGGAAATGTTACTCTAAATGCAGTTTTTCCTCCGGAAGTTGTTGATGGTGAGTCTTTCGAGCGCGTGCCTACGACAGCAGCCTTAGGACCTGATGGTGCTTTTTACATAGGAGAGCTAACCGGCAACTTCGCGCCGCCTGGTAGCGCTCGCGTCTTGAGACTCGCTTCCGGAAGTGATCCTGAGGTTTTCGCTGGAGGATTTACTCAAATTATCGGGTTGGATTTTGACAGCAATGGCGATCTGTATGTTTTAGAATTTGCCGTCAATCCAGATGCCCCTATTCCCACAGATGAATCTGAACAAGACTTTACAGGCGCACTCCGAAAAATCTCTGCGAACGGTAGCCTACGCACACTAATTGAAGCTGGCGAAGGGTTAGTAGGGCCGACTGGCTTGGCCATAGGACCTGATGACTCTATTTATGTCTCGAACTTCGGCACCACTATAGGGAGCGGCGAAATTGTCCGTGTAGAGGAGGCACCTTCCGTTCCGGAGAGGGCTTCAGGATTGCCTATTTTAGCTGTGGGCGCTGCTGGATATATCTTGTTAAAGAAAAAAACAATGACCTCACAGGCTCAAAAATTAAAATTACAGAATGTAAACTCAGCGGCTAGCTAGATAAACCTCCCCCCACTGCTTCATCGATATTAATATCGGAATAAGGCTGCGGCCTTCCTGAGTAAGAGAATATTCAACTTTAAGAGGTGACAAATAAGCTTTCCTTTGGATCAAGTAATCCCGTTCAAGTTCTTTAAGTTGAAGTGTCAGGACACGTCGGCTGATGCTCGGAATCTTTCGTTGGAGCTGGCCAAATCTCTGAGTGTCCTCTCCCAAGTAGTACAAAATGTTGGGCTTCCATTTTCCAGAAATAAGATCAATCGTAATTTTTACTGGGCATGTCTCCTGAGGTTTAGTCTCAGTTTTCATGATCATACACTCCTTGCATTTTCGGTGTCAACGCACAAGTAGTTGAGTCATGATCAATTTTAGCAGCTTATAACCGCCCAACTGCCTGAAATTCCAACTTAATAGAAATGACGCCTATCTGGCTGCCGAATTAATAGTAAGTATCGCCATCGCAAGCTAGCAACATGTATTGCTTATCTCATCTTCTCTTTTACGGATTGGCTTGGGAAAAAGTACCAAACGAGAAACGTTTAAAAATAAGGAAAATGCAATGCTTCAAGAGTCTTATACCTATACTACACGCGGCAATGTTCAGGTGAGTCGCCGTGTAACCTCTCTATCCATAGCAGAAACTTTCAGCGGTCTACTTCCACAACTTGACTCAAAAAAAGGGGCAATACTTCAAAGCAGTTATGAGTATCCAGGACGTTACAAGCGTTGGGCGATCGGCTTCGTCGATCCGCCTTTAGAAATAACTACTAAGGATAATACTTTTGTAATCAGAGCATTGAACGATCGGGGGCAGGTGTTAGTGTCCCATTTAGACCTTATCCTATGCTGCATTTCAGGCATAGATGACCTAAAACGTGAAAATCAGTGTATCAGAGGAAAGATTTTGCCTGGCAAGCAAATGTTTCAAGAAGAGAATCGTAGTCGTCAGCCTTCGGTGTTTTCGATAATTCGTTCCGTTTTAGATACCTTTCACAGTGACCAAGATAGCTACCTTGGTCTCTATGGAGCGTTTGGATACAACCTCATCTTCCAATTTGAATCCGTTTCCAAGCGTCGTGACCAAGGCGATGAACAGCGTGACATAGTGCTCTATTTACCTGATCATTTATTTGTCATTGATAATAGCGCCCGGCAGTCGTTTGAGTTGGAATATGAGTTTGATACTGAAACTGGCAGTACCAAAGGTGTAGCACGCTGCGGCGAAGTCACTGACTTTCGCGGAGAGCGGCAGTTCTTAACACGCCAGTGCGACCATCAGCCTGGCGAGTATGCTGAATTAGTAAAGAAGGCGCTCAGGTATTTTCGCCAAGGAGACTTATTTGAAGTAGTGCCCAGCCAAAGCTTTTTCAGGAGCTGCAATGAACCACCTTCTAAGTTGTTTGAAACCCTCCTTGAGATTAATCCAAGCCCCTATAGTTTTATGTTTAATTTGGGGGGCGAGTATCTGATTGGCGCTTCACCAGAAATGTTTGTGCGGGTTGATGGCCGTCGTGTTGAAACCTGTCCGATTAGTGGCACTATTCGGCGCGGTCAAAATGCCATTGAGGATGCTTCTCGGATACTTGAATTGCTGAATTCTAAAAAGGATGAAGCTGAACTTACGATGTGTACCGATGTAGATCGTAACGATAAGTCTCGCATTTGTGACCCAGGTTCAGTGCGGGTAATAGGCCGACGCCAGGTTGAACTTTACAGCCACCTGATTCACACGGTGGATCATGTTGAAGGTTTTCTGTGTCCTGAATTTGATGGCGTAGATGCATTCTTGACACATACTTGGGCAGTGACAGTAACAGGCGCACCTAAACGTGCAGCGGTTCAGTTTATTGAAGAAAATGAGAGCAGTTCTCGTCGATGGTATGGAGGAGCCGTTGGGTCTTTCACTTTTAACGGAAGTGTGAATACTGGGCTTGTCCTCCGAACCATACGTCTCAAAGATTCAATTGCCGAAATTCGCGTGGGTGCGACCTTACTGTATGATTCGCAGCCTGAAGCTGAAGAAGAAGAAATACAACTCAAGGCAACGGCGATGCTTCAAGCTCTGCACTTGGCTCAGCAGAATAACTCTCCATTAAATCATCGGTTAAGGCCACAGACAAAATCGCAGGTTCTAGAGTGGCCTCAGCTAAGGAAAAAGGTCGTCCTATTAATAGATTATGAGGACTCGTTTGTTCATACACTAGCAAACTACATTCGCCAGACAGGGGCTCGAGTTATCACTCTTCGTCATGGATTTCCAGAATCGGTATTTGAAATAGAAAATCCAGATTTAGTAGTTCTTTCCCCCGGCCCCGGCAGACCAAGCGATTTTAACTTAAGCAACGCTATTCAAACCTGTGTTCAACGAGATATTCCGCTATTTGGGGTTTGTTTGGGGTTACAGGGTATAGTAGAAAGGTTTGGTGGAGAGCTCAGTCTGTTGCCGACTCCGCAGCATGGTAAGGCCTCTGAGATCTCGGTGACTTCTGCCGAGTCATTTCTTTTTGAAGGGTTGCCTCAAAGATTTGTTGTAGGACGATATCATTCATTATGCGTCCAACCAGAAAAAACACCCTCTGAGCTGGTTGTAACCGCTATCTCAGAAGAAGGGGTTGTGATGGCTATTGAGCATAAAGTGTTGCCCATCGCGGCAGTCCAATTTCATCCCGAATCGATCATGACGTTAGCGGACGGGATCGGCTTGTCTATCATACACAACGTCATACAGAAATTCACCAAGTTGGCACCGACAGAGAGGCCCGTTCCCGTCGGCTAGGGGAAAACAGCCAAATGACCGGAAGAACCTTAATTGTACTGCACATTATGTCGCATTGAAGCTCTTTGAATGTACCTATTCTTGAGAAGATATGAAAATCCCCCCTTTCCCGATTCCTTTATCATTACCTCGTTTGAGCAATTATCCTACGACGAACTCTCACTCCATTCTCACTAGGATTGTGCGACACAAACAGCAGGAAGTTGTTCATATGAGGCGGCAGCAATCTTTCGAGGAGATTGTTCAATGGGCTGAGGATATGCCAATCTGTCAAGATTTTGCTCGTGCGCTATGTTTAAAATCCGACAAGTCTAATTCTGGTTTTCCGAGTTCTAGGCCAAGCTTAATAGCTGAGATTAAGAAAGCATCTCCTAGTAAAGGCGTGATTCGAGAAAACTTCAATCCTGTGACAATTGCAAGAGCCTACGAACAAGGTGGTGCAACTTGTCTGTCGGTTTTGACGGATTCAGCATTTTTTCAAGGTAGCTTTGCCAACTTGTGGGAAGTTCGAAGACGTGTAGCACTGCCATTGCTGTGTAAGGAATTTATTATTGATGCCTATCAGGTTTACCTAGCTCGTGTGGCGGGGGCAGATGCGGTACTTCTGATTGCGGCCATTCTGCCTGAAGACAAGGGGCAACGCCTGTTGAGTCTTATTCACAGCTTAGGGATGCAATCTCTCGTTGAAGTGCATACTTTAGCAGAGCTTGATAGAGTAATGAATTGGTTGCCATTGGACATGGTGGGCATTAACAATCGTAATTTAGAGGACTTTAGGATTGATATCTCTAATACCCAACGGCTGCTAGCGGCACGTCGGGAACAATTGGATCGTCAAAAAATTCCTGTGATTAGCGAGTCAGGTCTAGACTCTCCGACAGCTTTATCAATGGTTTCTAAGGCGGGCGCGTCAGGCGTTTTAGTCGGTGAATCTCTTTTAAAAAAGCCCGATCTTGAGCAGGCTGTCAAAATACTACTAGAATTTCCTAAGAAATAGCAGTGGAACAATTCTCGATTTAATAATGTTGTTTTTAAGTAGAAGCGCTATGACCTCAGTCTCGGACCGTTTGAAAGCGTTACGCCAGCAGCAACTGTGTGCGCTTATCCCTTTTGTGATGGCAGGTGATCCTGACTTAGAAACAACGGCGCAAGCACTGCAAGTTCTCGATACTAGTGGGGCTGATTTACTTGAATTAGGGGTGCCCTATTCTGATCCTCTGGCTGATGGTCCTGTTATTCACGCAGCTGCAACACGGGCCTTAACCAAAGGGACTTCTTTCGATCGTGTTCTCGTGATGGTCGCCTCTGTCGTAGAAAAGTTGAGATCGCCACTTATTTTATTTGTTTACTACAACCTTATTTTGAATCGTGGTGTTAGTGTTTGTTTGGACCAAATTCAGCAAGCAGGTATAAAAGGGTTGGTTGTGCCTGACCTACCCTTTGAGGAATCAAGAGCGTTGCTCAGAGCGGCAGCAGAGCGAGGTTTAGAGGTGATATTGTTGGTAGCTCCGTCGAGCCCTGCCGAGCGGATGCGCGCCATCTCGGGGGCTTCGCAGGGCTTTGTTTATTTGGTCAGCACGACCGGCGTGACAGGCACGCGGGTGCAAGTTGATGAGCGCGTAGTCTCACTGATAGAAAGGTTGAAATCACACACAGCCAAGCCTATTGGTGTTGGCTTTGGGATTTCTCATTGTGAGCAAGCCAGTCAGGTTAAAGCCCTGGGAGCAGACGCCGTTATTGTCGGGAGTGCCTTTGTAAAGCGTTTGGCAGAACCCTCTGATAGGCGGCTTCAATCAATCGAAGAATTTTGTCACAGTCTAAAATATTCCATCTCCGTTTCACCTTTGAGGTAATTCATTTCTTTCAATAACGCCATCGTACCTATCAAAACCTTCGTGGAGATAGTTAAAAATCGTGAGTACTTCAGAAGCAGCCGCGCCACCCTTACAATTTTCTGAACAGCCTGATGCCTTTGGTCGATTTGGGGCCTTTGGAGGTAAGTATGTACCTGAAACTCTTATGCCCGCTCTAACCGAGATTGAAGCAGCTTTTCAGGACTCTCGTCTTGATGTGACCTTCAATCGAGAGCTAAAGCAGCTACTGCGGGACTATGTGGGACGGCCCTGCCCACTATATTTTGCCGAGCGTCTGACCGCCCAATACCAGCAGCCAAATGGCTCTGGCCCCCAAATTTATCTAAAGCGCGAAGATTTGAACCATACCGGCGCTCACAAAATCAACAATGCATTGGCGCAGGCCCTGCTAGCAAAGCGCATGGGCAAACGCAAGATTGTCGCTGAAACCGGAGCCGGGCAGCACGGTGTTGCTACCGCTACAGCCTGCGCTCGCTTTGGGCTAGAGTGCATCATTTATATGGGCATTCACGATATGGCTCGGCAGGCGCTGAACGTATTTCGGATGCGGCTAATGGGGGCAGAAGTGCGCCCGGTCGAAGTGGGAACCGGCACTCTCAAGGACGCTACCTCTGAAGCCATCCGGGACTGGGTAACCCACGTTGAAACGACTCACTATATTTTGGGTTCTGTCGCCGGGCCGCATCCCTACCCAATGATGGTTAGAGACTTCCACGCCGTCATCGGTCAGGAAACCCGCATCCAGTGTGAGGAAAAGTGGGGCGGCCTGCCGGACATTCTGCTGGCCTGCGTCGGCGGCGGTTCCAACGCGATCGGGCTGTTCTATGAGTTTATTCAAGACCCTGCGGTGCGAATTATTGGGGTTGAGGCCGCTGGAGAAGGCGTAGACACCGACAGGCACGCCGCCACGCTGACCAAGGGGCGCGTCGGCGTCCTCCACGGCGCGATGAGCTACCTACTGCAAGACTCGGAAGGCCAGATCGTCGAGGCTCACTCGATCAGCGCCGGGCTCGACTACCCAGGCGTTGGTCCCGAGCACAGCTACCTCAAAGAAACCGGCCGGGCCGAATACTACAGCGTCACCGACCAGCAGGCCCTAAGCGGATTCCAGCTGCTCTCACAGCTAGAAGGCATCATCCCCGCCCTCGAAACCGCCCATGCCATCGCCTATCTAGACAGTCTATGTCCCCAGCTAGAAGGCAGCCCCCGCATCGTCATCAACTGCTCCGGCCGCGGCGACAAAGACGTCCAAACCGCCGCCAAAGCCCTCAGTCTTGGTGATTCGTAACTCGCCACGCCATTACTCCCCTCCTCAATCACTCCCCCATGACC
>NZ_JADEXG010000109.1 GCF_015207255.1 Vasconcelosia minhoensis LEGE 07310
AGAGAGTTCTGCCACATTCGCGGTTATTTATCGACTCTGAAAAAGCAGAACCTCAACATCTTGGATGCATTCGTCGAACTTTTTTCCGGCAATGCTCCCTCTCTTCTCCCTCAGCCTGAGTAGTTACTAACTGATAAACATTGCCGATGTTGCCTAAGGCTTTAGCTTCGCTAGCCCGGTTGCCAATCTCTCGCATGATGGCTAGGCTCTGGTCGTAGTAGCTCAACGCTTTGCTATAGTTGCCTAATAACTGATAAACATTGCCGATGTTGCCTAAGGCTTTAGCTTCGCTAGCCCGGTTGCCAATCTCTCGCATGATGGCTAGGCTCTGGTCGTAGTAGCTCAACGCTTTGCTATAGTTGCCTAATGACTGATAAAAGATGCCGATGTTGTTTAAGGTATTGGCTTCGCTAGCCCGGTTGCCAATTTCACGGTAAAGCCGTAGCGACGCTTCCCAGGACTCTAGCGCTTCTCGATACTGGCTAGCGCCATACTGCTGATTACCCTGTTCGAGCAGCCGATTCGCTTCTACCCGTACTAAGGCGGCCTCGCTCAATGCCGGTGTGGCCTGGTCAGAAGTCGCCTCCATTACAACTAAACGATAGCGTCCCCGCGAGTCTGCGTTCAAGCCGTTGGCCCATATCTCATAGGCGCCGTCAGCTGGTAGGGTAGCAAGGATGAATGAATGGTAGTTGCCTGCTTCGGCATCTATATCGTCATTTCGAGCAAGCTCGTTGCCCTGCTCATCTCGAAGAATGAGGAACGTATTGAATTCAAGGCTTTCTAAAGTGATGGCAACGGTCTGTCCGGCTTGTCCCTCGATAGTGTAGCGGTCATAAAGGCTGTCATCGTTGAGAGTCGCGTCTCCCTCTTCCAAAACGCCTTCGACCTCTAGCAGGATGCTTTCGGGCTCAGCTGCTGCTGAGGCTTGCGCTATTGCGGATGGGCGAGGCGGTGACGGCTGCGCGAACCCGGCTATCTCCAGGGCAGACACCATCAGCGCAGAAGTGGCAATCAGGCTGAGCGGCTTGGCGAGGTAGCGCATGGGCAGGGATGCTCTAGACGAGGGATGACGTTAGCATATAGTGCTGGGCGGGCAAAGCTTATTCAGTTTTGATAAATTTTTGCTTTGCGTCGCACCGTTTTGCAGGGGAAATCAGTAACGCCCCGCATTAAAATGACGGGGCCAATCGGGTTCAAACCCACTAAGGGAGTTAAACCAATTCGGAATCGTGCATAGGTCCTCATTCAGCATGTTGCAAAGCACTCAGCACCGCCCCGCATTAAAATGACGGGGCTAATCGAGAAAACTCCGCTAAAGGGGTTAATGAGTTCCGGATTGATTGCCAATAGCTCTGTCTTCCCAGTCCCTTTAGCAGACTTTCTTCAGTGAGCGCTGAGTTTTCAACTCGGCGCGGGGTACGGCACAGTACAATATTTCTCAGCCTTCATGCTGCACATTGCTCAGCACCGCCCTGCACTAAAGTGACAGGGCTAATCGAGCCAAACCCGCTGAAGGGGTTCAAGCGATAGGGTATAGTCAATCCCCGTCCATTCCGCCGCATGACCCCTATCGACCACGACCGCCTGTTCAAAGAGCTGCTCTCGACCTTCTTCGTCGAGTTCCTCGACCTCTTTCTACCAGAGATGATGCAGTACCTGGAGCCAAGCTCCATCACCTTTCTGGACAAAGAAGTCTTCACCGACGTCACCGCCGGCGACCGCTATGAAACCGACCTGCTCGCCCAGGTGCAGTTCCAGGGTCAGCCCTCCTTCTTTCTGATTCATGTCGAAAACCAAGCTACCGCCCAGCCTGAATTTGGCAAGCGGATGTTTCGCTACTTCGCCCGGCTCTACGAAAAGTACGACTATCCCGTCTATCCCATCGTTGTCTTTTCCTACGATCAGCCCAGAGTCGCTGCCGCTAGCGAGTTCAGAGTCGAGTTCCCTGACTTTGCCGTATTGAACTTTAGCTACCGGGTGATTCAGCTCAACCAGCTCTACTGGCGCGACTTTCTCGCCCAGCCCAACCCGGTCGCCTCTGCCCTGATGGCGAAGATGCAGATTGCGCCAGCAGACCGTCCCCGGGTCAAGGCAGAATGTCTGCGTCTGCTAGTCACGCTGAGGCTAGACCCGGCTCGGATGCAGCTAATCTCTGGATTCATCGATACCTATCTAAACTTGAGCGCAGAGGAGGAGCGAGCGTTTACCCTAGAGGTAGGACAGATAGAACCGGCAGCGCAGGAGCAGGTGATGGAAATTGTAACCAGCTGGATGGAGCGAGGGATTGAACGGGGCCTAGAGCAGGGTATTGAGCAGGGTCTGGAACGGGGCCTGGAACGGGGTCTGGAGCAGGGCCGCCGAGAAGGCGAGCTCAGCCTTTTGCTACGGCTGCTGACTCGGATGGTGGGCTCACTGCCGCCTGAAGTCGAAGTCCAAGTCAGAGGACTGACCGAAGCGCAGATTGAGCGGCTGACCGATCGGTTGCCGAGTCTGACGACCGTTGATGAGCTACGGAGCTGGCTTAACGAGCTATAAGCAGCGTAGGGGGTTACCGAAAGCATAATTCTCCCTTGGGACCAAAGAAGTTGGGCGCGATCGCGGATTTGCGATCGCTGGTATCGGTCGGTTACAAAAAGCGGCTGAGCAAGTCTTAGGGATAAATCAGCCCTGAATCAGGATTGGCGCGCAGCCCGCTCACATTTTTTATCCTATTCAGTTCCTATTGATTTTTCTTGAATTTACATATGCAACAATACCGCCAATCAGAATCGGCATGGATGCTCCTAACATAATCCAAACGGCTGAGTTTAACGAACCTTCTTGAGCGGGTGAGCCTTCATTGGCTGACTCATCCTCGCTTGGCGCTTCTTCACTTATTGGGCTGTCGTTTACCCTCGATTCCTGTTCAGGCTGAACTAAAGCTGAAGGTTGAACTAAAGTTGATTCTGCAAATATATCATAGCAGTCGCTGCTCACATTCCAGGTAAGCTGGTCTCCTATTACTTTGTCAGCGTTATGAGAGTTTATTTCCCCAGGCAGTCTTAAATTCCATGTAGCATTATCGTCGGAATCTCCGCTCCCGTCACAATCGTCACTGCTGGCCTGATAGGTGAAAGCGTCATTGTGAAAATACAGCTGATCCAGATTTAATTCAAAAGCGGTATGTAACCTTGCGGCTTCCTCTAGGTCGTCAAACTCAAAAGTATAGATACACCGAGCGCCATTTTGTTGACCTACAGCAGATGAAGCATAGCTTTCGTAAGCGATATTATCCGGCTGAACGCCTAATTCAGCAAAATCTGCCGAGCAATCTTCAATACTTTCATAGTCACTAAATTCGCCATCGGGATAGTTGACGACTTCCAGATCGATAAATCCTGAGCCGTCTTCTTCAAAGGTTGCAAAAAAATGGAGTTCATCGCAACCCACCAATAGCAATGAGAATATCAATCCTACGTACCGAATTTTTTTCATGGTCATTTTTTTGCCTCTAATGAGTTCAAATGGGTTTTGTTCACGTAGCTCACGCTCTCAGGACAGATGATATAAATCAGAAACAAACTTCACAGGCCATTACCAATCAGGATGAAGGGAGCCCAGTAGTAAGGATGGCTGAGGCTGCCCGCCTGAATCCTGGGCTCGCCCGTTTCGGTATCGAGCACCTGTAGGCCCGCCCCTCGGGGTGCGCCGACAATCGTTAAGTCGTTGGCAATCAGCGCCTGCTGGGCTAGGCGCAGCGCTTCCGACTTAGCATGACCGTTGCTTAGGGCGGTGTAGAAGGCATTCATCAGCGCCTGGGTGCCGCCGTCATCCACCTGCCACAGCGAAGAGACTACTGCCTTGGCTCCTCGGCTTTGGAACTGATAGCTCAGCCCTAGAATCTGCTCACCGTTGTTGTCAAAGCCGCCCAGCCCGGTTTCGCAAGCGCTCAGTACGACTAGGTCCACGTTTGCCAGCTGCCAGTTGGCGATGTCTCTGAGGTTTTGGGTTTCGCCATTGCCAAAGAGAATGAAGGACTCACTCGGGTCGCCGGGCACAAAAGCGGCGTGGGTGGCAAAGTGCAAAACGTTGAAGCTGGCAATTTCATTGGTGACGGCCTCTAAATTGAAATCAGTATCGAAGAAAGCGGTGATGGCAGAGAGGGTATCGCTCAGCTGCTCGACCTCCTGACCGGCAAAGGGAAGGCCGCTGTAGCGGGTGCCTAGGACGGCGTATTCGCCAGTGACAAAGGCCCCGGCGAGTACCTTGGGGTCAGTCTGCGGCAGCGTGTCGAGCTCGGTCAGAGAGCGAGCAGTGATGTTGTTGACGCGAAAGCGCTCTGCTAGCCACTGATTGCCGTCATGTAGGGCCGCTAGGGGGATATAGCGCAGCGCTCCATCGGGCGAGTAGATGATAGTGTCAACCCCGGCAGCGGCTAGGTCGGCTTCGAGCGGTTCCATCAGCCAGGTATAAAGCTGCTGGGCCAGAGCTGTGGCGTCGCTAGTTGGGTTTTGCAGAGCCTGACGGAACTCGGTGATGGCGGCATTCAGCTCAGCCCGACCGACGCCTTCGACGGTGCGGCGCAGGGGCTCTGAGGTAGCGGTGGTGATGACCAGCTCGATGCGGTCATCGAGGATGAGCGGGTAGAGCAGGGCGGCATTGAGATTGGCCAGGTTATCTCTCAGGCCAGAGAGGTCTTCTAGGTTGACCGCCTGACTCAGCTCGCGGCGGCTGAGCTGGTCGAGCAGGGCCTGGATGTCGGCGCTGGCGATGAAGTCATTGAACTGAATAGCGAGCTCTCCTTGCAGGTCAATCAGCTCCAGGCGGCGGGCTTCTTCTTCCGGGGTGAGGGTGCCATTTTCTTTCTTAGCATTGAGCTCGGCTAGCTCTCGACCTAGCTCGATGGCGGGTTCCTGAGCGGTTTGGTAGCGGGCGAGGATGGTTTGCTCAGGCTGGAGGAATTCGACGCCGCTGGCGGTTTCAGCATTGCCACGGACGGTTTCGAGGTAGTCGTCGAGCTCTTGGACTTTCAGCAGGTCGAGGATGCGCTGGGCTTCGAGGATGCGGTCTTGCTGGAGCAGCAGGTCGGCGAGGGTGCGGTAGTTATCAGATATCGATTCGGTGTAGGTACTTTGGAGCTCAGAGTCGAGGGTGCTGATGTCGCCGCGGATAGCTTCGTAGGTGTTGACGGACTGCTTGAGGAAGACGATGGCCAGTTCTGGCTGCTGTTGGGTAGAAAGAACATTGCCAATGTTTCCTAACGAGAGGGCGCTGGTGCTGCGGTCGCCGATTTCCTGAAGGATGGCCAGCGATTGTTGATAGTAGTCCAGCGCCTGAGCGTAGTCCCCGAGGCTATCGTAAATGGCGCCTATATTGTTGAGCGTGGTGCCTTCGCCGCGGCGGTCGCCGATTTCTTGACGGATGGCCAGCGATTGTTGATAGTAGTCCAGCGCCTGAGCGTAGTCCCCGAGGCTATCGTAAATGGCGCCTATATTGTTGAGCGTGGTGCCTTCGCCGCTGCGGTCGCCGATTTCTTGAAGGATGGCCAGGGATTGTTCATAGTAGTCCAACGCCTGGGCGTAGTCGCCGAGGCTATCGTAGATGCCGCCTATATTGTTGAGCGACTGGCCTTCGCCGCTGCGGTCGCCGATTTCTTGAAGGATGGCCAGGGATTGTTGATAGTAGTCCAGCGCCTGGGCGTAGTCGCCGAGCCTAGCGTAGATAAAGCCTATATTGTTAAGCGACTCGCCTTCACCATTGCGGTAGCCGATTTCTTGACGGATGGCCAGGGATTGTTCAAAAAAGGAGAGCGCTTCTGGATATTCTGAACGATTGAAGGCAGCTACACCTTGCTGGTTTAGCTCATAAGCCTCGACCCGTTTCAGGTCGGTTTCATCTCCGAGCTGACCCTGCAGCTGATAGCGGCCCTCCAGACCGGCGCTATAGGCACTGGCCAAAACGCGGTAAACACCATCTTGCGGTAGCTCGACAGCAAGATGTGAGTCCGTTACTCCATCGAAGTCGTCATTTTCAGCCAGTAACTCTCCCGTCTCATCCTTCAGCAGCAAGTAGGTGTCAAAGTCTTCGCTTGTTAAGGTAAAAGTGACAATCTGCCCGGCTTTGCCCTCAAAGCTGTAGGCATCGTAAAAACTCTCATCGCTGAGGGTGGCATCACCAGCTGCGAGGCTGCCTTCAATCTCAAAGGGCAGCTCCACCTGGTCAGGCGCTGTCTGCTTGTTGCGGGCTGTCGGCCTATCCCGTTCCAGCTCGGCTTTTTCCGTCACCGGTTTAGACACCGCCAGCGGCAGCAGCTCAGCCGCCTCAGCCGCCGTTGCAGGCCAGGCAGGCAGTAGCAACAGCAATAGCACTACCCTCATTAGACTCCCCCTCATTTTTATCTACTGAACCTATCACGAAACCTCGCTGAGCCGTATGAATTGATTGTGTATTTTTAACCCTGTCACTTTAGGGCAGGACGTCGCGGTAGTGAATCCATGGCGGACTTGATTGATTTATCTATGGCGATCTCCCTAAATCCCCCTTAAAAAGGGGGACTTTGAGTGGTTCGGTTCCCTCCTTGTTAAGGAGGGCTAGGGAGGATCGAAGTCAAGGAGGGCTAGGGAGGATCGAAAGGCCTCAAAACATATCTTAGCAGCCGATAAACCCACAAACTCTCCCCACCACGTCTAATACCCGGTCTAAATCGTCCAGAATATCGGTTGTCCTGACCCGGTCCCTGGCATCGGGCTCATAGTCATAGTCCGCCCCGGCCACCGTAGACCCATTACCAGCATTTTGTGGAGTGGAATACACCACATCCATCGAGGGCATCCTCCCCGACTGGGCGCCCCCCGCTAGAAAGGTTGATACGGGAATGCCGTAGTTGAACCCAGTTTTACCCGCAAGGGCAGCTGCATCATCTTCAGACACATTTAGGCGATCCGCGATCGCGCTAACATCTTCTGTGATCCCAAGCCCATGAATCGCGATCAGACGCCCGGCTTCATCCAAAACCTGGCCGCCAGACATGCCACCCCGAGTCACATTGGTATAGCCGACCTCGTAACCTGCCACAGGCCTGTCCAAAAGGGTAGAGATAGACCCGCTGGTAAATTGCCGAACGAAAGTACCCGGAGCGCCAGGGGCAGAGCCGCCAGGCCAGCCAGAGAGATATACCTCTTGACCCGGCGACAGCTGATAGGTTGCCAGGGTAATCGGCTCATAATCTTCCTCACATTCAAACGTCACAATTGCCAAATCTGCTTGAGAAAAAGGGCGCATCGCTTCTACCGGGTGGACCTCGCCATCAAAGGTTCTCACGGCATAGGTAAGCCCGCGGCTTTGCCCTCGGATGACATGTTCATTCGTTACGCCGACGCAGGTATCGCCTTCTCTCGCAATCAGCGAGCCAGAGCCATGACCTGCGATTTGCTCATCCCCATTCAGAGCAACAATCAGCAGCGTCGTTCTTTGGGAAATCTCATTGATTTCGGTACCCGATTTAATCGTTTCATCGACCTGGGCAATGCTGGGAAACGGCACTGCCGCTAACAGTGCAGTAGAGACCAGGGCAGTCATCGCTGTCTTTTTCATGGTAGTGACTAAGGATTAGGCGTAGAGGTTGTGAGAAGCAAACCGTCAGGCTAGAGGGAGAGAGTCAGCACGCTAGTCCGGCAATGGCTTGGCCCCTGATAGGATTTTTTGCCGGGCAGGACGATACGGGAAGTGTATGTTAATAACGTACCAACTATCAGCACCGGAGCCCACTCTTCGAGAAGAGCAAGCTCTACATCCCCAGCCCTTCTCCCGAGGGGAGAAGGGAGCCGGATTCAAAGTCCCTCCCCCCCCGGGCTACCGTGTATACATAAGTCGGGGAATCAAGCGTTATCCCGGCAGCCCTCATCCCCCAACCCCTTCTCCCCGGGGAGAAGGGGAGCC
>NZ_JADEXG010000110.1 GCF_015207255.1 Vasconcelosia minhoensis LEGE 07310
CACTCCCCCATGCCCCACCTGCCCCACTACCGAGCCAAGCAGGTCTCCCGCCAGCGACGTCGCCATTACGAAATCGAGGGCCACTGCTACCCTGGGGTCACCTCTATTCTCTCGGCAACCAAGCCCTATGAAGATCGGCAGCGGCTGTGGAACTGGCAGGCTAGGGTCGGTCAGGCCCAAGCGCAGCAGATTACGACAAAGGCTTCGCGGGCGGGCACCCGGCTGCACAAGGCAATCAGCGCTCAGCTTCAAGCTCAGCCGTTTGAGCTACCCCAGGAACTGGAAGGCTTCTGGCAGTCTGTTGCTCCCCTATTGGAGAAAGTAGACGAAGCCTGGCTGGTGGAAGGTGCGGTCTGGCATCCGCTGGAATTTGCGGGCTATCCCGACGCGCTGATGCTGTACGAGCAGCAGCTCTACCTGTGCGACTGGAAGACGGCGCGGCGGCCCAAAAAGCTGGCGTGGATTGAGGACTATTGCCTACAGGTGGCGGCCTACTGCGAAGCGGTGAACTGGGTCTACCGCGATTGGGATGTGCGGGTGGAGCAGGCGATGATTGCGATCGCGCTCGAAGATAGCCCGGCTCAAACCTTTATCCTCGGTCCTGAAGACCTCAGTTACTACTGGCTCGCTTTTCAAAAACGACTGGAGCAGTTCTACTCGCAGCTGTAAAGATATCCTACGGATGTCTTTTTTACCCAGCGATACTGAATTCTTACTCTGAAGGTTTGATATACTCGCCTTAAACGACCTGAAGCAAGCGTTTTTGGGTTTTACAAGGAGATTTAAGATGGATTGGCTAATTACCCTGCTTATCACCTGGATTGTCATCACGATCAGCTTTGTTATTATCACCGTGCTGCCGCTGGGCGTCGAATCAGACAGCCTAGGCAAAACTGCAACAGCTGCTGCTGTCTTTGGTCTGCTTAATGGGCTAGCAGGCTGGTTCATCAACAGCCTGCTGCTGAATGTTCTGACACTAGGGCTAGGCTTTTTAATCGGGAATGCAATTTTGTTCGGCTTAACCGCGCTTTTGGTGAGAGGATTCAGACTTCGCTGGGGCATCATCAGCGCCCTGATCGGGGGTCTGGCGCTCGCGATTATCAACTCAATTTTATTTAAAGTTCTAGCTATTTCATAGCCTTTTTAGGTCGCTGGAGTCGATGATAAAAAATCAGAGTCAGCTTGAAATTCCGAACAATGAATGACCAGCTCTTGATAGCCTGATAGCGAACACTGTTCTCGCTTAAAGATTAGCTGGGGCAGCTCCGCAATCACAATTTCAGCGGTAGTGTAGACCAGACAGCCTTTGACCAGATGACCGCCGCGAGTTTCTCCCATTGGGCCTGACACGGCCAGATGCAGATGCAGCCCGTGGACTGATAGTGTGCCGCTGAGGGAGACAATTTCTGCCGGGCCTGGAAACCGTTCTGTTTGCTCCTGTCCGGCAAATCGCAGGGCAACCTGCTCTAAGCTGCCGACCGCCGTTAGAATACAGCCCGCCTGGAGCTGGCGGGCTTGGGCAAACTGCTGAAGCGCTTGTCTGAGCTCTGTCCCGGGCTTTAGACGTAGAGCGTGGGGCTGAAGGAAACGATTCATCTGAGATTAAGCGCAAACGACAGCAGCAGGTCTAGCGATCGGCTCCCTGGGCTAGGGTAGAGACGACGGCCGCAAGCTCTATCAGATCGACGGGTTTGGGGACATGGAGCTGAAAGCCCGCTAGCAAGGCTCGAGTACGGTCCTCTGGACGGGTGTAGGCCGTGAGCGCGACAGCGGGCGTTTGGCCGCCCTCATCCACGGTGAGCTGGCGGATTCTGCGAATCAGCGAATAGCCATCTTCGGTCGGCATACTGATGTCGCTCACCAGCACATGGGGGCGCTGTTCGGTAAAAAGGCTGAGCGCTTCGGTGACCGAAGCGGCGGCTCTTACCTCAGCGCCAAATTCCTCTAGCATCATTGTGTAGAGGGTCCGGGCATCTTCAGCATCTTCAACAATCAATACGCGAATATTGGCTAAGGAGAGATGAGCCTCAGGCGACTCTGCTACTTGCGCCCGGCTCAGCGGAGCGCCCGAATGTTCTAGCGTTTTAGATTCGTCAGCCGCTGTCTCTGTCTCAGCCGCAAGCGGTATTTTTAGCGTAAAAGTAGTTCCCTGCCCTAGTCCTGGGCTCTGGGCAGAGATCTCACCCCCGTGGAGTTCAACAATATGCTTAACAATGGCTAACCCCAACCCAAGCCCGTTTTGCGATCGCGTAGACGAGCCGTCTACCTGCCGGAAGCGCTCAAAAATATAGGGCAGGGCGTCGGGTTCAATGCCCTGGCCGCTGTCGCTGACCTGCAAAACCATATGCCCGTCCGCAATCTCGAGATCGACCTGAACCTGACCGTGCTCAGAGGTAAATTTAACCGCATTCGAGAGCAGATTCCACACCACCTGCTGGAGCCGATTGGGATCAACTGCTGTGAGGCCGCCGCGATCGCCGGACTGAAAGTTAATCTGAATATTTTTGGCCTCTGCCGCCGGTCTCACCGTTTCAATTGCCGCTTCGATCACCTTGCCCTGGTCGGATAGGGAGAGTTGCTGGATATTCAGCCGCAGCTTGCCGCGAACGATCCGAGACACATCTAAAATGTCTTCAATCAGCTGAGTCAGGGCCTCTGTATTGCGCTGAATAATTCCAATTGCGTGGCCCAGGGTCTGGGCGTTGGGCGACTTCGACTGTAGGAGCTGCACCCAGCCAGAAATAGCATTGAGCGGCGTGCGCAGCTCGTGGGAGAGGACGGCCAGAAATTCATCCTTAAATCGGCTGGCCTGCTCGGCCTGTTTCCGGGCGGCTTGGGCATCAGCAAAGAGCTGCTTGCGACGACTTTCTTCCTGTTTGCGCTCGGTGATATCGCGCCAGGTGACCACGAGCCCATCGCCGAGTTTAGAAGCGCGCACATCAATTGCGGCGAACTGCTGTGCAGCACTAGCCGTTTCCTGGCCATAGAGCATCACCTCGCGCGTTAGCGACTGCCCCGTCTCAACCACCCAGCAGCAGCCATCAAATAGCTCTGACTGTTTGGCAGCGGGCATCACTGAGCAGAGGGTCTGCCCCTCCTGTTGGACCTGGCTAATCGACAGATATTCGCAGGCGGCCTGATTGATATAGCGAATATTGAAGTCCTCAATCCGATTATCCCGATCGCGAACGGCTAGGCAGATGGCAAAGCAGTCGGTCATGGTCTCGACCGAAGTCCGAAATCGCTCTTCACTTTCGCGCAGCGACTGGACTGCCTGCTTCAGCTCCAGCCGCTCTTGCTTTTCCTTTAGCGCCCGCTGCACCGCCGGCACTAGCCGCTCCAGTCGCTGCTTGAGAATGTAGTCCGTTGCCCCCAGCTGCAGGGCCTCAATCGCCCGATCTTCTCCTAAAACACCCGAGACGAGGATGAAAGGAATATCGGGATAGCGCTGCTGACCCATCTCCATAGCCGTGAGGCCATCAAAGTTAGGCAGCGCATAGTCCGCCAGAACCAGGTCAATCGGCCGATGCGTTAAGGCTGCCAGAAAATCATCCTGAGTTTCAACGGTGACCAGGTCTATCTCTAGTTCGCTGTTTGCCAACGCGGTCGAGATCAGCTCGATATCGTTCGGGTCGTCCTCAAGCAGTAAAAACTGAAGCATAGCGATAAACGGATTAAAATACGGCGCGATCGCGCGTAGTTCCCTTTCCCAGTTTAGCGGCTGGACAAATTTCGAAATGATAGGCGTTAAACAACTTCTCAGTCAATATTCGTAGCCGTAGTCGCCGTCAGATTGCTACAGCAGCGCGGAAAATGACTTAGGTTGGGGCAGGCTGGGGCAGTGAAAAGTAGAACGTCGCACCCTGACCGACCTGGCCCTCGGCCCAAACTCGCCCGCCGTGACGCAGAATAGCGCGCTGCACATTGGCCAGACCGATTCCGGTGCCGCTATAGTCGCGGGAGCTGTGGGCCCGCTGAAACACGCCGAATAGCTTATCAGCTTGTTTGGGGTCGAACCCGACGCCGTTATCCTTGACAAAAAAGATGACCTCACTGTCGCCTTGACTGCTGCCAACGGTAATTTTAGCGTCTGACCGGGTGCAGGTGAACTTGACGGCGTTTTCCAGCAGATTTTGCCAAACCGTGCGCAGTAGCTCGCGATCGCATCGAACGGAAGGCAGCGGCTCGATCTGCCAGCTGATTTGACAGTCGGACGAAAGTGCCTCTGCCTGAGTCCGTAACGTTTTGACCAGCTGCATCATGTTGACCTCTTCAGCCTTCATCTCAACCCGGCCAGTGCGAGAAAAGTTGAGCAGCGCGTCGAGCATATCACTGGCCTGAACCGTGAGCTCAGAGACAACACTGAGATAGTGCTGCACCGTTTGATCGAGGTCTGTCCCTTGCAGCTGCTCGGCCAATAGCGACATAAAGCTGTTGATTTGGCGAATCGGCGATCGCAGATCGTGGGAAATCGAATAGGCGAACCCCTCCATCTCATTATTGGCTCGCTCTAGCTCGGCCGTTCGCTGCTGCACCCGGTCTTCCAAGGCTCTATTGATATCCCGGATCTGAGCTTCTGCCTGTTTACGGAGAGAGATATCTTCGACCAGGCCTTCCACAATCAGCTCGCTATCGACCTGGCTCAGCGTTTCACTCAGGCGCAGCCAGATCGAGCTGCCGTCCGCCCGGTGGAGCAAGATCTCGCGGGAAGCCCCCTGGTCAGCCACCCGCTCAATCGAGCTAATTTTGAGTTGAGCATCGACGAGCGCCTGAGCCGCGGCCAGCGAAGGCAGCTGTAGCATCCTTAAGAAAGCCGGGTTGACTTCGAGCAGGCGACCGTCTGGCTGCGCCCGAAAGATCCCCAAGTCGAGCTGACTCAGAAGCGCCTGAAGCCGACTTTCAAGCCGGGCGTTTTGCCGCCGCATCTGCGCTTTTTCCCAGGCAGATTGGGTGGCCTGGGGCAGGCGAGTGAAGTGCTGGGGCGACTTAATCACGTAGTCATCCAGTCCCTGCTTCATCCCGGCGACGGCAATCTCTTCCGTGCCGGTGTTAGTAAACATAATCACCGGGCAGTCAGGTCGTCTATCCTTAATGCTGCGCAGCACCTCGAGCCCGGTGGACCAGCCCAGCTGATAGTCCGTCACCACCAGGTCAAAGGGAAGCGCCTCTAGCGCCTGCGCAAACCCGTCAGGATGACCCACCTCGCTAATTTTGAGCTCTGGAAATTTGCGGCTGAGTTCCCGCTTCGCCAGCAGTCGATCGTCTGGATTATCGTCAATCAGCAGTAGCGATCGCGGGGCTGAAACATTCATGCGGGCTGAACCGAAGGATACTGATTGAGCTGTAGCCAATACTGATTGAGCGCTGAGATCGTCGCCGTCAGTGAATCAAAGGATACGGGCTTGACCAGATAAGAATTTGCGCCTATTTCATAGGCCCGATCGACGTCGGCATGTTCTCGCGAAGCCGTCAGCACGACCACGGGTATACGCCGTAGGCCGGTCTGGCCTCTTAACCATTCTAAGACCTCTAGCCCAGACCGGCGAGGCAGCTTTAAATCAAGCAGGATCAGCGACGGCAGCGGATAGGTTGCCCGATCGGCATATTGTCCCTGGCCCGTCAGATAGGCAATGGCCTCGTCTCCGTCTTCGACCATTGTCAGCGGAATAGACAGGTTCGCCTGACGAAAGGCCCGCTGAATCAGTAACACATCATTGCCATCGTCTTCGACTAGCAGAAGGCCAGCCCCATTACAATTTGTCATCTTGTTGGCAAAACAGGTTTGTGGCAAAAAGGCGACTCAAAGAATATCTGTGCTAGGCAAAGCCAGGACAGAGATGGCTATAGTCATAACCGCCTACGGTGGGTGGACTGTCATAGCCTAAAGATGAAAGCTCAGTGTCACCTTTGCGAGTATGGGCAAGGCTTAAGCGCGTTTACAGCCCAGTAGGCTGCCGATACTCCAGGGCGAGGACCTAATATCGTAATCCCGAAATTGCACTCATCTATTGCGTTTGGCTAAAACGCGCACCCTACGATCCAAGCACTCAAGTGAATCAATCTAGTTAGAATCTATCATCCCTAGAAATGCCGGATATTGTCAACGCTGCAAGATCAGGACCGCAAGATAGGCAAGCTTAGGGCAGATAGTTTGAGCCATCCGCTCCTATAAAATTTCGGCCTTGATCACAGATTCATCCTGAGGCCCCAGGGTCAGCTTCAGCGGTCGGCTGCGCTCATAGGCTTTGACGGCCTGCCGGTAGACGTCGTAGTCCGTCGGCAGCGTCACCGTTTCTCCTGCCTGGTTGAAGGTGATGGCATAGTCTACCGACTTAAGAATTTCCGGTCGGCTGGCCCGCTCATCTCCCCGGGCCTGGGCCTCTAGCTGATCGACCGTCGGCTCGGGCGGTAGGGCCGGCCACCACAGCCCCTTTTCGTCTGGCCCAGACGCCGCCGCCTCTGGCCGGACGCCGTTGACGCTGGTAACCGAGGCCGTTTCAAACTGCTCCAGACGGCGATCGCTAGGCCGGTCAGCGCTGACGCCGCCGGGCGTATATTCCACCTGCCAGGTGTAGGTCGTCGTAGCAGCGGCCTGATAGTCGGTAGTCCCATCGGGCGCAGCGGTCCCTGCGCTGTTCTCAGCTGTTTCTGAGGCTGCTGTGGGCTCAGGGTCGGGGGATGTCGGACTCCCCGTCGTGACTTCATTGCAGCTCGCCAGGCTGAGTAGCAGGGCCGCGATCGCGCTTCCACCCAGGCGACTGACTCCAGAAAAGCGTGAAGAGAGATAGTTCATTGGGATTATATGGATAGAATTTGTCCGAGCTTTATCATATTTTGCAGCTTGGCTTTAAGGTGGTCTTAACTTGGTTTTTACTTGGCCAAACCTGGCTTGTCGCTATAGTTGAGTTTTGGCCTGCGGCGGTGACCTATGACAACCGTATTTGACTTTTTAGCCAAAGGCGGCCCGGTGATGATTCCGATTTTGGCGGCCTCGGTGCTGACCTTTGCCTGTGCACTAGAGCGGGCTCAATTTTGGTCTCAGCTGCTGCGGCGGGAAGGCCAGATCGTCCATGACGTGCTGGAGAAGGCAACGCGGGATTTAGACGAGGCGGCGATGATTGCGGCGCGCGATCGCGACCTCCCGATCAGCCGCTTTTTGCTCGCCCCGCTCAGCCTCAAGCGCCCCAGCCCCGAATCCTTTCGCCTGGCCCTGGAAACCGCCGCCGAGCGAGAATTTGTCAAAATGCGCAAGGGCGACAAGCTGCTGGAAACCGTTGTCGCCGTCTCGCCGCTGCTGGGCCTGCTGGGCACAGTCACTGGCCTAATCGCTACCTTCAGCAGCTTGAACATCGGCGGCGGCGGCGGCACCGAAGAAGCCACCCGCGCCGCCGAGGGCATTGGCGAAGCGCTGATCACCACCGCCGCCGGCATGGTCGTCGCCATCGTCGCCCTGCATGACGTCGTTGCCCTGGCCGCCCAGCATCGTGTCGTTGCCCGCGCCGCCCGCCATCCGGTCGGCGCCCCAGCCGCCGTCGAGGCTATCATCGCCATCGCCGCCGCTCAGCAGGTCGAAACCCGCCTCGCCCAGCAACGTGTCGTCATCGGCGCCGCCCCGCAGGATGTCGTCGCCCACACCGCCGCTCATGCGCGCGGTGCCGGCCCAATCGATCAGGATGTCGTTGCCGTCGCCGCCGGTGGCGATCTCGACCGCACCGATGAAGAATTCCGACCCGAGTTGTATCAGGTCGTCGCCCGCGCCGCCGTGCAGCGTGTCCATGCCGTCGCCGCCCCGGAGCGTGTCGTTTCCGTTCGATCCGATCACCCAGTCGTTTCCAGCCCGCGCGAAATAGTC
>NZ_JADEXG010000111.1 GCF_015207255.1 Vasconcelosia minhoensis LEGE 07310
AGGGTGGTGATAGCGCTCGTATTCAAGTGCGCTAATGTCGGCTTCGCTGAACTCTAGTTGAATCATGACCGCGGTGTCTTTTGGGTGGGCTAACTCAATTTCACCATGACTATAGAATTAGTTCAAGCCCGAACCGGCTAGAGTATAGCAGTAGGTGGAAGCAGCATCAACGCCCACCAGCACAGGCTTATTCGCCTGAAATATCTCGTGCTGTTGGTTGATCTCAGTGGCTTGCTCAGCGGTTGCCTGAAGCCGGTTATGGACGGTGCCAATGCTGATCGGCAGATCGAATAAGTCGCGAAACAGTTCCACCACGCCGCGATAGGAACTGTGGCAAATCAGCACTAGCCCTAGAATCAGCTGGTACAGCCAGCTTTTGGTGACAGGCAGATGAAGTAGAACCTCGTCATCCTCCTGAGAAGGTGCAAAGGACTCATCGAGCGAGCGCTGCGCTTTATCGCCCTGTTGATAGACGAATTTGCGGCTGACCTGATGCGTTGCGGCTAGGTGGCTGATGGGTTGTGAGCGAGCAAGCACTTGGATGCCAATATCTTGGCGAATGTCGGGAGATAGGCTGGCGGCGACGGAAAGGCTAGGGCTCATGCGAGACGATCACAAAAGGGGACTGGCGACAAGCATTCAGCCTATGCGATCGCGAAAACCAAATCACCGGATCGCATCAAAAGTGTTACCTCACGATGAACCACGCCAAAATCGGGCTTCTGAGCGTCTAAAAATACCACTTGTACAGGGATCTCTGTATGTACTTAGTACTTTTCCTCAAGATCAGCTCCGTATTTTGACGATGGTGCAACCGTAAAAACTCATTTAGTCTAAATACAAATTGAATAATTAAGTGTAAAGCAAGAATTACGCTTCTTCCTTTTCTCATTCTTCAACCGTAATTTGCATATATCTTTAAACGCCATGTCTAGCATTTTAAAGCCTGAGTTTGAACGACAGCTTATAGAAGATAAAAGGGGTGATGGCTACTGGATTGATGCGTTCAATATCGATTCTGATGGAAAGCCCGATATTGTTGGCTACGGACTAGGTGAGGGGGAAGTGAACTGGTATCAAAATCCCAACTGGCACAAAAGGCGAATTGCCAAATACCTAGGCCCGGTAGGAATGGATCATGGAGATATCGATAGAGACGGCAATCTAGACATCATTATCTGCTACCAGTATGGTCAAACCATGATTAACTCCGACCCAAAAGGCGGAAAGATCGACTGGCTGAAAAATCCAGGGGAGCCAGATGGCGAATGGGAAAGGCACTACATTGGTCGAGCGACATCGATGCACCGGCTGAAAGTAGGTTATTTCACTCAAAATGAAAAGCTAGAAGTTCTAGCATTGCCTATTGTGGGTCGCCCTAACGATGTTCACTCTACGGTTCCTGTTAAGCTATTTACGCAGCCAGAGGATCTTGAAAATGCACCTTGCTGGGATGAGCATTTAATCGACAACGAGAACTACCACGTTGTTCATGGGGTATCGATTAAAAAGTATCATCCAAAATTTGGCATCGAATCGCCGTACGATTTAGACTCTGCACTCATTGCCTCAGAAGAAGGAATCACCTGGCTGTTCTACGATCCAGAGAAGGAAAAATGGAACAGAAAGCTGATCGGAACTGGCGAAATGAGTCAGGCATCCAAAACCGGCTACAAAGGCAGTGGTAACGTGGACATGGGCAAAGTCGGCGGAGATGAATCTGCCTACATCGCCACGGTTGAACCCTTTCATGGCAATACGGTCGCAGTGTACTACAAAGATACCGAATCTCAGCCCGACCCCGGATGGAACTGGAAGTGGAAAAGACATGTGCTCGATGTGTACGATAATCCTACACCTTTAGGAGAAGGTCCCGGCCACTTCGTGATTTGTGGAGACTTTGATGGCGATGGAGAGGACGAGTTTTTGGTGGCACTCAGAGGTCCACAGCCATGGCAAGGCGTCTACTACTATAAGGCTATTGACCTAGCCAAAGGAGCCTTTGTCAAATGGCGCGTTTCATCAGACTCCACGGCTCGCATTGCCGTCGCTGACTTTGATGGTGATGGCCGGTTAGATTTTGCGACTATCGGCTACTCCGTCGATGGCTACTACTGTGCAGACAATCCTTTAATTGCTACTTTTTACAATCGATTTGCACCTATTAGCGAAGATCTCTCATCTGGCTCTTCGTCAGATTTAGCGACTCAGGATCGTGCAGAATCGCTTTCCTTCAACTCGCTGACTAACTCGCGCTCTGACTCATTACCCAAAGAACTTTCCAAGGTATGAAAGCCCATGCAGACTACCATCGCAAAGCCGCAGACCAACGTTGTAGAGCCTGTTTACTTTGCAGATAAATACGTCAAGGCGCTCTGGCTAAAAAACGCAGACAACTACTATCTAGAAAACCGAACTATTGTTGTCAACTTAGGGGAAGAAAAAGCCTACGTTGCCGTCGCGCCAGAAAAATATCTGTGGCCCAGAACCTCTACGATTCTTCAAGAAATTAGCATCAAGAGTGGAGACTCTCTCCTACTGATTGAGATTGTTGAGTCCAAAAATATCGGCGGCGTCGTACTAGATAGTAAGTGGCGTCAGCTTGGGGAGCTTATGGACTTTCCCAAAGATGTGCCGCTATGGAAGTCTCCTCAGTACGATGTCGGAATTGTCGCTTTTGACCCTTATTTTGCTACGGGCTTGACCGATCGCCCGCACTCAAAGCGCATTCAAAAGCATCAGGTCAAAGTCAATCTGTGGTTTTCGCCTGCCCAGACCGATGCGGCCATTCACAACAAACACACCGCTCGCGACTTTTTAGAAGTTCACACCCAGCTCTACGGGTCGGGCCGGATGCAAAAGTTTCATTCCAACAACTTCGATACGCTTTACGAAGATGTATTGATGAATCCAGGAAATAGTCATCTACCCTTTGCCAGCGTTGATGAGTCGGGTGGCTTTATCTATCCCTGGCACCAATACTACGCGGACACCGACTGCATTTGGATGGCCAATGAATTTCATCCGATTGATTAGACACGCTATTAGCCAAGCCAAGCATTCTATTGATAGGTAAATCCTGAACAGTGATCGCTGTTTAAAAATCCAACCTCTTTGAAAAACTATGCCTTCTTCTATCTTCTCCGCCGATGACGCCTACAAGTTTATAAAAGTAGAAGACTATTTCTCTCGCTACAAAGAATGGGAAAAACTAGAAACGGTTGCTTCTTACACCTTTGATCCTGACAGCGAAACCTTCGCTCTCAACTTTAAAAAAAGCAACGGCGACACCTGTAGCGCCCTTATTCAGTTCGTTCAAAAAGACACTTTCCGCTTTCGCTTCAATCCTAATAACAAGCCAGCGGACTATACACAAAGCAACACTAGCTCGATCATAATGGATGATTTTGAATCCATTAAGAAGCATCTAGAAACCAAAAATGACTTCAAGGTAACGGCAACAGAAACCAGTGACGGCATAGAGATTATCACCAGGGGGGGGCCAGAAGAAGACCCTAGCCTGAAAATGGTGATTACATTCAGCCCTTTTAACATTGAGGTATTCAACGTTTCTGAGGCAGAAGTGTTTAAAGTTTGGCAAACAGCCAGCCCCGGCATTTACTACACTGCCAACGGCCCAGAAGACCATGCGATTATTCAAGCTGTCAATAAACCTGCAACAGCTAAATACATCGGTTTTGGCGAGCAGGGCGGTCATGGCCTTGAAAAAAATACGGCTCAGCTGAACTATTTCAACTTCGATAATATGCGCTACCGGCAGGTCTATGACCAGGGCCCGCTAGATAGCAGAGAGCCCCTTTATCACTCAGATCCTTTCTTCTTTGAATTTAACGGTGTTCCCAGTAAAAAAAGCGTTAATGCCGTCTTTGTTGACAACCCAGGCCAGGTGCTGGTGGATGTGGGCTATCTCAACTCAAGCCGCTACATGTTCGGCACTCGCTTTGGCGATCTGGACTATTACTTCTTTTTGAATGGCGAACCCGCTCACGTACTGCGCGACTTTACCTCCATTGTGGGCCGTCCGCGCTTGAAGCCTCGCTACATTCTGGGCTACCATCAGGGCTGCTACGGATACGACAGCCGAGACAAGCTAGAGTGGGCCGTTCAAAAACACCGAGAGTATCAGATTCCACTCGATGGCCTGCATGTCGATGTCGATGTACAGCACGAGTATCAAACCTTCACTGTAGATACTCAGAAGTTTCCCGATCCCTTCTCTATGTTTCATAACCTGAGAGACCAGGGGATAAAGTGCAGCACCAATATCACGCCTGTCATCAGCAATAAAGACCCTAACTATCAGACTTACAAAGAAGGTCTAGAGCATGGCTACTTTGTGGCGGACAATCGTTACGAGCCGGACAACCCAGCTAGCAAAAGCTATCAGTGTTACGGGAGTGGAAACGAGTATCGCCCTAATAATCCCGACGCGATAGAAGGCTTTAACAGCGGCCAGCCCTTCACGGGCGGGGTTTACTATGGTAATGACGATAGCGGCAATGAGCTAGGAACGCCGGGTCACTATGCTGATTTGGGTCGAAAAGAAGTCCGCAAGTGGTGGGGAGATCAGTACAAGTATCTCTTTGATATGGGCTTAGAGATGGTGTGGCAGGACATGACGACGCCTGCTATCCGTGAAAATTGTGGAGATATGAAGGGATTTCCGTTCAGGCTCTATGTGACTGATGACTTTTTATCAGACCAGGAGGCTAAGCTCACGCCCGCTATTAAAGTTTGGAACCTGTATTCCTATAACTTGCATAAGGCAACTTATGAAGGGCTCAACCGCCTAGAAGGAAGAGAGAACAGGCGTAATTTTATTGTTGGACGCGGTAGCTTTACAGGGTCTCATCGGTTTGCCGGACTGTGGACAGGCGATAATGCTTCCGACTGGGATTTTCTCCAGATGAACGTGGCTCAGGTGCTCTCTTTGGGTATGTGCGGGCTAGCCATCTGCGGGCAGGATATTGGCGGGTTTGAAACCTCTAACGAAGATGATGGGAAATGGGCTAGCCCTGAGCTGCTAATTCGGTGGACTGCGGTTGGTGCTTTTTTGCCCTGGTTTAGAAATCACTATGTCAGAAAAGGCCGTAAGGAATTCCAAGAGCCTTTCATGTATGAGCAGTATTTCCGAGAGAGAAATTTGCCTGTGCCTGAGCCCAAGTCTCTTTACGAAATGGTCTTGCCCATTTGTAAGGCATACATCGAATTGCGCTACCGGCTGCTACAGCTGTTCTACGACTGTCTCTTCCAAAACAGCTTAGACGGTATGCCCATCTGCCGCCCTATGTTCCTTAACGACCCTGCCGATCAGTCGCTTTACAACGATAAGCAGGCGTTTATCGAGAATCAGTTTTTCGTCGGTAAGGATATGCTGATTGCGCCTATTTTGGAGCCTCAGTCGGAAACTAACGGCGGTAAGCGAGATATCTATTTGCCTCAGGACAGTAACTGGTATTGCTTTGTGAATAACAAGATGCCGTTGGGCAGCTACGTTGAAGGGGGTACAACCATTCGAGATTTTGATGCTAATCTCAATCTCAACGGCGAGCATATTAACTTTATTATCCCTGTGTATGTACGCTCGGGTGCGATTATTCCGATGCTTGAGGTTGAACAGTATGTAGGTCAGCGTAATGCAGAGGGCAAGGCTCATCCGATAACGTTGAATGTTTATCCTGATAGCGATCTCACTGGCGGAGAGTACACCCTGTACTTAGATGACGGCGTGAGCCGATCGTCAGCGATAAAAGACAACGTAGAGCAAGGGTGTGATGAGCTAGCAAACAGCGAGTACCGTCAAACGCTAATTACCCATAGCTATACCAATTCAACCCAACGGCAAATTGACATTACCCGCGTTCACGACGGCTACAGCCCTAAGTACGAAGACCATTTCTTCCTCGCTATCCTGCACGATCCTTCAGAGACAAAGGGAAGCTCAGGATGCCTGGATAAAGTTGTTGTCAACGGCCAACGAATTGCTGCACTGAGCGATTCTACAGAGCTAAATGCAGCAGCTGAAGAGTCCTGGTATTACAACAAGAGCCTCAACACGAGCTTTATTAAAGTCATTGACCGTAAGGCTTCTAACATGCTGCTGCTTGAGTATTTTAAGCCCAACAGCTTCTAAACGCAGTCGTTCAGCGATTTTTGGGATTGCTGAACGACTAACCAGCCAACGCTAACCACATACAGGAAAGGTTAGACTAAGCCGCCGAGTCACCTCAACGGCTCGTCTTCAAAACCGTGCATGAAAGTTTAGCCCTTCACACGGCTCCTCAACAGTTTGGTGCTTGTCATACACACATCGCATGAGCCTGGTCGTGGCAATGCCGATGGAGTAAGGCCAGATTATCTCGTCTGTGATTATCTCGGTTCCTGTCCACATGGTGGACTTCCATACGGTCATCGGGCCAGAAATACAGTCCGCAGTGTGAGCATTTTCCCGATTGGTATTTCAACAGCCTTGCGACGGTTGGTGTCGCCGTCGGGTATTGCCCCATTCTGCGACTCCAGTACAGCCAATCGCCATCATAAGGGCTTCGACTTCCCTGTACCTTGACATGCCGTTTAATCGGCGTCTGAGGGTGTTGAAACAACCGCAGAGTCCCTTGGTCATTTCGGGAAGCAAAGACCCAACCTTCACCAGAGCCAATAAGCCAGTACTTACGGGCAATCCAGTGTCGATTTTTGTTGGGATGACGATGGTATGCCCAAGCGCGGAGCTTTCGGTAAACCAGATGTTGCAAAATGATGTCTACTTCGGCACCCAAATCGCACCAACTTCGGCAGCTGAATCACATCAGCTTCGGCACCCCGACTGGGACTCGAAAAGCCTAGGTGCCTAGCTAGGCAAACGGCAGGGGGCACCGAGACCTGAGAAGGCGATTGATTTTGAGCCCGTTCATCGGGAGCTGAGTCATAAAGGCGTCACCCTGGCGCTGCTCTGGCAGGAAGGCATCGATAGCCAGGATTGGACGCTAAGTTACGGCCAGTTCTGCCGTCGCTACAATCAGTGGAAAGGCAGTCAGAACCTGTCGATGCGGCAGGTCTATAAAGCCGGGGATAAGCTGTTTGTCGATTACTGCGGCATCACCGTGCGAGTGAGGCATCCGGCGAGCGGTGAAGAAAGCGAAGCGCAGATCTTTGTGGCCTGCTTGGGGGCGAGCAACTACACCTATGCCGAAGCGACGGCCAGCCAAGCTCTGCCGTACTGGATAGGGGCTCATCAGCGGGCACTAGCCTTTTTTGGCGGCGTGCCAAAGTGCATCGTGCCCGACAACTTGAAATCCGGCGTGGGTGACCAAAATCATTGGGATTCAAGCCCCGCCCTTCCAGGGCGGCTTTGAGTTTGGATGTATTGCTTCAGGATCTCCAAAGGAGCACCGCCTACAGAGCCAGCCGAATAGCTAGGACTCCACAGCGCCTTATTGCCCTTGGGCTTGGGTAAACCTGCCTGGCCATAGTGCCGACTGGAAACCCCTTTCAAAGCATTCAGGATCTGCGAAATCGATAGCTTCGGCGGGTACTCAATCAATGCGTGGACATGATCGGCTTCCCCATTGAATTCCAGGATCTCAAAGTCCATCTTCTGGGCCACAGACCGAAAGGCCGACTATTAGGCGACAGTGGAGTAGTCGGGTAGCAAAAGTCGGTTGACGGGTTTAGCCGAACCAGCGTGAGACAGGACGGCAGCGTCAGCGCCATTTGGAGACGGTTGCAATCAGGCAAAAAAAAGGGCAC
>NZ_JADEXG010000030.1 GCF_015207255.1 Vasconcelosia minhoensis LEGE 07310
CCAGGGTAAGCGCAAGAATCAATAAAGACTGCCTTATTGAGAAAAATGGCCGCGCCTATGTCAACAGGGTAAAGCTATTGAGAAAGGCGAGTACGAAAAACTGGGGCTTCTAGCCACGTCTGCAGCGCCCAAAAGCCAATGCATACTTTGGATACGATTTTCTTGCGCTTACCCTGCGCCCAGGACCAGAACGTTGTCATCTTCGCTAGCGGTATAGTCACCGCGGCTAGAGTCTTCTTCACCCACAATTTCTTCGGTGAAGTAATCGAAGGTCCCTGAGTCAGGCCCTGGACCATAGAGGCTGATCTCTTCGTTGGGGAAGCTGGGGTCGAGCTGATTCCAGCGGGTGATGGTGCCCTCGGCCGCTGGCTCCCACAGGGTTTGCAGCTGATCAACCGTCAGCTCTGATAGGAACTCGTTATCCTGGCTGACGACAACGGTAATCGCATCTGTTGCAACCGGAATCACCACATAGTCAACGCCAGCGGCTTCGCAAGCTTCAACTTCGGTTTCTTTAATCGGCCGCGAAGCGTTAGAGATGTCGGTCTCACCCGCACAGAATCGCTCAAAGCCGCCGCCCGTACCGGATACGCCAACCGTGACCCGAGCGTCACTCTGAGCCATAAACTCTTCGGAAATGGCTTCAGTAATCGGAAAAACGGTGCTGGATCCATCAATCTCAATTAGGTCGTTCGATTGGGAAAGCGCTTGGCCAGCGCTCAGGCTGACGGTTCCGGCGGCTGCCGCGATCACAGCTAACCCCTTAAACCGGGACATTTTTTGACTGCTCGCTACCATGATCAAATACTCCGTGACTTAAATTACAGGCCACAAACTAATGTAAAGAGGCAAGTTTAAGAGAGCAGCGGGTCAAGGTTATGGTCAGGTTATTTCTAAGTAAAGGCGGCTTAATTTAAGACTGTAGGTTAGGCTGACTGTCCGATGATTCACCGATATTTCAAGAAATTTTGAATCTGATTCCCAAACTGACCCAAAAACGGTAGATTAAGCTCAGCCAGCATAAATCAACTTCTACGATTACAACGACAATGTCTATCTAATTTCCAACATTGAGCCTGAGACGGTCTAAAGCAGCAAGTCGGGAGGTAGCCAACCTCTCTAAAGTTCGAATTAAGGTTGAAAACGGTCGATTTCGGGTGGTGGGCCTTGGCGCTTGGTATTCCTACTGGCGCGATCCCTATCACCTGATGCTGACCATTCCCTGGCCTGGCTTCATCGCGATTACCTCAGGGCTATATTTGCTGGGCAATGCCCTGTTTGCCTTAGCCTATTTGGCCGGTGGGGATGCGATTGTCAATGCTGAACCGGGCTCATTTCAAGACGCCTTTTTCTTCAGCGTGCAAACCCTGGCATCCATTGGCTACGGCGCGATGCACCCCGCCAATCTCTATGCCGATATTCTCGTCACCTTGGAGGCACTAACCGGGCTGCTCGGGGTAGCAGTGCTGACTGGCCTCGCCTTTGCTCGCTTTTCCCGGCCTACGGCCAGGGTGATGTTTAGCCAAGTCGCGGTGATTACCCAGTTTGAAGGCATTCCGACCCTGATGTTTCGCGCCGCCAACGAGCGGCGCAACCAGATTTCAGAAGCCCAGCTGCGGGTCTATATCATGCGCGATGAAGTCAGCGCTGAAGGCCAGCGGCTGCGGCGATTTCATCAGCTGCGGCTGCTGCGCGACCAGACCCCCAGCTTTCTCCTCACCTGGACAGCGATGCACCCGATTGAGCCAGACAGTCCCCTCTATGGCTCAACTGAAGCCTCACTCCAGCGTCACAACGCGACGCTGGCGATTTCCTTTAGCGGCCTAGATGAAACCGTGGCCCAAACCATCCATGCCCGTTACAGCTACGCCGCCCCCGAAATCCGCTGGAACAGCCGTTTCAAGGATATTTTTCAATACACTGACGAAGGCGATCGCTACATCGACTACAGCAACTTCCACCAAACCATTCCTATCGATCTTCCCGCACCCTAAATCACCCCTGTTACCTATGACCTCGCTGCACGGGCAGGGAGACCCTGCCCCTACATATCCCATCACCCCACTACCCACTCCCTCCCCCCGACGGCGGCAGCACACCACTTCCATTCAGCTGCCGGTCAATCTTCCGCAGCAGTGCAAAGTCAGCCTCGGGCAAAGGATGCGTCTTACTCCCCGCACCGGGCCTTTCGAGGAAGGTAAACGCTGCCCGTAGCTGCTCTGGGGTTGCGGCAACTGGGGCCGTAAAGTGACAGGGAATAATCTGCTGAAAATCCCAGCTGGCGATCTGGTCGGCCCAGTCCAGCACTTGCTTTGCGGCCCGGCTGTAGATCAGCGTTTGCAGAATCGGCGCAACCAGCAGTCTGCCTTCACAGCGCAGGGTCTCAAAAGACTGCTGCCAGTCTGCTTTCCAGCGAAAGGGATAGAGTCCAAAATAGGCCTTTTTAGACCGGTTAGGCGACTTCAGGGCGTCTGCCAGCGTCTGGCCCAGGCCGGTCACCTCTAGGGCGCTGGGGCTGAAGTAGAAGGTAAATAGGGCAATCCGCTGCCAGCCCTTGCGTCGATTCTCTGCTGTATCTTCTACCGTATCAAACGCATCTTCTCGGGCATGAAAGAGTAGCGGATAGGGGTCTAGGGCCAGCACCGGCGGCGGGTCGGTCGGAACGGTCAGCACCGAGTCGATCATCAGCAGCGTCTGGGTTAGCCGATGAAAAAAAGCGGTTTCGACATAGGGACCTGCGTTGAGGTCGATTGGCCCGACGGTGGCATAGTCAAATTCGTCGGCAAAGGGCGCATCGGCGGAGTTCGCAGGCAGCACCTGAGTTCGGTTCGGGGGAAAGCCCAGCCAGCTCAGCGGCAGGTTGACCGGAAAGCTCCACTGGTTGGGTGAAACATAGACCTGGGCCTGGGGAAACTGGCGGGCAAAGGGGCCGACGAAAGCCTTGTGCTCAATCGCCGAAACCGTCGGCAGGATGATGTATCTGACCGGACCGTGGAGGGCTTCTAGCGATCGCACTCCCCGCACGCATTCCGGCGTCGGTGCCACCGGCGCATAGACCAGCAGCCCGCCCGACGCCAGCCTGACGACCGTCATCCGCACCGGCACAATCACATAGAGAATGCCCTGGGTCTGGTCAAAGGTCCAAATCCGGTCTTTGACGATCTCCCGCTGCAGGGTACGCCGCTGACCGTAGGGATACAGCGGTGCCGCTGGCCAAAAATTCCAGCTAAACTCCCGCGATCGCGCCTTTGCAACCCCCCGCGGCTGCTTCTCCTGTAGCGCATCCCCCGTCTGTGGTGTCCTGTCCTGAATCAACCTGCAACCCCTAATCTGGCATAGTCAATTTTACTCCTCAAACACGGGTGGCCACAGCTCAGACACCTGCACCTCCCAGCCCGGCAGCAGATCCGGCAGGGTCAGTACCTCCCCATCCACCAGCCGCACCGGCTCCGCATTCAGGCGGCAAACCTCCAGCCAGCGCTGCTCGGGATGAACAAAATACCTACCTGGGTACCCTGCTGCAAAAATTCGTTAATCTTGGCTCGCAGCCCTTTCAGGCTATCCGTCGGCGACGTCACCTCGACCATCAGGTCCGGGGCGAGTTCGGCAAAGCGGCGAGGGCTGCGGCGCAGCCGTTCGGCTTTCACAAACGACACATCCGGGGTGCGTATATCTCCCTTGGGTAGGCTAAACCCTGCACCCGCACCCGTTACCCGTCCCAGCTGGCGAGGCTTAGCCCAGTTGAGGAGCTGAGCACCAAACTCAGAGGCAACTTCATCCGATTCATAGCCCGATAGACTCATAATCACTATGTTTCCATCGACTAGCTCAGCCCGATAGTCGCCGTCCAGCTTAGCCTGTAGCCGCTCTAAATCTTTGACGGTCAGCCTCATTGCGACCTCCGCATGAATCCATCCATTTCTTCGTACCGTAGATGCCCTGCATCAGGCTATGCACCAACAGATCAGCATCGAGTTCGGGCCAGTGCAGCGCCTCGCCGTCGCCGATGATTTCAACATTTGCGATCGCGCTGTCAGAGCCACCAGCAACACCCTGTAGCAGGTCTACATCAAACGAGCGTTGCACACCTGATGAGGTAGTCAACCATATAGTTCCTCCCACTTATCCAAGATTGCCTTTTGATACTTTGCAGTTAGCTGTTTTGTCTTTTTGAGGTCTTTTTTGCTGTAAGCTCCGACTACGGCAATCAGTTCTGATGTCTTAGCGTTAATTTTAGCTTGACCGCCGCGCTTATATATGTGGACGTGTATCGGTTTGTGGTCGTTGGGATTTCTACCCAACCCCATATTGAGCATCCACTGTCTCGTTGAAGGAGTGGACGATCGCGATGATGCTCCCGGCTTCCTCGTTTGCAAAAACGCCGCTGAGGCCGTTGCTGTGCAGGTCGGTGAAGGGAGGATCGTAAAGCTGGCCGGGGTCCATGGTGCCGTTTTGGGTGAGGTAGTCGATCAGGGTTTCGACAAAGCGGATTTGGTTGGCGCTGAAGCGGCTGGCTTCCAGGTATGTTGAGAAGGCTTGCTTGGCGGCCTGGCGGTCTAGCCCCACCAGCTTGCGGATAAACTGCTTGAGGCTGAGATCTCTACCGTAGACGGCTTCGAAGCGATCGCGGCTTTCGGCGGCCTCGGGGGTGAAAAGCAGGGTCTCCAGCTCGTCTAGATCGGTTTCCGTCAGCGGCAGATTGCGCTTGAGCTTGGCAATGGTGACGTGATTTTCCCGATCCCGAATATAGGCTTCTACTTTCTTGCGATACTGATAGGGGCTGAAGCCGGTCTGGTAGGTGGGGACATCGACCTCGGCGACCCGGCCCATCTCATCGGCAAAGTGGGTATAGACGATCTGCTGCTGCTGCCGGTCGATAAAGCTGACCAGGTGGCGCAGCGTCACCCGTAGGGTTTCGACCATGCCTACCGTCACGTTTTCCCACCAGCTTTCGGCCTGGGCTTCCTGGATTAGCGGAAGCTGAGCCTTGACCATGGGGATGTCCTGCTTCTGCTCTAGCTGGGTGAGGGTATCGCGCAGCTTGTCTCGCAGGCGGATAAAGGCTTTGCTTTGTTCCAGAATAGCCAGCTGTAGCTGCAGGCAGAGCAGGTCAAACTGCTTGGCCAGATGGTTTTCATTGGGCAGGCCGTTGGGCAGGCTGGCCAGATGGGTCGCGATCGCGCTCACATCCTCTTCCGACAGCTCTTCCCAGCGATCGCGCTGGGCAAAGGTCTCCACCGCCTGCAGGTGCCGCCGCACCAGTACGTTCTGGCGGGGCATCGTCTCCACATGCTGATGCAGGTCATCGAGCAGGGCATCGCGCAGGTCTGGCGCGGCGGCTGGCCCGGTCAGCAGCTGGCTCAGCCGCAGCCGATGCTGCACCAGGCGGCTGGTCAGGCTTTGCGGCAGGGGCTGACTGGCCTCGGGGATGTTTTGGCTGAAATATTCAAAGTTGCTACACAGGTCGAAGACGAGAAAATGTGTCTTGGGCTGGTCGGGGCCGAATAGGTGCTCACACAGGCGGGTGCCGCGCCCGATCATCTGGTTGAACTTGACTCGGGAGTAGACCGGCTTGAAGAAGACCAGGTTCACCACTTCGGGCACATCGACGCCGGTGTCGAGCATGTCTACGGAGACGGCCAGGGTGGGCTGCTTGGGCGCTTCGGCGAAGTCATCCAGCAGGCTCTGGGCGTAGGCGCTCTGGCTGTCGATCACCTGGGCAAACTGGCCCCGGTAGTGGGGATAGCTGTGGTCGAAGCGTTCGACGATGAACTCAGCGTGGGCATGGTTGCGGGCGAAGATGATGGTTTTGCCCAGGCGATCGCCGCTGTCTACTTTCAGGCCCCGCTCCATCAGCAGCTTCAGCGCCTGATCGACGGTATCGATGTTGAAAAGCCACTGGTTCAGCGCGGCGGCGTTGACCTGATCGGGAATTTCCCCCGTCTCTGCGTCGCGGAATTTCTCTTCATACTCGGCCTGCTCCTCGGGGGAAAGGTCGCTGTAGCGGACGCCGGTGCGCAGAAATTTGAAGGGAACACTGACGCCGCGCGGCGGCACCAGGTAGCCATCCTGCACCGCATCGTCCAGTTCGTAGGCGAAGGTGGGGACGCCCTGCTGAAGCTCAAAAATCTGGTAGGTGTCGCGGTCTACTTCGGCTCTGGGGGTGGCGGTCAGGCCCACCAGCAGGCTGTCAAAGTAGTCGAAGATGAACCCATATTTTTGATAGATCGAGCGGTGCGCCTCATCGACGATAATCAGGTCGAAATGGCCCAGCCCGAAAACCCGCTGCCCGCCGTCACGGCTGATGGCGTTGTACATCGTGGGATAGGTGGAGAGGACGACGTTGGCGCTGTCGGCGGCTTTGTCTTGGGTCAGGTCCAGCGGGGTGACGGTGGGCAGATGGGTCTTAAAGGCGCGGTAGGCCTGGGTGAGCAGGGCGGTGCGGTCGGCCAAAAACAGGACGCGGCTGACCCAGTTAGCCTTTTTTAGCAGATCGACCAGGGCGATCGCGGTTCTGGTCTTGCCGGTGCCGGTGGCCATCACCAGCAGGGCCTTGCGTTCTTTGCGATCGCACAGGCTCTCGGTCACCCGGCGGAGGGCTTCGCGCTGATAGCTGCGGTTGACGATCGCTTCATTGATCGGCACCTGGGCGGGCGGCTGGCGGTGGCTGCGGCGAAAGATCAGCCGCTCTAGCTCGCTTTTTTTCAGAAAGCCCGAAATGGCGCGGGGCGGATATTGGCGGTCGTCCCAGATCCAGGTTTCGTAGCCGTTGGTGTAGAAGATCACCGGGCGCTGGTTAAACTGCTGCTCCAGGCAGTCGGCGTAGAGTTTGGCCTGGTGTTTGCCCTGGGTGGGGTCGGCAGTACTGCGTTTGGCTTCGACCAGGGCCAGAGGTTTGCCGTCATCGCCCCACAGCACGTAGTCTACTTTGCCGCTGCCGGAGGCATTGGGCATGCCCTGCACCGGATATTCAGTGGCATTGGGCGAGCGGATGTCCCAACCGGCTTCCTGGAGCAGCACGTCGATTAGGTAGCGGCGGGTGTCGGCTTCGTGGTAGTCGTGGCTGTCGGGCAGGGCTTCGTTTTGCTGCTTTAGCGCGGTGATTTGGGCTTTGAGGGTTTCCAGCTCGGCTTCGGTGCGCTGGCGGCGGTCTGCTTCAATCCGGCGCTTCTTGTCGGCCTGGGAAAGCTCTTGCTCCAGGGTTTGCAGCTGCTCCCGGCTGATGGCAGGCTCGGCAGCGGCGGCCTGGGGGATGCGGCTGCGGTCGAACTGGAGGGCGGGCAGGGCTTTGCCGTTGGGGGCGTAGTAGCGGCAGAGCCAGTAGAGGACGTGGAAGAGTTCCTGCACCAGCTGCAGGGCTTCTGGCTCGGGAACTTCGCTGGCGTTATGGACAGCGAGGTTGCCTTTTTTATGGATAGCGCGGATTTTGGGGAAGAGGCCAGGCTTAAGGTTATTTTTGAAGGTTTGCTCGTGGATCAGGGCACCCAGGCCGGTGTCGTAGGGGAGGCGCAGGTAGGGATCGTTTTCGTAGAGCCAGAGGACGGCCTGCTCTAGGGCGAAGCGGGTGTAGAAGCAGCAGGCCCGGGGAGAGGTGACGGCCAGACGCTCGGCTTCGACGGCGTGGGCGTAAAGCTTTGGGAAGGCGGGCTTGAGGAAGTCAAAGTTGGAGGGCATGAGGGTCGGGATGCGCTTCGATCTGTAGTATGCCCAATAAGGTTGATTTTCTGTGATTAAGTCAGTACCTAATCATTTTGAAGATAGTCAGTAGCGAGACGTATCGGATCCCCCCTAGCCCCCCTTAGAAAGGGGGGGATAAGCTTTCAAAGTCCCCCTTCTCAAGGGGGATTTAGGGGGATCCTAAGGTGTAAAGCTTCATAACCGATACCTCTCTAAACGACCTCTCAGGGAAAGGCCGTATTTTTGGTTTTGCTCGGCAATGAAGTCGTCAAGGCTGGAGAATTGGCCCTGCTCAAAGTTGTTCAGGCCGCGTTGAATACCGTTGAGGGTTTCAAAGAAGTCGGCATCACTGAGGCTGAGGCCCCAGGTCAAAACGGTAACAGCAATTTGGCCGATGTCTTGCCCGGTAGTTTCGGCGCGCTGGCGAAGCAGGGCTTCGATTTGAGGGGGGAGGTCAAGGGTGATAGACATTGATGTTCTGTAATTACGAGACGGCAAAATCGGTAATTTTTCGGCGTTCTGGAGATTTGTAGGCGAGGACGATTTGGTCTTTGGGAATATCGAGGTCGGTCAGTTCGTTGGCAATGCCGGTTTCGGTGCCATCGTGCTGAATCCAAACTTTTTCACCGATGATGTCGATGTGGATCAGCGTACCGTAGATGCGGCGGTCGTTTTGCCAGCCGGTTTCGATTAGCAGGTAGTGGTGATTGTCTTTGTCGATCGCGAGGTAGGCGTCAGCATCGGGGTCTGGGCCTAAGAATTCCAGGAAGTCTTGCAGGACCTGAATGATCGTTTGTTGCAGGATTAGGACGGGGGTAGCCATGTGAGGGTTGGTGAACGGCGTTTGGGGTGCAGTGAGAGAAGTTGCGGGCTGGTGGGTTAGAGGTCGCCTTGGAAGGCGCGCTGGAGCAGAGAGTTGAAAAAGTTATCTGATTGCGTCAAGTGTTCTTTTAAACGAGAACTAACAAATCGGAGCTTTTTAGCAAAATTGAGATAATCGATTTGGAGCTGACGCGGAGGTAAGAGTGCGGGGAAACTCTTTAATTGCGTTTTATTGATTGTGGCTATTCCCGTCGTTTGTTTGGCTGCCCTTAGAAAAAATCGCTTTCCTCGTTCGCTGCCAATGTGTGCTGAAAGGTATCCAGGCTCAGCAATAAAAACATCTGGTCTAACACAAAAAATATGGTTTTGATGAATGCAGGTTTGAACCTCTCCATTCCAAATTGCACCTCTGCCCAACTTATCAGGATCACCACCTTCGGTTAGCAATACATCACCAGTCTTCAAAGCATATCTATCAATATCTGACGGTAGAACACTGATCTCTTTTATCTCAGATAGATCTAGGTATCCGTCTTGTACGTTCGCAACTCTCATGTAGGGAACTGATACCGTCTTGGACGAGTCAACCTTCTTGCCTTTGGCTATCCCCGATTGAATGAGACAAAAATCTTCTAACGGTGCTACTTTCCATCCTTTTGGGTTAGTCACTGGATCGCCGAACATTTCTAAGAATGCTGAGCGTAGCAGGTCTTCGGTAAGCGCGATCGCACTCTGACGTTTCCGGCGCACAGCATCCGCTTTATCCAGAATGGCCGCAATCCGACGCTGCTCATCAAGAGGCGGGAGAGGAATAAAGTATTTCTTTACGATTGAGTCAGAAACGGCAGGATAACTAGCACCTGTACTCTGCCGTGTCATGTCTTCGACGAAGTAAGGACTACGAACCCAATAATACAAATATCGAGAATCTAACTGATTGGTTTTAGGTCTCAGAACAGTGAAACCAGTCGAAGCGGTAGCACTGTCGATTGAATAGTTAACTTGAGCAACTGCATTTAGATTAGGTCTGACTGTTGAAACTAAAACGTCGCCATCTTTGACTAATTGTCTTGCTCGGCTAGGTGCTTCATGAGCGTAGATTTCACTGACTTCTTCTATTTGCTTTGATTCTCTATTAACTGAAGCGATATCTATATACGCCAAAGACCGATTAGTTTCACATTTACGAGGATCCCATTTACTTACGGGAGAAACAAGCTGTCCTATTGACACAGTCTCATATGCCCATCTCATCTAAGCAATTCCTCCAACGCATCCTAATCTGTCCAAATCTTATTTTTGACCAAAATGGCCTACTATCGGGCTTGTTCGCCTTGCCAAAATTATTACTCTATAAGAGATACACCTACTTAACCTGCTAATCTGAGTTCGGCTTGAATCGGCAGCTCTAACGGCATACTCGAATTTAGGCGAGTTGAGAAGAAGAGAATTTCTAGATTTTCGATCGCCCCCGAATCAGGATTCAAGCGGGCAATGATTTCATCACCGATCTCATCAGACTCCTGATCAGAATAAGGAGCACAGGTGTCGATGTAAAGAATATCGCCTAGTTTGTCGTAGCGAAATGTCAGGTTTTTGTCCATTCCAAATCTGTTCAAAACTTATTATCGAGTATCGAAAACATTCTGTTAGACGGCAAAAGTTTCAAAGGCAACGCGAACGGGTTCTGACGAGGCAGGCATAAAATTGAGCTTTTCAAATCCAATCACTTTCCCTTGGGCGTCTTTCATCAATACCACCTCATCCCCCGTTTCTTCGACTTCAAACTCATCTTCAGGACTACCAAACCAAACCGTTAGCGTGTTGCCAATCCGATCATGAAAAACCTTTACTTGTGCCATAATTCTTTTCTTCTGTTCGCCAGGCAGCATAGGCCAGCGCCTCATAGATATATCGTTTTAAGACGCCTAGCGTCCCTGCAAAATCTGTGACGGGGTGAGCGTCAAAACGCCAAACAGCAGTGAGGCAATTGGGGTATCTCCCTCATAGACGGTTTCCTCATACAGCCCTTCCACCCACTCCAGCAGCGTCACCTTTTGCCGCATCGGGTCCACAATCCAATATTCCGCAATCCCCCGGGCGGCATACTCAGCCCGCTTATAGCGATAATCTCGACTCTCCTGTCTCGGACTCACCACCTCAACCACCAGCAGCGGCGGCGGCATGTCTGGCATCACCGTCGAGCGGCTGGCCCCTTCCAGCGCGGTTGCCAAATCTTCAGATAGCACCATCACATCCGGGAAGCGCGTCGTTGCCCCTGCACCACTGACTACAATCTCAGTCTTCATCGTCAAACGGTGCGGTGGAATGCCCCGCTGAGCAAAATAGATCACCAAAAACATGGCGATCCGGCGGTTCAAATCGCTTTCAGGCGGCATTTCGACTAGCTCCCCATTCACCAGCTCGTATTGAGTCTCTGTGCCAGGGTCATAGTTGAGGTACGCTTGCAGCGTCATGGGTTTAGATGCCAGAGTCATCGGAGCTACGCCTCTATCAACTGAGCAGAGCTGATCCTCATTTTAAGACGCCTAGCGTCCCTGCAAAATCTGTGCAGGGGTGAGCGTCAAAACGCCAAACAGCGGTGAGGCAATTGGGTTATCTCCCTCATAGACGGTTTCCTCATACAGCCCTTCCACCCACTCCAGCAGCGTCACCTTTTGCCGCATCGGGTCCACGATCCAATATTCCGCAATCCCCCGGGCGGCATACTCAGCCCGCTTGTAGCGATAATCTCGGCTCTCCTGTCTTGGGCTCACCACCTCAACCACCAGCAGCGGCGGCGGCATCTCTGGCATCACCGTCGAGCGGCTGGCCCCTTCCAGCGCGGTTGCCAAATCTTCAGATAGCACCATCACATCCGGAAAGCGCGTCGTTGCCCCTGCACTGCTGACTACAATCTCGGTTCCCATTCTGACCCGATAGCTAGGAATTCCCTGGTTTAGGAAAAAGGCAAATAATAGCGATGCAATTCGCTGATTTAGATCGCTCTCAGGCGGCATTTCAACTAGCTCCCCATTCACCAGCTCGTATTGAGTCTCTGTGCCAGGGTCATAGTCGAGGTACGCTTGCAGCGTCATGGGTTTAGATGCCAGAGTCATCGGAGCTACGCCTCTATCAACTGAGCAGAGCTGATCTTCATCCTAGCAACCCCTCCAGCTCATCCAGATCCTGCCGAATCTTAATCAGAATTTTCATTCAGCAATCATAATCGTCAAACCATTTGTTAGCCGAAAAGCAGCCTCAAAATGAGATCGATTTACCTGACGTTTTCCTACCAATGGATCTAACACTGTCACATCATTCTCATCGGTTTCTCCAACCACTAATGAATGAATCCCCCTGACTCGATCAATTGGCATCAGCCCAACGTACACAATGGGATACAACCCCTGCGCTACCAGGTCATCCAACTGCACCATCGTCAGGTTTGCCTTACGCGCTTTTACAAAACCTACCTGCCGCGCCGCCTCAACCGCTTGCAAAGCCTCCGTTCCAAAGATTGTGCAATCGCACAATCGGCGCAACTCAGACTCGGAAATGACAGTCCCCGCCTCCGCTAAAACCATTCGCAAGCAAGCCGGTACACAAGAGTCAGGCGTTTCCTGCGGATAAAAAGGCGGCATTGATCGCGTCTTCCCGTTCCCTATAGCACGCCATCCCTGCCGACTTCATGACCGTTGGTTGAGTAGCTGAAATAATTCCCCGCGAAAACGCACTCACCAAAACCTCGCCCACCTCGCCCACGACGCCAATATGTGGATAAGCCAGCCCCACCGCTACTGACCAGATATCGCCCCCGGCAATCAATCGCGGCTCCAGCGCCGTAAACCGATCTGAAAGCACCCGCAGCAGCCAATCATTCACAACCGTTTGCGCGATCGCTGCCGAAATCGGTAACGCCTCAGACTCAGGCGTAGCCAGCCATCCCGTCAGCAGTCCCTGAACCGCCGCTAGCCGCTCCGGAGGCAGGGTTGCTAATTGTTCACAGGTCACATCGGCTGAATCCATCCTGGCCTCCCTATCACTGCAACGGCCAAATGCGCTAATAAGATCATACTCGCTCAGCCTACGCTAGCGCTTTCTGCCCACTCGGCAGCAACAGCTAATCTTAGTCCAGCTCAAATCGCGGCGCAGCGCGTCATAGCATCGCGGCGCAGCGCGTCATAGCTTGAAACCGAGTTGGAGCCTGCCACTCACCCCAGCATCCGCTCCAACTCATCCAGATCCTGCCGAATCTCGCCCTCCAGCGCCCGCAGCTTCTGCAAGATCACCTTCGGCGGGTCGTACTCCACTTCCTCATACTCAATTTCCTTATAGCGGTTAATCGACAGGTCATAGGCATTCGCCGTAATCTCCGCCTTGGGCACCCAAAACGCTTTGCCAGTCCGGTCGGTATCCTGCTTCGGATCGCGGGCCTTCCAGCGCTTTAGCAGGTCAGGGATATCGTTTTCTTCAACCGGCTGGCGCTTATCATCCAGCGAAAACCCATCCGCCGCCATGTCATAAAACCAAACCGTATCCGTCCCATCCTGACTCACCCCGATTTTGGTAAACGCCAGAATCGCCGTAGACACCCCCGCATAGGGCTTAAACACCCCCGACGGCATCGAAATCACCCCGTCTAGCTTGTGCTCCTCGATCAGCATCCGCCGCAGCTCCTTATGCGCTTTGCTGCTGCCAAACAGCACCCCGTCCGGCACAATCACCGCTGCCCGGCCGCCTTTCTTCAGCAGGCGCAAAAACAGGGCCATAAACAGCAGCTCCGTCTTCGTCGTTTTGATTACCTTGGCCAGATCCTTGGCAATGGTCGATTTCTCCACCGACCCCTTAAACGGCGGATTCGCCAGCACCACCGTAAACGCCTCCTCCACCCCCGCATGGTCCTCCGACAGCGAATCGCGCGCCTCAATCTTGGGCTGCTCAATGCCGTGCAGCATCAGGTTCATGCTGCCAATCCGCAGCATCGTGGCGTCAAAGTCAAAGCCGTGGAACATGCCCTGGTTGAAATGCGCCCGGTTGCCAGCGGCATTCAGCACCTGGTTGCCCTGACTATCCTTCAGGCCGCGCAGATATTCCGCCGCCGCCACCAAAAAGCCACCGGTGCCGCAGGCCGGGTCGCAGATGATGTCGTGGGGGCCGGGTGCCAGCAGCTCGACCATCATTTTGATAATGTGCCGGGGCGTGCGGAACTGGCCATTGGTGCCCGCCGTGCTCAGCTTCGAGAGCATGTACTCGTAGAGGTCACCCTTGGTATCCCGGTCTTCCATTGGGATCTGGTCGATCTGGGCGACCACGCTGGCCAGCAGCGCCGGAGAGCCGATCAGAAAGACGGCATCTTGCATGTGGCGGGCATAGGGGCTATCGGCCACCTCACCGCCCAGGGTTTTAATAAACGGAAACGCCTGATCCCGAACCGTTCGCAGCATCGCCTCGGCATCGTCCAGATGCTTAAACTGCGACCAGCGGCACGGCTGGCTGTCCGCCGAAAAGACCGGCTGCTCCATCGGGCGGCCCAGCTGCTGAGCCTTAGATTCCTTCGCCAGCTCCAGGTCATCCAGCCGCTTGATAAACAGCAGGTAAGAAATCTGCTCAATCACCGACAGGGGATTGCTGATGCCGTTATTCCAAAACGTCGTCCAGAGGCGATCGACCTTCGACTTCAGTTCCCCTGTAATCATGCGCTGAGTCCTTGATGAATGCAGTAGCTCTATACCTTACCGCCTTCCGCCATTATGCCCAGCTGAAATAAGCAACTAAGGCAAAATTGCGTCTAGTCGGATTAACGTTTGCAGCAGCACATTGGCTCCGTGGACGCAGTCTTCAGGTGAGGTATATTCCGCTTCGGAATGGCTGACGCCATCAGCGCTGGGGACGAAAATCATGCCCATGGCGGTAATCCGGCCCAGCTCCAGGGCGTCGTGACCGGCGCGGCTGGGCAGGTGTAGGTGGCTCAGGTTCAGATCCTGGCAGACCGTCTGGATGACTTGCTGGACGGCGGCAGCGGCGGGGGTGGGCTCAACGTAGAGCAGGGGCTCGATCGCGATTTTTGTTCGGGTTTTGAGCGCGATCGCATCCAGCTTTTGCTCCAGCTGCTGCGTCATCGCCTCCAGGCTCTCGGGCGACAGGTCGCGCATATCCACCGACAGCGTCACCTGCCCCGGCACAATATTGACGGCATTGGGAGACACCTCGAGCTGGCCCACCGTCGCCACGGGCTGGCTGGGCTGGGCTAGAGCAATCTGCCGGACAGCCAAGACCGTCTCGGCAGCGGCGACGAGGGCATCTTGGCGCATATCCATCGGCGTCGTCCCAGCGTGGTTGGCCTGGCCAGTAATCGTAATCCGGCTGCGGTGAATGCCGACCACGCCCTGGACGATGCCAACGGTCTTCTGCTGATATTCTAAAACGATGCCCTGCTCGACATGCAGCTCGACAAAGGCGGCTAGGTCGGTCCGACGGGCGGTCGCCAGCTGCTCCCAGCTGCCGCCGAGCATTTCCAGACAGTCCTGAATCGGCGCATCGACGTTGGTTTGATAGCGTTCAGGCGCATCTAGCAGGGCCGTGCCCGCGATCGCCTGACAGCCGATCATCGTATTTTCTTCATCGCTGAAGACGATCACTTCGACGGGATGGTTTAGCCGCTGGCCGCGATCTCGCAAGGCCCGCACCGCCTCAATCCCCGCTAGCACGCCGAGCACGCCGTCATAGCGCCCGCCGGAAGGTACCGTGTCGATGTGGGAGCCGGTCGCCAGCGCCGGGGCGTCCGCAACCTCTCCCTCGTAGCGGCCAATCAGGTTTCCCGCTGCATCCGTCCGCACCTGCATCCCTGCCTCGACCATCCACTGCTGCACCCGATAGCGGGCCTGGATATCCTCCGGCGTAAAGGCCAGCCGACAGAGGCTGCCATCGGGCCGCTGGCCAATCTTGGCGAGCGACTCAATATGGTCATTTAGCCGCTGACCGTCAATTCCAACAATCGAAAGCACTGTCATAGATGTTCCCTCTGGCCCGCTGATGCTAAGTTTACTCAATCTTTCCGGCTTGAGCTGATGTCGCTGCTACAGCCTGGCCCAGGTCAGCTGCTTTTTGTCGGCGTCCCAGCGCCAGCGGAGGAACTGAGCGGGCTGATTAATCATCGCTTCCGATAGGCCAATGGCGGCTCGGGGAGCAGTCGTTGCAGTCGCAATTGCTTCTTCTACCTCGCATAGTCCCCATTGGGCCAAATTTTTCACCCCGTCTAAAAGGGGCCGAGTCGTCCCCGCCAGCGTGCCGTCGGGTAGCCGCGCCGTGCCGTCCTTCACTTCAATCTCACGGCTATCCCAGGCATAGACGCCATCCGGCAGCCCCAGGGGAGAGAGGGCGTCGCTAACCAAAAAAGCCTGCCGCTGCATTCGCAAAAATAGCTTGAGCATGGTCGGGCTAATATGCTGCCCATCGGCAATAAACCCACAGGACACCCCCGGCTGCGCCAGTGCCGTCCCCAGCAGCCCTGGCTCGCGATGATGCAGCCCCGGCATTGCATTAAAGGCATGGGTCACCATCGTTGCGCCCTGGTCAAACGCGATCGCGGCTTCCCCTGCCGTCGCCAGCGAATGGCCCAGGCTGACAATAATCCCCTGCTCCTTTAGCCAAGGAATTACCTGACCGGTTGGGTCGAGCTCGGGGGCCAGGGTAATCACCTTCACCAAATCGGCAAACTTCCCCAACAGCCCCCTGACATTATCCAACGTCAGCGCCTGCAAATACGCTGCCGGATGCGCCCCGCGCTTAGCCGGATTGAGAAACGGTCCTTCCAAATGCACTCCCCATACCTGCGCTCCGCCAGTAGCCTCAGCCTTATAACGTTTCAGCACCGCCAGACTCCGGTGAATATTCTCCACCGAAGTCGTTACCAGCGTCGGCAGATAGCCATCAACCCCCTGCTGCCAAAGAAACTCCGAAATCTTCGCTAATGTCCCCAAATGCTCCAGCCGCAGATCCGGAAACGCCAGCCCCAAGCCCCCATTAATCTGCAAATCCACCCCGCCCAGCGAAAGCCAGTCTCCCCCCAGGTCAATTGTCTTGCCCGCAATCGCCGCCTCATCTCCCAAAGGCATCGGCTCAATCTTCTCCACCCGACCTCGCTCCACGCGCATCTGATAGAATCCAGACCGCCCCACCACCCGACCATTCACCCAAACCTCACCCACGCCCCAATCCCCTCACCCAAACCATTCCTAAAATAAATCATCCCCTGGCGCGGGCATGGTTACCATGCCCCTACCCATTACCCCATCACCCCTATGCCTCCCGAAATTAGCATCATCATGGGCAGCGACTCAGACCTCCCCACCATGGCCGCCGCGATCGCGGTTTGTGAAGAATTCGCGATCGCCCCTGAGGTCGCCATTATCTCAGCCCATCGCACCCCAGCGCGGATGGTCGCGTACGCTGAAAACGCCGTGGAGCGCGGCATCAAGGTCATCATTGCGGGAGCGGGCGGCGCGGCGCATCTGCCGGGTATGGTGGCAGCAATCACACCGCTGCCAGTAATTGGCGTGCCGGTCAAGACCAGTACGCTCCAGGGCGTCGATTCGCTCTACTCGATTGTGCAAATGCCGGGCGGCATTCCGGTTGCGACGGTGGCCATCGGCAATGCTAAAAATGCCGGGCTGCTGGCCGTGCAGATTTTGGCTAGCCAGCGCCCGGAGCTGCTAGAGCAGGTCAAAGCCTACCGCCAGCGCTTAAAAGCAGCCGTCATTGAAAAACAGGCCCGCTTAGACGCGATCGGTGTCCAGCAATATCTCAAGGAAAGAACGGATGCCTGAAGCTTGTTTTTCAGATATATCCGTGCTGCGTGCGTCAAAAAAGTAACAAAATGAAAAGCTAGGGAGCGGTCGGAGGCTTAGTCACGGCCTAAACTTTAAAGTTTCTTTAAATTTTTGCGCCGATCGGCTTTGAAAAATCGCCAGACCATCCTCTTCGCGAAAAAATGTATCATTCTATACAGAACGACTTGCCTCAAATTGGTGGAATCAGTCAGATACACCATCTGGGAAACTGTCTAGGAGCGGCTTGTAGCGACTTTTCTTGATAAGTAAAGCCTGATGATAGTTGCTCAACCCGCAGGTCAAGGGTGCTTTAGTCACCTGACGAGCTTCGGAGTCCAAAGTTTCGGAGTGCCCTTCGAGCTTTATCTCCTAGAAGTGGTTGAGCCGAACCTATCGCTTAAGCTCAGCCTCCCCTATGGCAGTGGCTAATTGCTGTCTGATTGCGTTAGGAACGTCTGTCGAATGACTAATTTAACTTTGAGAAAAAAGGCCAGAGCGAGGCGGCGAAACCCGTCTGTCTGGTCTTCCTATGCCCCGCCTTTTGCTGAAATGGCGGAGCGCTTTTTTGGCCGCCTGCTGGGTCGCTCGCTCTCCTGGGCCTGGCTGTTTTGTGTGCCTGTGGCCATCACCATCGTGGTGGGCTGGGGCCTGGCTGCCAACGCTCAAGAAGAAGCACTGTCCCCCGATAGTGTGCAGGCGGTGCTAGACAACATTTGGATCTTGGTTGCGGCCATACTCGTCATCTTCATGAATGCCGGTTTCGGCATGCTGGAGACCGGCTTTTGTCGGCAGAAAAATGCCGTCAACATCTTAGCCAAAAACCTAATCGTTTTTGGCCTAGCGACGCTTTCTTTTTGGGTACTGGGCTTCTCTGCCATGTTTGGCTCAGGGAGCTACCTGTTTGGCCTGGGGGGGTACTTCCTCGGCGGTGACGCGGCAACCTACGGGTTGGATGGCGGCACGCTGACGATTCCCGTCTTTTTCCTCTTCCAAGCGGCTTTTGCCGGTACGGCGGCGACGATTGTGTCGGGTGCGGTCGCCGAGCGGATCAAGTTTTCCAGCTTTATTATCTTCAGCGTATTGCTGACCGCGATCGCCTACCCAATTTCGGGTCACTGGGTCTGGTCGGGTGCCGCCTGGCTGACCGATCGCGGTTTCTCTGACTTTGCCGGGTCTACCGTTGTCCACTCGGTTGGTGGCTGGGCTGCCCTGATGGGTGCCGTCTTCCTCGGCCCCCGGATTGGTAAGTACCAGGATGGACGAGTAAATGCGATCCCGGGTCACAATATGAGCATTGCGACCCTGGGCTGTCTCATCCTCTGGATTGGCTGGTTTGGCTTCAACCCCGGTTCTGAGCTGGCAGCGAGTACAGCCGTTCCCTTTATTGCGGTAACAACCAACTTAGCTGCGGCGGCTGGTGGCGTTGCGGCGACCTTTACGGCCTGGGCGCTAAGCGGCAAGCCCGACCTGTCTATGATAATCAACGGCATTTTGGCTGGCCTGGTGGGCATTACCGCTGGCTGTGCCGGCGTGAACTACTGGGGTGCGGTGATTATTGGCCTGGTGGCCGGTATTATCGTCGTCTTCTCTGTCGGCTTCTTTGATAGCATCAAGATCGACGACCCGGTCGGAGCGATTTCAGTTCACCTAATCTGTGGTATTTGGGGAACGCTAGCGGTCGGTCTGTTTAACGTAGAAAGCGGCCTGTTCTTTGGCTTTGGGATTGGTCAGCTGCTGTCTCAGATTTTGGGGATTGTGGTGATTGGTCTATTTACCGTCGTTGCCAGCTCTATTTTCTGGCTGATTCTGAAGTCCACCGTTGGCCTGCGGGTGGCGGCTGAAGAAGAGCTTAAAGGTCTGGATATTGGTGAACATGGGATGGAAGCCTACAGCGGTTTCCTGAAGGACACCAGCGACATGAGCGGCGTCATCTAGAACGATTGGAACGGGTAACCCCTCCGTCAATCAGCTGTTTACACTTCACCCAAGGTCCGTTCCAGAATTCTGGAGCGGACCTTCATTTTGGGTTCACTGACATGGCTTTCCTGCTGCAACGGTAAGATTCAAATGGCGCATTCTTAGGGTTCTGATGCGTTTCAAGCTTTGGCTACGATCTCCTTATACTGGGCGTCGATGGGCGCTGTAGCGGTAATGCGCGCGATCTCGCTTCACGATATCCAGCCCGACGCCGCGATTCTAGAAAGCCCGTTCGATCGATTGCTCAGTACGGTCTGCCACCGCTTTGAAGCTATGGGCATTCCGTCCTTTCCGGGAGCTGAACTCATCGTCAGCAGTAGTCAGGGCAGTGAGCCCCATATAGCAGCTCCCCAGCGACCTAAAGGCCGCTGGGGAGCAAATGAATAGAATGCGGAGGCCGGTTCGCCTTGATGAGCGAGCGACCACTCCCTTCGCTAGCTGAAGCGGTTAGCTAAAGGTAGAGCCACTGCGGGTATAGGACTGCTGAGCCGCAAAGCTAGGCTTGCCTTGAATATGTAGGCCCTGACCCAGCTCTTCAGAAGTCAGGCCGACCTCAGCGCCAGAGCGAGCGAGTAGAGACTGCTGACGATGCTTAACCTGGTGATGATGACGCATCATAAGGGCACGGGCTTGATCTTGAACAGACATGGTAAAACCTCTTGAGGAAAAAGAATGCAAACTGTAAGGAATTGGAAGCGAAGACAAACACTCTTCGAACAGCTTCTTAATTCATTATAGACAAAATTCTGTAACAATAGCTACAGAATACAAAACTTAATATTTAATTTGCCATATTTTGCCGAGAAAGTTGCAGCATAGCTTCACAGCTGTCTTCAGGCCAGCGGTCAGCGCTACCAGTATGATGGTCGCATGTCAGATATCACCATTCATCTCAAGCTGTTTGCCGCCTATCAAGAGGCCGTCGGTGCCGCCGAGCAAACTCTGGTTTTGCCATTTGGGACGACCGTTGCTGCCGTTTGCGATCGCTTAATTAGTGAGCATCCCGAGCTGGCCCGATGGCGTGACCTGACGCGATTTGGAGTAAATCTTCAGTTTGTAGAGCCCGATACGGTGCTGGCGGAGGGGGATGAGGTGGTACTGATTCCGCCGGTGAGTGGGGGGTAGATGGGTGGAGGGTAGTGGGTAGTGGGTAGTGGAGGGAAAAGGAAAGAGGGAAGCGTGTTAAGGGGTTGGGTCGCAGGTGGTACCGGTGTAGTTGAGTTCGACTTCAAAGGACAGAGCTTTGCGGGTTCCTGCGGCTGCGGCTTCGTCAAAGGTTTTAGCTTTAACTGCATTGACAATCCAGGTGTCGAGGTCGCTGTAGCCTGTATTTTTGATGATTTGTGGCTCATCCGAGACAGTCCCATCGGCTTCGGCCAATACACCAATCGAAGCGTTGCCCGGGGCGGGGTTCCGGCAGTTTGGCTGAATGGGGTAGTCAACGACCATGCGGTCACTGATGAATTCGGGGGATAGGCCATGCTGAGCGCGCATATTAGTATGCCAGGCCGTAAAAGCATTTAAGGCTTCACCGTCAGTAGTTCCAGTTGCACTGAAGGTTGCTGGGCCGCTGGTTGCGGGCGCAGGAGCTGAGCTGACTGGATGGAGTTCAGCTGGGCTAGCTTCGGCCGGTTCGGGCTCAGGGGCAGGTATAGGTTGCTGATTGGGTATTGGAGCTGGGACGGGAGCAGGCTGGGGCGGCTGGGGCCGAGGACGGGGAGCAGGCGGTGGAGCGGGTGGCTCTGAAGCAGCTGGGTTGGGGAGTCGGGTCACCGCGATCGCGGCTGGCGGTGGTTCTAAAATTATTTCTGGCTCGACGGGCGATTCTCGCAGCGGCAGCCAGAGGATAATGCCATGAAGTCCTAAGGACAGCAGCGCCCACCCGTAGAATGGTCGGCTCAGCAGCAGCTGTTGGCTAGGCGGACGAGGCATATCTGACGCGGTTGGAACCCCATGTAGTGATCGAAAGCAGCCGGTCGGGCCACTGCTTAGGTAGAGTAGCGTGGGTACTTGAGCATTCCAGGCAACCATGTTAACAACTTTATAAGTCTCTGCTCTGAAGCCGTAAAGTTGGATAGGCGACTTAAGCCTGTCTCCAGCCGGGTTGAGCAGGGCGAAAGCGGCTGACCGAGCCTCTTGGGGGTGCTACCGCATGATGTCTCGAACTAAGACTGCCGTACTCATCTTTCTCGGAATCTTGCTTTGGCTGGCGGCGGCCGCTTTACTGAGGCTTTCGCCCCCTCAGGAGGCCGCTTTGGAGCGCATGATGCCCGTTGATGACGCGATCGCAATTTCTACCCCCATGCTGACCGACCCCTTCCTGCAGCGGCCGACCGAAACCTCAGTCAATGTCGTCTGGTTTACTGAATTTCAGGGCGCTGGTCACAGCGTGCGCTATGGGGCCGACCTGGAGGAAAGCGCGATCGCGGTCACGACCCAGCTCAGCCGCCTGCGCGAAGACGCTGACTCTCAGGTGGCGGGCAAAACCTATAGCCAGCTGACGCCGCGCTCGGTCTGGCGGCATGAGGCTATCATCGGCGGTCTAATTCCCGGACAGCGGCTGCCCTACCGCGTCTTCAGCCAGCGTGAAGACGGTCAGCTGTTACAGAGCCGCAGCTTTAGCCTGGCCCCGCTACCGCCGTCTGACCAGCCGCTGAAAATTTTGCTGACCTCCGACCACCAGCTGATGCCGCTGACGCCCGCCAATCTGCAAAAGGTACAGGAAACGGTGGGCCAGGTGGACGCGGTTTTCCTGGCTGGAGACCTGGTGAATATTCCCGACCGAGGGTCTGAATGGTTTGACCACGCCAAGGGCCATGCGTTCTTTCCCAGTCTCCAGGGCCGGGCGCATTTTGCCTTGGAGAAAAACGGTCAGGAAACGGTCTATATCGGCGGTGAACTGATTCAGCACGCGCCGCTGTTGACGGGCCTCGGCAACCATGAGGTAATGGGTCGCTATTCTGACACCGACAAGCTCAAGCGGCAGTTTGGCGATGCGGTTCCCCGGGCGGTGGCCCAGCAGCTTTTCGACTCAGATAAAGCGAACGCCGATGGCGGGGCCGCTAGCCGGGCTGAGTGGGTGAAAAATCACTCCTTCAATACCGACACCTACGAAGAGATTTTTTCCCTCCCGACGGCGGCGCTCCCCGATGGCGGTAAAACTCAGCAGTACTACGCCACGACCTTCGGGAACATTCGGCTGATTTCGCTCTATGTCACCCAGATCTGGCGACCGCCAGGGCTCGGTCCGGATGTCAAAGGCCGCTACCGCGAGCGCCAGTCAGACCTGGAGCAGCCCGAGTCCTGGGGCTATGGCCAGCATATTTTTGAAAGCATCGCCGCGGGCAGCTCCCAGTACCAGTGGCTACAGCAGGAGCTGGCCAGTGAGGCGTTTCAATCTGCGCCTTACAAAATTGTGATGCTGCACCATCCACCCCATTCCCTTGGCGATAATATTGTGCCCGCCTTTACTCATCCCGTGCCGGTAACCCAGCGGCACCCAGACGGCAGCCTGCAGAGCCTGCGCTACGAGTATCCCAAGTCGCAAGACCTGATTATTCGTGACCTCGTACCGCTGCTAGAGAAGGCTGGCGTGCAGCTGGTTTACTACGGCCACTCTCATCTGTGGAATCGCTTTGTCAGCGATCGCGGGGTCCATTTTCTCGAATCTTCCAATGTCGGCAATACCTACGGTGCTCACCTGCAGGATAAGCCACGACAGGTTCCCCCCCAGCAGCCCGTCGATGGCCTAGGAAAATTTCAGGAAAAGTATGTTGCCGCTGGCGACCCCAATGGCTTAGAGCCGGTTGTGCCGACCCTAGCTCCTTTACAGGATGAACAGGGCAGCCCACTGCCCTATATCGCCAGCAACGACATCACCTGTTTTAGCCTCTTTGACACGGCGACGGGAACCGTCAGCAGCTACTACTTTGACGCCCGACAGCCTGAGTCAGCCGTCGTTGAGTTTGATCGGTTTTTGCTGAAGGGTTAGGTCAATCCTTTGTATGAATTTTTAATGGAAAAAGACTGCCAGGGCGGATGTGCCGTACTAGCAGTGATAAAAAGCTATAAAGGAAAGACTGAAAGGTCAGCTTTGATCTTTCAATGCTCCATAACTATCTGCTCATGCCCAACCCGCCCGATTGCGAATGGTTAGCGTCGCTGCCCTTAGTCTTAGCCGGGCCTATTCTCCAGCGGGTAGAGACAGAGACAGTCACGGTTTGGGTTGCTCTGAAACAATCCTGCCGGGTGATGCTGACGATTTACAGCACCGCGGACCGGGGACAGACGATTGGAGAGCCGCTGTTTCGCAATAGCCAACAGACCGTCGCGCTGGGGCAGTCCTTACATGTGGTGGCGGTGAGCGCGATCGCGCCAGCCGGGCGACCGCTCACCAGCGATGCGCTCTATGCCTATGACCTGAGCTTTCACGAAACCTATAGCCTGGCGGTTCACACGCTACCGCAGGGACTGGTGGCGGCTGATAGGCCTGCGATTAATCTCAGCTATTTTGACCACCCACTGCCGACCTTCGCGCTGCCGCCGCAGGATGTGGCTGACCTGCGCCTGGTCCACGGCTCCTGCCGTAAGCCGGGCGGCGAGGGGTTTGACGCGCTGCCGGTACTCGATAGCTTAATTGCAGACGCCGCTGACCAGCCCTGCCACCGGCCCCATCAGCTCTTGCTCACCGGCGACCAGATCTATGCAGATGATGTAGCCGACCCGCTGCTGTGGGTGGCGACCCGGCTAGGCGATGCCCTGCTCGGCTGGGAAGAGCAGCTGCCGATCGGGCTCGACCGACTGGGGCAGATGATCTATCAGACACCGCGATCGCTGCCGCCGGGAGAACGCAGCACCGTGGCAACTGATCAAGCAGGGCTGACCGCTGGACTCCCGCGCCAGCCCAAGAAGAGCAACAGCCATCTGTTTGGCCTAGGTGAATTCTATGCCGCCTACCTGCTGGGCTGGTCACCCGCCTGCTGGCCCACCCTACCGCCGGGCCGAATCCTTTATCAGGAGCCAAAGCTCATCCGCCAATGGGACGCTGACGTGCGCAAGCTGCGTCAGTTTATCCATACCTTAGGGAAAGTGCAGCGATCGCTGGCTAACATTCCCGTCTATACCATCTTCGACGACCACGACGTCAGCGACGACTGGAACCTGAATCGGGCCTGGTGCCTGCGGGTGTTGGGGCGACCGCTGGGGCAGCGAATCGTCCAAAATGCCCTGCTGGCCTATGCCACCTTTCAGGCTTGGGGGAATACGCCGGAGCAGTTCACCGCCGGTCAGCCCGGGGGGGCGCTGCTAGCAGCGGCTCAGGACTGGGCCGCCTCAGCCGGGAGTAACGTTCAGGCCTATGGTGCGGTTGGGCGCTATGTGGGAATGCCCGCGACCGATGCCCAAACCCGCCAGCCTAAGTTTGTCCGCTGCGGCCAGACCCTAGTGCTCGACCGCCATCCCGACGCATTGACCTGGCACTATACCATCCGCAGCCCGTGCCACGAAATTATCCTGCTCGATACGCGCACCTGGCGCGGTTACCCAGCTGACCAACCCCCGCCGGCGCCACCGATGCTGCTGTGCCCAGAGGCCTATGAGCAGCAGCTGGGCCAGACTTTGCAGCCTGATTCAGCTGCGTCAGGAGATTCTATACTGTCCCCAAGGCTAACGTTTGTGGTGGCGCCAACTAACGTATTTGGCCTCAACGTAATTGACTGGGTGCATGAGATCCAGCTGCGCCGTCGCCGGGTATTTGCCTCAGACGTGGGCGATGCCTGGAATATCCATTCGCCCGCGTTGGCACAGCTACTGCAATATTTGTTCGACCGACGGCAGCAGGTCGTTGTGCTATCAGGCGATATTCACTACAGCGCGGCGGTGCGGCTGACCTACCAGAGCGGTTCATCTCCGCCCGCCGTACTGGTGCAGCTCACGGCTAGCGCCTTCAAGAATGAGGAAACTCTGACTCGTCTGATCCATACTCGGCTTAAGAGCTGGCTACTGCCCGAACGGGTTCGCCGCTGGCGGGGCTGGCGACAGCCGCCGGACATGGTCGAGCTGCCTCGGAAGGGCGATCGCGCTACGCCCCCTGACTGGCGCTGCGCCCTAGAATGGATTCCCCGCCAGCCCGTCTGCTATCCCAGCTTTAGCAAGCCAAATGACTGGCTGCCGCTGCCCGAACGGCGGAATGAACTGCTGCGATCGCGCTGGTATCAGCCGCTTTTATTCTGGCTCAGCCGCTGGTTTCAGTCAGGCCGCGAGGTGGTAGGGCTGAACAACATTGCCCTGGTGCAGTTTCGCGCGGCTAGTCGCGATCGCGCCCTCAGCGTCGTCCAAGATGTCTACTGGTTTTCGCCCTGGCGACCGATTCAGCTGGTCTACAGCCGCTATGAAGGAGAAATCAAACCCAACTCAGCCCAGCTTGAGCCTCTGGACAAAGCTAAGGGAGGCTAAAAGTCCTACAATCCAATCGCTCGCTAACGGCGGCTGAAATAGTGCTTTGGGGCAGTCAGCCGATGGAACCGCCAGACGAAAAGCAGTCCGGCGACGGCAACCCCAGTAGACTGACCGATCAGCAGACCTACGCCGTCTAGCTCCCATAAAAAGCCAAGTAACCATCCACTGGTCAAGCCTATTCCCCAGAAAGCAACCCCGCTCAGCAGTACAGGTAAGCGCGTATCCTGAAGGCCGTATAGCGCACCCAGGGCGACTCGCTGAATCCCATCTAAAATCTGGGCCAGAGCTGAAATGAGCAACATGGGCATGGCCATTGCTATGATTTGCGCGTTAGCCGGGTTATGAACGTCTAGATAAATTCCAATTACCTGACGACGATAAATGACTAACGCGATCGCGGTCAGCACCATGAATCCTGTAACTAGAACAATACCCACATACCCGGCACGTCTTATTCTTGAGTGGTCCTGCTGGCCAAAAGCTTGCCCCACGCGGACTGTTGCCGCAAACGACATCCCCATCGGCACCGTAAACAGCAAATACATGGTCTGATAAACGGCCTGGTGAGCCGCCAGGACAGCGGTTCCTAAAAGACCCATGAGAAAGGTAACGATGGTGAATAGCCCATATTCTAAAACAACGGTAGTCGCGATCGCAGTGCCGGTAGCTATCAGCCGCATCAGAATTTTAGGCTTCAGTCGATACAGATCTTGTAGAAAACGGTAGCGCTTTAGCTGAGAATCTTGAAAGATGTAAGCAAGAAAGATCAGAAACATCAGCCAGTAGCTCAGCCCGCTTGCCAGGCCTAATCCCGCCAGCCCTAAGCGAGGAAACCCAAACTGACCAAATCCTAAAGCATAGTTGCCAACAATGTTGAACAGGGTGCCGATAGCCACAATCACAGTCACGATGTGGGCTTGAGCGAGCGCAGAGACATAGCCTCTGAGCATAGCAAAGCCTAAAGCCGGAAAGATGCCCCATGCAATCAGGTGAAAATAGGGGACTGCTAGCTCGACAATCGACGCAGACTGGCCTAGCCCTTCCAAAACAAAGCCTAGCCGATAAATTGTGGCCATGATTGGCAGGCTCAAAAACAGCGATAGCCAGAGTCCTTGACGAGCGAGCTGCTCAATCTGCTTATAACGACCCGCCCCATAGGCTTCAGCGACGAACGGGCTCACGGCCATCACAAAACCGCTAGCGATATTCAGCAGGAATTGAAAGGCCGCTGAGGCGAGTCCACCGGCTGCTAGAATTTCTGTGCCTAAGCGACCCATCATAATTGTATCTACGAAGCCGACGGCTGCCTGAGCTAGCTGAGCGCTTGCCAAGGGAACTGCTAGCTTTAAGAAGGCTTGGACCTCAATGCCCGTTTTTGAATGCATCACTGTTGCCACTATGCCCGCCGTTAAACACTGTCTATGTTCCATCAAGTAGCAGATTTAGACTACTCAAACATTGCTGAACTATCAGCATCTTGCTGTGAGTTTTCCCCGGTCAGACTGCGCTAAGATTCAGTCAGCAAAGTCAGACGAGAAAGGTCCATCCATGCCGTCAGCCGCAGAACCTCTCAGCAAAACCGGTCAATTCTCTAACCGTGGGCTGCAGCCTCCAGTCGTTTCTAGTCAAGCCTGTGGCTGGAAGAATATTTTAGTAGAAGAGTTTTGTCAGCCACCAGGCGAAGAGCACTATCAAAGCGCAACTGAGCACACGCTCTGTCTAGCGCTCAGTCACCGCCCCTTAAAGCTGTTTCAAAAGGTTAGCGTTCGCACGCACATTAGCCTGTCTACAAAAGGGGATATGACCGTTACGCCAGCTCAGCTATCTCTATTCAGCCAGTGGGATCAGTGCGATCAGTATCTGCGCATCCGGATTGCATCTAAGTTTCTAGACCAGGTTGCGCAAAATGAAGAGGCATCAGGTCGCGTGGAGCTAGTGCCAAAGTTTCAAACCAGAAATCCTCACCTGGAGCAAATTGGGACCATGCTCCTGACCGAGCTGCGCAACGGTGGGGCAGCAGGGCAGCTCTATGTCGAGTCGCTGACTAACATGCTAGCGGTTCATCTGCTCAGAAGCTATACGGCACAACAACCGAGCATCGCGCTATATGAAGGCGGCCTGACCGATTATCAGCTGCTGCAAATTACGGACTATATCCGCGATCGCCTATCGGACAATATTCAGCTCTCTGACTTGGCTCAGCAATTGGGACTCAGTCAGTTTCACTTCAGTCGGCTCTTCAAACAGTCAACGGGGGTATCCCCATACCAGTATGTGCTTCAGCAAAGGGTTGAAGAGGCCAAGCAGCTGCTTAAAACAACAAAGTTGACCATAGCTGAGATTGCCCTGACCTGCGGATTTAGCAGCCATAGTCATCTGGGCAAATGGTTTCGCCAGCAGACTGGAATGACACCTAAAGCATTCCGAAAAGTAAGCTGACATTCGGCTTCGGCATTCATGACTATCGATCCCCTGCAAATTGTTGCTCCCAAAAACCACATAGACTCTTGAAAGATTTGGAGGCCAGGCTCAAAGTCCCCAAATTTGGGGGTTTGGGGGCGTCACGAGCAGTTAAATTAGATATCAATTGTGAAAGTATTCTTGATGGACAGCTTTGAACAATCTGTTTATCAATCCGTAACTCTATCTGTTCTAAACTGACTGCCTCTGACGGTGCTCCAAGTAATGTAGGCGGCCACAAGCAAATCGAAGCTGACGCAGGCCAGGACATACCAAACTGGAGCATAGGCTGCACCCTGCTTCAAAAAATGCAGTCCCACATCCCAGACTGGATGCAGCAGCCAGCCCAGCATCAGCCACCAGGCCGAATACCGCAGTCCTATCAGGGCTAGCAGACCATAAATACCCACTCCGACAGCTTCTAGCGCTATCCGTGCTGCGCCAGCGCCGCCAGCTATAGCAAATCCAACGTAGAGCAGTGCCGCAACGATGAGTCCAGCGGCCATCACGGATAATTTCTGGGGTAACGCTCTGACGGCAGCTAGAAAAGCTGCCGCACCGATAAGGCCGAGCAGCAGGGAGGTAATAATCATGTTTAGCCAGGACAGACCGTTTCAAGAAACTGCTTGCCACAATCCTTACATAGATAGCACTGCTTGCCCCGGCGGAAGCCGTTTTTATTCACCTGACTAGACTGACAGTGAGGACATATCATTACATTCATTACATTTTCTACGCGGCTATCCCCAATATGCGGCCCCAAATATGAAACCAGCAGGTCTTCAATTTGATGCATCAGCTGCTGGCGATGGGCTAAGTCAGGATTGCGCAGCGCAGATAGGATGACGGCATTGCTACTGTGAACGCAGACTTCCGCTAACAGACTACACCGCGCCTCACTCAAAGCTAAGTTCCTCTGGTGTAGAAGGCTAGCCAAAAAATCGATTGCTTCCTGAGTCATGCTTTCATCAATTGATTGAAAGATCTCGCGGGCCGTATAGAACTGTACAAACACAATCCGCGATACGGGCTGCTCAAACAGCTCAGCCGCTGCTGTGACAAGGGCGTGGATCATTTGGCGCAGCGGTAGCTGAATAATTTCCGGCGTGCTCATCTGTGCCCAAAAGGCTTTAACCCGTTCAGTATGCCGTAGCTCCATTGCCTTGAATATGGCGGCTTTATCCAGGAAATACTGATAAAGCGAGCCAACGGCGGTCCCGGCCTGTGCTGCGATCTGATGGGTCGTCGCGGCCTCGTAACCCACTTGGTCAAATACAGTCGCCGCCGCGTCTAAAATTTTTTCAACTCGTTTTTTCCCCCGCTGCTGTTTGGGCTGACGGCGGAGCGTTCTTGACAAATGCGAATGGTCTGTCATATTTTAGGAATGCGACGGATCTTTCATAATTTTACAGCGCGATCGCTGGCGGAGGTTTGCGATGCAGTCTATGCTTCCCGGTGTGCCCTGGCTTCTAGGGCACAAGTCCATGCTGGCGGTGAATCAGCCCCACAAGGTTGCTTTGCAGGGTAAGGACTACGTGATGTGGAAAACGCCCGCTGGGTCGGTCCATGCCTTGCCCAACGCCTGTCCCCATATGGGTGCGATGCTGTCTGAGGGATGGTGCCAGCCCCAAGCCGATCAGTCTACCGTGGTCTGTCCCTTCCACGCGCTGGAGTTTGATGCTTCAGGCTGTACCATTTTACCTGGGACGAGCAAAAAAACGCTGCCTCAGCTGAAGCCTTTGAAACTAGCAATCCAAGGAGACTTCATCTGGTCCTATGGAGAATACGAGCCCAGAATCCCTATTCCAAGCGTGCTGAATGAGATTGCTCAGACCTACTCGTTTATCGGCCATACCGCAGACAGAAGCGTTGAGACAGACTTGCTCACCATGCTGCTGAATATGCACGACTACAATCATCAGAACGGTACCCATCGGGACCTGTTTCGGATTACAGAAGTGCAGTTTCATCAGTTCATTGATGAGGGCCACCATTCTCACGCCTTCTATGACATGCCGACTGCTCCTTACCGTCTGATGGAGAAACTTAAGAAACCGGATTTATTTCTACTGCCTCAAACGATTAAGGCCCACTTAGAAAACCATTTCCCGTCTCTGGTTATTTTTCATGGAGAAATGCCGCTAGGCAAAGCTGCGCAGTGCCATCTCTTTGTGCCCGAAGCTGAAAACCGCACTCGAACTTATGTTCTGCTATTTGGTCAGGCCAGGCATCCGGCATTTAAACTGTTTGGCAACACCTATCTCAAGCTTAGTAAAGTTGTTGTCGATCAGGATGCCGACATTCTGGGCAAGCTCTATCCCGACTCGCCTCAAAAAATTAAACTCAACAATGAGGTCGGAATGGACTGGGTCAGACGCAATTTCCAAAGCTTTCCGGAGATCGTAGAACCTAAGCTTTCGAGATGAAATACATGAATGTTTGCATAATCACTTGCTACCCCCTCTCTATGCTGGGTACAAAGTCGCCTCAACGGTCGCTCTAGGAGCCTGTCGCAAAGTCTCCTGCATGACTTGCTCATCGGTAAACGAACCAGAGAGATGACGGCCTTCACAGACTAAGCTCACCTCGCCTGCCTTGAACGGCCAAGGGGATACGACGAGCCGACTGGTATTATCCATTGGCTCAAGCTTGAGAACAGTTTTTCCGTTAGCCGTAGGCACATTTTCTAGAGTGAATGCTGCTTTGACTTCCATGCAAATCGCTAGGGATAGACGATCTGCGACCCGAACGATCTGCCGATTGCGTTCCACAATCTTAGGCTGACAGAATGCGGCATAGCGAGCATCCTGTCGTAATGTTTTGAGTAATTCAGACTGGAGTGCTTGCTGCTGAGAAATGAACCTGTCAACCGTTTGAGCGGCTTCTGCTGAAGCTTGCTCATTGTTGAACTGCTGATAGATCCCGACGCCATGGAGCGAAACGAGCAGGGCTGGGTAGTGCCCCAGCGCCAGTGCCATCTGGACGCCAGCAGACCAAAGCGCAGTGTGGGCTTTGACAGGCACTTCGGTAAAATTGTGTGGACGACCGGTCTGAGGATTTAGCGTTGGCGAAGCTTCCCATGGCAGCCAGCCAATATCGTGCACTTCTGCGCCCAGGCAGACCTCTTCCCAAGGCTCGAAGGAGCCAAATTCTGAGTTTCCCCAGGCTCTTGCAATTTGACCCGCCAGCCAAGCGTGGGAGGGCTGGCTAATCGCGATGTATCCTTCAGCGTTATTTCGATACAGCATAGCGTTTAAGTGAATAGATTGATCTGCCCTCGTTGTACTTCATTACTGTAATTGAGCGCGCGATCGCAAGGGTGCTGGAGTTTGCCGGTCTGGCTAGCTTGGTAAAAGCGATAAGAAATGCCTGGACAATTCGATAAAATTAGGTTCAACTGCAATTCCCAGGGCAATACCCATGGTTCAAACACCTGCTCAGGTTTTATACCCTGACTCAGACGGTAAACCGATGGCCGAGAATACAGTTCAGTATCGCTGGATTGTCCGTCTGGTGACTAATCTAAAACGGCTCTTGAAAGACCAAACCGCCTTTGTCGCGGGAGATTTGCTCTGGTATCCGGTCAAGGTTGAAGCCCCACCCGTGCCTGCCCAAGCGCCCGATGCAATGGTCGTGCTGGGGCGTCCTGCTGGAGACCGAGGTAGCTACAAACAGTGGGAAGAAGATAACGTTGCGCCGCAGGTGGTTTTCGAAGTGCTTTCCCCTAGCAATAGTGCCCGCGAAATGTTCGCAAAACAGGCATTCTATGGTCAGTATGGGGTTCTGGAGATGTACTTCTATGACCCAGACTCCTATGATTTCTGGGGATATGTGCGGGACCATCAAGCGCAAGACTTGTCTGTCATCACGCCGCTTAATTTTCCCTGGACATCGCCGATACTCAAAATTCGGTTTGAGCTATACGATGACGGCCTGGCTATCTTTCACCCAAACGGCGAGAGGTTCAAGGAACCCGAGGAATACATTGAAGAACGCAACCAGGCTCAGCAGGAGCGCAATCAGGCTCAGCAGGAACGCAACCAGGCCCAGCAGGAACGCAACCAGGCTCAGCAGGAGCGTAACCAGGCCCAGCAAGAGCGCAATCAGGCCCAGCAGGAACGCGATCGCGCTTTTGCCAGGCTGCGCGAACTCGGGATTGATCCGAATCAGCTATGAGCGATCGCGGTGATTACGATGACCGAATTCTGCCCCTAGTAGCCACATAGAATCACTTATATACCACGTGTATTTTAATAAATGTCGGCGCTAGAGATACGCCCCTCTAGCAGCTCATACTCATCCTCTAAGAGCCAAAGCCTTGCTTCATCATAATTTTGGCAGCTCTTAATCAATCTATATTTTTCAGCAGGGTCGAAGATGTGCCAATTTCCTACTTGATCACTCAACAGCAGCAAGATATATGGAGGCGACAGCGTTGGATCAAGCCAAACCTCGAGAGAGCTCCAGCTATCCTTCACTCGGTCGAGTCCGGGGGATTGGGTGGTATCGGTCGTTGGCATCAATTTTTACCTCACCATAAAACAGCGGAATTCTAGAGCCACTAGGATCCAGCCTAAAACCAATTGGCTGGGAAAAGAATAAGCCATAGCGCTCGTAGCCGCGAATAGTGCCTGTGTATTCGCCTTTTTCTAAGATAGCTCGAGCAACCTGAAACATTGTTTCTTTATCGCTAAAGATGTGAGCAGATTGCCTACGTCTTAGTAGCCTTAGGACTTGTGGCGTATTAGGTAAGTGTTTTGAAAAATGTCTGGAGTCAGGAATGACATTACGCCCAATTCCACTCATTGACTGAAATTTTTTCGACTTTATTAGAATAGCTACAGTTACTTATGATAGCGGCTGCCCTGGAGGATGGTTTTGGCGCGGTAGAGCTGCTCCAGCAGCATCAGGCGGGCCAGCTCGTGGGGGAAAGTCATGGCGGACAGGCTGATTTGCTGACGGGTTTGCTGCTTGAGCGATGGACTGATGCCTGCTGGGCCGCCGATGAAGAAGGTTAGCCTACCGGAAGCCTGCTGTCCCAGCCATTTGGCCAGTTGAATGGAGTTAAAAGACTGGCCTTCCTCAGCCATCAGGATGAGCATGTCTTGAGCCTGCAGCAGGCTTTGCAGCTTGGCAGCTTCGCGTTCTGGGTCAGCGTCTTTGATTTCGACAATTTCGACTTCCGGTAGGCGCTGGGTATAGACCGCTATCCCCGACCTGAGCCAGGCTTTCTTGACCTTGCCGACGGCAATAATTTTAACCTTTGGAAAGCTTTGTGCCATTCGAACAGGAGCCTATTAAGTACCTAAGCATTGAAATTTACATAGAAGGAATTGTCATTCCGAGCATAGCGAGGAATCTCTTAACCACTGACGCTTCTGGGATAGATGCCTCGACAGGCTCGGCATGACATCAGGCTCTTCTTTGTAAAAAATGTGCAATTAGTTTTGTTCGACTACTTACCCAGAGTCGATCTCTACGCGACAGCCCGATCGGTTTGCTTAGCCTGCTGCTTGGCGCGTTTTTTAGCCTGCTCGGTGGGGTCCATCCAGCGCTCTAGCCAGCTAAACGCTTGGGATGAAATCGTATTCAGGACGAGATAGATCAGCGCTACGGTGATATAGATTTCAAACGCCCGGTAGTTGGTCGCAACGGTGAGCTGGCCCCGGCGGAAGAGTTCTTCAAAGCCAATGATCGCGACTAGGCTAGTGTCTTTGAGCAGGGTGATAAATTCATTGCCCAGCGGCGGGATCATGCGACGAAACGCCTGCGGCAAAATGATGTAGCGCATCGTTTGGTTAGGCCCCAAACCGAGTGATTCTGATGCTTCCCGCTGGCCTTGCTCAATCGACTGAATGCCAGCCCGGACGATTTCGGCCAGGTAAGCGGCAGAGTTGAGGCTGAGCGCTAAAATTGCCGCCGTCCAGCGGTCAAAGGTAAAAGAAACCCCCAGCGACTGGACTAGCGCGGGCAGCCCGAAATAGATCAGAAAGATCTGCACCAGCAGCGGCGTGCCGCGAAAAAAGTCGATATAAATACGCGATAGCCACCGCAGCGGCATGATCGGTGACAGCCGGGCAATGCCTAGCAGCGTCCCACCAATCATGCCCAGAATAACGGAGACTGCGGTGAGCTGGAGCGTAATCAGCGCGCCTTTGAGCAGCGTCGGCAGCGCGTCGATGATATATCCGAGTGATTGGGCCACGGCAGGTCAGAGAATTGAGGACAAAGCGGTGGGCAGCTCGCAGGGGGTAAGCTCAGGCCGCCACTGATAGAAAGAACGCTACTTGAAAGAGCACTACAGCGCCGCATCGACCGACTCGGGCAGCTCTCCGGAGGGTTCGCTGCCAAACCACTTTTGGTAAATTTCAGCGTAGGTGCCATTTTCGATGATTTCCCCCAGCGCCGCGTTGACAGCCTCTACGTTTTCAGAACCCTGGGGGAGGGCGATGCCGTAGTATTCTTCGGTCAGCAGCTCGCCGACCACTTTGAGCCCAGAGATGTTGCCGCTGTTAATCGCGTCTAGCGTAACCGGGGCGTCGTTAATGACGGCATCGACGTTGCCATTGGCTAGCTCCTGCAATGCCAGGGGAGCAGAGTCAAACTGGCTGATCTCAGCCCCTTCAATCTTGGTGGCTTCTTCAGCCCCGGTCGTACCGAGCTGAACCGCAATCCGTTTATTCTGAAGATCTTCAAAGGACTGGATTTCGGTATTTTCTTCTTCGACCGCGATCGCTAATCCCGCTTTGAAGTAGGGCCGGGAAAAGTCTACCGTCTGAGCCCGCTCTTCAGTAATTGTCATAGCGCTAATCGCAGCGTCCACTGAACCATTCTGCAGCGCCGGGATCAGGCCATCGAAGGGCAGGCTGCTGAATTCCACCTCGGCCCCGGCCTGCTCGCCAATCGCCCGCATAATGTCGATATCAAAGCCCTCTAGCTCACCGTCGGCGTCCTGAGATTCGAAGGGTGGAAAGGCCGGCTCGGTGCCTACCGTCCAGGTATCGCCACTCGCGGTTTCTGCCGTGGCTGGGTCACTAGCCGCCGAGTCGTCAGAGGTAGCGGCGGGTTCCTCACCGCCGCAGGCCGCCAGGAGCAGAGCTGCACCAAACCCTAACGCAGAATGCTTCAAGAACCGGGCACGGGTGATCTTAATCATGGAAACTCCAAAACACGGTCAGATAGGCCAACAATATGCACCTTAACCTAATCATAAACTTCAGGTTAGAGATAAGTTAGTTTACAGATAAGTACAGCAAAAGTTTGATCGCCTAGGCACTTTTTCCGTTGGCTGGGGGTGATAGGCTGGCTGAAATAGCCTCTCTGCTGGGGACGCCCCGGCGCTGTCACTGCCATGGCCGACGATATGCCCGCAATTTTATGTGCCAATTTGCAGAAGCGCTTTGGTGAGCTCAAGGTCCTGCGCGGCATCAACGGTCAGATCCATCGGGGCGAAGTGGTTGCCATTATTGGCTCATCGGGCTGTGGCAAAAGCACGCTGCTGCGCTGCTTCAACCGGCTGGAGGGAATCAACGGCGGCGAGCTGGTGGTCAACGGCATCGATCTTTCTAAGCCCAAAATCAGCCGCAAACGACTGATTCAGCTGCGGGCTAAAGTCGGGATGGTGTTTCAGCAATTCAACCTGTTTCCCCACATGTCAGTGATTGATAATCTCTGCCTAGCTCCGCGCAAGGTGCTCAATCAGTCTGAGAAAGAAAGTAAAGAAACCGCGCGCTTTTATTTAGATAAGGTCGGCCTGAGCGAAAAGGCCCATGCCTATCCTGACCAGCTTTCGGGCGGGCAAAAGCAGCGGGTCGCGATCGCGCGTTCCCTCTGTATGCAGCCCGAGATTATCCTATTTGATGAGCCGACTAGCGCCCTCGACCCCGAACTGGTTGGCGAAGTGCTGCTGGTGATGCAAAACCTGGCTGAGGAAGGCATGACCATGGTCGTGGTTACCCACGAGATGCAGTTTGCCCGTGAAGTGGCTAGCCGGGTGATGTTTCTGAATCAGGGCCAGGTCGAAGAAGAAGGCGACCCGCGACAGGTGCTGAAACATCCCCAGAGCGAGCGACTGCAAGCCTTTCTCAGCCGGATGAATCGAGTTCAAGTTTAGATAAAACCCATATTTAAGGGGTTGCCAAAGGGCAAAATCTTACCGCACATTGGGGAAACGTCCTTTAACGGTGTCCTTAGCTGTGGGTAAATCTCGATCCGTCGTTCCGGCTGGTATAAGCGCGATCGCGCATCGCTTCTGGCAAAAAAGCCAGCAGATACCCGCTGAAGCCTGGCGGCGCTGGGGCGGAACGCTGGCGATTGGCCTGGGCATTTTAGCCCTGCTGACCTACGCCACGACTCGGCTGGCGATGGGCTGGCAAGACCCATGGCTACAGGACTGGGACCGGCAGACGCTGATTGCAATCACGGAGCGCTTTCCGATGACCTTTGCCAAGGGGGTCACCTGGGAGTCGCCCGGCAACCTGGTCGGGATGCTGCCGATGATTTTGACCTTTACGGCGCTGACAGCCTGGTTTGCCAATCCGCTGATTGCCGCCAGCGCCGTCGCCGCCTATGTCCTGCAGTTTGCGCTGGTGTGGATTAGCTGGGGCATGTGGGACCGCGATCGCCCGGACCTGATTGCCGATGGGCTAGCCGCGCCGGGTCTGCATTCCTTTCCTTCGGGCCATGCCACCGTCGTCATGGCCACCTATGGCTTTCTCTTTTATCTGTGGCTGCGCACCTCTCGCAGCTGGCTAGAGCGCTTCATTGCCCTGAGCTTCAGCCTGGTTTGGATTGGCCTGATCAGCATGGCCCGGCTAATTTTAGGCACGCACTGGACCAGCGACATCATCGCCGGGCTAGCGCTAGGTGGCCTGTGGCTGCTGACGGTAGTGATTGCGATGGAGCGCGGTCTAGGCTATGTCCGCCGTTCCCAGAAACGTCAGTCTGGCTAATTCTCAGGATTAATCCGTCGGTAGCGAGCCTGGAAACCCATGTGAATGCCGTAGGCAATCAGGCCCAGCGCCACAATACCGAACATCCAAGGTAGGAAAGAACTGCCCTGCAGCGATTGCAGCGCTCCTTCTGAAGTGCGCACTTTGCTAGGATCATAGGTTCTGGCTGCCTGAATCAGGAAGCCGCCAATGACGATGTAGACGACCCCGCGGGCGGCAACCCCGAACCGACCAATCCAGGTCGCGATCGCTTCTTCCTTCTGGCTCATCTCGTGGAGCTTAAAGCGCTTGCGGAACTTCGCCTTAATGGCCCGATAAAAGTAGTAGAAGGCGAGGCCAATGAACAGCGCACCTACCGTTCCGACGAGCCACCTCCCAAACGGGTAGGAGAGAACCTGGGAAGTGATGCTTTGAGATGAGCTACCGCCACCCTGTCCGCCGCCCGACCCGATTAAAAGCCCGATCGCAAACACCGCTAAAGCCCCGTAGACTAAGCCGCTAATTGCATAAGCGATCCGCCGGACTATGTCGGAGGCGTCATTGCCGCGATGCTCGGGGTCTTTAATCGCCTGGGTAAAGCGCCAAATCACATAGCCAATCAGCCCAATTGATAAAATCACCAGCAGGACTTGCCCAAAGGGTTGCGCTGCGATCGTCCTAACTGCGCCCTTAGAACCGATCACCTTGCCCTCCGAACCAAAGGCCGCTCGAGCCGATAAAAGGCCGATGGTAATATAGATGACCCCCTTAGCTGCATAGCCGAATCGAGCTAAGTACTCGATCCACTTGGCGGGCTTATCGTCCACAATAAAATCCTCTGATTAAAAGAATGAGTAGGAACTCCTATAGCCACTTCATCAGAGAACCAATGCGACTTCATCCCCCCCCAGAATGACTTTGTACTAGCGAATCTGTATAGGTCAGAATACCTATGGGATCGTGAAAGCCAAAAGCTATAATGTGAGCTGGCCAATCGCGACCTCTACTCGGTGAGCCCTATGACAAAACTGACTCAACACCTGACTTGCAGTCTAATTAGCGTTGGCCTATCAGCGGTGACGCTACCAGCGATGGCTTCGCCTGAGATCTCCAGCGGAGATGCCACAATCCGCGCCGATATGAACAGCTGCCTGTCTCGGACCGATGACTTTATGGCAGAGCTCGCAATTCCAACCGAACGGGGCGATACCTACCGCACCGGCTTTTTCGAGGATGGCTCTTTTCGCATCGTCTGCTACGACAACCCGGGGACCCGCAATCCGTCCAGCCGAGTCGTGGTATTCGCTGCCCACGATAGTGACATTGACGTCGCCAACAGTTTTGTCCAGATTGCGCTCCAGAAAATTACCCAGCAGCGGTAGGGGTGGGGGAGTGACGGGGTGATCGGGTGTTCGCGAGGTGTCGCTGTAGGCGTTAGGAGTAATCGAGTGATCGGGTGATGGAATATTTGGCTCAGGCTACGACTGGAGAGAGCAGCGGCACTGCGGTTAGGCTGAAGGCTCTGGTCTCGGTTACCTGGACCGGCACGAGCTGACCTTTGAGCTGGCTGATATCGCCTTCAAAAAAAGTGAGCCGATTGCCGCGGGTGCGGCCCATGACCTGGGTGGGGTCTTTGGGATTGATCGCTTCGACCAGTACCTCTTCAATTCGGTTTTGGTAGCGCTGCGATCGCGCTTCAGCCTGCTGCGACACCAGATGATTGAGCCGCTGCAGCCGGTCCTTTTTAACTTCCTCATCTAGCTGGTCGGGCCAGAGCGCTGCCGGGGTCCCCGGTCGGGGCGAATAGGCTGCCGTGTTGAGCAGGTCAAAGCCGATATCGGCCACGAGCCGCAGCGTGTTCTGAAACTGGGCTTCGGTTTCGCCCGGGAAGCCGACAATCGCATCGGCGCTGATCGATGCATCCGGCATGTAGCGGCGGATGGTGTCGATAATGCGGCGATATTTTTCATGGGTGTAGCCCCGGGCCATCGCCTTGAGCACCGCATTATCGCCCGACTGGAAGGGGATATGGAAATGCTCACAGAGCTTAGGCAGCTCGGCGCAGGCCTGAATCAGCCGCTCGGTGAAATAGCGCGGGTGGCTAGTGGCAAAGCGAATGCGCTCAATTCCTGGTACGTCGTGGACGAAGTAAAGCAGGTCGGTCAGGGTATTCTGCCGCCGCCCAGAGGCGTCAATTCCAGGCAGGTCGCGGCCATAGGCGTCAATGTTCTGACCCAGCAGCGTCACCTCGCGATAGCCCTGCTGTCCTATTGCTGCCATTTCTGACCGAATCGCAGTCGGCTCCCGGGACTGCTCGACGCCACGCACACCCGGCACAACACAGTAGGTACAGCGCTCATTGCAGCCATAGATCACGTTGACCCAAGCCGTCACTTCGCTATCCCGACGCGGCTTGGTGATGTCTTCAATAATCTCGATCGGCTCGGTCGCGACTACCTGGGTACCGCTAAACACCTGCTCCAGCAGCTCCCCTAGCCGGTTGGCATGCTGCGGACCCATTACCAAATCTAATTCGGGGACGCGGCGCAGCAGGGCTTCACCCTCCTGCTGGGCCACGCAGCCTGCGACGACGAGGGTCAGGTCGGGCTGTTCGTGCTTGCGTTTAGCCTGCCGTCCCAAGTAAGAGTAAACCTTCTGCTCGGCGTTGTCGCGAATGGTGCAGGTATTGTAAAGAACCAGATCGGCCTGGTTGGGGTCTTCGGTCCAGACCAGGCCCATATCGTCTAGAATGCCCCCCATCCGCTCGGAGTCTGCCTTGTTCATTTGGCAGCCAAAGGTCGTAATGTGGTAGCGGCGCAGAGCAGTCATGGCAAGTCCTGGGCGTTAGTGGACGGATGGACAGTTTCCTATTGTGCCATTTTGCCTGAGGAATCGGCTATGGCAATATCAAATGGGCGCTAGTCCACTAGCTTATCGACCAAGACGCTGAACCCCAATAGAACCTTTTGAGTCGCTGCCGTACCGCCTGCGACGATGACTTCCTGACGGTCTGCCGTGACGATAACAACCCAGCGATTTTCTGGAAAGACCAGCCAAACTTCTTCGCTGCCTGAAGCCAGATATTCCTGGGACTTGGTCAGCAAATCTTCAGCAAAATCCGTAGGAGAGACAATTTCAGCAATCAGTGGAAAACTCTGCATCAGCACTTTAGCGTCACCATGCTGCGCCAGTAAGTCAGGTGTCAGATAGGCCACATCTGGCGAACGGCCCCGGTCAACAGTACGGCAGGGTACCTCCGTATAGACCTCGCCCCCAAGCCCGTTTTCATCTACGTAGTTTCGCCACAATGTGCTCAACCGGCTCTGAATTTTGCTGTGCTTGAGGGTCATGCCTTGATTTTCAATCATTTCGCCGTCTACCCACTCAGTACCAACAGGCGGACGGTCCAGCCAGGCTTCTAACGAATTTGTGGATAGAATCCCAGAGGGCTCAACGGCGGCAACCATTTACTTAAGCGCTACAAATTTCCTAAATTGATTGTAGACCACCGATTCGGAGCCGTTGCCTCTATGACTATCGCCGAGCTAATCGCCAGCTTTGAAGTCTGGGCGCACCCAGACTGGCAGGAAAAGTGGGACAACTGCGGCTGGCAGATTGAGCCCGGTATTTTAGACCAGCTGCCTGGAGTACTGGTCTGCCTAACGCCGACACTGGCGGTGATGGCTGAGGCGATTCAGCTAAAGCAGCAGGGGCATCCTGTGAACCTGATCTTTGCTCACCATCCGCTGATATTTCATCCCCTCAAGTCGGTGACGGCGGGTGACCCGGTGGGGGATATGGTGCGACTCGGCCTCACCCACGGCATTGGCGTCTATAGCGCCCATACCAATTTTGACCAGGTTGCCGACGGGACGGCGGATGTCCTGGCCCAGTTGCTACAGCTCCAGCAGCCTGAACCCGTGGTCCCCACCGAGACCGGGCGGGGCTATGGCCGAGTCGGAGATTTGCCTAACCCCTGTTCGCTACGGCAGCTTTTATCTCAGATTCAAGCGAAGCTAGAACCGCCTACTTTGCTTTATTCCCCTACCGCGAATCTACAGCAGACCATTCGCCGGGTCGCAGTCCTGGGGGGCTCTGGGGCTAGCTTTCTCTCAGCCGTCAGCACAACTGGGGCTCAGGTCTACCTCACCTCAGACTGCAAGTTTCACCAGTTTCAGGAGGGGCGAGATCGCGGCCTCATCTTAGTAGACGCTGGTCACTATGCTACCGAACGCCCGGCCTGTGCGCGCCTGACTGACTGGCTGCGTCAGCAGGGCGCTAGCTGGGTTCGCCTGAGCGATCGGGATGAAGACTTTCGTCAGTACTTTCGCTAAACTAGCGGCTAGCTGAAAGATACAGGCCCGATTGCAGCCTGATCCTGTTGTCAATGCGATCGCGCTTTTTGCAGCTATCAGACTCATGGTTCGCTTATTTATTTTAGTGGTTCGCTAAATTCTGAAAACGCCACATGTAGCGTAAAGTTGATTACATTTTCCTCATGACTTCCTGAGACGCCATATGGCAAGAGAAGACTCATGGGTTAGAACATTTGTCAATAGACCGGAAAGCCATTGCTTTCGTGGTATTTCTGAATCTCAAATTATTTTGAGCGAACCATAAGATCAGAAGCTTTCACACCGCAAATTGTCTGAAAATCAATCAACTTGAATCAGTTAAAGGAGCATATGAGCAAGGTTTTTGGGATCGGCTGGGCTAAGACTGGGACTTCGACCCTGGGCAAATGTTTTGAAATATTAGGCTTTGATCATCAAAGCCAGAATCTGGGATTAGCCAAAGATCTCGCTAAGCCTGACTTATCAAGAATCATGGCGTTAGCACAGGAAAAAGAAACATTTGAAGACTGGCCTTGGATTATCCTCTATAAAGAACTCGATCAGGCGTTTCCCGGCAGCCGATTTATTTTGACCCAACGAGAACCTGACCAGTGGATTCGAAGCTATAAAAACATGTTGGCAAATCAGGGGGGTGAGTCGGAAGAGCTGAATGAGATCCGCCGAATTCTCTATGGCCTCCCCTTTCCTCAGGTCTCAAGGGAAGCGATGATTCAGCGATATAGGCGTCACAATGATGAAGTTACAGATTATTTTCGCGACCGTTCGGATAGCTTGCTAGTCGTCAACTGGGGCAAGGGTGATGGTTGGAAAGAGCTCTGTGAGTTCTTGGATAAACCGATTCCAGCTCAGCCATTTCCCCACACCAACAAAGGAAAATACTATCGAAAAACGATCTCGAGTCGGGTGCAGAACAAACTGAGGGCTTGGTTAAAATAGCGCTGCGATACAAGAACACCTCGAAAGCCTTTTTGGGAACATAGCATTTGTGGCTTTGTCGCCGCCGCCCCTGACTACGCGGGTTGAGAAGGCCAAACTCATCATTTTTCCGATCTTTCCAAAACTGCACCACGGCCCTGGGGCCGGCGGATATCTTGAACCGGCTGGAGTCTCCCTAGATGAGGGCTTACCGAGATAGCGGCTCCGTTGAGAAAAATGCTGACATAGCCCCCAGCTGATCAGCCGATATAGATAACCTAGGGGATGATAGAGGCTGCGGCCGATGGCCATGTCAAGCGCGATCGCGACCAGCAAAATCAGCGATCCCTTCCAGAGGAGGCTCCGGAAGCGCCTAAGCCTTAGAAAAGGTAATTCAGCCTGGACAGATTCAACATTGCACCGATGACTTGCTAAGAGGCTTCCGAAGCCCTAGGCGCAGACTGAAAGTCAATCTGCTTGTGATTGCCTGTACAGAAGGGCTGATTCTCAGAGGCACCACAGCGACAAAGCGCAATCACCTTTTGCTCTGCCGGGAACTCTCCTCCTTCAGCATCGACGATGGAAACATCGCCCGTAATCCGAAAAGGACCATTGTCTGCCACCGCAATCTTTACATCAGCCATAACCGTCTCTTTCACTCCTATTTTTTATTGATGTTTCATTGAGGATTGACGTTCATTCAAAAGTATAGGGTGAATGATTGAACCCAGTATGGAAATTACGGACGATACGAAAGCGATCGCGGCTGACCTCATCTTCCGCCTGTCCCACTGTCCGGTACTTATCCTCAAGTGAGCCGCTATGCCGCACTCATCTCCAGCATCTTCTGAATAGGCCGCAGGGCCGCAGTCTGAACCTCAGCAGGCAGGGTAATCTCAGGACTGCGGTTTTTCATTGCTAGGTAGAGCTTTTCTAGCGTATTCAGCCGCATGTGGGGGCACTCGTTGCAGGCGCAGTTGTTCATCGGCGGGGCGGGAATGAATAGCTTCTCGGGGACCTGCTTCTCCATTTGGTGAATGATGCCTGGCTCGGTCACGACGATGAACTGATTACAGCTGCTCTGCTGCACATGCTTGAGCAGCGCTGTGGTTGACCCGACAAAGCTAGCGTGGCGCAGGACTGGCGCTTCGCATTCAGGATGGGCAATAATTTCAGCCTGGGGATACTCCATTTTGAGCTGAAGAATCTTTTTCTCAGAAAACGTTTCATGCACGATGCAGCTGCCCTGCCAGAGCACCATGTCGCGACCGGTCTGGGCCATGACGTAGCGACCTAAGTTGCGGTCGGGGGCAAAGATAATCGGCTGCTCGGGGGGAAGCTGATTCACTAGCTTAACCGCATTGGAACTGGTGCAAATCAGGTCGCTCATCGCCTTGATCTCCGCCGTGCAGTTGATGTAGGAAATCACGAAGTGGTCGGGATGGGCCGCCTTAAACTTTGCGAAGGCCGCTGGCGGACAGCTTTCTGCCAGGGAGCAGCCGGCCTCCAGGTCGGGCAGCAGCACCAGCTTATGGGGATTCAGTATTTTGGCGGTTTCAGCCATAAAGTGAACCCCGGCAAACACGATCACATCCGCATCGGTCGCCGCCGCCTGCTGCGAAAGCCCCAGCGAGTCGCCAATATAGTCAGCCACATCCTGGATCTCTGGTTCCTGGTAATAATGGGCTAAAATGACCGCGTTCAGGTCTTTTTTAAGCTGTTCGACAGCTGCAAATAGGTCTTTTGGCAGCGCAGTCGGCTGGGTGGGTCTGGGGGCAGTTGTAAACACGGCGTCTTACCTTTATTGTATCAGCGCTTAAATGTTTGCCTTTTAATTATAGTCATTATTACCAAAATTGTGGGCTATTCCAGCGGTCAGTCTTAAAACCGGCACAGCTACGCCTAAGGTTTGCTGAGTCAGCGTCGTCTCAGTGTTATGTTGAGAAACGGTTTGCTGATTCAAGTTGCCCTATGTTTTTGCTGCTGTCACTCCTATGGCAAGCGCCCAACCTGCCCCTGCCCCCCACTCGGCCGCTAGTGCTGGCTCAGCGTCAGCTGGTGACCCAGCCGCAGGAGGTGCGTCCGCTGCCGGGCGGGCTCGATCAGGTACCGGTGTTTAATGACAATAGCCCAGAGCGAATTGGGACGGAAGGCATCTTACTGTCCACCTTTCCTCGGCGCGGCAAATCCGAGCCCTCGGCTCACCTGGACTATGCCTTCAACGGTCGATTTGACCTGTTTTCGCACCACGTCGTACAGGGACAGTCGCCCACCGATATGCGGACGATGTTTCAAGGGATCATTGTCCATAACCCCAGCCGCCAGCCCGTAACGCTGACCCTGCGAGAGGCGGCGAGCTACCTCAGTCAGGATGCGCCCTGGCAGGAGCTAGCCTCGGTCGAGTCAAATCTGGCCAGTACTCGATTTGCCGGGCCGGGCAGCCGCCTGATGAACGATATTCTGCGGGACCGGCGACAGGCGAGCTGGCCTGCCCAGATCGAGATTCCGCCGGGGCAGAATCGGCTGCTGATGAATGTGCCGATTCCCCTGCGGCGGCTGAGCGTCGCGACGGATGGGACGCTGCCGCCAGGGAGTCCGCTACTGCCGACGGCATCCAAGGCGGCTAGCAGCGAACCCCGGATCAACGGTCGCTCCACGTTAATGCGGCTGTCCAGTAACGGCCCGCTCTATGTGGCCAGTCTGGCGATGTACGCGCCCCTTGGGGAAGACGGTGAAGAGCGGGTGCCAACGCTTCAGGAATGGCAGACGCTGCTGGTGCGGGGTGGACTAGCGGGTCCGCGCGATCGCGCCCCCACCCCACCCGGCTCCAGCGCTGACCCATTTCTCTACGGTCGCGTCGCGGGCGTGGCCCAGGGCTCCAGCTGGAATGCTACCCTCACCGATCCTGGCGACAGTCGGCTGACGATTCCGGCAGTGGGCGATCGCCTGTCTTACGTCTTGAGTACGCTAGAGCGCAATACCTTTGGCACCGGCCAGATCCAGAGCGCGCCGATGCTGGCCCGCTACGCCGATACCGCCTACCGGGCCAACGGCAACTACGGGATTGAATACGACCTGAGGCTGCCGCTCTACAACGATAGCGAGCAAACTCAAACGGTATCGCTCTCGGTACAGACGCCGCTGCAAAATGAAACGCTGCGTGGCGAGCTCCAGTTTTTAGAATCGCCCGAATCGCGCGTGTTCTTTCGGGGTACGGTGCTGTTTATCTACCAAGATCGGGACGGTCGCCCTCGGGCTAGCTACACCCACCTGGTCCAAAATCGCGGGCAGCAGGGAGAACCCTTAGTACAGCTTGAGCTGGAGCCCGGCGATCGCAGTCTGGTGCAGGTGCAGTTTCTCTACCCGCCGGACGCGACTCCGCCGCAGGTGCTGACGATTGAAACCCTGGCGAATGACTAGCCCGGGCTAGGAACCGCGATCGGCTCAACCCTGGTTGCCCCCGAATTGGATACAGACCCTTTCCCTTCCCCCGTGGGCGCGTCGCTGGGCTGCTGGATCGGAATCTGAATTAAAAATTCCGTGCCTGCCCCCAGCTGCGAGCGGCATTCCAGCTTGCCCTGGTGCCTTTCAACCACAATTTGATGGCTGATCGACATGCCGATACCGGTACCTTTGCCCACGGGTTTGGTGGTAAAGAAGGGATTGAAAAGTTTGTCGATGACGGCCTGGGGCATACCGGGGCCGTTATCTGCGATCGCGATTGGGCATATCCACCGCAATCACCTCTGTCCGGTCAATAACGCCGCTGAAGCAATTTATGGTAGCGCATACGCTATCATAGCGGTATGCCGAATAAGCTCGTCATCGATACTAGCGTTATTATCAGTGCGCTAATTGGCCCGAGTGGTCCGAGTCGGGCACTGATTCGGCGCTGCTTCATGGGTGATTATCAACCTTTAATGGGAAATGCCCTGTTTAGCGAATATGAATCGGTTATAGGAAGAGACCGGGTACTTGCTCGATGCCCTTTAACCCAAACTGAGATACGGATTCTGCTCCAGTCCCTGATGAGCGTTAGCAAATGGATTTCTATCTACTACACCTGGAGACCCAACCTGAGAGACGAAGCCGACAATCATCTAATTGAGTTAGCAGTGGCTGGCAACGCTCAAATGATTGCTACTAACAATGTCAAATATTTTCAAAATTCTGAGCTGCTGTTTCCCAACTTGATAATTCTAAAACCAGAAGAAGTTCTGAGGAGATGACCGCTATGGCGACTTTGACCGTTCGTTTGCCCGATGATAAGCATGAGAGATTGAAGGAATTTGCCCAAAGCAGGGGGATCAGCGTCAATAAGCTGATTGAGGAGCTTTCTACGATTGCGCTGGCAGAATTTGATGCGTTTACCCGCTTTAAAGCCATGGCTGCGATTGGAGATCCAAATGAAGGGTTAAGGCTGCTTGAGAAATTGGATTTTTTGACCAGCCAAACCGATAGTCAAGCCTAGCTGCAATCCTTTCCCCATTGGTCAACCATTGAAGAGTTAACCGCAGATTTTAGCCTCGATTATGGCCTGAATTTCGACTGGCACTGAGGATAGCAGGTCGTAACCGGTGGCGATTTCAATCCGGTCAACGGTGGTCTGGTAGGTTTGCCAGCTGGCGTCTACGCGATCGCGATTGGGCATATCCACCGCAATCACCTCTGTTCGATCGGTGATGCCACTGACGCTAGCCGTTGGCGAATCCAGCACCACAATCACTTTCCAAATCCGACCCGGTACGGTCACCTCGCCCACTTTACCCCGCTCGCCATAAACGCCGCCGATGACATAGAGCGACTTGCCTTCCCGAACCCGCTGCCGGGAATATTCTTCCAGCTCTTTCCAGGGACCACGATTGTTATCTGCGGTTTGCGGAAAGACGTTAGACATGAGAAAGGTGGCGGAGTTGTCCTGGGGGCTGCGGGTGCGATCTCCCGACGGCACCATATGACCGCGATCGTAGCCAGAACCGCGATAGGCCGTGGGCAGGACGGGTGGGAATTCCTTGGGCAGGCCGCTGTCGGGGCGGAAGTCATCCTGGCGGTCGGTTTGGCCTAGCCAGCTGCGGTTGACCAGCCAGCTGGCCCAGATCAGGGAAGCGCGATCGCGATCATAGGCCAGCACATACTGCTCTCGCTCGATCAGATAGTTGCCAACGTAGGTTTTGCCCGCGTGGCTGGGATTGCCCAGCGCCAGATGCGAGCTGGGCGAAACGTAGGTCAGCGGTTCCAACGGCCGTGTCGCCAGCGGTAGCGCTTCGCAGGCTCTGCCGTTGCCGTCTCGATCTAGGCCGTAGGGGTCACCGCGAACGGCGTCGAGCACCGCCTGGGCCAGCGGCTGGCTAATCAGGTCGCCACAGTCGCAGTCATCATCGACGCAGGGCGGCAGGCTGGCGCGGGGATTGGCCCCAGCTGAAAAGAGGCTGCAATGGGTGGTCAGCAGAGCCAGCGGCAGGAGCAGCAAACGCCTCGGCCGGCCAGCTCGTTTAGACTTACGCGTTGGTTCAGTTTGCATTGAGCCTGGAGGTTTTATAGAATTTTCAGCCTGAAGAAAACTTTACTGAACGGCACCCGCTATGGCAGTCTGCCCAAAGCGGCGACTGCCATAGCGGCTGAGTAGAGCAAACTTGCCCCATCTGCTCTAAAGTCACGGCTAGAGAAAGAATCGGTATACTGGACGATTGAAACCTGGCTTCAAACCTTTTAAACTTGATACATTCACGCTATAAGAGCAAAATTCAATTGATGACTATGCCCATAACTATGCTAGAACAAGCAATCTCAAACCTTAAGGCGTGGCTGCCTGCCCCGGCTGTCCACGCGCACTGCGATGGTCCCTGTGGTGTGTACGACCCGTCCTCGGCTCGGATTGCCGCTGAAGCCGTCCTCTCCATGACCAAAAAAATTATGGATTTGGAGCCGCCAGCGTCGGGCGATCAGGCGGCTATGGTGACTTACGAAAATACCATGTCGCGCTACATCGCGATTAAAGAGGAGCAGGCGCAGATTACTAAGGACGAGGTGCTAATCCTCTGGACGGACTATTTCAAGCCGGTTCACTTGGAAAAGTATCCCGACCTGCATGACACCTTCTGGAAGACAGCAAAGCTCTGCTCCTCCTGCAAGGTTGAGGTCAGCACGCAGCACGCCCAGGAGCTGATGGAATCGGTGCAGAAGATCCACAATATCTTCTGGGCCACCAAAGAACGGGATGTTTCCTGGTATACCGCTAGCTAGATAATCGCGATCGCACCCCCATCCCGCAGCGCTCACCGCCCTGCGGGATTTTTGCTTGTATGTCCATTCCCCCCGCTAGCTTTACTGAATACGCCCTCTGGCTGCTAGGCCGCCGCCGCCTGTTCACCATATTCAACGAGTCCATGCAGCCGACCCTGAAGCCAGGGGATAAGGTGTTTGTAGACCCCAGTTGGCAGGCCCGACAGTCGCTGAAGCCGGGGGATATTGCGATCGCGCATCACCCTTTCCAGCCCAACCTCAAGCTGATTAAGCGAGTCCAGGACGTTTTCTACGACGGCAGCTACTATCTAGTTAGCGATAACGCCTCTGAGCTAACCGCCCAAGACAGCCGCAAATTTGGCCCAGTTGCCCCCAATCTCATCATTGGCCGCGTAACCAGCTTTTTTTACAGGTCAGAGAACAAACTCAATCTCTCCTAATTGATAGGATTGATAGGTTCGCAATGTATGATCTGCGTTGTGGTGGTCATGTTAGTGATTCCGGTAGTTGTCTCAATGCTAGAATTTGAGCGGTGCTTAAGGTGAAGTCAGGAATAATTGTCGATTTGATTGGCGTGCTTTCGGTGTAAACGGTATCTTCGTATTGGCCATTTACCCATAGGCATAGTGTGGTCTGCTGCATTTCTGGACCGACAATCCAATATTCTGTGATTCCTCGGGCAGCGTATTCGGTACGCTTGTGACGGTAGTCGCGGTCGCGATTTTCCTGCCCTGGAGAAACCACTTCCACCACCAAAACCGGCGGCGGCATATCGTAGGTAATCGTATTTCTGCGCTGACCTGCTAGGGCGGCATAGCCCGCTTCACTCAGAACAGTCAAGTCGGGCAGACGCACCTTTGCTCTTCTGCCACTGACGGCGATCTCTAGATCTTTAAGATTAATCAGCACGATGGGGACATACTTTGCCAGCTCCAGCATCAGCAGCTTAGCCAGCTTGCAGTTCTCAGGCGACTCAGTCGGCATTGCTACTAGCTCACCGTTCACCAGCTCATAGCGGGTATCGGTGCCATCGTCATAGGCCAGATAGTCGGCCAGCGTCAGCAGTTTAAAGGGGCTGGGTGTAGCTGGCGTCATAGCGAGGTAAGGGCTGTTTAGCAATGAGGGAACAAAGCACGTCGGGGTCGAGGTCGGCATGATTAGGCCAGCAGACGGTACCCAGGTCAGGGTTGACGGTGACCTGGGCAAAGTAGGCAGATACCTTCAAAGGCTCAAAAATGCCAGTAAATTTAACCAATTTTTGAATATTAACGATGCCCTCAATGCCATCTTCGAAAGTGAGGTGCAGACAATAATCCTTTAAAGGCTGAACAGCGACAATGTTTTTCAACATGGGTTACTCCAGGGACTGGAATTTTTCTGAAGGGTTCAAACATCAGCGCGGGATTATAGTCAAACCTTAGCAAACCTGAGCAGATAGGATAAATTTAATGGATTACGCGACAGAGCGGGAGCAGCGCGGTGACAGCCCTAGCGAAATGGACGGTGGATGACTACCATCGGCTGATTGACAGCGGCATTCTCAGTCAGCGTCGGGTTGAGCTGCTGCAAGGAGACCTGATTGAGATGGCACCGGAAGGCCCAGGCCATGCCTACACGACTGAATCCGGCACGAGCTATCTGCGGGCCCAGCTGAAGCATCGAGCTGTAGTGCGAGAAGCGCACCCGATTACGCTGGCCCAGTCTGAACCTCAGCCCGATATCGCCGTTGTCCAGCCGCCGCGCGATCGCTATAGAGAGCGCCATCCTTCAGCAGCAGAGATTTTTTGGCTAATTGAGGTCGCCCAATCGACCCTGGCCTATGACCTGGGCGAAAAGAAGCGAGTCTATGCCACAGCCGGGATTCCAGAATACTGGGTGATAGACCTGGCAAATCGCCAAATTTTTCGGTTTAGCGACCCGCTGGGTGAAACCTATGGGACTGAGCTGCGAGTGAGTCAGGGCAGCCTCCGGCCCGTCGCGTTTCCTGAGCTAGACCTGCAAGTCGGACAGTTTTTCAGCGGCTAGCAGTTCCAACCGCTTGGGGGACTCGGTACTCGACCCGGACGCGATCTCGGAAGCGACTGTCGCGGTTGACAAACCGATCCTGCCGCACTACCTCCAGACCCAGAGCTTCAAAATGGGCCAGCTCTGCCAGGGTCAGCGGCCAGGGGGCGCTATCGGGAGGCGTCTCAGACTGGCGGATGTAGGTGGCGATCAGGGCGGTGCCGCCGGGGGCGGCCAGGGCCGCAATCTGCTCAATTACTTCTGGCCGGATATCTACCGGCAGAGCTTGAATCGTGCGGAAATCGTAGACCAGGTCGAAGCGATATCGCCAGTCGGGCGGCAGCTGAAAGAGGTCGGCTACCTGGTAATGGACCGATGAGTTGGGAAAGCGCTGCTGGCACCACGCGATCGCGGTTGCTGAAATATCGAAGGCGGTGACCTCAAAGCCATAGTTCGCCAGCGCTTCGGCATCGTCGCCCAGTCCGCAGGCGACGACTACGGCAGAGCGACCCGTGCTCTCCGGCGCGGCCTGCTCTAGCCAGTCTTGCAGATAGGGCGTCACCTCCATCAGCGCCCAGGGAATCTGGCCCGGGTCGCCCTGGGCCAGGGCGTCGGCGTAGAGCGGCTCAAACCAGTCAGAATCTTGTGCGGACATCGAGTTTGCTTAAAAGAGGCCAGGTTTCTTTATAGTCTATTTGTCTTATAGACCGGCAGTCAGGCTGACCTGCCTGGCGCTATGGCGGCGGCTTTTGCCAGGGCATCAGCTGCCAGCCCTGGGGCGGCAGGCGACCATCCATCACAGCCAGGCCGACAAAAATTACCGCCATACCGACTAGGGCGCTCCAGGGCAGCCGTTCATTCAGCAGCGCAATACCCAGCAGCGAGGCACTGAGGGGAATCAAAAACGCTACCAGGTTGGCATAGGTGGCACCAGCTCGGGTCAGCAGGGAAAAGTAAATCAGGTAGGCGCTGGCGGTCGAAAAGACGCCCAGGCTAAGCAACGCCATCCCCGTCGCCGGGCTGAACTGAATCACTCCCGGGGCTGACGCTAGAGCAATGATCAGCATCACCAGGGCGCTGACGGTAATGCTGCCCGCTGCGACTACCGTCGGCGACATCGGGCTGAGGCGACGGCCATAGATGCCCGCTAGCCCGTAGGACAGGGCCGCCCCTAAAATTGCAAACTGTCCTAGGTCGTCCCAGCCTAGGCCGCTCAGCACGGTTGGTCCGACCAGCACGATGACGCCGCCAAAGCCAATCGTCACGCCACTTAGACGGCTGTAGGTGAGTTTCTCATCGGCGGTCAGCCAGTGGGCTAAGACGACCGTAAATAGAGGCGTTGTAGCATTCAGGATAGCGGCTAGACTGCCTTCGATATACTGCTGCCCCCAAACAATCAGGTTGAAGGGAACCAGATTATTGACACAGCTCAGCTGAAACAGCCGCAGCCAGACCCGGGGCGATCGCGGCAGCCGTTCGCCCCGCAGATAGAGAATCAGGTTCAGGGTGAGGGCCGCGATCGCGAGCCGTCCCGCCACAATCAGCAGCGGCGGCAGGTCGCGCAGGGCAATCTCCACAAAATAAAAGGAGCTACCCCACAGCATGGAAAGCAGCAGCAGCAGCAGCCAGTCTTTTAAGCCCATCACCAATTCGGCTGAGTCAAAACCATGACCTGTAGCGGGTTCAAAGCCGCTCGGCGAAAAACGACTGGAACCCGGCCAGCCGACCATTTTCGCCCCAGCGGGCCGCGAAGCCAGACAGCGTATCAATCTGATGCGCCTCGTCGTCAGGCAAAGCGGGCTCGAACCCGAGCAGGTCTTGCTGCGGCGGTAGGGCGGTCCAGTCCGCAATATCTGGCCGCCACCAGAGCACCCGGCAGAGCCGATGAAACCCTTGCTTTCCCTCATAGGGCTCACAGTCTAGGATTTCGACCAGATGAGTCAGCTTGCCGTTTTGCACCAGGGCGATCTGGTCTGCGGCTTCGATCATTTCAGCCTTGTTGGTGGCAAAGTCCAAGGGAAAAATCGTCACATAGTTGTGATCAATCGTGTGTGGCGAATCCTGAAAGCGATCGCGGGTGTAGGCCCAGCCATTGGGGTCGCGGACGGCCTTGATCCACTTCAGCTTTGATAAAACCAGATGGTTCATGGGACTCCCAAGAGTAGTGGACGGACCTGAATCGAGCTTTGGCCAAGTTGAGCTGAAGCCGGGCCACATTGCTGAACGCCCACCCCATCATAGAGCACTGCCGATGTCAGGATTCGCGGATTGCGGCTGAAGGCCGCTGCCACAGAGACTTGATACTACGGATAAAATTTAATGAGGCTTTGTTAAATCGCTTGATTTAGCCCCGCTGATTTAGAAACCTTTGGAAGTTACGAAAACCCTATAAACCTGATTTTAATGAACGCCATCATGTCGAACCACTTAGAACTGCAACCGCCCAGTCAGACCGCTGAGCCAGCTTCATCTAATCCAGCACTTCCAAGCTGCTGCAAGTGCGATCGGGCTGCCATCATTCAGGACGGCGAAGGGCTGGCCTACTGCCCTGACCATGCGCCCAGTCAGCTTTGGGAAGATACTAGCGGCTAAGGCTAACGGCTGCCTACAGGGTCCCGGCGCGATCTCCTTTACGAGTTTTTGACACTTATTGTTTATACTGAGTCTGAATTTTGCAGTCAGGGGGAATCCAGGATGTTCAGCCTTTTGCACCATTACAGCTAGTGAGTCAGGGGCGATAGGTTTAGAAAACTATCGGGCCGTTGTTCCCATAAATATGCCAAAAATCAATGATTCAGTGACCGATTGTTCTCATTACCGTCTGCGATGTGTTCACTGTGGAGCAGACTATCCCGCTAATCCGTTTCGCCTGCAATGTGACCAGCCTCACGCGCCGTCTCTGCTCCGTACGGTTTATCGCACCCAGCAGCTGACGATCAGGCCCCATCTCCCCGGTATTTTTCGATTCCTCGACTGGCTGCCCGCCGACCATTTTTTAGCGGGAGGTGGCAAACCCATCACCTACCAAAGCACCCACCTAGCCCGGCGGCTGGGCCTAGAACAGCTCTACATCAGCTTCAATGGCTACTGGCCAGAGCGAGCAGCGAACCTGCTCACGGGCTCCTTCAAGGAATTAGAGGCCCCCTCAGTGCTGGCCCGGGTGCCCGAGCATCATCGTCGCACTCTGGTGGTGGCTTCGGCCGGGAACACGGGCCGGGCCTTTGCCCACATTTGCTCTAGCCTAGCGCGATCGCTCTATCTGGTGATTCCTGAAAAAAATCTGGACGCGATCTGGTCTACGTCTAAGTTTTATCCCGGCGTGCGGCTGATCGTCGTCAGTGACGGGGGCGACTATGCGGACGCGATCGCGCTGGCCCAGCAGATCGGTCAGCTAGACGGATTCTTTCCCGAAGGCGGAGCGGCTAATGTGGCCCGGCGGGACGGCATGGGGCTGACTGTACTGGACGCGGTGACGACCTTAGGCCAGATTCCGGCGCACTACTTCCAGGCGGTAGGCTCGGGGACGGGCGGCATTTCGGCCTGGGAAGCCAATCAGCGCCTGCTCCAGGATGGCCGCTTTGGCAACCAGACTATGCAGCTACACCTGGCCCAAAATAGTCCCTTTAGCCCCATGGTCGATGCCTGGAAGCGGGGCAGCCGCACCCTTGTTGCTCGCCGTGAGGGGGTGACCAAGGCGCAGATTAATCAGGTTTCGGCTAAGGTGCTGACCAATCGCAGCCCGGCCTATGCGATCGCTGGTGGAGTCTACGATGCGCTAACCCAGACCGGGGGGCAAATGTACGCGGTCACTAACTCAGCCGCCGTTCGCGCCCGCCGCCTGTTTAAGGAACTCGAAGGCATCGATATTAGTCCCTCGGCTGGCATTGCGACAGCGGCCTTACTCCAGGCGGCTGAGGCCAATGCGCTGAAAAAAACAGACTGCATTTTGTTGAACATCACCAGCGGCGGCACCGAGCGCATCCGTCAGGACTATGCGCTGCACTATCTCGCGCCCCGGATGGCCTTTTCACCCCAGGAGATTCGCAGCGGTTCGGCTCTGCGGCATATCGAGCAGCAGCTGCTTTCCGTTTGAGTCCCCATTGCGTAGAGAGAATTGAGAGACATGGCAAATCCCCTGATGAATCTGGCTTTCCAGGCATTCGCCCAGCGCTCAACAGCTAGACTCATTCAACATGTTCAGCAGATCGAGCAGGCGCAGGAGACGTTTTTGCGATCGCTGCTCCAGTCTCACCAGGATACCGAATTTGGACGCGAGCATAAGCTCTCTGAAATCAAGACCATCGACCAGTTTCGCTTGCGCCTGCCGATTCGGCCCTACAGTGCCTTTGCGCCCTACATTCAGCGCATGGCCCATGGCGAAGCGAACGTGCTGGTGCCCGATCCGCTAATTTACTTCAACATCAGCAGCGGCTCGACCGGACAAAAGAAGTTTATTCCAGTGACGGCGCGATCGCGGCGGTTTCTCTCCCGCTCCAGCCGCACTGCGATTGGGTTTGCAATTAAGGCAGCACTGCGAGATCAGCGGCCCCTCGGCAAGATTCTCTTTCCCATGTCGGTCAACCCCCACGGACAGACGGCCTCCGGCATCAGCTATGCGCCGGTCAGTACGAGCGATATGTACCTGATGGATGGACTCTCTCGAAATCTGCTGTTTGTCCATCCGCCTGAAGCCTATCAGATTGCCGATACGACCGCTCGCTATTATATCTGTCTCATGTTTGCCCTAAGAGATCCAAACTTGCGGGTGATTCTAGCGACGTTTCCAATTCTAGCCCTGCAGATGTGTCGGCAGCTAGAAGAGCACGCCGACTCTTTGATCCAGGATATCGAAGTGGGGCAAATTGCCGACTGGATCAAGCTAGAACCGCAGCTGCGAGAGCGCCTGGAGCGTAAATGGTCCGCTGCGCCGAGACGGGCCGCCCAGCTCCGGCAAATCTATCAGTCCTACGGACGGCTGACGCCCCAAACAGCATGGTCCGGTTTATCGCTAATGGTAACAGCGCGAGCAGGCACTTCTAATTTTTACTTCGAGCAGTTCCCAGAATACTTTGGCGACCTGCCGATCTTTGGCGGCATCTATGCCTGTTCTGAAGGAAATCTGGGCGTTCACTATGACTTCAATACTGACAATGCCATTCCCGCGATTGAAAGTACTCTGATTGAATTTGTTCCTGAAGACCAGTGGGAGACTGACTGTCCTAAAACGCTGATGGCCTGGGAGCTGGAGGTAGGCCGCCGCTATCGAATTGTGTTGACCAACTACAGCGGCTTCTATCGCTATGACCTGGGCGACGTGGTTGAGATTGAGGGATTCTTTGAACAGGCTCCCCTGATGCGGTTTCTGCATCGTCGGGGCGGCGTCATCTCAGCCTCTACTGAAAAAACAACAGAAGCCCACGTACTGGCTACGATGCAGCAGCTGCAAAAGATTTTTCAGGTCACGCTCGGAAATTTTTGTATCACCTTACCTAAAAAGGATCTTCCCGCCTACTACTTGGTCAACATTGAACTGTCCCCCGCCGACCGACTGGCAGACCCTGAGAAATTTTTGCAGCAGTTTGAAGTCATTATGCAAAGTGTGCAGAAATTCTATGCCATTAAGCGACGGGACCAAATCGCCCCCCCGCGCTTGCGAATCCTGCCTTCGGGAAGCTTTGAAATTCTCAGACAGCGGATGATCCAGCGGGGCATCTCGGCGGCGCAGATCAAATTTCCCCACGTCACTGAAGATCGGCAGTGGTTAGATGGACTTAGCATTGAGCAGGAAGTGCGGTTAGAATAGGGCTAATGCTGGCCTTCGCGCTGTGCCGTTTAAGATCAATCTAGGGACCTATTCCCAGCTATCGGCGCTAATCCAGTCGTGAAACGGCAATTGGCTTTGCCTGTCATTAACTGCGGAGAACCGTTTCCAAGTTGAACTGGGCTGAGGAATCGATTTGCTAAGGATTGTCGTAGTTTAGGCCGGTGCTGTCAAGTTTAAAGGCCTAAAGGGGCTTTGTTGCATGAATTGAGAAAGGGACAGGGGTTTCCCATCTCGGTCGTTTTCTAGGCTGCAACGCGGTAGCTATCAGGCATTCCGAGCTGCGTCATCCGGTTAAGCGCCTTACATTCAATCATCAACTCGGTGGTTTGAGCTGCGATCTTTCTGGCACACACCTCACCTGTGAAAACGGTTTTGAGTCGGTACATCCCCGTCTCGCTGAGCGAACGGCGGTGATAGTTGACTTCTTCTTTCCAAGCTGAGCGACCCACTTTGCGGATGCGTCTGAGGTTCTCATCGCGCGGATGAGCCGGGCCTTTGCGGTTGCCGTGGAACCAGATCTTGGCATCCTTGCGCGGCGGTATCGCCGCCGTCGCCTCGCGCTCGTCAATCGC
>NZ_JADEXG010000112.1 GCF_015207255.1 Vasconcelosia minhoensis LEGE 07310
GTGGTGGGATTAGCCTTGTAGGGCTTGTCTGAGCTGGGATTTGGCGGCTTCTAGGGCGGCGGGGAGTTGGGATTCGTCGCGGCCACCGGCCTGGGCGAAGTTGGGGCGACCGCCGCCGCCGCCGCCGCAGCGCTTGGCGATGCCACCGATGAACTGACCGGCTTTCAGGCCCTGGTCGATGACGGACGGGCTAAAGGCAGCGGTGAGGCTAACTTTGCCGGGTGAGGGGACGGCGCCGAGCACGACTGCACCGTCTCCGAGCTTTTGCAGCAGGCGCTCGGTGGCAACCTTGAGGCCGTCGGCTTCGACATTGAGCTGGGCGACAATCACCTGTACGGAGCCCATAGTCTCGGCCTGGTCTAGCAGCTGGTCAGACTTGACCAGGGCCAGCTCAGACTGGAGGGCGCTGAGGTCTTTCTGGGCTGACTTGAGCTCAGCTTGTAGCTGGGTGACCCGCTCAACTAGCTCTTCGGGTTTGGCTTTGAACCGATCGCCGAGCTCTCGCACGACGCGATCGCGGCTGTTCAAATAGTCCAAAATCGCAGGCCCAGCTACTGCCTCAATCCGGCGAATCCCTGCCGCTACGCCCGATTCCGAAATAATCTTGAATACGCCGATCTCAGCCGTATTGCTGACGTGGGTGCCGCCGCAGAGCTCCATCGACACGCCGGGGAAGTCGATGACGCGAACCTCGTCACCGTACTTTTCGCCGAACATGGCGGTGGCTCCCCGCGCCTTGGCCTCGGCCAGCGGCAGCTGCATCACGTCGGCGCTGTGGGCTTCGGCAATCCAGGTATTGACCTGGGCTTCCACCTGCTGCACGTCTTCCGGGCTGAGCGATCGCGGACAGTTAAAGTCAAACCGCAGACGGTCGAAATCCACTAGCGAGCCCGCCTGGGAAATGGACTCGTCTACCAGCTTTTTCAGCGCCGCCTGGAGCAGGTGAGTGGCGGTGTGGTTGGCCTGGGCGCGGCGGCGGCAGGCTCGGTCAATCTGCGCCGTCAGCTGCGTGCTGGACCGCAGCGTTCCCCGCTCGACCCGGCCAAAGTGAACGAAGAAGTCGCCCTCCTTCTGAACGTCTTCGATCCGCACCAGCACCGTATCGCCAGAGAGATAGCCGCGATCGCCAATCTGGCCGCCCGACTCGGCATAAAACGGTGTCTGGTTCAGCACCACCTGCACTTCTGCCCCGGCCTCGGCCTGCTCGACCGCTGCGCCGTCAATCAGGATCGCCTCCACCTGGCTTTCGGTGATCGCCTGGCTGTAGCCCATGAACTCGGTTGACTGCAACCGCTCTGCCAGCTCGTCCAGGCTGCCCTGTACCGTCAGGTCAATGGTTTCATGGGCGTCCTTAGACCGCTGGCGCTGCTTCTCCATCTCGGCTTCGAAGCTTTCCACATCGACCGATACGCCGCTTTCATCGGCAATCTCCTGGGTCAGCTCCAGCGGAAAACCATAGGTGTCGTATAGCTCAAAGGCTGCTTCGCCAGAGACCTGCTGGGGATTGCGCGCCAGGATTTCAGCCAGCAGCTTCTCGCCCCGAGCCAGGGTTTTGAGGAACTGCTCTTCCTCCCGGGCCAGCTCGTTTTTAATCGCTGTTTCCCGAGTGCGAACCGCTGGGTAAGCCGACTCTGAAAGGGCGATCGCGGTTTCGGCGACCTCGGCCGTAAAAGGCCGCTCAATTCCCAACAGGCGACCGTGGCGCACCACCCGGCGAATCAGCCGCCGTAGGATGTAGCCGCGACCGACGTTGGCCGCCGTGATGCCGTCGGTGATCATATGCACCACCGCCCGCAGGTGGTCGCCGATCACCTTAAGCGAAACCCGAGCGATCTCGTCGGCCTGGGCGTAGTCAATCCCGGCAATCCGGGCAGCGGTTTCGATGATTGGAAAAATCAGGTCGGTCTCGTAGTTGTTGGGCACCTGCTGCAGGATCTGGGCCATTCGCTCTAGCCCCAGGCCGGTGTCGATGTTCTGCGCCTGCAAGGGGGATAGATTGCCTTCAGCATCGCGGTTGTACTGCATGAAGACGAGGTTATAGAACTCGATAAAGCGGCTGTCGTCTTCCAGGTCAATCGCCTCGTCGCCCCGCTCGGGGTGAAAGTCATAGTAAATTTCGGAGCAGGGGCCGCAGGGACCGGTAGGGCCAGAGGTCCAGAAGTTATCGACTTCGTCCATCCGGAGAATGCGGTGGGGGGGTACACCGATGCGATCGCGCCAGATCGCAAACGCCTCATCGTCTTCCCGGAAAACGCTGACGACTAGCTGCTCGGGTGGGAGTTTAAAGACCTCCGTGGAAAGCTCCCAGGCCCACGAGATCGCCTGCTCTTTGAAATAATCGCCAAAGCTAAAGTTGCCCAACATTTCAAAGAAGGTATGGTGCCGCGCCGTCCGGCCCACGTTCTCAATGTCGTTGGTGCGAATACATTTCTGCGACGTCGTCGCCCGGTCAAACTCCGCCGCCCGCTGCCCCAGAAAGATCGGCTTGAACGGCAGCATTCCGGCAATGGTCAGCAGCACGGTGGGATCCTCGGGCACCAGCGAGGCGCTTTCTAAAATCCGGTGGCCCCGAGCAGCATAGAAGTCTAGAAACTGCTGGCGAATAGCAGCGCCGCTGGCTGACGAACGAATTGAGAGTTTAGAACCAGACATAGAACATTCAATCGATTAAGAGACCCACCCTCCTATTCTGACCAATGTTGTCACAGTCATGGGCGCTTCTGAAAGGTTTTAAGCAGCTTTGGGGTATTTTTTAAGCAGCTGCTCTAAATTCAGAACCGGTCTAGCAATCTGTTCTGCCTTTACCGGAAGCTAGATTTAAATTTTTTGATAGCTTAATCGTTTAAACATATTTACTGCAATCCATGCGCTGCCGTGATCGTAGTTCAGTCATTTCTAAGTATTTCTACGATAGTCCTCTATTCTATTGAGATAAGCGATAGCCTGAGATTGGCTTGCTCAGAGAGTTGACCACGCAGATTGCAACCTGATCGCCCAGAATGCAATAGCTAACCCTTTGATGAACGACTTCAATGCTCAATGAACGCCCTAGTGCTCCTGGTCGGAGATCCTCTTTTTTTAGCTGGCGTTTTAGAGAGAGTTCGGGGTCTGGCAGCCGTAACGGTTGAAACGGTTGAGACCGCGGCGCAGGCAGAAGTGTTGATGAACGAGTCGCCGCCCGACCTGGTCATTGCTCAAGCCAGACAGCTCACGCCCCTATCTAAGCTGTCCACTTTTAGGCAGCAGCGAAGTCTGTTGGGTATTTACTTTGTGGTGATCGAAGACCGGCTGCTGCCGCGGCTGGTAAAGCTGCCCATGCAGACCCCGATGCCGGTTGAGGAAACGATAGAAGCCCTGGAAGCAGGGGCCGATGCCTATCTCTGGCTGCCGCCAGCGGAGCGCATGCAGGTTCCTCCAACGACCTATGAGCAGTTCAATCGGCTGCTCCAGGCCCAGGTGCAGACGGGGCTGTACCGCAGCTTGGCCTACCGCGACCTGACCCAGGCCAACGACTGGCTGTCTGCTGTAGCCCTAGTAGACGCCCTAACCCAGCTGAATAACCGGCGCGCCTTTGACCTGGAGCTGCCGCGCCAGATTGAAAATACGCGCAGTAAAGCGATTGACCTCAGCCTGATGATGATCGATATCGACTGCTTTAAGTCGATTAACGACTACTACGGTCACCCCGTCGGCGATGAGGTTTTGCGGCAGCTGGCCCAGCGGCTGCTGAACGATATGCGCTTCTACGATACGCCCTTTCGCTATGGGGGCGAGGAATTTACCGTCATCCTAAATCAAACGAACGCCCAGGAAGCAGGCGCAATTGGCGATCGCCTCTGCCGTTTGATGGCCGATCAGGTTTTTAGTATCGACGCCAGCCTGACGATTAGCACTACCGTTAGCATCGGCATCGCCACCCTCCAGCCCAGCGACGACGAAGAAGGCAAGAGCCTGCTCAAGCGAGCCGATCAGAATTTGCTCAAGGCTAAAAATTTGGGCCGAAACCAGGTTGTCATTTCCTAACCTCCCAGTCGGCCCCAGACGCTAAGTGACGGCCTCAGCCCGATGCTGCTCAATTGCCTGACAGCAGGTTTCAACGGTCGCCCGCTCGGTCATTGCCGTGACCAGTGCATCATAGGCCGACTGCTGGCGCTGAATCAGGTTACTCGCCTGGAGCTGAGACCAGCGCAGCTTCAGCTCTCCCTCGGCCTGGGAACGGTCGAGCTGCCGCCAAAGCGATCGCAGCCGCAGCCGATCGTCCTCTCCGCCCTCGGCGCTGCCGTAGACCTGCTGTTCTGCCGCGATTCCCGCCATGTAGACCTGGTAGTAGCGGTCGAGCTGCTGAGCCGAAATTTTGCCTTGCTCAATCTCCGCTTCGATCTCGGCTGAGTCAAAAATTACGCCACCCAGGCCAGGCAGCCCGGCCCGCCAGGCTTCCCAAGCGCTCAGCGTGTAGGCCTGAATGGGAATTTCCAGTAAATAGGCGGTTAAAAAATGACCCGCTTCGTGATGCACAATCCGCTGGCGATAGTCTGCCGACCGCTGTGACAGCAGGTCTATCAGCAGATTGCCGCCGCGCCCCTGCCAGCCCAGCCGATCGACGGTGACTATCCCCAAACAAGTGGCGGCGGCGATCGCGACTGCCGCCGGTGACAGCCCCAGCAGCGGCCCCAGCAGGCTCAGCATGGTAAAGGCGAAAATTGCGATCGCAATCAGGTTCAGCGTAATCTGACTCATCGAGCCCCCGGCTTCTAGAAATCGCTCTTTCCTAGCATAGCGGTCTCCGTTCCGTAGCTTGGCCTATTGATTTGAACGATAGTCTGAGCGATAAAAGGTTTCCAGACTTTCCTGGTCGCCGACAAATCGCCAGTGCCAGGGCTCATAGCTCAGCGCCTGGGGATTGTCGGGCGGAAAAGAAAGCTCAAAGCCGTAGTAGGCCGCATTCTGCCGCAGCCACTGAAAGGCCGGCGTCTGCTCAAAGGACGGTTCTAGATTCGTTTGAGGCTGGGTCAAATCGATAAAATCGACGGCGTAGCCCGTATGGTGTTCGCTATAGCCCGGCGGCGCGCTGACGTCAGCCCGTACCTGAGGCGTTTCGCCCCGTTCAGCCTTGACGTCAAAAAACAAATAATTCTGATCTTCAAAGGTTCGAAAGCCCGATATCACGCCCAGCTTTACGCCGTCCTGTTTGGCCTGAGCGACCATCGACGTGAGCTTTTCAGCAGCAGCGGGCTGGAGCAAAACCGTCCCGTCGGACTTGAAAGGGACTAGCGTACTGGCGTCCGCCTCCGGGTAGCGGCGATGGCCGAGAAGCGTATCCGGTTCAACTGCACCCCGTGCTGCTGAGCCGCTGGAGCCGGCTTCTAGGGCCGAGCCAGGCAGGGGCTCTGCGGACGACTCTAATGCCTGCTCAGCCACATTTGCCGTTGCCAACGGCCACAGAAACTGAATGGTTCCAATGCCAGCCGCAGCCGCCAGTCCGAGCGGTAGCCACAGCCACAGCCAGCGGCGTCGAGACGGCTTTGCTGCCGGATTAAGCAGGGCCTCCCGATGAGCTTCGGGAATGTCATCAACGGGTGGCGGTGTATTCACAGGCAGTGGATTGGGGTCGTTCAACGGGTCTATTGAATCAAAGCGGTACTAGTCTAAACCCAGTTCGCGCTTTAGCAAGCCAATTGATTTTTCACCAATGTAGTTATCGCAGCGAATGATCTGCGGTGGCCGAATGATGTCATTGCGGGCAGCCTGGAGCGCTTCTTTAATCGCCGGATGGCTGGCGGTATCGAGGGCGGCAATCACCTGAGCGCTGCGGACGACGGCGGAGAGCTTCTGGGTATCATCGGTCTGGGCCGTCATGACCAGAATGTCGTCGCCGCGCAGGCTGTAGCTCAATACTTCAGCCGCGCGAATGATGCCAGAGCTGAGGCTGACCAGACCTAAACAGGTGTCTTTGGGCAGCTCCCGCAGCATCTTACGCTCTTTTTCGTAGTCGTAGATATCGATCGGGATGACGCGCACCGACTTAGGGGCCGCGATCGCTTCTGCCTCATTGATAAAATAGCGGCTGGTAACCACCGTCCCTGAGCGGGTTTGGGACAGCACCTGATCCAGCTCCTCTAATGGCACCAGCTGCACTGGAATCTGCAATGCCTGCTCTAGCTCGCGCACCATCAGCTCGCCCGCGCCGATGTCCTGGCGCGGCGTGGTCACCAGTACCCGGGCGCTGCAGCGCAGCCGCCAGTCGATTTCGGCCAGAAATAGCTCGCGGGCCTGATGTAGGGAGCAGCCCTGGCGCAACAGCTCGTCCAGGCTGCCCTCTACCAGCTCTTGGGCCTTGGGAAATTTGTCGAGCAGCGGTGAGCTGGGCTTGGCGATTTCTATGTGGCCCTGAGTTCGCACGTAGATTCCCGAACCGGGCATCGCTTCGACCACGCCAGCCTCTTCCAGCTGACGGTAGACCTTGCTGATGGTGTTGCGGTGCAGCCCCGTCTGCATCGCCAGCTGCCGAGTGCTGGGCAGCCGGTAGCCGGGGGGATACTGCCGCGACGCGATCGCAAACCAGATCTGGTCGTAGAGCTGGGTTGAGGCGGGAATTTCGCTTTCGGTTTGGATGTGAAACTGAACCACTGGAACGCCCTCATGACGGCAAGGCTGGACGGATGAGACCCAATCGCAGCGTTTGGAGCTGCCCTCCGCTTTTGTCGCTTCTGATTCTATAGATATAGAGCCTAGTCGGCAAAAACCAAAATTGTGGGGAAGTCTGCTTTCATTTAATCGATTTACTCACAATTCTTGACGATCCTGTTCACGGTAGGCCAAAAGTGAACGTTGCCTCGTAGGATCACAATCAGAGCGGCCCTACCCCGACAGATTATGGCATCGAATATCCAGGTTAAGACCGAAACCGTCGAAGTAAGCAACGGCAATTTTAAGCTGCCGGCCTATCTAGCGCTACCCACAGACGCCGATTCGGACCCAGCACCCGTTCCAGCAGTCGTCGTCTTGCAGGAAATTTTTGGCGTCAACGCCCACATCCGCGATGTGACCGAGCGGCTGGCCCGGCTGGGCTATGTCGCGATCGCGCCTGCCCTCTACCACCGCCAGGCCCCCGGCTTCGAAGCGGGCTACACCGCCGCCGATGTCAAATTAGGCCGCCAGTATAAAGTCCAAACCCGCGCCGACCAGCTGCTGGGCGATATCCAGGCCGCCCTTCGCTATGCCCAAAACCTGCCCCAAACCCGTTCAGGCGGCGCGGGCTGCATCGGCTTTTGCTTCGGCGGCCACGTCGCCTACCTGGCCGCTACCCTGCCCGAAGTCGCCGCCACCGCCGCCTTCTACGGCGCGGGTATCACCGACACTAGCCTCGGCCCCGGCGAACCCACCATTGCTTGCACTAGCGAAATCAACGGCATCCTCTACGGCTTCTTCGGCCAGGAAGACGACCTAATTCCCCTGGCCGCCGTCGATGAAATTGAGGCGGCCCTAGAACGCGAAAACGTTCCCCACAAAATCTTTCGCTATGCCGACGCGGGTCACGGCTTCTTCTGCGATCGCCGCGACAGCTACCGCCCCACCGCCGCCGCAGACGCCTGGGAAAAAACCCAAACCCTTTTTGCGCAAACCCTCCAGCCCTAACCCAATAACCTTCCCATCGGGCTTGGAAACCAAGCCCCTACCC
>NZ_JADEXG010000031.1 GCF_015207255.1 Vasconcelosia minhoensis LEGE 07310
GATAGGCGCAGGGAAACAACAGCAAACCAGACCAGCCTACGAAGACAAATCGGTCGCGCTTTAGCCAGTCGTCCAGGATGTCGAACCATCCCCGACTCGCTCGCGCTCTTCCCATTGCTATGGTCATTTCAAATCCTCTTTATATAGCATCAGGTCCTTCAGAATTTAGGGTCAGGTAGGATGGCCAGCCCTAAACAATTTTGGGCAAATCAGCCGCTGCGGGTCAGCTGCCGATCTGCGCTCGGGTCGCTGAAATCGCCACCCTAAAGGATTTTCTGTTAATTCCATAATAAGGAAGTATTCATTATTTTACAATCCGACATGTAATCTCTCAGATTGACTTGACCCTGGATTCCAAAGTCTAGCCATACGCCTGGATGCCTTTATTAGAGCAGGTTTAGGCTACTTTTATGGGAACCATAGGATTGAAAAACAGGATAGAACTTTATAAGTTTTATTAATGACCGCTGGTAGACGATTTTTGTCTGACCGATGAATATTCTCTTGAGTTGATTTGGGCTAGGCTAAAGTGTCTGCCCTTATCGCAGGTCTATACGGGCCTATAGAACGTCATGACCGTATCTAAAACCGCTTCTGAGACCCTGCTGCGCCGTCAGATTTTAGGGGCTCGCCGGCTCAGCAATTTTTGGTGGGCGAGCGTAACCGCCCTAGGTGGCCTGGGCTTTTTGCTAGCTGGGATTTCCAGCTACACGAAGGTGAACCTGCTGCCGTTTTCAGAGCCGACCCAGCTGGTGTTTATTCCCCAGGGTATCGCCATGGGGTTCTACGGCATTGTGGCCCTACTGCTCTCGGTCTATCTGTGGCTGGTGATCGCCTGGAACGTGGGTGGCGGCTACAACGAGTTTGACAAGCAGGCTGGGGAGGCGCGGATTTTTCGCTGGGGCTTCCCGGGTAAAAATCGTCAGATCGACCTGAAGTATCCCTTAGAAGATGTGCAGGCGGTGCGGGTCGATATCAAGGAAGGGCTCAACCCGAAGCGGGCGCTCTACCTCAAGGTCAAAGGTAAAGGAGAGTTTCCGCTCACCCGTGTGGGGCAGCCGCTAGGCCTAGCTGAACTTGAGAACCGAGGGGCAGAACTGGCGCGGTTTTTACAGATTCCGCTAGAGGGGCTATAGCGGCATAGTAAATTGACGACAGATTTGGTTTTTGGACAGCTATGGCAGAATAGAGCCCGCCAAGCCAGTTGAAAATTTTAGATTTTAGGACATTTGAAAATGCGTTTTGACTTTCAGAAGCAATGGCCTGCTTTGCTCGTCGCGATCGCGCTTACCCTGGGCAGCTGCACCGGCACAAATCCTTCCGCTGCCGATAGCCCGGATGCGACGACTGCACCTCCGACACCGGTGGCAACAACGCCCACCGATCCGGCGATTCTCGCCGACCTACCCCGGCTAGAGGGCCAGGCGACGGTGGAACTAATGGTCAACGGCAGCCCAATCACGATTGAGGTGAATGGCGGAGACGCACCGATTACGGCGGGTAACTTCGTCGATCTGGTCGAGCGCGGCGTCTATGACGGCACCCGCTTTCACCGCGTAGTTCGGGAGCCTGAGCCCTTTGTGGTACAGGGGGGCGACCCGCAGAGCGCCGACGCTAGCGTGCCGGTCAGCCAGCTCGGCACCGGCGGCTTTACCGACCCTGAAACCGGACAGCCGCGAATGATTCCCCTAGAAATTTTGCCGGAGGGGGCCGACCAGCCAACTTACAGCAAGACATTCCAGCAGGCGGGTATCACTGAGTCCCCAGCGCTGACGCATGAGCGCGGCGCAGTCGCCATGGCCCGCTCAGAGTTCCCCGATTCGGCCTCGTCACAGTTCTACATCACACTGACTGACGTTCCTTTTCTGGACGGCAGCTATGCGGTCTTTGGCCAGGTCACCGACGGCATGGATGTGGTCGATGGGATTGAGCAGGGGGATGCGATTGAGTCGGCGACCGTAGTCGAAGGGTTAGAAAATCTCCAAAGACCTGAGGCAGGAGCAGCCTCCGAGTAGGGGCTGAGTCGTGAGCAAGTCTGACAGCCCCACACCAGTCGTCGTTACCGGAGTGGGGCTGATCTCTGCCCTGGGAGATGGACCAACTTCCTGGCGGCGGCTGATTCAGGGAGAAAGCGCGATCGCGCTGCGGCAGCCTTTTCCCGCTCTGCAACCCTGTCCCCTAGCGATGTCAGGCAAAGTACCGTCGCGCTTAGATGATCTGGTCAAGTCTGCCCTCTATGAAGCTTTAACCGACTCTGGACTGAAGCCGCCGCTGAATGACTGCGCCGTTGTTCTAGGCTCTAGCCGCAGCTATCTGGCCGAATGGGAAGCGCTGGCTCAGAAGGCTCGTCAAGCACAGACTCTAGACGGTTGGCTCGCCGCGCTACCCCATCAGGCGGCGCTTCAGGCTGCTCGCACCGTCCAAACCAGCGGTCCCGTACTCGCTCCGATGGCGGCCTGTGCCACCGGGCTATGGGCGATTACTCAGGCCGCCGAGCTGATTCGCACTGGGCAATGTCAGCGCGCGATCGCGGGCGCAGCAGAAGCGCCAATTACCCCGCTGACGCTGGCGGGCTTTAGCAAAATGGGTGCGCTTTCCCAGACCGGCTGCTGTCCTTTCGATCGGGCTCGAAACGGACTGGTTTTAGGAGAAGGGGCGGCGATTTTAGTCCTAGAATCCGCCGAGCTAGCGGCCCAGCGGCAGGCGCCAATCTATGGCGAAATTTTGGCGGCAGGGTTGACCAACGACGCCTATCATGTCAGCTCAACCGATCCAGGTTACGGGGGCGCGATCGCGGCCATCGGCCAGAGCCTGAAGCGCAGTCACCTACAGCCAGCGCAAATCGACGCCGTCCATACCCACGGCACCGGCACCCGGCTGAACGACCAGATGGAAGCCGACCTAATCGCTCAAATCTTTGGCTCTAAGCTGCCGGTAATGGCGACTAAAGGCGCGACTGGCCATAGTCTAGGGGCCTCGGGAGCGCTGGCAGTTGCCCTCAGCCTGCTCAGCCTACGCCATCAGCAGCTACTCCCCTGTGTGGGCTTACGCAAGGCTGAATTTGAGCTGAGCTTTGTCCACCAGGCCAGACCGGCGGCGCTAGGGCATGTGCTCTGTCTCAGCTTTGGCTTTGGCGGCCAGAATGCCGCGATCGCGTTAAGCCGATTCCAAAGCCGAACCTAAAGCATCGCCAGCCGTGTCCGCAGCAGCTCAGCCTGCTTTTCGGCCTCAGCCAGAGACTCCCGAGCTGACTGCACGACCTCAGCCGGGGCCTGATTGACGAAGCCCGAATTTTTCAGCCGTCCGCGTAGCGACTTAATCTCGCCCTCTGCCTTGCCCAAGTCTTTCTCAATCTTAGCCCTAAGGGCTGCTACATCTACCACACCGCTGAGCGGAATTAGCACTTGAACGGTACCCGTTACCCCGGCAAACATTTGGGTCGGCTCGGGTTCAGACTCGGGTTCGGGCTCGGCAGCGCCAGGTGTCTCAGGCGTCTCCGCAATTCCAGGTTCTGGTGCAGTGGCCGCAGCGGGTTCGGCGGGCGGTAGCTTAGCCATTGGCTCAGCTGGAGGCAGTCTGCGGAGGCGCTTTTTGCCGGTAATTTCGGTCCAGAAATTCTGGAGATTGGTCGCAATCTCTCGTCGATTTTGAGCATTCAAGTAGCGAATGCCAAACCAGAGCCCGTAGCCCAGACCGATTAGCTGGAACAGACCTGCTAGGCCAGGAATCGAGTCAACCGTTCGGAGAATGGCCGCTACCACGTTGATTGTCACCACGACGCCGAGCAAAATCAGTAGCAGCGTGGCCGGCCCGCGAAAGCCAGACAGGCGGCGGAAATAAGCCTGCGGCCTGGCGAGCAGGTCTTGGGCGAATTCCGAAAACTGCGCAAGCTCAAAATCAGGCATGGCAAAGCCTTCTGAGCTGGGCGCCGGGGTAGGATCAGGTCCTGTCGCTGTCGCCGAACCGGCTGGGCCGGTAGTAGTCAGCGTCTCGACCTTGGCCAAATCCTGAATGTAGTCACGGGTTGCTGCGAGAATGTCAGCTTCCTGGGGGCTATCCGTATTCAACTGAGCTTCGATCTGGGCAGAAGGCTTGATCCCAGCCTCCGCCCGCAGATTCCGGATGGTTCGAACCACGTCAATTAGCAGGTTAAACTGCCGCTCCAAGGTCGGATCGATCAGGTCAGTTCGCACGCTGGGATAGGCTTGCTGAGCAAGGCTGTCCTCATAGCTAGTCTGAGTCAGGGTGTGCCAAAGCTCCTCGGTAATGTGAGGAACAAAAGGATGCAGCAGCTTGAGACTGCCTTCCAGCACAAAGGCCAGAGTCTGCTGAGCAATGGTTTTGGCCCCGCCGTCGCCATACAATCGCGGCTTTGCCAGCTCGATATACCAGTCGCAGAAGTCACCCCAGATAAACTCATAGAGTTCCTTGGCCGCCTCGCCCATGCCGTACTTGTCAAGCTGCTGCCGCACCGTTTCTACCGTCCGATAGTATCGCGAGAGAATCCAGCGGTCGGCCAGCGGCAGGTCGGTCACAGACTTACCGACGGTCGGATCGCCCAGCTCTGCTGGCGTCTGCCCCTCCAGATTCATCATCACGAAGCGGGAGGCGTTCCACAGCTTGTTGGTAAAATTGCGAGACGCTTCTACCGCCGCCGATTCATCTGTCTTCCGATTGTAGTCAAGCCGAATATCCTGGCCTGCACCGGCGACTTCGCGGACGAGGGTATAGCGCAGGGCATCGGTGCCGTATTTATCAACCAAAACCAATGGATCGATGCCATTACCCTTAGACTTAGACATTTTTTGGTTGTTCTCATCCCGCACCAGGCCGTGAATGTAGACCGTTTCAAACGGCATCTGGTCGGTGAAATGGCCCGCCATCATAGTCATCCGAGCCACCCAGAAAAAGATGATGTCGAAGCCTGTTACCAGCGTGGAGGTGGGGTAGTAGGTCTGAAAATCCGGCGCCGACTCGTCGGGCCAGCCCAGGGTAGACATTGGCCATAGGCCCGAAGAAAACCAGGTATCGAGGACATCGGGGTCCTGCTCTAGCCGCACGCCTTCGCCAAACTGCTCCACTGCCTTAGCCCTGGCCTCAGCCGCCGTCATCGCCACGAAATAAGGCGTGCTGTCGGTAATGTTGCCCTCGGTTTCGCTCACCACATACCAGGCGGGAATCTGATGGCCCCACCAGAGCTGACGCGAGATACACCAGTCCCTTAGGTTGACCAGCCAGTCGCGGTACACCTTAGTCCAGCGGTCAGGTACAAACTGAGGAGACTGCTGATGATCCAGAAAATCTAGCGCCTTGTCGGCCATCGGTCGAATTTTGACAAACCACTGGGTAGAGAGCAGCGGCTCAACCGGGACTTTGCCGCGATCGCTATAGGGTACCGAATGCCTGTACGCCTCAATCCGCACTAGGAAACCCGCCTCGTCCAGGGCCGCCACCACCGCCTGTCGCGCCTCGAACCGATCCATCCCAGCAAAGACGCCCGCATTCTGATTCAGCGAGCCGTCCTTGTTGAGAATATTGATCATCGGCAGCTCGTGCCGCTGCCCCATGGCAAAGTCGTTTGGGTCGTGGGCTGGGGTGACCTTGACGCAGCCCGTCCCAAATTCGGCATCGACAAACTCATCCGCGATAATCGGAATCTCCCGCTCCAGCAGCGGCAGCGTCACGGTCTTGCCCACCAGGTCGGCATAGCGCTGATCGTTGGGATTGACCGCCACCGCCGTATCGCCCAGCATCGTCTCGGGCCGGGTGGTTGCCACCTCTACGTAGCCCGACTCATCGCTGAGCGGATAGCGCAGATGCCAGAGATGCCCGTCCACCTCCTGATTTTCTACCTCCAGGTCAGACACGGCAGACTGGCTGGCCGGACACCAGTTGACCATGTAGTTGCCCCGGTAGATCAGCCCCTCTTCATAGAGCCGATTAAACGCCGTCAGTACCGCCTGGGAAAGCCCCTCATCCATCGTGAAGCGCTCGCGGCGCCAGTCCACCGAGACGCCGAGCTGGCGCAGCTGGCCGACAATCTTGCCGCCCGATTCAGCCTTCCATTCCCAGGCCCGCTCCAAAAATTTCTCACGACCCACCGTCTCGCGGCTTTTTCCCTGGTCCTTCAGCTCCTTTTCTAGAATCGTCTGAACGGCAATGCTGGCATGGTCGGTGCCCGGCAGCCACAGCGTATTCCGGCCCCTCATCCGCTGGTAGCGCACAATCGTATCGATTAGGGTGTGCTCAAAGGCATGGCCCATGTGCAGGCTACCGGTCACATTTGGTGGCGGAATCACCACGCAAAAGGGACTGCCGCCCCGGTCGGGGTCAGCTTTGAAAACCTGATGCTTTTCCCAGAACTGCTGCCATTTGGCCTCAGTATCGGACGGGTCGTACTGGCTTGACAGGGTCGGTGTGGTTGCGGTCATCGCGGGTTTGACGGGCTCAGAGGCTAAAGCTAAATGGTACCTGACGATTTTGCCATGGGGCAGAGCAGAAGCTGCAAAAAAGCAGAAAGGGCTCCGGTCGGAGCCCTTTCACAAAGCCTGAAGCTAAATTCTTAGGTCTTTTGCTTTCCGAACTAAAGATCTGAAGCGGCTCCTTCACCGACCGGCTGGGCTGGCTGAGCGGCAGGCTGCTGCTGGAGCAGTTCCTGACGGCGCTGGAGATAGGATTCCGCCGCTCGGTCAATCACTCTGTCCTGACGCCGTTGAAACTCAGCCCCAGTCATACCCCCGGCCCGGCTGGCCTGATGCACTAAATCCATAAAGTCCGTCGAGGAACCCGAAAAAATGCCCGTTCCGGTTTCGTCGGCCCTGAGATCTTCCAGAGGATTGATATTGTTGGGCTGGGGATTAATCTCCTGAGCTAAGGCTGGAGTCGCGATCGCGCCCAGCAGCCCTACTGCGACTAGCGAATAAGTCAGTTTAATCATGGCTTTCAGACTCCTCAGTTTTAACCCGGTTAACGAATGCCCAGATGACCTACGTTTAGATAGCCGCCCTAGTTGCTGCTAGTTTAGCAACTCTCTAGCCCCAACTGACCCCTAACTTTGTGCCAGTCTGTCGATCGAACGACTGATTAAGAGATAGCTTAGGCAATCCGGCGGCTAATCAAAGGCCGAATCAGCGCCAGCGCCCCCAGGCTGAAGGCGACCAAAATTCCCAGCGCTAGCCCCATGCTGACGCTGCCCCAGGGTGCCTGGAAGACAATGCTGCTGAACTGCCAGTCCGGGTGCAGGTACAGATAGCGGATAGGCTCAATTGCATAGCTCAGCGGATTTAGACTAGCAACGAACTGGAGCCAGCCCGGCATAAACGACAGCGGCACCAGCGCCGTGCTGGCAAACAGCAGCGGCAGGTTGGTGACAAAAATCACCGCAATCAGCTCGATGTGGCCCGGCAGCGCAAAGGCCAGCCCCAGGCTCAGGGCCGTCACTCCCAGCACCAGCGTCAGCACGATCGCGCCCATTAGCAGCAGGCTACCCACGTTGGGCAGGCCCGCCCCCAGCACCGCACTCAGCCCCACAATCGCCGCAGTCTGCACCAGGCTCATCGCCGCGATAAACAGGGCAGAAGCCACCACAATTGAAAATCGCGACGCCAGCGGTGCCACCAGCAGCCGGTTCAAAAAGCCAAACTCGCGGTCAAACATCACCGGCAGGCCGGCGTTCAGCGCCCCGGCAAAGGCCGTGAAGACAATGATTCCCGCGCCGAGGAACTGGCCGTAGTTCTGACTCTCACCGAACAGCCCCTGGGGCACGTTTTGAAATAGCGCACCGAAGAGAATCAGCCACATCAGCGGCTGGACAATCCCCGCAACCAGGGTGGAGGGTCGGCGCTGGAGCTGGATGAACAGGCGGCGGGTCAGGGCTAGCGTTTCCTGAATAAAGGCAGGAGAGAAAACGCCGGGGGGATGTGCGATCGCGCTTTCCTCCAGAGACGCCTTCCACTGCTGAAGCTGAGGATTTTCAATACTGTCGGCCCGGCGGGGCGTGAGGGTGCTACTCATGATGATTGGGGGGGTGGCTATTAGGGAATTGAATAACGGTTGATGCGGTAGGGGCTAGCGGCGCATGTTTTGCTGCTTTGCCTCTTTCTTCATATCGCGCTGGCCTACGGCAGCGAGCTCAGCATCCATCAGCGTTCGCCCGGTCGCGGCCAGGTAGACGTCGTCCAGACTAGGGCGAGATTGAGAAATGCCAAAAATCGGCATGTCAGCATCCTTGAGCTGCTGCTGCACCGTCATCAGCGCGTCGGCGTTGGGCTCAACCACTAGATTGATCGAGTTGCCCTGGTCGCTATTGACGATCGCATCCTGCACCATCGGCAGATCCTGGAGCAGCGCCCGGGCGCTCTCGGCTTCGTCGGCGTCGGTAAACTCCCGAATCCGCAGCGTAATTCGCTCGCCGCCGACCTGATCCTTGAGCTCGGCAGGCGAACCGGAGGAAATCACCTCACCTCGGTCGATAATCGCCACCCGGTCAGCCAGCGCGTCTACCTCTTCTAAATAGTGGCTGGTAATTAAAATTGTCGTTCCCGCCGCGTGGAGCTGGCGCAGAAACTGCCAGACCGCCGTTCGACTCTCGATGTCTAAACCTACGGTGGGCTCATCTAGAACCAGAACATCGGGCTGATGGAGCAGTCCTGCTGCCAGGTCTAAGCGTTTTTTAAGACCCCCAGAATAAATTCCGGTCTTTTTGTCGGCCCAGTCTTCCAGCTCTAGCAGCCGCAGCATTTGGGCAATTCGGTCGCGCGCGATCGCGCCCGGCAGGTGATAGATCGCCGCCTGGAGCTCCAGCAGCTCTCGCCCGGTCAGCACCTTGTCTAAGGCCACATCCTGAGCGATGTAGCCCAGCCGCTGCCGCACCTGGCGGGGATAGTCAATCACCGACAGACCGTTTACCTCGAGCCTACCAGCGTCGGGCAGGGTGAGCGTGCAGAGGCAGCGAATCGTCGTGGTCTTACCCGCCCCGTTGGGACCTAGCAGGCCGAAGATTTCGCCGGGCTTAATCTCCAAAGACACATCTTTGACGGCCTGAACCTCGCCGTAGCGCTTTTGGAGCCCTTCGATTAAAACTGCCGGTGCCATTGCGTCACCTCTGCTGGCCTAAGTTCCGAATAGACATCACATCTCAATCTTACTGAACGGAGACCGGTTCTAACCCAAGGGCAGCATCGAAACGGATGCGGTCAGGTTCTGAACCTGATCAGCAAGTACCTGAACCCCGCTGCGGGTCAGGGGCAGACTGTCGATCACCATGCCGGCTGAGAGCAGCATCATATAGAGAATGGAGTACTTAAAGGTGCTGCGGGCCAGGTCGCGATCGCTCGGCTGCTGTCTCAGCTGCCAGGCTTTTTGCAAGAATCGCAGACCCAGGGTCACTGCGATTAAACCGTACACCGCACCGCAAACGCCCAAAGGATAGATCAGCAGCAGCGTCATCGGCACCAGCAGCAGGGTATAGCGCCAGATTTGCTTCGCGGTTCCCTCATCGCCGACGATCACTGGCAGCATCGGCACCTTTACCTTGGCGTAGTCTTCCTGAATCAGCAGCGCCAGTGCCCAGAAGTGGGGCGGCGTCCAGACAAATACGATGGCAAAGATCAGCCAGGCAGCCCAGCTCAGCTCTCCCGTCACCGCCGCCCAGCCGACCAGCGGCGGGATCGCACCAGCCGCCCCACCGATCACAATATTTTGGGTTGAAGAGCGCTTCAGCCAGTGGGTGTAAACCCCGATATAGAGAGCGATCCCCAGCATTGCTAGACCCGCGCTGAGAAAATTGGCAAACCAGCCGAGCAGGGCAAAGGACAGCACCGCCAGCACCGCTGCAAACAGCAGGGCGTCCCGAGACCGCACCCGACCGGAAGGAATCGGTCGATGCCGGGTGCGCTCCATGTCATAGTCAATATCGCGATCGTAGACGCAGTTGATGGTCTGAGCTGAAGCCGCCGCCAGCGTGCCGCTGAGCAGCGTCACCCAGAGTAAGGCCGAGTCGAGCTGTCCCTGAGCCGCCACCCACATCGCCGCCGCCGTTTCAATCAGCAGCAGTGGAATAATTCGGGGCTTGGTCAGCTGCAGGTAGCTGCGGACGACCTGGCCAAAATTGTCGTGGCGGCTGGTCGTCCAGGCTGTAGATGGATGCATGCGTTAAGTATCCTGAGTGGAGAAATTCTGAGTCGATAATGCTTGTAAATACGAAGGCGCAACCCGATCCCGCAGGGCCAGGGCGGTAAAACAGACTAGCGTCCCCAGTAGCATAGCGCCGACCGCCTGATGGCAGACCGTCAGCGGCTCAACCTGGAGCTGTAGCCGTAGGGTAGCAATGCCCAGACCAATTTGGGCCAGCAGCAGCAGCCCGGCCAGGTTCGCCAGCGATCGCAGTCGTCCATCCAGAGCCGGGGTCCGCCAAACGCTAAAAACGAGCAGCAATATGGCTAGCGTCGGCGGCACAACACCGACAATATGGCTGTTCATCATATTGCACAGGTCGGCCAGGCCAAAGCACTGATGGGCCGCCCAGCGAGAGGCCACCAGCCCCCCCAGCAGGCTTTGCAGGTAGACCAGCAGCGCCGCCGTCAGCCCCAGCCAGGGCAGGTGGCCCGCCGTGCCGGTAGGCCGATAGGGCATCAGCCCGACGCCAATCGCGAGCAGTGTACAGAAAAACAAAAGTGCCGTACCCAAATGCGCGGTGACGATGTCAAACCGTAGCATTTCAATCACGGTAAGACCGCCCAGCAGCCCCTGCACGCCAATCAGCAGCAGCGTTGCCAGGGCCGCCCAGGGCAGCCAGCCGGGTAGCGATCGCCGATGCCAGAGACTCAGCCCCAACAGGCCGATCACCATCAGTCCAATCAGCGAGGCATCGAGCCGGTGAAACCACTCTAGAAAAACCTGAAAATTCATCTGCTGGCTGGGCACCAACTGGCCGTAGCAGAGCGGCCAGTCAGGGCAGGCAAGACCCGCATTCATCACGCGAGTGGCGCTGCCCACAGCCATCAGCGCCAGGGTCGCCGCCGCCATCTTCCAAACCCACCGCCGAATCAGGGTTTGGGCTGGAGTCGCTGGCTCGGGTAGCAGACAGGAAAACCGGGTCGGTAGCGTGGAATGGGTCATGGATGAGGCGTTGCTTTCTATGCAGGTCATTTCGAGCCGCTTCAACTACTGTAAACAATGTTGATTTTTTCGTAGCTAGGTCTTCAACTCGGCACTTACCTTTCAAACTAGCCCTTCAGGCTGGCTTCCTTACTTTAGAAAGCTTTACCCCGGGCTGCCCCAGACTTAGGCTTTTCTTATCAATTGTTCAGTTTTCTGAACTGCCAGGGATCACTACATCCATCGATGGCCAGCCGTTGCCCAATCCCATACGCCAATCCTGTAAAAAACTTTAAAGCGTCAAATATGCTGCTGAAACTACAGCCACATCTCCAGCAAGAGCGCTAACGTGTAACAGGTGAGGCCAGGAGATGGCTCCGCTTACCCTACTTAGTTCATACACCCCAACCCAAACCCAAAAGCTTTACCGTGAAAATTCCAAGTTCCATTGTCACTATGCTGCTCGGGATCGTGGTGACGCTGATCAGCCTTTGGTATGGCCAGAACCACGGCCTACTGCCGGTGGCGGCTTCCGCCGAAGCCATTCTGGTAGACGGGCTGTTTAACGTCATGATGACGATCAGCTGTGGTCTGTTTTTGCTCGTTGAAGGGGCGCTAATCTTTTCGATTATTCGCTTCCGACGGCGGGAGGGGGATGATGAAGATGGCGTTCATCTGGAAGGCAACATTCCGCTAGAGATTGTCTGGACGGCAATTCCTGCCGTGATTGTTTTCGGCATCTCGATTTACAGCTTTGACATCTACAGCGAAATGGGCGGATTGGATTTGATGAACCACAATTCGACCCCGACCGAGGCGGTCAAAATTGCCTACGCGCCTGATCTTGAGAATGGCGACATGCCGCTGCTGAGCGACGTTGGCTTAGGCGAGCCGCCTTCTAGCGCGGGGCAGCCTGCTCTTGAGGTCAATGTCTCCGGCCTCCAGTACGCCTTTATCTTCACCTACCCCGACTCGGGTATTGTTGATGGTGAACTGCACATTCCGTCCGGGCAGCTGGTGCGGCTTAACCTCCAGGCGCAGGACGTGCTGCACGCCTTCTGGCTGCCAGAGTTTCGAGTCAAGCAGGATATGATCCCCGGTCAGGAGACGCGGCTCGTCCTAGAAGCCACCCGCGAGGGCACCTATCCCGTTGTCTGTGCGGAACTTTGCGGTCCCTACCACGGCGGCATGCGGACCCAGCTGATTGTCCATTCGCCCGAAGAATACGATGATTGGGTTCAGAGTAAGGTGGCACAGGGAAACACCGCTGAGACGTTGGCAAATCTGCCAGGCAGCGATCGCACTGACGCCCAATACCTGGCCAACTTTGTCGAACCGCTCGACTTGGATATAGACGCCGATGCGCTGGCGCAGCTTCAGGCCATGCCCCACGCCCACATGGCCAGCCACTCCTAGTCTTGTATTGCTTCAATCTGCTCCCGTCATCTCTTTTCTAAACCGTATTACCCCTACTGCTCTATGACAACGTCAGAGGTTAAACCCGCAGCCGCGCCCGCGTCCGAGGCAATCCTGGGAAACGAGCGCAAATGGACCGACTATTTTACCTTCAGCACTGACCACAAGGTGATTGGTATCCAGTATCTGGTCACCGCCTTTGTGTTCTATATGATCGGCGGCGCGCTGGCGACTGCGATGCGGACGGAGCTCGCGACCCCAGCGCCCGACTTCGTGACGCCCGATGTCTATAACGGTCTGCTAACGCTGCACGGCACCGTCATGCTGTTTCTGTGGATTGTCCCAGCTGGGGCTGGGCTAGCCAACTACCTGATCCCGCTGATGATCGGAGCGCGGGATATGGCCTTTCCAAGGCTGAACGCGATCGCGTTCTGGCTGATCCCACCCTCCGGAATTCTGTTAATCAGCAGCTTTTTCTTCGAGCCGCCCACTGCGGGCTGGACTTCCTACCCGCCGCTCAGCCTCAACACCGGTATGCTGGGCGAAGGCATCTGGATTTTGAGCATTCTAATTGGTGGCACGGCTTCCATCTTGGGCGGTCTAAATTTTCTGGTGACCATCCTGAAGATGCGCGTCCCCAGTATGCCGCTGACCAAGATGCCCCTGTTTTGCTGGGCGATGATTGCCACCTCACTGCTGATTTTGATCAGCACACCGGTACTGGCTGGGGCGCTGATCCTGCTGGCCTTTGACCTGATTGCGGGAACGGCGTTTTTTAACCCCACGGGGGGCGGCAATCCGGTGGTTTACCAGCATATGTTCTGGTTTTACTCCCACCCGGCGGTATATATCTTCGTACTGCCGCTGTTTGGCGCCATTTCGGAAGTGATCCCGGTCCATGCCCGCAAGCCAATTTTTGGCTATCGCGCGATTGCCTATTCCAGCCTGGTGATTAGCTTCTTGGGCCTGATTGTGTGGGCTCACCACATGTTTACCAGCGGCACTCCCCCCTGGCTGCGGATGTTTTTCATGATCACCACCATGGTGATCGCCGTACCAACCGGGATTAAAGTGTTTGGCTGGCTAGCCACCCTCTGGGGCGGCAAGATTGCCTTTACCAGCGCCATGCTGTTTGCCCTGGGCTTCATCGCTACCTTCCTGATCGGCGGCATCAGCGGCGTCATGCTGGCGGCGGTGCCCTTCGATATCCACGTCCACGACACCTACTTTGTCGTCGCTCACTTCCACTACGTCCTGTTTGGCGGTTCGGTGTTCGGCGTCTATATGGCGGTCTACCACTGGTTCCCCAAAATGACTGGGCGGATGATGAACGAAACCTGGGGCCGGATACACTTTGCGCTTACCTTTATTGGTATGAACCTGACCTTTATGCCGATGCATGAGCTGGGTCTGATGGGAATGAACCGTCGGATTGCCCTATACGACCCGCAGTTCACCGACCTCAACGTGGTGGCGACGATTGGGTCTTACATCATGGCGGTTTCCACGATCCCATTCATCATCAATGCAATCTGGAGCTGGCGATATGGCCAGAAGGCACCGGCCAACCCCTGGCGCGCCCTCACCTTAGAGTGGCAAACGCTGTCGCCGCCGATTATCGAAAACTTTGAGGAATTGCCGGTGCTTCAGACCGGGCCTTACGACTACGGTCTGGGCTACATTCCTGAGAAAGATCCGGCTGAGCTTTACAGCCATGCTGGGGAGCCCGCTGCGGCGACCTAATTTCCTTTGGGGCTGATGCGTCCCGGTAGCCCCTTCTGCCTACTGCCGTCTATTTTCTTGAACTATGCAAGGTTCCACCGTCGATACTGCCGAAAACATGGTCAGCGCCGCCGAGCATAACGGTGCGGCTAGCCATCACGAGGAGCACCCCGACCATCGGATGTTTGGCCTGCTGGTGTTCCTAGCCGCTGAAAGCATGATCTTTCTGGGGCTGTTCATTGCCTATATGTCGTTTCGGCTGATCTCAACCGAGTGGCCGCCCGCAGGCACGCCCGAGCTGGAGCTGCTGCTGCCGGGGATTAACACGATTATTCTGATCTCCAGCAGCTTTGTCATCCACAAGGCCGATACCGACGTCAAGCAGGATAATGTCAAGGGGCTGCGGCTCTGGTTTGCGATTACCGCTGTGATGGGCGCTATTTTCCTGGCCGGGCAGATCTATGAATACACCCACCTGGAGTTTGGCCTGACTGAAAACATCTTTGCCAGCACCTTCTACGTGCTCACAGGCTTTCACGGGCTGCACGTATTCGTCGGACTGCTGCTAATGCTGGCGGTGCTGTGGCGGTCTCGCCAGGCCGGACACTACTCCCACGAAAATCACTTCGGCGTCGAGGCGGTAGAGCTCTACTGGCACTTTGTCGATGTGATTTGGATTGTGCTATTCGCCATCCTATATTTGTGGTAGGCCCGTTTTAAGCACGCCGCATGCTGATCCCGCTCACGCGCAAGACCTTTGACCAGCTGGTGCCCAAAGTCGGCACGGCTGACCAATATCGCTACTGCTGGGGCAGCCCAGCCGATCTGCTGCGCCGCGTGCTGATTTCGGTGGCGGGCCTGACGGGGGTATTTGCCCTGAGATACCTGCTCGGGGATGCTTCGGTTCCCTTTGCCTTCGTCGCTGGAACGATTTTCGGTCTGTACTGGCTGTGGAGCCCGGTCTATTTTGCCAGTCGCCGCAATGCGGGACTGCGGCGGAACAGCTACAGCGGGTTCTGGCGCGGTCGGGTTCTGGATGCCTATGTCACCAACGACGTTACGGGCACCGAGGAAACGGTAGATAAACGAGGCGACCTGGTGATCGTCGAAAATCGTGAGCGACGGCTGAATCTAGAACTCGGCGATCGCACCGGCTTTGTCACCCAGTTTCAAGTGCCTCTGCAAAAAGATCACCGGCTGATTCGCCCCGGCGACTTTGCCGAAATGATCGTCACCTCCAACCGCGAAGATCTGGGCCGGATCAGCGCTATTTCAGATATCTACATTCCCGATGCCAAACTCTGGGTGAGCGACTATCCCTACCTACGCAAAGATATCTTCGTCGAAGTTCGCCAGCAGCTCCGCCGCCAGCAACAGCGCCGCTCGCCACCGCCGCCAGAACCCGTTTGGGAGTAGAAAGATTAAAGACCTTTAAAGTAATTTCTTACTATCATAAATACATTGACGCAAAAATATATGATTTTCTTAGCTTTGATTATTTCAAAGCGATGAGTAGAGAACAGAATTAGTTTCTTGAGTCATCTGAATTCTAAGTTTTTAATGTCGTCGTCAAGAAAACACCTAGGCGGATTTTTGAGGCTTAGGTGATGTGTGAAATTAGCACTTATACAACCCATAGCAACCATCATAACTAAATATAAAACAAGTAATGAGTACATTCCCAACCCAAACCCCGATGTAAGATTCCAATCAAATTTGGAATTTAGCCAATTTGGAAGTTCGTTCAGTAGTAGAAAAGCTAACAACCCTCCAATCAAAAAACCTCTCTCCGCTGAATCTTTGCGCTCTTCTTTAGTTGCGCCATAGACAATTCTTGCATTGCAGCCCAAACATACACAACGTCCAAAAATTATAGAGGTACCACAGAAAGAACAAGGAGCTGTTTTTTCGTTCGGAGTTGGTTCCTCTCCGGACGAATTCGACCCTATTTGGAAAGTATTTCCAGTTACTGTATTTATTCCGCCTTCAATATGAATTCCCTTCCAGCCCTTGATCACTACTTGTTGTGAAAAATCGTCTTTACCTAGCTCGTATTTGACTGATTCTATTACTTTTCGATCCATGTTTGCTACATCACTCATTTCTTGTAGAAGCCTTTTCAGCTCTAAGTCATTGCGAGCAGCTTCTTTAATCTCTGAGAAAGCTTGCCTATAGTTTAGAGGTTGCCTTTCTGCATTCTCTATAACATATGCTATATGGGGCATTTTATCTCTAATATAAGTCAACAATTCCTGCGACTTGAAAAGCACACTGTCAGTAACATTCTCGCCAACCTTGGCAAGTGCTCCTGATATTACAATGCTCGTAACAGCAACCAGAATAGTTAAAGGTTCCATCAATAGCTTTTCGATACTTCAATATAGTTTACCAAATCGAAATATAAAATCATCGCCAGGCCTGCTATAGCTAATTTCGCAAGCATAAGGTTAGTTAAAGTCTCTGTCAGAAAAGCATTCTAGCTGGTTTCTTGCTCTCCATAATTACGAAAACCGCCATATCACTTCTGTAACTATGCTGCTTGGTACCCACGCATTTCTGCATATGTCCGCCATCGCCTGGCAGCGCGTACCAGTCGGCGTAGAATTCCACAAAAGTCGGCTTACCGTTCGTCAGGGCTTGCTCAAACGAGGTAGCACTTTTGGACAGTAAGCTTTTTGCTGAAGGAATGGCTCAGTTTTTAGCTTAGTCATTTATGAAAAGCAGCCTGAAGGCAGAATTGATATGGTAGTGAGCGTCATCTATCGATCAGCGCTAGTCTCTAGCCAGAGTTGAGCAAACCGGTCGGGCGTCCAACCAACTAGGTCAGACATCTGACCGTCGCCAATGTCTACAATCCGCTGAGTACCGTCTCTGCGCTCTACTACAACGATTTTTGAAGAGCCTAGCGCTTCTAGCAAAATCACCGAAGTGTCAAACCCCGCGGACTACAAACAGGCAACCTGCTCTAAATACAGCTCATCAACCTTTCCAGAATTGAAGTAGTCGCTGGGGAACGGCAAAAGTAAGCGGCGGCGAGTAAACTAGAACGAAGCGCGAAGATTCTCTACCGCCCGCTCCACTGTGTTGTTAAGCTGCTGGCTGCGTGACCTATCAACTCCATCTATCTTTTGGGCAGATCTCAAAAGCCAACTCGTGTCGATAAAAACACACGTTGAACTCTGCAAAGAAGTTCATGTGCCCCAGAATGGCAGGTGAATCCCTCATTTCAGTCCAAGCGAATCCAAGAAGAACAGGAGGAAATTGCGCGATCGTACCTGCCACAACTAAACCGCGCGCATCACTCCGCGCTAAATTGCCGCTCAATGGAATAGATACCGTTTGATTTTTCCAGACTGCACCTAGCTGTAAACCAAGCTCATAGGGCAAAACGTTGACACTCGCACCCGTATCCAGCAATGCCGTCACTTCCAAAGAGCGATCGCCCAGTGTGAGCGTCAAAGGGATATGCGGCATGATCGCTGATCGCCCCAAACTATCGACTCGTTCAGTGAATGAGTAGCGTTGCCCGTTAAGCATTGGATGCTTCCTTTGCTGCAACCAATAAATCTGACAATGCTTGAACAGATGCGCTATCGGCTTGAGGCGACCACACCACGGCTTCAGTAGAGGCAAGTTGCTGGAGCACTACATCTGCTGGGTTTGCTTTTCCAGGTGGTTTTAGGTTACACCCTTCTTCTTTAGCAACTGCCAAGAGAAGAAAGTGAATCAGTCGAAGCTTATCTTGATGAGACAATTGAGCAACGGTCGGAAAGAGTTCACTGAGTAACATATTGCTTGCTCCAGAGAATACACCTATCCATTATAGTTATATTGGATTCTCCCGTTAGACCCAGAGACTGCATTAGGATGCGTCAATTTCTCGAATGTATTGCTGTAACCATATCGGCTGAACTTGAGCGCCATATGCTGGAGGAATATGAAAGTAGTCTTGGTGATCAAGTGGATTCTCTTTCCAATCTCTGCCGCTTGTGGTTGCTCCTACCAATTCTCCTGATCCGTCATAAACTTCCAACAGATGACATCCGTTGTCCCAGCCATCATCAACATAACCAGCAATGTAGATAGCAAAAGTTTCTTGTTCCCCTACGTCATATTTAAAGACGTTAATATCACTTAGATTATGCTGCGAATACCAAATGTGACGCTCAAATGCATCAATGATCGTCTGAGGCACAGTTTCTGGATTGATTCTTTTCAATTCTATGTAATCTTCAAAATCATAGGCTGGAAGTAAGTAACCCTGCTCATCACCTAATTTGAGATGCCCAACACTCCGATCACTCAAAAACTCATGCACATCAAGAACTGAAAACATCTGTTCATTGAGTTGGTCAAACAGGTCTGAGTAAAAAGCCCTAACAACTAACTTATCTTCGTCTGTAAACATTTCTAAATTTATGTCTAGTCAGTAACCTCTAAAGTATGCCTTAATCAATCAATCAATCAGCCTAACAAAAATCTCATCGGATCTCAGGTAAAATTTGGGCTGATCAAAAAATGGAGATTGTGTCCTCTTCAGGTTTCTTCCTAACTGGGAATAGGAAAGTCTTCCGAGGAAAAATTGCGGTTGGCATATTCAATCGCTGTGGATAGCGATGTTCTCGGCCAGGGGATAAACACAGCTCGAACATCACCCGTTTCAGAATTCGTTCGCCTAAGAATTTGCATGTCTTTAACATCTATATTGTCGAGCTTGAGCAAGGCATAGTCCTGCATCGTTTCTATGACCGTTACAGGTAATTCTTGACACAGGCGCACCGGGCCGATGGCTCGACTCAAGACCTGCTGTAAGGCGCGATCGCGTTCCTCCAAAACTCACTGCACCTGCCACTGATTGGGATGAACCGCCCCATATTTTTCCGGCAGGAGGCTGCCGCGGGATGCCTGGCTAGCGGGACAATAGTCATCCTAAGTTTTTTCCAAAGCAGATTCGACCCGTTCGAATAATTGGCTGGGGCTTAAGAACAAGAGCTAAGCCAGTTTTTGATGTGTACTTTCAGCAAGAACCACTGTAGCTCAAAGCTTTAACCTTCTGAATTGCACCTTCAACATCTGGTAGAGGTTGGCCATGTTTTTCTGCCGTTTCGATCCAAAGCTTTGTCACAATTCTTAGTTCTTCTATTGTTTCAGACAGGGTTTCCCCTTGTGCCAAACATCCCTTAAGGGCTGGAACTTCTGCCACATAACCTCTCTCATCACAGGAATAAATCACGATAGGATAGTTCATGCTTGCCTCTCTTCGTCTGTTTGATTTTTTGCTTGCTCGATTAGTTCAATTACCCGCTTCACGTAGATTGACTTGACCCTGTTATTGTGGACTGGAATGACAAAGATGGCTTCATCTGTCTTGGCTGACCTGGGCTCCATGACTGCGGGGATCGGTGCTACCGCTAGGGGGAGCCGGCGTGCCTTCAACCTCAGAAGCCTGGCCCATGGCCTGACCGTGGGGGAGGGGCTGATGGGCAACCAGCGCATCCAAGTTTTCAGCGAGGATGGCGCGGGGGACTTCGCCGACGGCAAAGCCGCTGTCTTCGCTCTGATCGTCAAGAAAAACGAAATGGGGAATGCCATCAACCCGGTAATGCAGCATTTCGGGCAGCCAGTTGCTATTGTCCACGTTGAGCATGACGAAATTGACGCGATCGCGATAGTCCATCCGCAGCATCTGCATATCGCCAGCCATCGCCTGACAGCTCGTACACCAGTTGGCGTAGAACTCCACAAAGGTCGGCTTACCATTTGCCAGGGCTTGTTCCAGGGGAGTGGCACTTTTGGCTAGTTCGGTCAGCGAGGCTGACGGCGTGCGGGTTTGGATTCCCAGCACCAGGGCCAGGGTCAGTCCAATGGCAACGACCGCGATTACGAAGTTTCTTAAGCGCTGACCCAGCTCTGGCGAATTAACCGACATAGAATAGAAAGCTATAAGTTGCATGATAGGGTGCAGCAATCCGCGCCCCAACTCCAGTCTACCCAATTCCCGCTCCCCAGCCTGTGAAAAAACGCCTCACCCTGACCTTTCCAAAACGCTCGGTACACATGCCGATTACCTACCGGTTGGCCAAGGATTTTAACGTCGCTGCCAATATTATCCGGGCTCAGGTCGCGCCGAACCAGGTGGGCAAGCTAGTAGTGGAGCTTTCCGGTGATATTGACCAGCTCGACGAGGCAATGGAATGGATGCGCGACCAGGGTATCGGCGTTTCCCTGGTCAGTCGAGAAATTCTAATTGATGAGGAAGTTTGTGTTCACTGCGGTCTCTGTACCGGCGTCTGCCCGACCGAGTCGCTCAAGCTCGACTCGCAGACCTTCCAGCTCACCTTTAACCGCTCCCGCTGTATCGTCTGCGAGCAGTGCATCCCCACCTGCCCGGTGCAAGCCATTTCCACTAATCTTTGAGCCGCCATCCCGATGAAGACTCCGCCCTGGCTATCGGCATTTCTGCTGCTGCTGTCCTACACCGCATTCGGCGGCTTTCTGCACCATCGCGGCAGTTCTGAGCTCACCTGGATGCTGGCCCTCTTGCTCACTGCGGTCGAAGCCAGCGTGTTTAGCATTGCTTGGAAGTCGGCGCGAGACCTTTTGCTGATGGGCTTTCACTCCGATATTGGCTATGCGGCGATGGCCCTGATTGGGGCTTCCCTAGCGGTGGTTATCCTCGCGTGGATTCAGATTTCGGCCTACTTTCTGGTTATGGCGGCGGCTGGTTTGTTAATGCGGGTCGATCTGCTCACCCGTAGCGTTAGCAACCTCCAGTCATTTTTTGTGATCTGGCTGATTTCTCTGGCCGGGCTGGGGCTGACCTGGCTGCCCCGACTCGTGCTAACCAGCAACGAAATTCTGTAAGTTCAGGTAGTCTACTAGACAGTCTATGAAGCGTCACAGCTCCGGCCCTGATATCAGGACCGGAGAGCGATTCTATACTCAGCACAAGCGTTTAACTGTTGCCCCTACCCTGTGTCCGGCCGTGTCACAGGGTATTTTTTTAGGTATTTGGATAGACTATTGGCCGGAGTTAGTAGGACTCGTATCCTGGCCTTTAGGATGCCCGCTGACCGTGCTGTTTAACCAATCGACTAAAATTGGATTGACCTGCTCCGGCGCTTCATCCTGGGGGCAGTGGCCAACACCCGGCAAGGCAATAAAGTCTTCTACCGCTGAATAGTCGGCAAAGCTGCGACCGAGCTCAATCGGCTCCCAGGGGTCAGCGCTGCCCCAGAGTATCAGGGTGGGGCAGGTCAGCCGAGGTAGCAAGTCTTCGGGCAGTGGCCCCTGAGAATAACGGATAAATGATAGGAAGACATCGACCGCTCCCGCATCGCGGGCCGGCTCCAGCAGCAGATGGACCAGCTCATCGGTCACCGCCTTGGGCCGACCGTAAGCCTGCTTGAGGATGCGGCTAACGGTGCGCGGCTTAGCCAGTCGGGTGAAGAAAAAGTTGCCCAGCGGCCGGTAGCTGAGCAGCCGCTGAATCAACGGAGCGCTAGTACTGCGATACCAGGGCAGCGTATGGCGTTTGCGATCGTGCAGCAGCCGCAGGGAGCAGTTGAGTATAGCCATTCCCCGCACCTGGGTTGGGGCCATCACCGCGGCCTGCATGGCGACAATGCAGCCAATCGAGTTAGCAATCAGAAAGGTTGGCTCGCCAACTACCTCGGCGATGAAATCGACGATTTGCTGTCCCCAGGTCTCAAAGGTATAGGACAGCGGCTGTCCGGGAGTAGGTTTGGCCGACTGACCGTAGCCCAGCAGATCGATGGCATATACGCGGCTGCCCTCAGCGAGCACCGGGATGTTGTGCCGCCAGTGGTGGCTGGAGGCCCCAAAGCCATGTATTAGAATAACCGGCGGGCCGCTGGTACCGGCTTGCTGATAGCAAATAGACAGATCTTTCCAGGTCCATTCGAGGGTCTGAGGTAATTGTGTGACAGTGGGCATAGGCAAAGATTATTGATTCAGGAGAAGACAGACCCAATGCAGCCGAACGGTAATTGACCGTCAGGAAATAGAGCATACTCGGCGGAATGTGAGCGTTGATGGCTAGTATAGACTGAGTTCACTAGACTACCGCTATAGACTGAGTTCACTAGACTACCGCCGCTGATAGAACAACCCGTCAGCAACCGCTCAATAGGAACAGATAGGACAGCCGGATAGAAAGCATGAAATGGCTCAGCTGGGAAACCAGTCCTGGCTCGGCTTACTGGTATGCTTTATCCACAGCTTTCAGGGTAGGTCGTCGGCACTGTGGCCTGCGGACCCAGCCGAAGCAGCCTATCGCGCTCGACTATGACTCCGCCTTCAAGTTCTCTAATGGTCAATCTATCCATCCTGATGGAGCGACCTACGGGCATCAGCACCTATGCCAAAAATCTATTGCCGCATCTAGGCCAGTTTCAGCCGACGCTGCTAAGCGCAGCTGCCTATCCTTCATACCGCTGCTACAAAATTCCCGCTGACATGACCCCTGAACAGGGGTGGCGCGGCCACTGCCGTCGCTTACTCTGGCTGCAAACCCAGCTGCCTAAACTCTATCGACAGGCTGGAAGCACGTTACTCTTTTCACCCCTGCCGGAAATGCCTCTATTTCAGCCTTGCCGAACGGTGGTTACGGTACATGACTTAATTCCCCTGCGGTTTCCCAGCCCCCTGTCGCCGCTCGGACCCTACTTTCGATATTACGTCCCCGCCGTGCTGCGGCAGGCTGAGCATATTCTATGCGATTCGGAAGCCACCGCTCGGGATGTGACTCGCTTCTGCCAGGTCTCTGCCAAAAAACTAACCGTTGTCCCGCTGGCCTGCGATACCGAGCATTTTAGGCCCCTAGACCTACCCCGAAAAAATTATTTTCTATACATAGGGCGCCATGCTCCGCATAAAAACCTAGGCCGACTGATCAATGCATTCCAATCGGTTGCCCAAAAAACAGATGCTGAGCTGTGGATAGCCGGGCCGGAAGATGCTCGCTATACGCCGCAGTACCGGCAGCAGGCCCAGGAACTAGAACTGGCAGCGCGAATTCGCTTCGTTGGCTACGTTGACGATCGGCAGATTGCGGTTCTGATGAACCAGACGATTGGCTTAGTTATGCCCAGCCTGTGGGAGGGGTTTGGCCTACCGGCTTTAGAGGCAATGGCCTGCGGCACCCCGGTAATCGCCTCCAAGACGGGCTCCCTGCCCGAGATCACTGAAAATGCGGCCCTCATGGTTGACCCCTACTCGATTGAAGAAATTGCCGCCGCCTTACAAGCGGTCATGGGTAACCCATCGCTTTGGCAGCAGCTGCATCAGTCTGGCCTAGAGCAGGCAAAACAGTTTAGCTGGCAAAAAACGGGGAAAGCCACCGCAGACGTTTTAAAGCAATACCTCTAGCCGTCAACCCTGGGGGTCAGACTGAGCCTGAATTGCTTCGACTAGCGCATCTTTATTCATCTGGCTGCGACCTTCGATATCTAGGCTCTGAGCCTGCTCGTAGAGCTGGTCGCGGGTTTGTTGCTGAAGCTGGTCTGCTTGGGCTGTTTTCACAGCCTGCTGCAGCTCATTTTTGTCCATCTGGCTGCGGCCTTCAATGTCTAAATCTTGGGCTTGCTGATAGAGCGCTTCCTTAGTCGGCTCGCTGCTGCTGCCGGGAACGTATCCTTCTGCCGCCATTGCTCTCTGGATAGCGGGCGTCCAGCCAACGTACTGATCACCCGACTTGGAGCCCTTTTCCTTAGTGCACTCGGCCTCTCGCTGCTCTGCTTCGCTCAGCCGGTTCCAGACCGCTTCGGGCAGGTAGCGTTTGGTGATATCACCCTGGCGGGCATCGCCTTTGCCCCCGGCGGTTTGCCAGTTTTGCTCAGTCCATTCTTCCAAAGACTTAGCCGCTTCATCCTTCTCGTCTTTTTTATAGCCGCCGCCCTGCTTTTCGTACTCCTGCACCAGCATTTGGCTCTTGCGGGCAGACCATTGACCCGGGTCGCCACCTTTGTCAGACTGCTTGATTTCTGCTTTGATTTTGCGTCGCAGAGCGGGCTTGGTATACTTTTCTTCGTAATTATCGCTGGACATGCGGCTGGGCTAAAATCGACATCTCCAGCGTATTTAGGCCCAAACGGGCTGCCGTCTGTCGCTTGGCAGATTCCCTGAAGCGCGCTTACCTCTTAGCGCCCTAAAACCCTGATCGCTAAGGCTGAGCGTAGACGGGATGGTCTAGCCCGCCCAGCCGCCGGAGCGGCCAGAAGCGAACGGCCGCCCGACCAATAATCCGATCTTTCGGCACGAATCCCCAATAGTGGCCGTCATAGCTATCGTTGCGGTTATCACCCAAAACCAGGTATGAATTCTCTGGCACCACCTGCGGCCCCCACTGATAGTCAGGCGTGGCCTCCAAATAATTTTCGGTCAGCGGCACGCCATTGACGTAGACGCGACTATTGCGCACTTCGACTATTTCACCCGGCAGGCCGATCACGCGCTTGATGAAGGCTTCACGGGCAAATTCCTGCCCCGAAGACTCGGGCGGATGGAAGACAACGATATCTCCCCGTGTCAGCGGGTTGAAATGGTAGGTCACCTTATCAATGATCAGCCGGTCGTTAATTCGCAGAGTCGGCAGCATAGACTCTGAAGGAATATAGCGCGGCTCGGCAATGAAGGTGCGAATGCCCAGCGCTAAAAGGACGCTAAAGCCAATCGTTTTAGCCGCGTCTACCCAAGAATCTGCGGTCGGCTTAGGCGGCGGCTGAAGGTCATCCGAGGGCGGATACGAAGGGGCGGGGTTTGCCATAGAGGGTTCCAGCTAGAGCAAAAAGCCAATTGACTTGGATTAAGACTGTCTTAGACTACACGATCGGCATAGCGATACATTGTCAAATCCATGACAGCCTGATTCAGAATACCCAGTTCATCCGCTATAGCTCTAGACCGCGCTCTAGCGGGTCTGCCCAATGGAATAATCTGGGCAGCTGGGCCAGATCCAGACCATAGTTAAGGACCCACAGGCCAATCTCGGCTAGCAGCAGGTTTTTCACCCAGGCTGCGTCTCCCGCTGAGGCTAGAATGTTCCTACCCTGATAGAGCTGCCATACCCGATAGGGAATGTAGAGGTAGGGCACCATTACAAAGGCCGTAGACTGAAACCACCGAAGCGAAATACTTTCCGACAGGACTTGCAGCCCCAGCAGGACAAAATAAGAAATAAAGACTGCCGCAATCTGATACTGCCCCTGCCACAGGCTCAAAATCAAAACGATCAGCGGCACCAAACCGCCGCCAATTTGGACGGTGAGAAACCAAATTTTGAACCCGCTCGGCAGCGGCTGCGGCAGGCGATAGGGTTTAAGCGCTCGCCAGGCCCAGCCTGTGATGCCTAAAAAGGCAGTCGAGATCGCAACAAACCCCAAATCCTGATAAAGCAGGTTGAAATACATTCGCACCCGTCCTCACCTACAAACTCGCCTTAAAACCCCGTGCCGTGAAAATCAATCGTCGGCTGGAGCAGCAGCATAATCGCGCCGACGACGACAAATGAAACGGTGACCCAGAGCAGAATTAAATTAAATCGCATCGTGCATCGGTATAACAAAGCTACCCGTAATTAAGCGCGATTTTACGGGCTTGGAATCTACGGCAGGACAGAGACTTGTAGAATAAACCCGCGCTACAATGAGAGGCTATCCCATTTCAGAAATGCTCACCCTCTGAGATCTTATTTCCATGCCCTATCGTTTTAAACCCAAAGAATCCGTCCCCGAAGGACTGAAACGGATCGCCGCCGAACGAATGGACAAGGCGATCGCGCAGCTAACCCAGCCCGAAGACGAAGCCAAAGCCGTTCACAATGCCCGCAAGCGGTTTAAGCAGGTGCGGGCCGTACTGCGACTGGCAAAAGCGGAGCTAGGGCAGACCTACCAGCGGGAGAATGACTGCTTTCGCGACCTGGGCCACCGGCTCTCAGATATTCGGGATGCTCAGGTGCGGCTGAATACGCTGGATAGCCTAAGCGAGCACTACGCGATCGCGACCGACGCCTTTGCCGATATTCGCACCGCCCTAGAAGCCTACTATCAATCGACCCGTCAGTTTGTGGTGGCTGAAGAAAACGCGATCGCGGCTGCCCTGCCGAAGTTAAAGGCAGCTCGTGAACGGGTAGCCGGGTGGCCGATTGAGGCCAACGGCTGGAAAGCGCTGAGCGGATTTGAGCGCGCCTACCAAAGGGGCCAGAACGCATTTAAGCAAGCCATCAAACATCCCGAAGCGGAAAACTGGCACGACTGGCGCAAGCGGGTCAAAGACCTGTGGTATCACACCAAAATTCTGAAGCCGGTCTGGCCGGGCATGATGACGGCCCTGGCCAATGAGCTCAGCGACCTGTCAGATTTGCTGGGAGACGATCACGACCTGGTTGGACTGCGAGAATTTATTCTCAGCCGTCCCAAGCGTCTGAAGGAATGTGACCAGCAAGATGCGCTGCTGGCCCTAATCGATCGTCGCCAGCAAGAGTTACGGACGGAGGCCCAAAAACTAGGGCAGCGCCTTTACGTTGAAAAACCCAAGCGCTTTGACAAACGGACAAAGGCTTACTGGCAGATCTGGCGGCAGCAGGCCCAGCCAGCCGCTGAGCCTAAGCGCGAACTGGTTTTGCAGTAGCCGCTACTCTTCCTCGTCCGCAGCTTCATCACCGGGCTCTGTCTTGATTGAGTCGGGACGAATTTTTTCGCGGACTTCGGCTTCGACCTTTTTAGCGAATTCGGGGTCTTCCTTCATTCGGATAATGGTGTTATCCCGACCCTGACCAACGTTGGTGCCTTCGTAGCTATACCAGGCCCCCTTGCGGACAATCACGCCCTGCTCTTCGGCCATATCGAGGATGCAGCCCAGGGTAGAGATGCCTTCGCCAAAGAGAATGTCAAACTCGGCAATCCGGAAGGGCGGCGCAACCTTGTTTTTGGCAACTTTAACCTTGGCTCGAATGCCGTACTGGTCATTGCCTTTCTTCAGGGTTTGAATACGGCGAATATCCAGCCGGACGGAGGCATAGAACTTGAGCGCATTGCCGCCGGTCGTGGTTTCCGGGCTGCCGTAGGTGACGCCGATTTTGAGCCGCAGCTGGTTGAGGAAAATCACCGTACATTGGGACTTGCCGATGTTGCCGGTAATTTTTCGCAGAGCCTGACTCATCAGACGAGCCTGCAAGCCGACATGGGTATCGCCCATCTCACCCTCGATTTCGGCTCGGGGGGTAAGCGCAGCGACGGAGTCAATCACAATCAGGTTGACCGCCGAGGAGCGAACCAGCTGGTCGCAGATCTCCAGACCCATTTCACCCGTATCGGGCTGGGAGATCAGCAGATTTTCCACATCGACGCCCAGCGCTTCGGCATAGACCGGGTCTAGGGCGTGCTCGGCGTCTACGAAAGCAGCGACGCCACCGCTGCGCTGGACTTCTGCGATCGCGTGCAAGGCCAGCGTCGTCTTACCCGAGCTTTCCGGCCCATAAATCTCAATCACTCGACCCTTGGGCAAACCGCCACCTAGCGCCACGTCCAGAGTCAGCGCACCGGTTGGGATGGTCTCGACCTGCATCCGGCGGGCTTCGCCCAGCCGCATGATCGCTCCTTTCCCAAAATTTCGCTCAATCAGCGTCAGAACTGAGCTGAGCGCCTTTTCCCGTTCTTTCTCAGAAGATGCGTTAGCTGCTGGCATAGGAATTCCCAGGTAATAGATTTGATTTTTTGGCTATACTGAATTTTAGTACAGTTATACTAAAACGACAGCCAAATTAAGGAATTGTTTTAGCTTTTCTGTCCCCAATCCGGCCTGAGCCTGCCCGGTTCAGGCTGAAATTCACTCCGGCAGGTGGCTGTAAACCCTTCCATGATGCCCTACTTCAAACTTGTTCAGGTAATCGCCTTCCCAGATTGGATCATCGCCGTTGGCCAGCTGCCGACGGGCGGCTACCGCTGCTGGGTGCTTACCCCCGAGCTGACTGCCCTAGACGACGGCGAAGTCTACCCCACCAGCCAGGCCGCCGCCTCAGCCGCCCGCTTTTTGGTTAAGTATTCATTAGACTAAGTTTTAAGTAATTGAGCAAAATTAATACATTTTTTTACATGAAAAAATTGTCATTCCGAGCAGAGCGTAGACGCTTGCGGCTTCCCACAGGGTGGAATCTCTTAACTAATGATGCTTCTGAGCGAGATGCCTCGATTAACTCGGCATGAAATTAGGCTCTTCTTCGTAAAATCCATTGCTCAGGTACTTATACTAACCAGTATCGTTGGAATAAGTTCAAAGTCAATTCTGCGACCAGTGGCACTGTCTTGGGCTGAATCGCTCATCTGGTTTGGCTTTGAAAACATTGCGAGATTGTCTCAGGCGCGGCAAAAGTTTGGACGGAGCCCATGAAACCGAAGAGCTGCCAGAAGTACGTTGTCGGCGTGATGACGATGGATTTAGAGGGCAAAGACTCTGAGCGCTTTCTCGATTGCGTTACTAAAGCAGTCAATACTTTTGAGCCTGCTCTTAACGATTCGCTTGGCGTTCGGGTGGTTGCGTTTTCTTTTTAGCTAGCTCACGAACGTTGGCATCATCTCGACTAAACGTCTTAACCCTACATTTTGGGGTAATCCGGAAGACAGATCGCTTACTGTTCGTCGTTTAGAAACTTTGTTGTTCCACACCTTTAGTCGTTTGCTAAATATTTCTTATTCTGAGCAACCACAGAACATCATGTACGACTTCATGGATGTAGAAGATCTCGCTGGCATGGTCCACTTTATGGATAGGTAGTGCATTAATGTAAAGGATAGAGGAAAATAAGGTATGGCTGTTATAACTCTAAAGGCATAGAGCAGATGAAAGCTGATGTTTGAGCAGCTCAAGTCGATTGAGCGGTTTAACAGCTTTCGCAATCGGTTTTCTAAGGTGCTGAGGCTCAGCGACAGTGAAGGCGAGATCGCGATGGAGCCCTCTGGCATCAAGTTTATCTTTGGTGGCCCTGAAGGCGACGACCTGGCGCGGGTGGACTGCACCATCGAGCTCGACCGCGAGGACCACTGGGAACGCTTCATGCGCTTTATGCACCGCTACGCCGAAGCTAACGGCATGGCCTACGGCGAGCCGCCAGCAGAGACCTAAAAAATCAGGCTCACCCCGCTACCATTAAGAGATAGCTATTTGATCACTGGTTCAGATAGCAGAAAAATGGAGGGTGTGAGGTAACCACTCGGTATGGAAATTGCAATCACTGGGGCAACTGGGTTTGTCGGGACGCGATTAGTCGAGCGGCTGATTGAGGAAGGGCATAAAGTCAAGGTGTTTACCCGCAGCCCGTCGCGGGCTCGCAAAGTTTTTCCCCTCAGCGCTTTTCCAAAAGTTGAGGTAGTAGGCTATACGCCAACCGCTTCGGGAGACTGGCAGCAGCAGATTTCGGGCTGCGATGGGGTGGTCAATCTAGCTGGGGAAACGATTTCTGAGCGCTGGACGGCGGAGCGCAAGCGGCGAATTCTCAACAGCCGCAAGCTGGGTACGCAAAAGCTGGTCGAGGCGATTGAACAGGCTGAGAATCGGCCCGCCGTCTTGGTCAGCGGGTCCGCGGTCGGCTACTACGGCACCAGCGAAACGGCGGAATTCTACGAAACCAGCGAGCCGGTGCAGGATGATTTTCTGTCAGAAGTCTGCCAGGCTTGGGAGGGCGAAGCCGAAAAGGTGAAGGCGTTCGGCACGCGGCTGGTGATTATTCGCACTGGGATTGTGCTGGGGATGGGCGGCGCAATCGAGCGGATGCTGACGCCCTTTCGGCTCTATGCCGGGGGTCCAATTGGCAGCGGCAAGCAGTGGTTTTCCTGGATTCATCGCGACGACCTGGTCAACCTGTTTATCAAAGGACTGACCGATGCCAGCATGGAGGGTGTCTATAACGGCACGGCACCCAACCCGGTGCGAATGGGCGAGTTGTGCAACACCCTGGGCAAGGTAATGGATCGGCCTTCCTGGCTGCCAGTGCCTGACTTTGTGATTGAGACACTGCTGGGAGACGGGGCGGTGGTGGTGCTGGAGGGGCAGAAGGTGCTGCCGGAGCGGACGCAGGCCGCTGGCTTTGAGTTTCAATATCCGCAGGTAGAAGCGGCGCTGCGGGACGTGGTGAGCTGATTGGGTGATTAAATTGTTTGTTAGACAGTGCGTTACGCTAGCGCTAACGCACCCTACGGGGCTTTTCGCAGCGATATTGCCAGCAGCATTCGACAAATCTCCGCGCTAGTTCGGGTTTGTCGCCCCAGTGCAGATGAACGTAGGAGGCTTGCAGATGCGGCAGACACCAGCCCTCCGATCGCGGTTCCTGAGGCAGGTAGTATCGCTGCACCTGATACATCGGCTGGGTTAAGGGACCGACGGCCTGGGAATGATGAAATTCATGGCCGATGACGGTCTGGCCCCGCTTGAGTAAGGGACTGTCTGATTGTGCGACTGCACGGTGATAGCCCAGGGTGAGCTTAGACGCCATCTTGGCTTCAAGGGGCAGCGTGCCAACCATGGGCCAGGACTTTTCTGCAAGATCCGTTAGCGACTGGCTGAGGTACATCAGGCCGCCGCATTCAGCATAGGTGGGCATTCCCTGCGCGATCGCGTCCCTCACCACCCTAATCGCCCCCTGATTCTGAGCTAGTTCCAGTGCAAAAACCTCCGGGAAGCCACCGCCGAAGTAGAGTCCAGCTGTGTTATGCGGCAGAGAAGTATCAGATAGGGGACTCCACTCCACCAATTCAGCCCCTTGAGCAGCGAGCTGGTCTAGATTGTCGGGATAGTAGAAGCTGAAGGCGTTGTCGGTCGCGATCGCAATCCGAGGCTTCGGGTCAAGTTCTTTTTTGCCAGAGTCCTTTGGAACGAGAGAGGGCGGACATTCTGAACTCGCTGAATTTCCATTGCTCAGCCAGCGTTCTAGCTGGGACCAGTCAAAGGACCGTTTGCCCAGCTCAGCCAGCCGAACCGTGAGCGCTCCCAGGTTTTTGATCTCTGCGGTTGGCACCAGCCCCAGGTGGCGGTCGGGAATCTGAATCGTCGGCTCCCGTCGGAGCACGCCCAGGATGGGGACGCCGGTATCAGCTAGGGCCGCTTTGAGCAGGTCTAAATGGCGATCGCTGCCCACCCGATTCAGCACTACCCCGGCCAGCTTTAGGCGCGGATCGAAGCTGCGGTAGCCGTGGACGAGGGCGGCGAGCGATCGCGACATTCGAGCGCAGTCCACCACCAGCAGCACCGGTAGATTCAGCAGCCGGGCGATGTGGGCCGTACTCGCCGTATCGTCGATTCCCGAGGCACCGTCGAACAGACCCATGACGCCCTCAACCAGAGCATAGTCAGCATTCTGGCTATGAATCGTATAGCTGTGCCGAACATAGTCCTCAGAGGTCAATACCGGATCCAGGCTGTAACAAGGTCGCCCGGTCATCGCCCGGTGGAACATCGGGTCGATATAGTCAGGCCCAACTTTGAAGGACTGAACCCGGGCCGAGCGGCGGCTGAGGGCGGCGAGTAGGGCCAGGGTGGCGGTGGTTTTGCCGACGCCGCTGCGATCGCCGGCAACGATTAGGCCCATACTACTGCCACCGGGTGAGGATGACTTCGCGGCGAAACAGCCAGACGGTCAGCCAGAACAGGCCGCTATCCACCATAGCCAGAATCAGCACCCCCAGCAGCACCAGCGGCAGACTGATGTAGAGCCAGCCGCCCACGGTGCCCGTTCCCAGAAAAATCAGGGGTAACAGCAAAAAGGCCATAATCTGCTGGGCCACGCGTGGATCGTTGACCCGAGACGAAATGCAGAGGCCGCACAGCACCGACAGCAGCGCCATCAGCGGGCAGAGCAGCAGCATCGCCGCCAGCCAGGCCGGGCGGTAGGCATAGGCTGCGACGGTGGGAATAGTCACGACGCTGAGCCCCACCAAAATCAGGCCATAGGCTAGCCAGGTGGTGATGACGGCGGGCGAAATGGCTCCCAGCGCCTTGCCCAGCAGCAGCTCCAGGGTAGAGGTGGGGGTCGCCAGCAGCGGCTCTAGGGTTTTAGTTTGCTTTTCACTAATAATGCTGCTGGCGGCGATGTAGGCCGGTAGCGCCACGGCAATGGTCAGCAGAGTGACTAGCATCTGGTCATTCAGCTGCACCAGGAAAACCGCCAGCGGGGAAAGGCCACTCAGGGCTGCGGGAATGTCGATCTCGCCTAAGTCATCGGGGCTACTGCCCGCGTGCTGGGCCAGGGTCGCATTCAGACCAATGATGCCCAGCACCAGAATAATCGGTAAAACCGACATGGCCCAGAGAATGCTTTTAGACTGGCGAAATTCCATCCATTCCTTTTGCACAACAGCCCCGACTCGCCTGCGACTAATCCTCACGGCTGCCCTCCCGAGCCTGCGCTAGCAGATTGAAATAGACCGTTTCTAGCGACTGCTGATGTTCTTCGACAAACTGAATGTCTGCCCCAGCGGTCACCAGGGCGCGGATTAGTTCGGGATTGTTCTGCGGTGGGTCTTCGACCTGGAGGGTGAGGCTCTGCTCTGCCTGTTGGACGGCGTGAATGAATGGCAGCGATCGCACCTGAGCCAGTATTTTATCCGTGACGCTGGCCAATCGAACTGTGACGCTATTCCCATAGAGGGACTGGCGCAGCCCGGCGGGCGTATCGATGCGGATCAGCCGCTGCTGGAGAATGCCAATGCGATCGCAGAGCCGGTCGGCCTCATCCAGATTGTGCGTACAGATAAAAATGGTCCGCCCTTCGCCGCGCAGCTGCTGGATAAATTGGCGCACCACTTTCACCGATTCCGGGTCAAGGCCGCCGGTCGGTTCGTCCAAGAAGAGAATCGGCGGCTCGTGGAGGAGGGCGCGCGCGATCGCGAGTTTCTGCCGCATCCCCTTAGAAAAGCTACCCACCGGCTGCTGACGCTTTTCCCACAGACCTAGCAGGCTGAGATATTTCTCAATTTGTTTCGAGACCTCCTGCACGCCGTAAAGTCGGGCAAAGAACGTGAGATTTTCCACCGCGCTGAGTTTGGCGTAGAGGCCGGGGGTTTCTGTCAGGATGCCAATGCTTGACCGGATGCGCTCATTCTGGCTGCCAAGGGGATAGCCCGCCACCCAGCCCTGCCCGGCGCTTGGCGCAATCAGCGTACAGAGCATTCTTACCGTCGTAGTTTTACCGGCGCCGTTGGGACCCAGAAAGCCAAAGACCTCGCCCTGCTCGATGTGAAGGGTCAGGCTATCAACCGCTAGCCGCGACTGGCCTTTGGTGATGAACTGTTTGCTCAGTCCTTCGGCGTGGATCATGTTGGGGGAGAAGAGGGGAGAGGGAAGAGTAGGGGATGTTCGTGAAGCGTCGCCGTAGGCGTTAAGGGGTGATGGTAGGGATTTGGTTTCAAGCCCCTGTAGCCAGTTATTGGATAAAGGCCCGTTAGAGGGATAGGCTGGACGGGTGAGGTTTTTTAGGCCGTCTCGACTTCCATTCTAAGCGTCAAAGGTTTTGAGCCGAGGGGAACGCTAAGGGTGATGACGGTCGAAAATTCGGTTTGGTTCAACCTAGCATCGGCATTGGCTCTCGCTAGGATGAGAGCTGTAGCGGAGTCAGCTCGGAAAAATTTTATTTGATGAAATCAGCTACTGTCCTGGTCTGTCTTATTTCCCTACTAGCCGCCTGTCGTCCCGAGACTACGCCTTCTCAACCGCCTCAGTCTCAGCCGGAGAGTAACCCTGCGGCCAGCCAAACTGCCAATCCGCAAAACTGCCCTGAGGCTAGCCAGCCCCAGCCGCTGACCATACCTGAACAGGAATTTCCGCTTGACCAGTTCAACTTTCAGCCCCAGCAGATTGAGGCGGATGCGGATACCGTCACGTTTGAAACGCCCCATTACCGTTTTGTGTACTGTCGGGGCGATCGCGGTTGGAGCGTTGAGGCAGCAGCGCAGTCAGAACCTGCGTCCGTTTCCTACGAACAGAGCCTCAGGAACATCCAGGATCCTGATTACGAAACGATTGAAGTTAACGGTGAGACCTACCAGTATCGGGTGCGGCTGGAGGCGGAATGGCTCAACCAGCGGCTCGATCAGGCTGACGAGCAGACTGCTCCGCCACCAGAGCCGGACCCCAATCAAGAAAAAGTGATCTTTGAGCTGAAGCGACCCGACCAAACTGAACCGATTGCTCAGACCGTCTATACCCTAGCCGAGCTTAGAGCCGCAGATTTGGGGGCTAGCTTAGGATTGCCGCGGATGGGTGGGGTAGCTGCCGTGGGCGACAGTATTTGGTGGGCGATCGCGTTTGAGCATAGCGAAGGCGCCAGCGGCATAGCCAGCCTGCTGCGGTACGACATTCAGGAACAGGCGCTGACGCTCTTGCAACCTGAAGCATTGGAGCGCGAGCAGTTCACTGACCTGGTCGTAACCGGTGACCCGACCAAACCGACATTGTGGCTGGGGACGCAGCGCAGCGGCGAAGGCAATCCCACCTTGCCTGGGCAGGGGCTGGTCGCCTACCGTCCTGAGGGGAGTGGGGCAGAGGGTGGAGTGACAGCTTACACGGTGAGCAACAGTCCCTTAGTCGGGGCAATTCCCTATCGGCTACGGCTCGAAGCCGATAGGCTGTGGGTGGGAACGGGCAACGGCGTCTGCGAGCTGCAATGGCAGCGGGCCAACCAGCCTGACAGCTGGAACTGCTGGCGGTTTACGGCCCGGGCGGAGCTGCCGCCTGAAGGGGTGCCGCTCTATCCCAGCTCTCTGGCGGAAACGCCAGCAGAAACGCTGAATCAAGATACCGTCGAGGTGCTTTGGTTCGCCCGCACCGGCTCAGCGGCTGAGGGAGAGCTGCCGCCAGGTCGCTACGAAGTGGTCTACAGGCCAGGGTTTGAAGTTACCCTGGACGATCGCGGCGGTGAAGTCTGGCCTTTCTTAGCCGATACAAAGCAAAACCGCGATCGCGTTGCTCCCGACACGATTTGGTGGGCCGGGCGCGAATGGCATTGGAACGGCAGCCAATTTGTTCGAGGTTTAGACGAGGTGTCGCTGAACTATGTTGGGGGCGGGCCGCACGGAATTGAGTCGAGTACCTATACCGCTGACTATTTAGCCAATCACTATGCTCTGCGAGGCGCTTTTGAGCTGATGGCGCTATCGGCCAATCGCACCCAGGTCCGCCACTACTCGGGCTGGGTGGAAGCGGACGCGATCGCGCCTTACCCCACCGTCGTTCCCCATTCGCCGCCGGCCCAGCCGAAACCGAATCCGCTCGTTGCGATCGCGCCTGAGCTACCTGAAGAGCAGCGCCCGTAGGGCGCTATCGGACGACCGCTGGGAACTGGGGATGAGTTCGTAGGGCAGCCAGGTCGGGATCCTGGCGAGCAACTTCTCTGAACCGGTCTGCACCCGTCGCTAAGGCCCGCTGCAGAAAGTCCAAACCGGCTAGATAGTTACCCTGTCGAGCGTAGCAGCAGGCTTTGCTGTATAGGGCATCCGCATTGTCAGGCTGAAGTACCAGTATCCGATCTAAGTTTTTGAGCGCTTCCTCATACTGAGCCGAGCGAAACAGCGCCTGACTGATGCCAAACCAGGCAGAAATGTCTTCTGCATTCAGTTCGGAGGCGCGGGTGAAAGCCGCGATCGCGGCCTCATAGCGCTTCATCTTGAGCAGAATCCTGCCTTTCAGAATCCAGGCTTTGGCCCGGTCTGGGCTGAGCTGAGTGACCCGATTGGCGGAATCCAGCGCCTCCTGCTCGCGGTGCAGCTTCAACAGCACGCGACTGCGCTGCTGGAGCGCATCCGGATCTTCAGGCAAAGCGACCAGGGTCTGATCCAGCTCGGTCAGGAGCTCGGTCAGCTCGGTTTTAGATAGGGGGTCTGAGGGGACCAGATCGGGGGACAATCTGGACGGTTTGCTCTGGCTCACGGGGGGTACGACGACAATCAGGATGAATTAAACTAATTTAAAAGCGGTCTTGAAAAAAACAAGAACCCAGAGGCTTATTTCTGGAGGCACCGAAGCCACCGCCGACGCGCTCAATTGCAGACTGAAAGCGTCTATTAGCTACAGGTTATCGGACTGGGCTAAGCATTTTTACGGACAGAACCCAATCTGGTTGAGAATTTTACTTTTCGGGCAAAATTACCAGGCAGTGATGAAGCCAGCAGCCCCTGAACTTAAAAGGCCGAGAGATTGGTGTCAATCTCTCGGCCCGTTATTCAAAGATTGCTGAAGACCCTTTTAGAACGGAATTTCGTCGTAATCGGTCGCTTCGGCTGGGCTGCTGGTGGCTGGGACCGGAGTCTGGGCGGCGGCCGGAGCCGCCTGGGTAGAGATGCTAGCCGTGGGGGCGGCGGCGGCCGTATCTAGGGTCAGCGATTGGAGCGCTGACAGGCCGTATATCCGCCGTACCGTCAGCTCTGCCCGTTTTTCCTTAAAGCCTTCAGGCCGGTCAACGCTATCCATTTTTAAGCGGCCTTCCAGGACGACGCGATCGCCTTCTTTGTAACCTTCCTGAATTTCCTGAGCCAGATTGCCCCAGCCGATTGCCTTCAGCTGGCTGGGCGGATCGTCTGACCGCAGGCCCGGGAACTGGATGATAAATTCGGCAATCGGCGTTTGGCTGTCTGAGGTATAGCGCAGCTGAGGAGCCTTGACGATTTCAGCCATTAAAACGCAGTGGTTCATGATGCTTCTTTGATTCCTTGCTCTTTCTCGATAAAAGACTGCACCCGCTGACGATATTCCTGGAGATGCTGATCGACCCAGTCGCGGTCATCGCTGTTGGCAAAGATATGCACCAAGGGCTCGCCCGCATCCGGCAAGATCAGCACCCAGCTCTGACGCGCCCGGTCTACCACTTTGACGCCGTCAATCAGCTCTAGGTCATCGGCTGGGTGAGTTTCTACAAGATAGCGCATGAGCGCTCCCTTGACTGTCCAGGGGCAGCGAATGGTTTGCACGCGATGGGATACGCGCGGCAGCTCACCCCAGATCTGACCCAGCGATCGCTCCTGGATCAGCAGCATCTCAATCAACTTGGCAATGCAGAACATGGCGTCAAAGCCAGGATGCAGCTGGGGAAAGATAAAGCCCATATCGCCGCTGCCGCCGAGCACTACGTTGTTATTGGTGTGGCAGGCTTCCATCAGCGCCGTAGGATTGGCCTTCGTGCGAATCACCTGGCCATCGTGACGGTGGGCAATCTGCTCAATTGCACCCGAGGCATGAACCGGGACGACAATCGTTCCTCGTGGCTGAGCCGTAAGGATCATATGGGTCATCAGTGCAGTCAGCGTCTCTCCCCGAATCGGACTACCGACTTCGTCCACCAGAATCAGCTGCTCACCATTGGCCGTGACCTGCACCCCAAAGGTGGCCTGCAGCGCCTGTACAACCTGCCCCAGCTGCCCCAGCAGCACTTCCCGCTCGTCCGCCGAGGGCGCTGTGGCCGAAAGGCTGGCATTCAGTACGACCGCATCACAGCCAAATTTGCCGAGCAAAATGGGCAGTACCGCTCCCGATACCGCATAGCCATAGTCGATGACGACCTTGGATTTGCTACTGCGAATCGACTCGACGTTCAGCCGCTTTTCAAAGGCGGTGGCGTAGGTCTCGACCAGTCGGGTGGGGTAGGTGACGGTACCGATTTCGTGGATCTGCGATCGCCGCAGGTCCTCTTTGAAGTAAGCCCCTTCAATCTTTTTCTCTTTGCCCTTGGGAATGTCAATTCCCTTCTCGTTGAAAAACTCAATCAGCAGGTAATTCGTGCGGTCAGGATGGAGCCGTACATGAATCCCGCCCGCCACCTCAAGCGTCGGCAACACCGCCCTAGCCACTGGGATAGCCGTTGCTTCTAAGTTCTGAACGTTGATCCCGACCGACATCAGCCCGGCAATTAGCGATCGCGATACCATCCGCGAAATGCTGCGCTGATCGCGGGAGACGGTGACATGGGCACCTGGCTTTAGCGTGGAGCCATAGGCCGCGCCCAGCTTCACGGCAAACTCGGGCGTGATGTCAATATTCGCCAGGCCGGCTACGCCCCGCTGGCCAAACAGATTGCGCTGGGCCGTGTTGCCCCAAATTAAGTTGATATTGAGGGTCGCGCCTGACTCAATAATTTTGCTCGGCCACACGCGCACGCCGGGGCTAATTTGAGCTTCCTCACCCACGGTCGAGAGGGCGCCGACCACCGCGCCTTCCAAGACATGCGACCGGCGGTCAACTCGCGTACCGCGGGAAATGATGCAGGCGCGTAGGTGGGTTTCTTCGCCGATGATGGCCCCGTTCCAAATAATCGGCCGCTTCAGGTCAGCGTCGCTGCCGATGGTCACATTGTCACCAATCACGGTGCCTGGCTCCAGCACAGCCCGCGGCCCAATCCGGCAGTTATTGCCGATTAGAACGGGGGGATGAATTTTAGCGGTTGGATCGATGTAGGTATTCTGGCCAACGTAGAGCCCCTCGCGCTGCTCAGGATAGGCATAGTCCACCAGGACTTTGCCAGCCATAGCGTCATAGTGGGCCTCGCGGTAGGCGTCGAGGTGGCCGACGTCGCACCAGTAGCCATCGGCGACATAGCCATACATGGGCTCGCCCTTCTCCAGCAGCAGCGGAAAGAAGTCCTTCGAAAAATCTTGCTCGATGCCGGCCGGCAGATAGTCGAGCATCTCGGGCTCAAGAATATAGGTGCCCGTGTTCACCGTGTCTGAAAAAATTTCGCTAGTCGAGGGCTTTTCCAAAAATCGCACGACCCGATTCTCATCATCAGTGATCACGACACCAAACTCAATCGGGTTGGGAACTCGGGTTAGCACCATGGTTGCCTTAGCGCCCTTCTCCCGGTGAAAGCGCAGCGCTTCTTGAAGGTCAAAATCGGTGATGCTGTCGCCGCTGATGACGAGGAACGTATCGTCGAGCAGTTCGGCAATATTCTTGACACAGCCGGCGGTGCCCAGGGGCTGATCTTCCTCAACGGCATAGGTCATCTGCACGCCAAAGTCTTCGCCGTCCTGAAAATAGTCCCGCATCACGTCGGGCAGATAGTAGAGGGTGGCGATGACCTCGGTAATGTTGTTACGCCTCAGCAGATTGACGATGTGCTCTGCAATCGGGCGATTGAGCACGGGAACCATCGGCTTCGGCAGATCACAGGTCAGCGGTCTGAGTCTTGTTCCGGAACCACCAGCCATGAGTACTGCGCGCATAATTCCTCCTTTATCCTTCTTTTTCATCAAGCAGCTTTAGTAAGCAGGGAGACAGCGACCGCTTTCGCGGCCAACAAGCTCCCAGATCATTAGATCAATTTAAATATTGCCAACCCAGCGGTAGGCTATTTTGACTAAAGGCCCACGATCATTCTATAGGAACAGCACCAGAACAGGATTTTTGCAGCGACCCGGCCACTGTAACTGACGACTTTGGCTGATAATCCTGGGCCGGCTTGGGGGGCAATTTGCTAGCCTACAGACAGACTGGCAAACATACCAGCTTGCTTTAGTTTGGTACGATGTGGCTGACGTATTTGAGCAGGGAGTTAGAACGAAATGGGTGGTTTCATTGGATTACTCGTTTTAGCGGTTTACGGATATGGAGCCTGGCGCTTCTGGCGAGGGTTTAACCGAACCAGTTTCAGCCAAGGTAAAGTTTATTTAACTTTTCTCTGGCCGTTTTTTGTGATTGGCAGCAAGTCCTACCGGCAGAACTTTTCCAAGACGCTGAAGGGCTCCTAGCTGGCCTCGCGTCAGGTTTATAGCCCTTTCATTGGATTCCCATGCAGTTTCAATCCTCTCCCTGGCAGCCCATGATTCAGGCGGCGACCCAACGCTTCAATCGCGAATACGGCGGTCAGCCCTTCGACCTGCCAGCTGAAGTGGAAGCCATGGAGGTGTTTCGAGATTGGACCGCGGGCACGCTCACCTCGCGGATTGCCTCGCCGTTCTGGCAGCTGGCTCAGCCGCGTAAGCAGCAGCGCTGTCTGGACCTGGGCTGCGGCTTTAGCTTTTTAATTTACGATTGGCGGGAATGGCAGGCGCTATTTTACGGTCAGGACGTCAGCCCAATTGCCGTAGAAACCCTGCGCCAGCGCGGCCCCCAGCTCAACTCCAAGCTATTTAAATCGGTCGTTCAGCGGCCCGCCCATCAGCTGGACTATGGCGATCTGCGCTTTGACCTGGCGATCGCGACCGGCTTTAGCTGCTACTACCCGCTGGACTACTGGCAAACGGTCCTGGACGCGGTGAAACGCGTGCTCAAGCCCGAGGGCTTTTTAGTCTTCGACGTGATCGATCCCGAGCAGCCCCTGGCCGAAAATTGGGCCATTTTGGAAACCTATTTGGGAGCGGAAGTCTTTCTCACAGACCTGGCCGACTGGCGAGCTCTAATCCGGCAGGCTGGCGCTCAGGTCGTGAAGCAGCAGGAGGGCGATCCCTTCCATTTATATAAGATTCGGTTCGGCTAGGGCCGGTGAGTCAGCCTGGAGGCTCACGGCTGTGGCTGATTGGCGGAACGCGGGAGAGCGCTGAGCTAGCCCGCGCGATCGCGAACCGTCAACTCCCCTGTCTGATTACCGTCACGACGCCAGCCGCGCAGTCCCTCTATCCCGACAGCGCATTTCTGGAAGTCCGGGTCGGTCGGCTGGGGGAAGCAACCATCGGCTCTTTCCTCCAGCAGGCCCAAGTCAGTCACATCCTGGACGCTTCCCATCCTTTCGCCAGCGCCATTTCAGCGCTCGCGATCGCGGCGGCCGAGCGCTGGCAGCTGCCCTACCTGCGCTACCAGCGGCCCGAGCTAGCCCCGCCCCAAAGTCCTCAGGTCGTCCTGACATCCCTGGAATCTTTGCTCAGCAGCGACCTGCTAAGCCAGCAGCGGGTACTGCTAACCCTGGGCTATCGCTGGCTGCATCAGTTTCAGCCCTGGCATGGCCAGTCTCAGCTCTATGCTCGGATTCTGCCTTCCCCCGAGGCGCTGGCGGCCGCGATCGCGGCAGGCTTCACCGCCAAAACCCTAATTGCCCTACGCCCGCCCCTTTCCCTAGAGCTAGAAAAAGCCCTGTGGCAGCAGTGGCAAATCACCACCGTCGTCACCAAAGCCTCGGGAAAAGCCGGCGGAGAAGATATCAAGCGCCAGCTGGCCGAACAGCTCAGAGTGCGGCTAATCCTGATCGAGCGGCCCGCGGTCAACTACCCGCAGCAGACCTCGAATATCGCGATCGCCCTCCGCTTCTGCCAAAACCCCACCCCCCACATCTAAATCCCTACTCATCTACCTGCATAGGGCATGGCAACCATGCCCCTACCCATCGACCCATCCACCCCCTACCCATCGACCCGTCTTGACTCTAGGCCAATAAGTGCTATGGTATGGCTACTTTGAATCTGCCAGCCACGCCAGCAGCCACGCCAGGGCAAGTCCCAGCGCAGAATTCCATAAAAAATAATTGATTAATTCAAGTCGGGCGACAAGGGCATATCATGAATTCTGCAAAAGCGATAGAGTGTAGGCGCTCGCTGGCAACTATCGGTGACCGAGACTCCTATGCCGTCTAGGCCGACCCCTCCGTTTAATCCGATGTCGGGTAGACCCGTCCCTGGCGACACGCCTGTGTTTGCGCTGAAGGAGCTGGTTTCGCGGCTGCAGCGAGAGCAGTATAAAATTCAGGATTTGCTTAGCTCGCTGGGGTTTGCGCTGCGCAGCCTCAACAACATCAACCAGTTTCTAGAGCTCATCCCGATGATTGCCAGTCGCGTTACCGACGCTTCTGGCGGGGCATTGGTGCTGTTTCATCCCGATGGGCAGCTGCGGCTAGAGCGGCTCTATTGCTCAGAAGACAGCGACTGTCAGACCATTCGCTTTGCGCTGGAGTCGGCCACCCATCAGATCACAGCCTCCCTGGCGGCAGCGGGGGGAACCGTCCAAGCTGCTCGCGGCACCCTGCAGATTCTGGACCAGCGGGTAAATCGCTATCTCGGCCCAGATGTACAGCTGTTTGGCACGGCGATTATTGTGCAGAAGGCAGCCCGGGGGCGACTCTACATTTTTAGTCAGGATTCCGGCTATACCTGGACGGAGACGCGGCAAAAGCTGGCGCGGCTGGTTGCCGATCAGACCGCTGTCGCGATCGAGAATGATGAGCTGACGGTTGAGCTACGCAAGAAAGAGCGGCTGGATCGCGAACTTGAGCTCGGGGCCGAGATTCAAGCCCAGCTGCTGCCGCGACAATGTCCCCAAATTGAAGGGGTAGACCTAGCGGCGCGCTGCCTGACGGCGAGCAAGGTCGGCGGTGACTACTACGATTTCATTCCAACTAACTATGAGCAGCTGCGGGCTCCCCAATCTGAAACCTCTGCCAATCGGCCCTGGAGCTTTGCCATCGGCGATGTGATGGGGAAGGGCGTGCCAGCCGGACTGATGATGACGATGCTGCGAGGTATGCTGCGAACTGAGGTCCTCAACGGGCATTCGCCCGGGCACATCCTCCAGCATCTGAACTGGGTCATGCATACCGACCTAGAAAATTCCCATCGCTTTGTCACCCTGTTTTACTCCGAATACAACCCGAAGACCCAGATGTTAGCCTACGGAAATGCGGCCCATAATCCGCCGCTGCTCTGGCAGGCCGCGACGAACACGGTGACCCGTCTCGATACGGACGGAATGCTGCTGGGCCTAGATATTGAGACTCAGTATCAAGAAAACCAGGTACAGCTGCGACCCGGTGATACCGTCATCTACTACACAGACGGATTTACCGATGCAGCCAACGCTCGGGGCGATCGCTTCGATGAAGAAAATCTGGTTGAAGCAGTCCGCTGGGCCTGCCGCAACCGTGATAAAGCTCAGGAAATTTTAACTTACCTATTTGAAATGCTCCAGCATTTTGTCGGTGCCGATCGCAGCTCAGGCGACGACACGACCCTAATCGTCATGCGGATTACTCAGCCAGCTGAGTTTCGCCAGCTTTCGACTCGGGCAACGGACCGGCTGGGAGCGTCAGAAAATTAGGGCAAAATGGCCTTGCCCGGTTGCAAAAAATCTGTTAGAAGCCGGGTCTTAGCGGGGAATCTTGATAGGTATCGTCCCTAAACGGCTTTAGCCGTTCATCCTATGCAACCTATGCCGCTGTCTATGCCGAATATCGACGCTGAGCTGTCGGGACTTCCACTCTTCCAAGTTTTACCTGCCGAACCGTCTACCGCGATCGCGTTCACCCCTAGTTTTTTCAGCCAAGACGCGCAAAGCTTAGTCACGACGCCTATTATCGGTCAGTATTTTGACCAAGACCTGTTTGGTACGGTCGGTGAAATGCTCCATACTTTTGTAGAATCGGGTCAGGTTTGGGCGCTGCTAGCTGGGACTGTGTTTGGATATATGGTCCGCAGTCTGACCACCTATTAAGTCTGCTGGCGGCGCCGCGATCTATCCTGTCCTATCCGAGGCCCGCCGTGAGCACCCCGTCCAACTCAACCTGGAGCCAGCGCTTTGAGTCGGCGCTGCATCCTACCATTGCTCACTTTAACGCCAGCATTGACTTTGACATAGCGCTCTTGGAGCATGACCTGACAGGGTCCCAGGCCCATGCGCAAATGCTGGGCAAAACCGGGATCATTTCGGCTGCCGAGAGTGAGCAGCTGGTGCAGGGGCTGGAGACGATTCGCACCGAATACCGACAGGGCCAGTTTCAGCCCGGCGTCGAGGCCGAGGATGTCCACTTTGCCGTGGAGCGGCGGCTGACTGAGCTGGTCGGCGATGTCGGCAAAAAACTGCATACGGCGAGATCGCGCAATGATCAGGTGGGCACCGACGTGCGGCTGTATCTGCGCGACCAGATTGAGCAAATCCGCCAGCATATCCGCGCCTTTCAGCAGGCCCTGCTAACCCTGGCTGAGGCCCATGTCGAAACCCTAATCCCCGGCTATACCCACCTCCAGCGAGCCCAGCCGCTGAGCCTGGCCCACCACCTGCTCGCTTACTTTGAGATGGCCCAGCGCGACTGGGAGCGGCTGGGTGACGTGGCCCGGCGGGTGAACATCTCACCGCTCGGCTGCGGCGCACTGGCGGGGACGCCCTTCCCAATCGACCGCCAGTTCACGGCAGAAAAGCTGGGGTTTGCCAGCGTCTATGGCAATAGCTTGGACGGGGTCAGCGATCGCGACTTTGCGATTGAGTTTGCCAGCGCCGCCAGCCTGATTATGGTGCATCTATCGCGACTGGCCGAAGAGGTAATCTTCTGGGCTTCGGAGGAATTTCGGTTTGTCACCCTGGGCGACAGCTGCTCCACCGGCTCCAGCATCATGCCCCAGAAAAAGAATCCCGACGTGCCCGAGCTGGTGCGGGGTAAAACCGGGCGCGTCTTCGGCCACCTGCAGGGCCTGCTGGTGATGATGAAGGGGCTGCCGCTGGCCTACAACAAGGATTTGCAGGAAGATAAGGAAGCTCTGTTTGACACGGTGCGAACGGTGACCGGCTGCCTGGAAGCGATGACGATTCTACTCCAGGAGGGCCTGACCTTCCGGCCCCAGCGGCTGACCGCAGCGGTCTCAGAGGATTTCTCTAACGCCACCGACGTCGCGGACTACCTGGCGGCGAAGGGCGTTCCGTTCCGGGAAGCCTATAACCTGGTCGGCAAGGTTGTGAAGACCTCGCTGGCGGCTAATAAACTGCTGAAAGACCTGACCTTGGATGAATGGCAGACGCTGCACCCCGGCTTTGAAGCAGATATCTATGCCGCGATCGCGCCTGCTCAGGTCGTCGCGGCTCGCAATAGCGAAGGCGGCACCGGTTTTGACCAGGTGCGGCTGGCCTTGAAGCGATCTCGCCAGCGGCTAGAGTCCTGAAATGACAACCATAAGCCTCTGCATGATTGTTAGAAATGAGGCGGTCAACCTGCCGGGCTGCCTGGCCAGCGTCGCTGATCTGATGGATGAGGTCGTCATCCTGGACACGGGCTCTACCGATGACACCACCGCCATCGCTGCCGAAGCCGGGGCTCGGATCTATTCTCATGTCTGGCAGGATGACTTTGCTGCGGCCCGCAATGCCGCCCTAGCAAAGGTGACTCAGGACTGGGTGCTGGTGCTCGACGCCGATGAAACCCTGACTCCGGCAGGGCGGCAGCTGATTCAATCGCTGAGGCAGTCATCTATTATTCAGGGTCATGACCTCAATAGGCTGCTGGTGATCACCCTGCTGCGCCATGAAATTGGCGCGAAGCAGTCTCCCTACACCCAGGTCTCTCGCCTGTTCCGCCATCATCCTGCGCTGCAGTTTACCCGCCCCTACCATGAGACCATCGACGATAGCGCTGAAGCGTTGATGGCGCAGCATTCCCAATGGCAGGTGGCGCAGCTGGCGACCGTAGCCATCAATCATACGGGCTACCAGGCCGACCCGATCGCCGTCCAGGCTAAATTTGAGCGGGCGCAGCGCTGCCTGGAACGACAGCTCACAGCGCATCCTGACGACACCTATACCGCAAACAAGCTAGGCGCGCTCTACGGGCAGCAGGGAGATTGGCTAAAGGGGGTGCAGCTGCTACAGCAGGCGTTGGCCAACGCGCCTGAACCACCTGACGCAATTACCCGCTCCGAACTGCACTACCACCTAGGGTTGGGCTATCGTCAGCTGGGACAATTTGAGGCTGCATCCGAGCACTATCAACGGTCGTTCGCGCTCCCCATCCCAGATCTGCTCAAGCTTGAAGCGCATATTAATCTGGGCAGTTTATTAAAAGGGCAAAATGATCTGACGGCTGCCCTTGAGCAGTTTCAGACAGCAGCTCAGATTGATCCGAACAGCGCGATCGCGCATTACAACCTGGGCGTCACCTACCGGGCTCTGGGCCAGCTACCGGCGGCAGTTGCGGCCTATGAAACCGCGATCGCCTGCGACCCGACCTATGCCGACGCCCACCTGAACTTAGGCAGCGCTCTATTCAAGCTGGGTCGCCTGTCTGCCAGCAAGGCCGCCTTTGAACAGGCGATTCAGCTCTATCAGCAGACTGAGCCGGCAGCCGCCCAGCGACTGCGGCAGAAACTACAGGGCCTGGGCCTAAGGCTCGACTAGCGACAGTAGCGCGGGTCTTCCCAATCCGGTTCGGACATGGTTTCCCAAGGGATGACGTTACCTTAAGTGCCGGGTTGGCGTTTATTGGGAGTAGCCATGCGCTCAGGATGGTTCCAGGGCAGCAGGATGCGCTTGCACTGGGTTAAAATCTCTTCCCAGGAGAGGTTGGGCTGGCCCAGCAAACCGCGAAAAGTATTGAGAATAGCTTCGGACTCTTCTTTTTGTAGTACCGAGAGTGGCTGTGACGCGCGAATTGGATCGATTTGGACAGCGGCGATCCCCTGGCGTACCGCATTGGCAATCGCCGAACTGTGAGCTTTGCGGGCTATTTCGTACTGGCACTGCCAGCCCTTTTCACTGGAGGCGTAAAGCGCAGGCAGGCGATTGAGCGCAAAGGTTTCGACCTCAGCAGCTTTGACATAGCTTTGCAAGCGCGGCGGCAGTTGGGCCAGCTGCTGCTCAACCTCTTGTATGACCAGCGTTTCCATGACGTTGGTATAGACTCTCTCCGATATCGGCTCAACTTTCATCTTGTATTCCCCCTTTGGTCAGCTCACTGCTGGCCGTGTTCTTGATTAAGTAACGGTCTGGTTTGCACAATGCAATGCACTTAGGGCGCTGTAGTAGCCAGGCTAAATACGCACAGGCCGATCGGGCTAGCTTAATACCATTCGTGAAAACTATCCATGACCTTGAGCCTCACTCTATTCATAAGTTACCCAGATTGGCGAACGTAGATGGCAATCCTGAGAGAATCTGTAGAGAATTCTTTTTTAACAGAGAATTCTTTTTTAACGCTAACCCTATTGAACTCAGCGTAACTAAGGCCTTTATCGATGCCTACGGTCTGAGCCTGTCCATCATCCAATCCATAAGGTTTTGACAAAACCCTTCATGAAAGCAAAATCTAGGCGCAACCGGTCTTCCGCGGCTAAAAAACGGTATTTCTGACAAATTCGATGCCCTGCTTCACGGCCTCATAGCCAAATCGCAGAATCAGGAAAGTTAGGGTGCCGCCCATGGCGCAGAGGACCAGGCCCGCCAGGCTAATCGCGCCGTCGTCATCGAGCAGGCCAAAGCCGGTGACGAAGATGCCGATCGCCGGTAGGGTATTGGTGCCGGGGATGGGAACCATCATCGAGATCGACATCAGCGCGATCGCAGTCCCAATCACAATCCGCCCCAAGCGACTGGTGCAGACCGGCGTCAGGCGGGGTCGCGAGACGGTCTCAATCCGCTGCAGCCAGGGGATGCCCTTAGTAATAAAGCCCTTCACCGTCTTCCGGTCAAAGCCGCGCTGACGCCAATTTTTGGGGAACCAGGGCTGCTCGGCCCCGGCGATCAGCTGCACCGCCAGCAGCAGCATGACGATGCCAAAAGGTACCGAGTAGCCAGGAGCCGGTACCGGCAGAGCCGAGGGCAGGGCCAGCAGCACGAAGAGAAAGCCAAAGGTGCGCTCCCCCGCCAGCTCTAGAATTTCCGCCAGCGTCACCCGATTGACCGGGGCAGCCGCGATCGCGGCCTCCGTCGCGGGCAATTCATCAACCGCTAGAAAATAGCGCTGAAGCTCTGCCGATAGCTTGGCCATAGGATATTTTCCCTAAGTTACCCCTAAGTTCCCATGGACCAGGAATTCATGTAAACCTGCTGCTCTGCGGTGAGGATGTCGATCTCGATGCCCATCGCCTTGAGCTTGAGGCTGGCAATCTCCTGATCCACCTCGGTGGGAATCGAATGCAGGCCCGGTTCCAGGCTGCCTTTGTTTTTCACCAGGTATTCGCAGGCCAGGGCCTGGTTGGCAAAGCTCATATCCATCACGGCGCTGGGGTGGCCTTCGGCAGCGGCCAGATTGACCAGACGGCCCTCGCCCAAGACAATAATCGACTTACCGCTCTTAAGCCGATATTCCTCGGTCGAGGGCCGCACCGGGCGGATTTCCTCGGCCATCTCCTTCAGCGCCACCAGGTCCAGCTCGATGTCGAAATGGCCCGAGTTGCAGATAATCGCGCCGTCGCGCATGGTCTCAAAATGCTCGCCTCGGATCACGTGCTTATTCCCCGTCACCGTGATGAAGAGGTTACCCAGGGTTGCGGCAGCGGCCATCGGCATCACCCGGAAGCCGTCCATCGTCGCCTCGATTGCTTTCACCGGATTGACTTCGGTGACGATTACGTTCGCGCCCAGTCCCCGCGCTCGCATCGCCACACCCTTGGCGCACCAACCATAGCCCACGACGACTACGGTTTTGCCAGCCAGCAAAATGTTAGTCGCTCGAATCACGCCATCTAGGGTCGATTGGCCCGTACCGTAGCGATTGTCAAAGAAATGCTTGGTATCGGCGTCGTTGACGTTCATCGCCGGGAAGGTGAGCACGCCGTCTTTAAACATGGCCCGCAGCCGTACAATTCCGGTGGTCGTTTCCTCGGTCGTGCCGATCACTTCGCTGAGCTGGTCCTGCCGCTCTTTCACCAGGGTGGCAACGACGTCGCTGCCGTCGTCGATGATGATGTTGGGGCGATGGTCGAGCGCGGTCTGCACATGGCGGTGATAGGTGTCGTTGTCTTCGCCCTTAATCGCATAGACCGGGATGCCGTGATCGACCACCAGGCTAGCGGCGACGTCATCCTGAGTGGAAAGCGGGTTGCTGGCAATCAGGATGGCATCAGCGCCACCGGCTTTGAGCGCGATCGCCAAATGAGCCGTCTCCGTCGTCACGTGGCAGCAGGCCGCAATCCGAATTCCCGCCAGCGGCTTTTCAGTGGCAAAGCGATCTCGAATCTGCGCCAGCACGGGCATCTCTCGGCCCGCCCAGGTAATCCGCTGCTGACCCTGCTGGGCTAGGCTGGTATCTTTAATATCTGACTTGGGTAGGGTGGGCGTTGCGGTCATAGGTCTCCTAACAGGCGTGCTTGCATGGGCGAATCTACCCTAGCTAGCTTAATCGCAGTTTTGGCCAGATGCTAGCGATTTAAGGAAAAGTCTGGGTTCTAACGTCCTCGCAGAATTGCTGCGCCGCTTCAATCGCCTGCTGCCGTAGGTTGACATAGGTTTTGGCAAAGGGGGGCTGCCAGTCAGAAAGGCCCCAGACGTCGGAGGTCACTAGCACCTGGCCGTCGCAGAAAGGCCCCGCGCCAATACCGATGGTCGGAATCGTCAGCGTTTGGCTAATCTGCTGAGCCAGCTTGGCCGGGATATGCTCTAACACGATAGAGAACGCGCCTGCCTTTTCTAGCGCGATCGCTTCTGCTAAAATCCGTTCCGCTTCGTCGTCGGACTTGCCCTGCTGGCGAAAGCCGCCAAACTGGTGATAGGACTGCGGCGTCAGGCCGACATGGCCCATCACCGGGATGCCCGCCTGGACAAGAAAGGCGATGGTGGTCGCGATCGCCTCGTAGCCGCCTTCCAGCTTCACCGCCTGCGCCCCGGTTTCCTTCAGCGCTCGCCCCGCTGCCAGCATAGCCGCTTGCGGGCTGACCTGATAGCTCAAGAAGGGTAGATCTACGACCATCAGCGCCTGCTTGACGCCGCGCCGGACGGCTTTGGCATGGTGCAAAATCTCTTCCAGGGTCAGCGGCAGCGTCGTCTCATAGCCCAGCACCGGCATCGCCAGAGAATCGCCCACCAGCACCAGATCGGCCCCGGCCGCATCGACCATTTGGGCAGACAGAAAGTCCCAGGCGGTGAGCACCGCGATCGGGCGGCCTTCCTGCTTCCACTGAGCAAACTTATGAATCGTGATCGCCATGGCCAATCTCACAGAGGGGCTTGCTGCCAGGATAGCAACTGGCTCGTTAGCTCATCGGTATTCCACCCGACCTGCCCGCCCCAGTTCCCCAGCTGTTACATGACTTAAGAAATCGAAATTCATCTCAACCCAAATTTATAACTTTTAGTTATGTAAATATACAGATCTTCTAAAAGAGACCTTATCAAAAGGCTGGTAGTATTCTGAAAGGCGTAGGTTTTTAAAGAAATATCTAAACCTAAGTCAGAGCAGTCATTTCAACAGTTGCGGCAGGCGTTTGCGATGGCGCTGCGGCTCTCAGCTTGGGACTCCTCTGAACCTTCATCTGCTGGGCGCGGGTTGCTTCGCCGGTCCTCGTCAGTCTTTTTAGCCTGGGGGGCAGCAGCAGGAGTTCGTTACACCATCGTTTTATTCAATCGTTCGATTCACAGGAAAAGGGAGAGATATGTCTTACTCTCAGTCATCGACTCAGTCGAGTGCTGGATACAAAGCCGGGGTACAGGATTATCGGCTGACTTACTACACGCCAGACTATACCCCCAAAGATACTGACCTGCTAGCGGCTTTCCGCATGACGCCGCAGCCCGGCGTGCCGCCGGAAGAAGCGGGTGCAGCCGTTGCGGCAGAGTCCTCGACAGGCACCTGGACCACCGTCTGGACTGACCTGCTGACCGACCTAGACCGCTATAAGGGTCGCTGCTACGATATCGAGCCGGTTCAGGGCGAAGACAATCAGTACATCTGCTACGTCGCCTACCCCCTGGACCTGTTTGAGGAAGGCTCGGTTACTAACATGCTGACCTCGATTGTGGGTAACGTATTTGGCTTTAAAGCCCTGCGCGCCCTGCGGCTTGAGGATCTGCGGATTCCCGTTGCCTACCTCAAGACCTTCCAAGGGCCGCCCCATGGCATTCAGGTTGAGCGGGACAAAATCAACAAGTACGGTCGTCCCCTGCTCGGCTGTACGATCAAGCCTAAGCTGGGCCTGTCGGCGAAGAACTACGGTCGGGCGGTCTATGAGTGCCTGCGCGGCGGTCTGGACTTCACCAAGGATGATGAGAATATCAACTCTCAGCCCTTCCAGCGGTGGCGCGATCGCTTCCTATTCGTCGCTGACGCCATTCACAAGTCCCAGGCTGAGACCGGCGAAATCAAGGGCCACTACCTGAACGTCACCGCCGCCACCTGCGAAGAGATGCTGAAGCGGGCCGAGTTCGCCAAAGAGCTCGAAATGCCCATCGTCATGCACGATTTCCTGACGGCTGGCTTTACCGCCAATACCACCCTATCTAAATGGTGCCGCGACAACGGTCTGCTGCTGCACATCCACCGGGCCATGCACGCGGTAATTGACCGGCAGAAGAACCACGGCATGCACTTCCGGGTGCTGGCCAAGTGCCTGCGGATGTCCGGCGGTGACCACATTCACACCGGTACGGTAGTCGGTAAGCTAGAGGGCGATCGCGGTGCGACCCTGGGCTTCGTAGACCTGCTGCGGGAGAACTACGTCGAGCAGGACAAGTCTCGCGGCATCTACTTCTCGCAGGACTGGGCCTCGATGGGCGGCGTCATGGCCGTGGCCTCCGGCGGTATTCACGTGTGGCACATGCCCGCGCTGGTGGAAATCTTCGGCGATGACTCCGTTCTCCAGTTCGGCGGTGGCACCCTAGGACACCCCTGGGGCAACGCACCGGGCGCAACCGCGAACCGGGTGGCGCTGGAAGCCTGCGTTCAGGCTCGGAACGAGGGCCGCAACCTGGCTCGTGAAGGTGGCGACATCATCCGTGAAGCCTGCAAGTGGTCGCCTGAGCTCCAGGCCGCCTGCGAACTCTGGAAAGAGATCAAGTTCGAGTTCGAGACGATGGATACCATCTAGGCTCGGTTCTCAGTCGGTTTCAAACAGATCGGTTGCTCTGCGTTTAGCCCTGCGATTTGGCCCCCATGGATCTCAAGCAAATAGCCAAGGATACAGCCAATGTTCTCTCTAGCTATTTGACCTTTCAGGCCGTGCGCACGGTGCTTAACCAGCTCAGGGAAACCGATCTGCCCCGCTTCTACTGGTTCAACGATTTCTCTACTCGGGAAAGCCTCCAGAATGGCGAAGCGTATCTAGAGCGGCTGATGCAGGCACAGCCAGACCTGGCTCTGCGGATTATGACCGTGCGCCAGCATCTGGCTGAAGAGATTACCGAGTTTTTGCCCGAAATGGTGCAGACCGGTATCCAGCATGCCAACATAGAGCACCGCAAGCGCCATCTGGAAAAAATTACCCAGATGAGTTCCGAAGAGCTGACGGCGGGCGTGGAAAGAACCGATGGAGACGATCCAGAACTCGAATAGGTCCTGCTTTGAACCCAAAGCAGCTGACCGCATCAACTGCTGTAAACCTCTCACCCGTGATTGATAAATGAAAACCCTGCCAAAAGAGCGCCGTTACGAAACCCTCTCCTACCTTCCCCCGCTGACTGACGCCCAGATCGAGAAGCAGATCAACTACATTCTCAAGATGGGCTTTATCCCCGCGATTGAGTTCAACGAAACCTCTGAGCCAGAAGTCTACTACTGGACGCTGTGGAAGCTGCCGCTGTTCAACGCCAACAATACCCGCGACGTCCTAGATGAAATCCAGGCCTGCCGCTCGGAGTACGGCAACTGCTATATCCGCGTGGTCGGCTTTGACAACGTGAAGCAGTGCCAGATCCTCAGCTTCATCGTTCACAAGCCGGGCAGCAATAGCGGCGGCTATCGCTATTAGGTCAGCTGGCCGGAGCGGCTCACCCTGTGGGAAGAGCAAGCTCTAGATCCCCCAGCCCCTTCTCCCCGCTTGGGAGAAGGAGGAACAGATTGTAAAATTTATTGGGTCAAGAGCAGTTGCCCAACTCAAAATCCTTCTCCCGTTCTGGGAGAAGGATTTAGGATGAGGGCGATTCGTTTGTGCCTAAGTTAGGGAAGCTTTTTCCAGCCTCCCTAACTCAGGTTTTGTTATGGAATCCTAAAGTTTGGCTTAAAAACTCACGGCCTCGAACAGGAATGCGGCTTAAAATTGTAGTAGCTGTTACTGAAATCACTACTACAATTTGCATTGCCAGGCCATGAACAGTCCACACTCCTACCTGCCCGATTCCTATTCGCCCGGTTCCCAGCCGCTTAGTTCCAGCTCAGCCTATCGTCCCGCCCGGCTGGGGCAGGGTTTTCAAGTTCTATGGCGCGGATTTAGCCGCTTTATGGCTGACGATAGGCAGCCGCTCTACCCCCTCAGCCAGCTCACCCATCAGCAGCTTTGCTACCTGCGGGCGCGACGGATTTATTACTTTCTGCCGCTCGATCAGCAGCGGGCCTGGTTAGAAAAAATTTATCACCAGTCTTAGTTGAAGTGAGCTGAAGCGGTAATTCGTGTATTCGGCTACAAACCTTACCCGCTTCCCCCGATACTTTCAAACATAGGTCCTAAAGATGCTGTGAAAGCAAGCGCAGCCGCTCTTTACCGACTGTTGTGATAGCGACTTAATGCCCGGGGGAATATGAATCAAAGCCAGGTAGACGATCCGCACACCCGGCCGTCGGGGCCGCCGCCGCCGCAGTACGAGGGCTGGCAAGCCAAAGTCGCCGACTACTTTAACTTTTCCGACTACCGGACTAATTTTCGCGCTGAGATCGTAGCCGGGCTGACCACCTTCATGACCATGGCCTACATCCTGGTCGTCCACCCGCTAATTTTGTCGGACGCGGTTTTCGTGAACGAGTCGGGTGACCTGTTTCAGGAGCTGGTGGTGGTCACCGGCATCTCTGCCGCGATTGGCAGCCTGATTATGGGGCTCTATGCCAAATATCCCTTTGTCCAAGCTCCTGGCATGGGCACGAATGCTTTCTTTGCCTATTCGGTGGTGCTGGGTTTGGGCATCAGCTGGCAGACGGCCCTGGCGGCAGTCTTTATTGAGGGTCTGATCTTCATTGCCCTGACCGTGACCGATGTACGGCGTCATTTGATCACGGCAGTTCCCGGCGCAATCAAGGCGGCGACGACGGTGGGGATCGGTCTGTTTTTGGCCTATATTGGCCTGTCTGGCAATACGGAAACCGGCGGGGCCGGTCTGATTGTGGCCAGCGATGCCACGAAGACGGCCTTTGGCAGCTTTGCGGAACCAGCGACGCTGCTGGCGGCCTTTGGGATTTTGCTGTCCTCCTTCTTTATCGTCCGTCGGATTAAGGGAGCACTGCTCTGGGGAATCGCTGGCACAGCAATCCTCGGCTGGGTTCTGGGCGTGACAGCAGCACCCACCGAAATCGCAAAAATTCCGCCCTTTCCCAGTACGCTATTCGGCGCGGCCTTTTCCGGTCTAGCGGGAATTAACGCCGGTAATCTGATCGACTTTCTGGCGGTGCTGCTGGTATTTCTCTTTGTAGACCTATTCGACACCATTGGCACCTTGACCGGCGTGGGTACGCAGGCGGGCTATATCGATGAGAATGGAGAGCTACCCCGGGCGAATCAGGCGCTGTCAGCAGACGCGATCGCGACCACCACCGGCGCTATCCTCGGCACCTCCACCGTCACCACCTTTGCCGAATCGGCGGCGGGCATTGCCGAAGGTGGGCGCACCGGGCTGACGGCGGTTGTCGCCGCAGTGATGTTCATCATCGCGCTGCTGTTTGTGCCAATTTTTTCGGCAGTGCCAGCCTATGCCACGGCTCCAGCCCTGCTGATTGTAGGCGTGCTGATGATGTCCAGCGTCACCGGCATTCGCTGGGCCGACCTGACGGAATCGATTCCGGCCTTTGCCACGATTTTCTTCATTCCCCTGGGCTTTTCGATTGCCGAAGGGCTGGCGCTGGGGCTGATCCTCTATCCGTTCACGAAGCTGGTCAGCGGCAGAGCCAAAGAAGTGCCGGTCGTCACCTGGATTCTGGCGGTTCTGTTTATCGCCCGATTTATCTTTACCACCCTACGGTTTGGCTAGGTGCCCCCGATGGATTCCTTCATCCGGGCGATTCCCAAAGCCGAGCTGCATATTCATGTAGAGCTTTGCCAACTCAATGGCGGAGCATAACCTCAAGCAGCTGATGGACAGGGGCCTCTGCATCACCGTCAATTCTGACGATCCGGCCTACTTTGGCGGCTGTCGCCGAGAATTTTCAGGCGGTGCAGACGGCGCTAGAGCTGAGCCAGCAGGATATTTACCGGCTGGCTAAGAACTCATTCGAAGCTACATTCCTGAATTCGAATGAAAAGCAGGCACTGATTGCCGAACTCGATCAGTTTATGGCGACTGCTGAGTCTGCACCGTAATCACCTGAGGTGGGGTGGAGTCGGGGGGGTAGAGTAGGTCAACTTCAACCGTGCGGCTAGTTTGGGGAGCGATCGTCAGCGTTGCCAGCGGATCGCCTAGCTGGCCGCGTCGCTGCACCAGGTGATAATTGACAATGCGCGGCAACCCCCGGTCATCCTGATAGCGCACCTGAACCGGCCCGCGAAAGAACATCTGCTGGGCGGGCGGCGTCAGAAATCGCAGTCCTTCACCCGTTAGCAGGTCTTCCTTAATCGGCGTTTCAAGCGCTACGGTGACGGTTTGGGGCTGGTCGGTCGGATTGTAGAGCGGCAGGGTCAGGCTGTACTGAATGCCATAGTTGCCGTGGGCCTGGTAGGCGGTGTCGGGATAGCGCACCAGCAGCGGCGCGCTTTGATTTTGGTTCGTTCCCAACCTGCCGCCGGGTAGCAGGCTGATGCCGTAGGAAAAGGCTTCGCCCCCAGCCGGGATAGTCAGCCTATCCGTGACTGGACTATCGGTGAGGGTAGCCTGCCATTCTGACCCCTGGGCGACTCCAGCGACTCTACCGTAAATCAGCGGACTGGCATTGCTATCAGGCGGGGTGGGGGCGCGATCTCGCGGTCCCGCCAAACCACTGTCATCCAACAAGGTTTGCCAATCCTCTAGTGAGGGGGCTTCTTCCCCATCTGCGGTCTCCACGGCAGGGCGAGCCAGGCTGGCGAGATAGACCGGCCCACTGCTGCGCAGCCTAAGTAAAGTGGAGCGGCCATTGATCGGTGGATCTAGCGATCGCACCGGAATTGGCTGATTCAGCAACATCGCGCTTTCGCCCGGCGGAATCACCAGCTGGCCCGGTAGCTCAGCCTGGCGTTCTCCCCGCAAAATATCTCCCATTACCCGGCTGCCCGGCCCGGCAAAAATCGGATAGAACGGGCCAAAGCTCTCCCTGTCTGGCAGCTCTATAAAGGGCGCGTCGGGCTGGCTGAGATAGCTTGCACCGGCCAGAACATCCACAGCCACAGGCTGGCTGCCGGGATTGTAAACCAAAATTCCCAGGTACAGGCTAGTTAGCTGCTCCGGCGTCTCGGCCTTGTAAACGTGGTGAGCGAATACATCAAACCGTCCGTCAAAGGGCAAATTCAGATGGGCCTCGGGGACGGCTTTGCCCTCGGGCGGAAAGGTCGAGAGCAGAATTCCCGGGGTGCCGATTAGCTCGGGACTGTTGCTGTTGAAGACGGGGATATCGTCGAGCTGGGCCGGTAGAGATCGGACGGTTTGGGGGCGGATAATTTCGACCGGTTCGGCGGTGGGTGGGGA
>NZ_JADEXG010000157.1 GCF_015207255.1 Vasconcelosia minhoensis LEGE 07310
GTTTAAACCGCGTCTAGGAAGAGACCCGGAGTTTTTCGACAACAGGGTCGAGCTGAGTCGAGACCCAAAGGCGTTGAGAAAGAGCAATCGGGTCGTCGTTGAGTCTGTGTTGAAATAGTTCAACTTGAGTGATGAGGTCAGCCTCAGTGTGATAGCAGGTGTGATAGGTCAGTTCCTCGCGCAGCCAATGCCAAAGATGTTCGACTGGCATAAAGTCAGGGCTATAGGCCGGTAAAGGCACTAAGTGAATATTGCGGTCATCGGCAGCGGCCTTGACCCGTCTAGCTCGATGATAAGGAGCCCCGTCCCAGACCAGCTTGATAGGCAAGTCAGGGAATTCAGCGCGGAGTCGTTCGAGCATATCGACGGTGTTTTCTTGATTCCCAGCGTCATAGGGGAAGATTCTAACCTGGGCTAAGTCGTACAGATAGAGGCCATAGAAAGAGACCTGCTTCAAGCCTGGCGAACTCGAAGAGACCCAGAAGCGTTCGCCTTTGACCGACCAGCCATAGCCCTCATCCGTATCGAGATGGATATGAGCTTCATCGACATAGACCAGCAGGCAGCTTTGATGAAGCGCCTCGTCAAGCAACCCTTCGAGCTGCGCCAGGAACGCCGCACGCTTCTGTGGGTCAGCCTTGTTCAGCAGCTTTCGCGCTTTCTTCCAGGACAAGCCCAGCCCTTTGAGAACTTTGCGTATGCTCTCCCGAGAGCAATCAATCTGAAACGTCGTCTTGACCCCAGCGACCAACCGTTTTAGCGTCCAGCGGGGCTGCAATACTAACGTTGGGCGCTGCGGTGGCGGGGTGGCGGCGACCTCCAAGCTGTCGCGAATGACTCCATCTATGGCTTGTTTGACGGCAGCGCTCAAAGGGGGGGATGGCCACCTGTGTGCCGATAGAGCAATGCCTCGTAGCCCTCTTCGTTATAGCGATGCACCCATCCCATCACCGTTTGCGGATTACGTCCGCTTTCGCGTCCGACCTGAGTCGCATTCTTGCCACTACAGATCTCGTACAGTCCCATCAGCCGTTCCCGGCTACGCGGATGCGCTGCACTCAACGCTAGCTGCCTCAGCTCTGCCGCACATTGCCCCCATTTGTCGACCTTCACTCTCAGCATGGCTTCCCTGACTCATTCAGTTGATGGATACCTATTTTGACCCATTCTTAAAACTACTGGTTCCAAGTTGGACGGGGTTTA
>NZ_JADEXG010000113.1 GCF_015207255.1 Vasconcelosia minhoensis LEGE 07310
AGAGAGTTCTGCCACATTCGCGGTTATTTATCGACTCTGAAAAAGCAGAACCTCAACATCTTGGATGCATTCGTCGAACTTTTTTCCGGCAATGCTCCCTCTCTTCTCCCTCAGCCTGAGTAGTTACAATCTTTTTTTTGAACAGCTTGCTATATCGAAGAATATCTCAAACCGATACCAAGAAGCTAATGCCTTAAACGGTCTAGGGCTTTCACATGCTCGGTTAGAGCGGTATCAGGAGGCCATTCAATTCTCTGAGCAAGCTCTAAAAATTCCTCGCGAAATCAACGACTTTCGCGAGGAAGCATACGCATTAGGTGATTTAGGATATGTTTATGCCTCTTTAGGTCAGTACCAACAGGCAATGAACTACTTAAAGGAATGCCTGCAAATTCAAAGAAGATTAAACAACAGGTGGGGCGAAGGAATAACATTGAGCTCAATTGCTAAAGTTTTAAATGCTTAAAACCAAATTGAGCTAGCGACTGTTTTTCTTAAATCCTCAGTCAATGTACGAGAATCAATCCGAAGCGATATGCAGGGTCTTGACAACGAATTGCAGCGCTCCTTTGTTAATACAATTGCTGATGATTATCGATTTTTGAGTAATCTCCTCCTTGAACAAGGCCGCATCCCTGAAGCCCAGCAGGTGCTCGACCTGTTGAAAATCGAAGAACTGCGAGAATTCACCCATAGCACCACGACCCGCGCGACCTGGACAACAGACGGCATCGTGTATACCGCCCGAGAACAGCCCGTCGCCGATGCTCACGGTGACCTCATCGCCTTTGGTCAAACCCTCTACGAATGCGAGCAAACCAGCTGCGACCAGATCGACAGCCTGCTCTCTCAGCATGAACAGCTCACGGCTCAATACGACCAGCAGCTAGCAACATTTGCATCTGCCATGCGCGATAACCGCTATGACGATGACCTCTTTCAAAACCCAGACAATCTCAGCGGTGAAGCTCAAGAGCTGCTCGAAGCTAATCCCAATTCCGTATTAATCTATCCCTTTGTTACCGACGACAAGCTGTGGCTGCTGTATGCCACCGTGGGTAGCGTCGGCAGCATCGAGATAGACGTTACTCAAGCCGATCTCTCAAAGACTGTGCAACGCTTTGGCGAACTGTTCCAGTATGGAGGCGATCTGCAAGCGCTACAGGCGACGAGCCAACAGCTGTATGGCTGGCTAATCGAACCCCTAGAAGCAGCGCTACAGAAAAACGGCATCGAGCACCTGATCTTTGTGAATGACCGAGTCACCCGCTACATTCCCATGGCGGCCCTGTTCAATGGCGAGCAGTACCTTATCGAGCGCTACGCCGTATCCACGGTTCTCTCCCCCGCCCTGACCAATACTACTGAAAGCTTAGAAACAGCAGACACCGCCAACGTGCTCGGGTTGGGGCTGACCCAGGCGGTACCCGGCTTCAATCCTCTACCAGAGGTAGAACAAGAGCTCGATGCCATCGTCCTCAGCGGCGGCGCAGATACGACGGAGGTTTATCCTGGTCAGGTCTATCTCGATGACGCTTTTACTCTAGACCAGCTCAAGACTAGCATCGCCGACTATAGGGTACTCCACATTGCTACCCATGCCGCCTTTGTCCCCGGTCAGCCCGAAGCGTCGTTTATTGTGCTGGGCAACAGCGATCGCATGCAGATTCCCGACATTGAAACGATGGAGCGGCGGCTGCGCAACCTGCATCTGGTCGTGCTCTCGGCCTGTCAAACGGCCCTGGGCGGTGAAGCCAGCGACGGCACCGAGATTGCCGGCATCAGCGCCTATTTTCTAGAAACAGGCCGAGCCGAATCGGTGATTGCCTCGCTTTGGCTGGTCAGCGATGATAGCACCAGCCTGCTGATGCAGCGCTTCTACGAGCTGCTGGCCTCGGGCGAGCTGACCAAAGCCGAAGCCCTACGCCAGGCCCAGCTGAGCTTGCTCTACGACCAGGATACTGAAGCTCGGCTAAGCGCGGCCCGCAATGCCTCTTTGATCGTTCAAACCCCAGAAGGCGAACCGATCACCAATGCCCCCGAACTAGCCCATCCCTACCACTGGGCACCGTTTATTCTGATCGGCAATGGGCTGTAGCCTAAAAAGCAGGCTGAATAAGTCATCACCGCTGAGCAATATAAGATGACAGAACAGCCGAGGAACATCATGAATTTATCAACGCTGGGGATATGCTGCTGGGTGACTTTTGCCCCTGACAGGATCAGACATTCTTTAAGGAATCCTCAAACTCAACCGCTTGTGCCTGAAGGCACTATGGACTAGTTTCAGGGTTAGTCGGGTCACGTTTCGCAGCAGATATCAGACAAATCAGTACAATGGACCATCTATCACGCTACTGGCAAATGAGAGTTTTAACCGGGCCGGGACAGCTAACGTATCGAAATTTTCCAGACGTGCAGCAGTGGTTTGAACCCCGCTATGCCGATAGCCTTAGTGCAGGAACGTTAGACGAAACGGACTGTCAGCGATCGCTGTGGGAAATGGCCCAGAGCAGTCGCGAAGAAGCCTCGCTAGCCCAGCTTAGCCTGCGCTGCTGGGTCAGCTATCAAATTGAGGCTGCCTGTAATCAGCTGGCGAGGCAGTTCGGTGAAGCCTACAGCTTTACCCAGAACGACCTGTGGCGGCTGGTCATGGATGATGACGGGAGGACGTCCTCAGACTATACACCGGTAACGGTGAAAATTTTGAATCAGTATGACCCCGCTCAATCTGGGCTCAGAAACTGGACCTATCGGCTCACCAAGAGCAACTCTGATATCAATGCATTTTTGAAAGAGCAAGGGCTATACCGAATTTCCCCTTGGGCCATTCTCAATGACACTAAGCTGCCCCAGTTGCCAAAAGTGCTGCCGCATCTCAGCCGGGGCGAGCTAACGGCGGCAGGCCGATTGCTGAATGCCTATCATCAGGTCTATCGCCGCGATCGCATTGCCAACCGCCAGGCTGGCCGGGGCAGGCGCTGTGAGGACCCCACCGATGAGCAGCTGCGGCGGATCAACCCGAATGAGCCTGCCAATGTCGTCTTTTCACAGCTCAGCGAGCTAGCCGAGCAGCTGCGTCAATACCGAATTGCGGCCCGGCGCGGCTCCCCGCAGACCCAGTCTTTAGATCGGTTGGAGCGAGATGCCTATGACCGCGAAGACCTGACGGCCGATGACGGCGAACAAGTTCAGGACGAATTCTTACAGCAGTATCGAGATAACTTTGTCGCTGCTCTGGATGCCTCCATTCAGGCAATAGTGCAGGTTTATGTCGATAGGTATCAAAAGCGGCGGCCACCCCAGGGGCAAATTTACTGCCAGGCGCTCGAGCTTTTTCACTGTCAGGGCTTGTCGATGGCTGAGATTGCCAGGCAGGTAGGCCTATCGTCACAGGTTCAGGTGACCAGGCTGCTACAGCTTAGACGTCTGCGCGCAGAAGTGCTTGTTCACTGGCTCAACCAGCTCAAACAGCAAACCCAAGCCAAAGCGCTGAACCATATTTCACCAGAGCGGTTGAACGCCATTGCCCAGCAGCTAGACCAGGTTCTAACCGAGGAGACCGAGGCGGTTATGGACGCGGCGCAGGCCGAAGCTCAGATGCCTAAGAACCGAACCTCCAACAGTTTGTTTGCTCGCCGCCTCTGTTACCTCTTGGCCAACATCATCCTGCCACCGCCCTAACCGGCAGCACTTCCCTCACACCATTCTCACACCGCTATGCTTAGCCATGACTCATTCAGCAACTGACCCTAACAGCTTTGACGATTTTGCACCTTTAACAGAAGAGACGATTATGCTATCCAATAGTGCTATAGACTGGGCCGCCGGTGTTTGTCGAGACATCTCGGACGATGATGAACAATGGAAAACCTATTTGAGAGCCTTTGCCGTTGCTGGCTTCAACCAGTGGCTGAAGGAAGGTGCGCTGAGCTTGGTAGGGGACTATGAGCGGCAGCAGCCTCCTGAAATAGGTGTGAATATGCAGGTTGGCGGTCAGCGACTCTGCATCCTGCCGATGGGCAGCCTGAGCGAAGACCAGGTGATTGTTCCCGTCAGCGCGATCGCGGGAGACAGGGCGGCTGACCTCTATGTGCTGATTGAAGTACAGGAAGAGGCCGATCGAGTCCGCATTGTGGCTGGCCTCCGCCGCGACCAGCTGCTGAGACACCACCAAAATGGTGATTTGCTCCAGATTAATACTCAGCGGATATCGGTGCCGCTACGGCTTTTTGAGGAGACCCCAGAGCAGCTGCTGCTGTACTTAAGCTGTTTGGAACCTGTGACCGAAACGCTGTCTGCAGCTGCTGCTACAGCTGATAGAGACAACCCTGTGGCCCTAGACGCTTTATCCGCAGGGGTCATTAACACGAGCCGATGGTTCAAAAATCAGCTTGATGACATCTCTAGCCGGCTAGCGTGGACGCTTCTACCGCCTATGGTACCTGCTACGGCAATGCGCCCTGTAAGAGACACTGTTGACAATATCGTGCAGGAGCTGACGAGTCACAATATTGCCCTACCGCCAGAGGCAAAGGGAGTTGGTGGGTCGATTGAGGTGGGGGGCATTCCCTGCCAGTTCTATGCCTGGGTTTGGCCGCTGGAGACCCAGGAGGTCGTTGAATGGAGCCTGCTGCTAATGCTGGGGCCGGAACCGGGCGCAACGCTCCCCGCTGGGACAGAACTCATTATTGATGACCAGTCTGAGGTGATTGCGCGGCAGACCTTCACGGAGGAAGATGTAGCCACCTATCTATTTACGCAAGTTGCCGGTACGATTGAAGAACAGTTTTCGGTACAAATCTGTTTGCCGACTGGCGAAATCACCAAGCTGCCAACCTTTGGATTTTAGGAGGATGAACCTTGATGAGCCGCAGGATGAAGCGAATGATGGATGCAACCATTCGCAACCCAATCGGCCTGCTATTGCTCGCCTGGCTTGCGGCCGGTGGGCAGCTACCACCGGCTATAGCCGGTTCGCTCGCATCTGATGAACCGCCCGCTGCAGCCGGAGCGGGGGCGAATCTAGCGGATACCGCCGCGGCTGAACTCCGAGTCTCAGCGGCGATCTCGGCGGGTCAAGAGCTTGCTGCTTTACAGCAAATCCCGCTGTCGGAACGGACGCCTGAACAGCAGCGGCGAGCGCGATCGCTGATGGCTCAGCAGCAGCACCTGCAAGATGCTTTTGACCAATTTCTCAAGCAGCCAGCGGTTCAGTCTGCCCTAGAGCAGCTACGGCAGAGCAACAGTGGAACGAGCCTAGAGCCTAGCGACTTTGGACAGGTTCAAGCCCAGCTTGCCCAGATGGAGGGTGCGGTTCTTTTCTATCCGCTCATGCTCGAAGACCGGCTGGAGCTAGTCCTGGTGACAGCAGACGCGCCGCCGCTGCGTCGTACGGTAGCGGTGAGCAGAGCCGACCTAGAGCAGGCGGTGGCCAATTTTAGAGAGAGTTTAGAGAAGCAAGGCAATGACCCGTTTACCCCAGCTCAGCAGCTCTATGAATGGCTGATTGCCCCCTTTGAGGCCGAGCTAGCCCAGGCGGAAGCTAAGGCGATTTTGCTATCTTCCGATGGGGCCTTGAGAACGATTCCGTATGCGGCGCTCCACGACGGCGAGCAGTGGCTAGTGGAGCGGTTTGCTTTCAATCGGGTGAACCCGAGAAGCTTAGCGGATTTAGGTACGGACTCGCTGGAATCCCTGCGCCCGCTGATTGGCGGGGTCTCAGAAACGCAGTTTGAGGGAACAGTGGGAGGCAGAGATGTGAAGCTGAATGACCTTCCAGGAGTAGCCCAAGAAGTTGATTTAATTTCAGAGCTGATACCTGATGCAACGGTATTGCTGAACGACGAACTCAGTGAGGTCGAACTGCTAGAACGAGTAAGAAATCACAATATTGTCCATCTGGCAACCCATACACTGCTAATGCCAGATACACCGCAGGATTCTTTATTGTTGTTTGGCAATGAGGAAATTGTTACATTACAAGATTTACAGAATTGGGACCTGAGTGGCGTAGAGCTAGTGATACTAAGCGGTGGTAGAACTGCGCTGGATGTTGAGCTAGGGGATGAAATAGGACTAACAAGCTTTAGCTATTTAATGCAGCGAGCAGGAGCCGAGGCTGTGATGGCTTCACTGTGGGACTTCTCGGATTTCACTCCAACGGTACTAATGCCAGAGTTTTACCAGGCGCTTATCACAGGCTATTCTCCAGCTGAGGCCTTACAGCAGGCACAGATAGCAATGATACGGGAAGCTGCAGGACCGGAGGTGCGACAGGTTAAAGCTAGTCTTACCATTATTAATGCAGATACTGATTCAGAGTCTGAGCATCCCTCCCTGAGGGGCTTTGCTCATCCTTACCACTGGGCCGCGTTTGTATTGACCGGCAACGGAATGTGATGCGACACCGCCCCGCATTAAAATGACGGGGCTAATCAGTTTCAAACCCACTGAAGGGGTTGAAGCGATAGGGTATAGTCAGGCCCCGCCCATTCCGCCTCATGACCAATGCCTCATGACCCCCATCGACCACGACCGCCTGTTCAAAGAGCTGCTCTCGACCTTCTTCGTCGAGTTCCTCGACCTCTTTCTGCCAGAGATGATGCAGTACCTGGAGCCAAGCTCCATCACCTTTCTGGACAAAGAAGTCTTCACCGACGTCACCGCCGGCGACCGCTATGAAACCGACCTGCTCGCCCAGGTCCAGTTCCAGGGTCAGCCTTCCTTCTTTCTGATCCATGTCGAAAATCAGGCGACGGCCCAGCCTGAATTTGGCAAGCGCATGTTTCGCTACTTTGCCCGGCTCTATGAAAAGTACGACTATCCCGTCTATCCCATCGTCGTCTTTTCCTACGACCAGCCCAGAGTTCCTGCTCCCAGCCAGTTCAGAGTCGAGTTTCCAGACTTTGCCGTACTGAACTTTAACTACTATCAAATGTCAATTAACTTGTCCGGTCAGCGTCAATTAACTTGTCCGGTCTTATCAGTCTGCTTTTGAGAACGCTGTTTAGCCCTGTGCTGCCGAAAACTGTCTGCCTGGATTTCGATGATGACCG
>NZ_JADEXG010000114.1 GCF_015207255.1 Vasconcelosia minhoensis LEGE 07310
CTGTTAGTTTGTAAGCTGCATCCTTGAAGGTGGCTTTGACTTGCTCTGTTAACATCCGCTCTACCGATGGCTCTCTATAAGCCCAGTTTAACCTCATTCAGGGGAGGTTATTTCAACGCTGCTCCCTTAGTAGGTATCCATAAATAAAGAAGGCCAAATGTCATGCTGTTCGCGGAGCGACGCGAAAGCGTAACTTGCCGCTAGCGTAGCCATGCCCCTTGGGCTATAGCATCTCGGCAAAAGCGCCACATACTGAGAGATTCCTCGACTTCGTTGCTCCTGTGGAGCCGCTGTGCGAACGGAATGACATGCAGTCGAATAATTATGGCTATGTACTTATAGCTTATTATGCTAAAGCTCTGTAATTTTTTCAGAAACAGCGGCTGTGTTCGGGTTAAAACGCAGCCGCTGCCGTTAGCATGGGTGATTAGGTTTGGTTATGCTGACGCCAGTGCACTGTGACCTTTACGCTTGAGCAGCCGACTCGCGCCTATTGCCCCCAAAGTGAGAATACCCAAGATGGAAGTGGGTTCAGGGACCGACTCAGTTCCATCATCGGGGACGATGATGCCAGGGTTAGCGGCAAGGAATGCAGCTTGGGCAGCATCGGGTGATGCCCCATAGGCCTGGTCGTAGACAAAGTTCAGCATGCCGCCGCCGGCCAAAAGTTTCCGAATGCCGACATGAGTCCCCGAATCAGCAAAGGTACCATTGCCATCCACTGGAGAAGAGAAGAAACTATTTAAGCCTGAACCATTGGAAATGTTAAAAGGGCCTCCCGAAGCAATGGTTACGTCGGGATTGAGCGAACCCATCAAGACAGTCAGGGTGGGCATCCCTGATGGGTTTCCCGTCGATGATGCCGAGGCCTGGCCTACTGTTGCTGTACCGGCCGCGGTTGGCAAACTAAACACATCATTGAAGGTACTAAGTCCTGTCCCAGCACCACCGCCCTGGTCAGGGTCAAAGGTATCAAAGTAGCTCAGAACGCTGTCGCTTGTGCCAAGATTGGTAAAGGTGCTGGCAATCCGCAAAACATTCTGTCCTGGGATTAGGGAATAGTTACGAGTAAAGGCAATGTTAGCAACAGCATCATAGATTCCTGTAACGCTGACGAAGTCAGGACCCCCGAGGACAGTGACCGGTTGTTGGGTGAAACCGCTAGTGTTGTTGAGCCGAAAAGTGGACCCATCGGTGCCTGTCTGAAAGCCATAGTCGGATACAGGGCCTCCTGGATTATAAAAATCAGAACCGCCAAAGGTAAGCGTGTCTATCGCCCCATTGTCATCTCTAATGGTTACAGATAAAGCGCCGTTGCTGAGCATGGCTGCCTGTGCTGTTCCGCCTGTTGCGAGGGCTACTGCTGCTACGCCAGCGGTAACCATCGATAGCTTTTTGCTGATTGTTAAATTGGTCATGGAAGATATACCTTTATTAGGGTGAAGGTTGAAGCTGAACTGTGCTATTTAGTTTTTTGTTGTCCCTTTAGTGCTATAGAAAAATTCTCAGCACAATCTGTTCAAAAGCCGTATCAAAAGTTCTCAAAATGTTTCTCAAAATGTTGATGACACAGGAAAGTTCAGCCTCAAGTAAGGCTAGATTTACTCCAGGTCAAGCTGTATGGCAAAAAGCCATATTCCCATTTTGCGAACTAGAATGGATAGATGCAAAGCCTACGAGTTTCTCGATGGCTCTCTTTGAGAGTAACAATTCAATGCCATTCTGTAGGTAAAGCTACTGTGATAGCTCTATATAAATACGTCAACTTTTGATAAATTTCACCGTAATAACCGTCCCAGACATCCTCTTAATCTATGCGTAACTTTTCGGCCTTCAAAAAACAATTTTTCTTGTTGAAGAACCGTTCGGGAATTGTTTCTATACTTCTACCGTAACCGTAACCGCTTCAGCGACAGGCCGTCGTCATCTATCCTTCCCGTTCGATTGAGCAGACGAACTGGCTACCCTATCAGGACCTGCTGGGCAGTCGTCGAGTGCATCGGGTGTACCTCGATGAGCTAGGAGAGCTTAGCGAACTGCCCTCAGGCATAGCGCTGATGGTCTTGACGACGGTTGAGGAAAACCAAGCAGCAGCATCGGCTCAGACCTTGCTAGCACGTTCGAGGCAAGCGGCGCAGCCCGAGGCGAGTCGTGCCATCATAGAGAAGATTACGACGATTATGGTCTATAAGTTCACAAACTTGAGGCGGCAGGAGGTTGAGGCGAGCTTGAGGCCTTATGGGAAGCATTGCTGAATTTTTCAACCCGGTCTGATCTGGAAGCCTGGCTGGCTGGAACAGTAGGCAATTCGTAATTCCATAGCTCACCCGGCGGCGGGGTTTCACCGTCTATTGCCCGCTACTGATTCGACTTCGCATTCACAGAACGGCTGCAAGGTGTTGTCAGGCTGATCCCCACTGCTCCAATGCCGAAAAGGAACAGCGCTGGAATCAGGCCGGGTCCGGTTACTGCTTCATACCCAGTGACTATCGGCTGCCTTTAGGATCTAGCGCATCGCGCAGGCCGTCTCCCAACAGATTAAAGGCAAGCACCGTCAGGGTGATGAATAATCCGGGAAACAGAATGGTCCAGGGTGACGAAAGAGAATAGCCGCCGGTGAAGGCGTCGGAGAGCATCGTGCCGAGTTCGGGCGTCGGCGGCTGTGCGCCCAGGCCCAGAAAGCCTAGCCCAGCTGCTTCCAGCGTAGAGGTGCCGATCGCCAGCGTTGCCTGCACCACAATCGGGGCAAGGCTAGCCGGCAGCACATGCAGAAAGATAATCCGGGGCGCGGTCGCGCCAAAGGCGCGGACGGTCTGGACAAATTCCTGCTCCCGCAGCGAGAGCACCATGCTGCGGGTGAGCCGAATAAACTTAGGGACCTGCACCAGCCCGACGGCAAACATGACGCTGAGGACACTGGGGCCGGTGATAGTGACAATCGCGATCGCGAGCAAAATCGACGGAAATGCCAGCATCACATCGGTCATCCAGCCCACGACCGTCTCCAGCCGGCCGCGAAAGTAGCCCGCCGTCAGTCCCAGCAGCACCCCGATCACCATGCCGATGACAACCGCCACCAGGCCGATCACCAGCGAAGTCCGCAGACCGTAGAGGACCTGGCTAAAAATATCCCGGCCTAGTCCATCGGTGCCAAACCAAAATTCCACGCCGGGCGGTCGCAGCCGAGCCACGTAGTTGCGAGCCGTTGCCGGGTCGTAGGGCAGCAGCACCGGCACCAGCAGCGCCGTCAGCACGATCAGCGTCGTCAGCCCCAGCCCAATCAGCCCCGACGTAGACTCCCAAAAGCGCTGGACTGCCCGCTGCTGAAAGAATTTTGATAGCCTGGAAGGCTGCTGAGCCGAATTGGTCATCGTCAGTCGGGAATAAAATGCCTCTACTATATCGCCTGGCTCTCCCAGGGGCTGCCAAAAAGTACAATTGTGAGGAAAGCCCTGCATTATGGCTAAACCAGTTGCCAAAGGTGCAGCTTGAATGTCAGTCACCCAGAATCCTTGCATATGAGTAGCCAAACTAAGATCCCAGTCGTCGTCAACGGGGCCACCGGCAAGATGGGCCGCGAGATTGTCAAGGCGATCGCGCAGGCCGAAGACATGACTCTGGTGGGCGCGATCGCGCGCAATCCCAAGCTGATCGGCGAGGACATCGGTGAAGTAATCGGCTGCGGGCCATTAGAAATTCCCGTGACTAACGACCTGGAAGCGACCCTGGTGATGGCTCAGAGCGAAGGAACAGCGGTCATGGTAGACGTCACCCACCCCGACCGGGTCTACGACGCCGTGCGAGCGGCTATTGCCTACGGCATTCGCCCGGTAGTGGGGACAACGGGTCTGAGCGCCGATCAAATTCAGGAGCTGGCGGAATTTGCTGACAAAGCTAGCACCGGCTGCCTGATCATTCCCAACTTTTCAATTGGCATGGTGCTGCTTCAGCAGGCGGCACTCCAGGCAAGCCAGTACTTTGACCATGTCGAAATTATTGAGCTGCACCACAACCAAAAAGCCGATGCGCCCAGCGGCACTGCCGTACAGACGGCCCAGATGCTCTCCGCTCAAAAGGACCGCTACAACCCCGCCCAGGTCGAAGAGACCGAAAAGCTTGCGGGCTCACGGGGCGGTGCCCTAGAGTCGGGCATTCGGATCCACAGCGTGCGGCTGCCGGGGCTGATTGCCCATCAGGAAGTTCTCTTTGGCGCGGCCGGTCAGCTCTATACGCTGCGCCACGATACCAGCGATCGCGTCTGCTACATGCCCGGCGTGCTGCTTTCGATCCGCCGGGTGCTGCCACTGAAGTCGCTGCTCTATGGTTTAGATAAGATTCTCTAAGCAACCCGTGCTGAGCCGCTGCTGGTCTGCCAAACTTTAAAAGAAAAATGCCTGACCCCTTTAAGCCCCCAGGGTCAGGCAGCTCACCTGTAAGGACGCTTGCTGTGGAGCCCTGTTAAGTTTCCAAATGCCCCCAGGAAACTTAGATGTGCTACACGCGTTCTTCAGAATAGGTATATCTTCTTCGGAAATCGCGTAAAGATCGTCCTTGAAACTACGTAAATATGGCCTCCGTACGAATACTCCTGTGTTGACAAACTTCAGTATATTTACGGTAAACGGAATCCCGCGCTTTGTAGGTTTCAGGTGCTAGTCAGAAATAAAGCAGCAGATTTAGCCCGGGGATCGTTCGTGACAGCGTCCACAGCAGCAAAATGACGTAAAGAATACCCAGGCTCCATTGATACCAGACCAGGGCCGAGATTAGCCCCGGCACTGCCCGGTCCCGCAGGCGCAGGTCGTTAAAGCCAAACTTGAGCCAGTTATTTAGGCTGAAGTCATAGTAGTTGAGCCAGTTCCAGCGGCGGTCGGTGGGCAGGGGCGTATAGCGTTCGCGGTAAAAGGGAAATTTTGGAATCACCGGCAGCCGGGCAATCAGCAGCTGAAGCTCGCGCAGGCTGCCATTTTCAACAAAGTAGCTCTGCTCCAGCAGGTCGTGATAGCGACCTCGCCGATAGAGGCTGCCAATCAGCCCGACGGGGATTGGCAGCGTCACCAGGCCAATACAGGCCAGCGTCCAGCCCGGCTGGGCAGCGCTGCGCAGGACCGCAACCAGCCCCAGACTCAGCAGCAGAACAAAGCTGGCTAGGATCCATGCCGTCTCGCTACGCTCGGGCAGCAGTGGTGTAGGCCGCCGCCGCCGACAGCGATCGACGACCCAGAACATCAGGCCAAACAGCGCGATCGCAATTAGCCCGCTGCCCAAGGTCAGGCCAAAGCGGGTGCCGTAACCGCTCAGCAGCAGCAGCAGCCCCAGGCTCAGCCAGCGGCCAGCGCTGACCAGCCGGGCCAGGGGAGAGGGCGGGCTGCCCGCAGTGACGCGATCGCGCACCTTCACATAGGCCGCCAGATCGACCGTATCCAGGCTGAGTAAGTCGGCCCGGGAGACAAAGGGCTGCTGCTGCCGCCGGGCTAAAATCGCCTCACTCTGCTTGGGGCTGAGCCCCAGCCGCTGGAGCTGTGCTGCCGTCGCCTGGTTGAGGTCGAGGCTACGAATGCGCCGCCGCAGCTGCCGCAGCCGCAGTCGCTCGGTCATGTACTCCAGCTGGTTAGCATCGCCAATCTGCTCCAGCAGGCGAAAGTTGCGCACCAGATTGCGCAAGACGGTCTCATTGCCGCCCAGCGTCGGCACCGAAAAGGCCCGCCCAATCTGACCGGGGCTGCCCAAAATCTGCGCCTCGTCGGCGTTGAATTCCAGGTCAGCCACGTTGATATAGGCACTAGTACCAAAGCGGGCGTCGCCAAAATCCGCCTGCCGCTGAATGCTGGCGCTGCGCAGGTTGACCGGCTGTTGAAACTGGGCCTGGCGAAAGGTCACTGGGGCGGCAAAGCGAGCCTCAGTCAGAAAGAGGGACTGGCTGAACTGCCCCCGCGCAAAGGTTGTCGCCGCCGCAAAGCGGCTCTGGGCAAAATCGGCATTTTTCAGCCACTGGCTGCGGCTGAAGTCCGCCGCCTGGTCAAAGCGAGCATCGTTAAAGTTTGCCGTCTGCCGAAACTCTGCCCCCTGGAAGCTAACCGGGCCGCCAAAGCTGACCTGGTTGAAGCGGCTGCGAGCAAAAAACAGGCTGTTGCGAAAGCGGCTCTCCTGCTGAAACTGAGCATCGGTAAAGCTGACGCTGCGGGCGAAGCGGGTGTCGCGCCAGTCGGCAGCCTGGGCAAACACCGCATCCTGGGCCTCAACCCGACCGAGAAAATACAGGTCGGCGGCGTTCAGCTGCCCCGTAATCGTCGTCTGCGCCAGCCGCAGCGGCACCTGAAAGATAAACAAATTCTGCTTAGTTGGCTGCGCCTCCAGCAGCAGCGATCGCGACAGCTGCCCCAGCTGCCCCAGCCGCCGCTGGTCCTGCTGAAGCTGCTGCAGCACCGCCTCGTCCAGACCGCCCAAAGCAATCTCACCATAGGTCGGCACCCGCAGCCCCAGCCGCTGTAGGTCAAAACTCCCCTGGATTAGACTTCCGCTCAGATCCAGCCCCGGCGGCCGCTGCCCCCCGTTCAAACTGTCTTGCAGCTGGCGATAAAACTGGGTCGCAAACGCCTCTTGTTCAGGCCGCAGGTCGATCGTCAGACCGCTTAGGTCAATCATCGGCTTGCCCTCCCGCTGCACCGGAGCCGCCAGCCGCTGCGCCAGTAGCTCCCCCGTCAGCGGTGGCAGCCCCGAAACCGCGATCGCGCTCGCAGAAGCAAAAAGCGCGATCGCCATCACCCCCACCAGCCAAACCCCCACTAGCCAAACCCTTAGGCGGCGATAGCTAAAACCAGCCCAATCGAAAACCTTGCGACCCAAAATGCACAAACAGCCTCAAACCTGTTCCGAATCCTACCA
>NZ_JADEXG010000158.1 GCF_015207255.1 Vasconcelosia minhoensis LEGE 07310
GGGAGTGCGTCATCATTTAGCGAGAGAAAAACCACTATAGAGGAGTAGGACGCAGAGAATAGATGCCATGACCCCCGAGCAAAACCAGCAGCTGCAAGCTCATGTCAGCGAAATTGCCAAGCTCCTGTATGCCGATGCCCAGGCCCAGGGACTGCCGATGGGCAACTTAATCGAAATCGAAATGGCCGTACGCAGCCAGCTGCTGCACCACGTCTCACCCGAAATCGGCATTTTTTTATCGACACAGCGGTCGGCCCAGACAGCGGCTACAGCCGAACCCTAAACAGCTTGCTAGGCAAACTGCGAGTCGGCCCCAGGCAAGCCCAGCAGCTCGGCGTTGCACCCGGCGTCCAGCAGAGTCCGTTGCTGGCGCTGTGCTGTCTACGAATGAGTGCCAAAACCTCCTACCGTCAGGCCGCTAGCGATGTTGAGCTGTTGACTGGGATGAAGGTGAGTGCGAAGAGCCAAGAACGCATCGTCAACCGGATTCCCATCGCAGCGCCTGAAGTTGACTCTGAGGTCAATGAAGTCGCGCTGGATGGCGGCATGGTGCGGTTGGCGACTCCCAAAGGCGCTCCCAGTGAGTGGAAGCAGTACAAAGCAGTGCGGCTGAACGCAAAGGGGGCTGGGATGGCCTGGTTCCAGGACAACTCGGCGCTGGTGAGCTGGCTTCATCAGCTGAGCTTCATCAGCTTGTTTTACTGTCTGGGCGATGGTCATCCGGGCATCTGGTCGCTGTTTGCACAGCTTCAGGTGCCGCAGCTGTCTGAGGAAATCTTGGACTGGTTTCACCTGATGGAGAATCTGCACAAGGTCGGTGGGTCGCTGAAGCGCTTGCAGCAGGCCGAAGCGCTGCTCTGGCGAGGGCAGGTCGATAAGACCCTGGCCTTGTTTGCCTCAGTTAAGACAGAAGCGGCTGGCCGCTTTCAAGGCTATCTGCAAACGCATCGCAGTCGTATTCCCAACTACGAGTACTACCAGCTGGAAGGTTTGCCGATTGGTTCGGGTTCGGTCGAATCTTGGATTAAGCAGATTGATGAGCGCATTCAAGTGACGGGGGCACGCTGGAAGCCTGAACGGGTGCCGCAGATCCTGGCGCTTCGCTGCGCCTATCTCAATGGCGACCTGGACTCTTTTTCTCTCGTTGAAGTATGACGCGCTCCC
>NZ_JADEXG010000115.1 GCF_015207255.1 Vasconcelosia minhoensis LEGE 07310
GGGTGATGGGGTATGGGTAGGGGATTGGTTTCCAAGCCCCTGGTTCCTGTTATTGGGCAAGGCTGCTGGGGCCGAACCATTTTTCATATAAATCGGCGTAGGTGCCGTTTGACTTGAGGCGCTCCAAGGTGAGGTTGATGGCGGCTAGGCGGTCGTCGCTGCTTTTGGGGACGGCGATGCCGTACTGTTCGCGGGTGAGGCGGTCGCCGACTCGTTTAATGCCGGAGATTTGTTCGGCCGCGATCGCGTCTAGGACTGCTGGCAGCGTTACCAGGGCGGCGTCGGCTTTGCGGGTCGAAACCGCTTCTAGGGCCTGCCGGTCGGTCTCAAAGGTCTGGAGGGTAGAGCCGGAAATGTCTAGGGCCAGCTGGGCGCCGGCGGTGTCTAGGACGACGGCCACCTGCTGGTCTTGCAGGTCCTGAAGGTCGGCGATGTCGGTGCGGCTGGTGGCGATCGCGATCGCCACCCCAGCGTCGAAATAGGGCTGGGAAAAGTTGACTGACTCGGCTCGCTCGGGCGTAATCGGAATCGCTCCCAGCGCCACTTCCGCCCGCCCTGCCTGAAGCGTCGGCAGCAGACTGTCGAAGGGCAGCAGCTCCAGCTGTAGGGTCACGCCCAGGGCAGCGCCGATGGCCGTAATCAAGTCTACGTCGAAGCCTTCTAGCCGTCCCTCGGCCTGGACTTTGACAAAGGGGGAGAAGCCCGCTGCCAGGGCAACTTTCCAGGGGCCTGTGACGGCAATTTCCGCCGCTTCTTCTGCCGCAGTTGCCGCATTGGCTCCGGGCTCCCCGGCGGCGGGGGCGTCCCCTTCTGGCTCAGACTGGCGGCTACAGGCAGAGATCGCCGCTGCCCCGATGCCCGTGAGAAAACTTGTGAGAAAGCCCTTAACAAACCGTGATCGCTTCACCTAAACTCGTCCTGCTATCCCTCAATTTTCACCGTCTGCCCCGCCTGAATTGTAAATCAACCCGGTGGCGCTCGTGGTCAGGCTGGTTTCCCGTTAAAAATCTGCTCAGACCCCTTGGCCCGATCCGTAACATAGGTCACACTAGGATCTGCGTAATCACCCCCGAGGAACCATGAGCGAATTTTCCGACTTTCTTAAGCACAAGCAGGCCTACGTGGCGATTGGCGAATTTCAGCCCGGGCGCTTTGCCGAAGCCCGGCAGCTCTATGAGCAGGCCGTTTCAACCTATGGCCCCCGCTGCAAAGGCGCTTACCTGCTGCAAGAACCCGGCAGCGATCGCGGCATTGCGGTCATTTTTTGGGACGACATCAGCGATATGTCGGAGCATCAGGACAAGATCTACCAAAAGGCGATGCAGGAGATCTCTGCCCTCTTTGTAAAGCCGCCTGAGGTCAAAATCTACGAAGTTTGCAGCGAGATCGGCCTGATTCCCGAAATGCTTGCCGCCGCCAGCCGCTGAACCTAGACCCCGATTGGCTTAAGCGGCATAATGGTGAGTATTTTTAACCCCGCCGTCGCTCAAAATGGCCAAGCATACCCAAGCCCACATGTCGCGTACCCTGCCCAAAAATCAGTCCGCGTTTTACCGCGATCGCACCCTCAAGCAGATGGAATACTACATGGGGGCCAAGCTCATCGAAGTCGGCGTCGATCCCAAGATCGCGATCTACCGTTGGAAGAAAGAGGATCAGGGCCTGGAAGAGGAGTGGACTTACAGTGCCTATTGGGGGGATTCGCGGCAGCGAGTTGAGGCAGAAGAGAGTTAATAGAGAGATAGCGTAAAAAAGTTTTTTACGCTATCTCTCCCGCTTCTACTCCCACCAAAGCCTCCAGCGGCTGATTAAACAGCACCATCGTCGTTGTATTGTTGACCTCAAAGCCAATCCGCTGATAGAAGCTCTGCTGATGGGTGGTCATTAGATAGACCCGCTCGACCTGGCTCACGTGGGGGTGGCTGAGGACAGTCTGCACCAGCTTGCGGCCCAGCCCAGCGCCCTGGTAGTCGGGATGGATGACCACGTCCCAGATGGTGGCGCGGTAGACGCCATCGGAGGTGGCGCGGGAAAAGCCGATTAAGCGATCGCGGTCCCAAACGGTGACGACGGGGTGGCTATTGGCGATGGCGGTGGCCAGATCCTCAGGTCGGCGGCGGTTGGCCCAGAAGGCGGCGGCGTCAAACAATGTGCAAAGCTGGGCTAGCGTCGCTTCGCTCAGAGTGTCGGTGTAGCGAAATTGAATATGCCGATAGTCAATTGATGAAGCCTTGGCCTGGGACGTTACCTGGGTTATCGCCTGGGTCATCGTTTGGTGAATCCTCCCAAATCAGTCAGAATTAGAGCGTTACGTAACTTTAGGAAACCATCTTTCAGGATAGTCGGTGATCGCAAAACCGCGCCGCTTGTGAACTGCCCTTTTAGCCGCTGATATTTAAGTTCCATGACATTTCGTTCGCCTGTAGCTAAATTCATGCAGTGGGGATGGCGTTTTTGGCAGCGCTGCAGGAAGGGTCGTCTATTCCGTCTGGGGATTGTGGCCGGGCTGATCGGGGTCTGGAGTATTGCTCTGGGCTGGGGGCTGGCTCAGGCGGTAGAACCTCCCGACGGGCTGAATGAATCACCCATTGGTATGGTCGATCCGGTTGCGCCTGACTATGCGGTGGGCTATCGGCTCTATGTGGAAAATTGCAGTACCTGCCACGTGGCCCTGCCGCCCGCCGTCCTACCGACCGAGACCTGGCAGCAGGTGCTCGGCGATACGGCCCACTACGGCGTTATGCTGGAACCCCTATGGCGGTTTGACCGGCAGGCCATCGTCCGCTATCTGCGCACCTACTCGCGGCCCAATCGGCCTTCTGAGGACCTGCCCTACCGGGTAGCGGAGTCGGACTACTTTTATGCGCTGCATCCCCAAATGGAGCTGCCGCAGCCGGTCCGGGTCAGCAGCTGCGCCAGCTGTCATCTGGGGGCTGAGAACCAAAACTTCGGCTCCTGGGAGGCGCAGACTCAGGTGATACCATAAAGAGGTCTGAATCTAATCTGGGTGAGGCTTATCCATCGCTTCAGTCGAGAGAGCGGCCCGTTAGGGTAAACCGTCCGACCCGCCGCCCGCCAAGAATGGGCTTTACCGATAAAATTCAGATAGCTGACTGTTCCAGTTCCGCCGCCGTTTCATTTGTCTGACATGCTGAAAAAACTTCTAGGCGACCCCAACGCTCGTAAGCTCAAGCGATACCAGCCCGACGTCAAAGAGATCAACCTGCTGGAGGAGGACGTCCAGGGACTGTCGGACGAGGCGCTGTCGGGCAAGACGGCTGAGTTTCAGCAGCGGCTGGCCAGCGGCGAAGACCTGGATGATATTCTCTCCGAAGTGTTTGCCGTGGTTCGGGAAGCCTCGAAGCGGGTATTGGGGCTGCGCCACTACGACGTGCAGCTGATTGGCGGCATGGTGCTGCACGACGGCCAGATTGCTGAGATGAAGACGGGGGAAGGCAAAACCCTGGTGGCGACGCTGCCGGCCTATCTGAATGCGCTCTCGGGGAAGGGGGTTCACATCGTCACGGTGAACGACTACCTGGCCCGCCGCGACGCTGAATGGATGGGGCAGGTACATCGCTTTTTGGGCCTGAGCGTAGGTCTGATCCAGCAGGGCATGAGCCCGATGGAGCGGAAGAAAAACTACGCCTGCGACATCACCTACGGCACCAATAGCGAATTTGGCTTTGACTATCTGCGCGACAACATGGCCACCCAAATGGAAGACGTGGTGCAGCGGCCCTTCAATTTCTGCATCATTGACGAGGTTGACTCCATCCTGATCGACGAGGCTCGGACGCCGCTGATTATCTCTGGCCAGGTCGAGCGCCCCGGCGAAAAGTACACCCAGGCGGCTGAGGTGGCGAGAGCCCTCCAGAGCGACGATGAAGATTACGAGGTGGATGAAAAAGCCCGCAACGTGCTGCTGACCGATGAGGGTTTCGAAAAGGCGGAGCAGCTGCTCGGCGTCACCGACCTGTTCGATCCCAAGGATCCCTGGGCACACTACATTTTCAACGCGATTAAGGCCAAGGAGCTATTCACTAAGGACGTCAACTACATCGTCCGCAATGATGAAGTGGTGATCGTCGATGAGTTTACCGGCCGGGTGATGCCGGGGCGGCGCTGGAGCGACGGCCTGCACCAGGCGATTGAGGCCAAGGAGCATGTCGAGATCCAGCCGGAAACCCAGACCCTGGCTTCGATTACCTATCAGAATTTCTTCCTGCTCTATCCCAAGCTGTCGGGCATGACTGGCACCGCTAAGACGGAAGAAGCTGAATTCGAAAAAATCTACAATCTGGAAGTCACAATCATTCCCACCAACCGGCCCCGGGCGCGGCGCGATGTGGCCGACGTGGTGTTCAAGAATGAGCGAGGCAAGTGGAACGCGATCGCGCAGGAATGCGCTGAGATGCACGAAACCGGGCGGCCCGTCCTGGTCGGCACCACCAGCGTGGAAAAGTCCGAGCTGCTCTCGGGTCTGCTCAGCCAGCTCAAGGTCGAGCACAATCTGCTGAATGCCAAGCCGGAAAACGTCGAGCGCGAGTCTGAGATTGTAGCCCAGGCCGGCCGGCGCGGCGCGGTGACGATCGCGACTAACATGGCCGGTCGCGGTACCGACATCATCCTCGGCGGTAACTCAGACTACATGGCCCGGCTGAAGCTGCGGGAATACCTGATGCCCCGCATTGTCAAGCCCGAAGACGACGATAGCTTTGGCGGTGCCCGCATCTCCGCCGCCCGCAACAAGCGCGAGGCGCAGGGATTTGAGCCGGGAAAAAAGGTCAAAACCTGGAAAGCCTCGCCGCAGATTTTTCCGACTGAGCTTTCACCGGAAGCCGAGCGAGCTCTACGCGAAGCGGTCGATTTTGCCGTTAAAACCTATGGTGAGCAGAGTCTGCCCGAGCTGACGGCTGAAGATAAGCTGGCGGTTGCCGCTGAAAAGGCCCCGACAGATGACCCCGTCGTACAGCGGCTGCGAGAGGTCTACAACCAGGTGCAGGCTGAGTACGAAAAGTTTACCTCGGCTGAGCATGACGAAGTGGTTGAGCTGGGCGGCCTGCACGTAATCGGTACCGAGCGCCACGAGTCGCGTCGCGTCGATAACCAGCTGCGCGGACGGGCCGCTCGGCAGGGCGATCCCGGCTCCACCCGCTTTTTCCTCAGCCTGGAAGACAATCTGCTGCGAATTTTTGGCGGCGATCGCGTGGCCGGTCTGATGAACGCCTTTAAGGTGGAAGAAGACATGCCGATCGAGTCGGGGATGCTCACCCGCTCGCTGGAGGGCGCTCAGAAGAAGGTCGAGACCTACTACTACGACATTCGCAAGCAGGTGTTTGAGTATGACGAGGTGATGAACAACCAGCGCCGCGCCATCTACGCCGAGCGGCGGCGGGTGCTGGAGGGCCAGGAGCTGAAGGAGCTGGTGATTGCCTACGCCGAGAAGACGATGAGCGATATCGTCGAAGCCTACGTCAACCCGGAGCTGCCGTCGGAAGAATGGGATTTGGCCAGCGTTGTCGGCAAGGTGCAGGAGTTTGTCTATCTGCTGTCTGACCTCACCCCTGACCAGCTGGAGAACCTGTCCATGGGCGAAATCAAGACCTTCCTCTACGAGCAGGTGCGGATTGCCTACGACCTGAAGGAGGCCCAGGTTGACCAGATCAAGCCCGGCCTGATGCGCGAAGCCGAGCGCTTCTTCATCCTCCAGCAGATCGACACCCTCTGGCGTGAGCACCTGCAGCAGATGGACGCCCTGCGCGAAACCGTTGGCCTGCGCGGCTATGGCCAGCAGGATCCGCTAATTGAGTACAAGAGCGAAGGCTATGAGCTGTTCCTGGACATGATGACGGGCATTCGCCGCAACGTGGTCTATACGCTCTTCCAGTTCCAGCCGCAGCCGCAGCCCGCGGTCCGACAGACTGAGCAGATTGTCTAACCGGTGCCCTATGCTGCGATTACAACAACGCCTGCGGGACTGCGTTGCCTGATCCCTATCTGTCAAACGCTAGACGCTCAGCTCTGGCTGCCCTCGACGCTAGCCGATGCGCCGTCAAACCTGTCTTACGAAACCTATTCCGGCTCTCTGCGCGAATTTTTAGCCGCGCATTGGGCCAACTACGACGGCTTTATTTTCTGTCTGGCCAGCGGTGCCGTCGTGCGGCTGATTGCACCTTTGCTCACCGATAAGGCGACCGATCCGGCAGTCATCGTCATTGACGAAGGCGGCCAGTTTGCGATCAGCCTCTGCGGCGGCCATCAGGGCGGTGCCGACCGGCTGGCGCAGCAGGTCAGCCATTGTCTGGATAGCCAGCCTGTTTTAACCGGAGCCGCTAACCGGTTGGACTTAGCCGGGATTGACGTTTTAGGTCGGCCCTTTGGCTGGACCAAAGGCAGCGGCGACTGGACCGGCGTCAGCGCCGCGATCGCGCGTTCTGCCTCCGTTCAAATCCTCCAGGACTGCGGCACCGACCTCTGGCAGTCCCACCTGCCGCCCGGCCACCCCTACCAGTTCGGCTCCCCCGAATTTGCCGACTGCCGCGACCAGCCCCCACCGCAGGCCCGCATCTGGATTAGCCCGATCCAGCGTCAGTTTTCCCCCGACTCAGACTTTCCCCCAAATCTGCCTAAGGTGCAGTGGCATCCCCGCGTCCTCTGGGTCGGCATCGGCTGCGAGCGCGGCACCCCCGAAGCCCTGATTGAGCTAGCCATTGAAACCGTTTTCCGGGAGAATCACCTGGCCCTGGGCGCGATCGCGGGCATCGCCAGCCTCGACCTCAAAGCCGACGAACCCGGCCTGCTCAGCCTCTGCCAAAAGCACCGCTGGCCCCTCCGCACCTTCACCGCCGCCCAGCTC
>NZ_JADEXG010000032.1 GCF_015207255.1 Vasconcelosia minhoensis LEGE 07310
GGGGTGGGTAGAATAGAGGGGTAGATGGGTAGAGGGTAGAGGGTTGTGGGTATTGCGCTGAAGCGTCCGGTACTGGTGGGTGGACTGGGGTTGACGGCTGGGCTATGGCTGCTGGATGTGGTGGAGCAGTCGCCGGTGGATAGCTCGATGATGATGGGCGCGATCGCGCTCGGCTCTGGGCTCTGGTGGCTAAAAAATCTGGGCAAGCCAACCGTTCCCGTTTGGGAAAAGCCCGCCGCCGCAGACCGCGCTGCCGTGGAAGCCGCGCTAGCCGAAGTCAATGCCGTTTTAGAAGCCCTGGCGACTGAAGCCGAATTCAACCCCTCATCGCTGACTGCGATTGAATCCCAGATCGCCACCCAGCGCCAGGCCCAGGCTGACATTCTCAAAGGCTTAGACCGGGGTTTAGACCGGGGCTTAGACCGGACGGATCTAACGCTGGCCATCACCGGCGGCAAGGCCGTTGGGAAGACTGCGCTAGCCGCCCAGCTGACCGCGAACTGGCAAGCTGAACAATCCCAAATTACCCTGCTGGACATAGGCGAAGCCCAGACCGCCGAGCTGGCTGCTGCCGACCTAGTGCTATTCGTCGCCGCTGCCGACCTGACCGATTCAGAATTTCAGCAGGTCCGGACATTCGTCGATGCGGGACAGCCGCTGCTGCTAGTTTTCAATAAGCAAGACCAGTATGCGCCGATGGAGCGAGCCCAGATTTTGCAGCGTATGCAGGCACAGATGGCGGAATTAGGGGTGGAGGGAGTCGCGATCGCGACCGTCCCCAGCCCAATCAAAGTCCGCCGTCATCTGCCCAATGGCGAGGTGGAAGAAACCTATGAGCAGCCCGCACCTGAGCTAGACGCCCTGACCGCAAAGCTGACCCAGCAGGTTGAGCAGGAAGCTCAGACATTAGTGATGGCCACGGCCCTGCGCCAGGCCAAAGCGCTGAAAGTATCTGCCCAGGCCTTGCTCAACGACCAGCGCCGCCAGCAGGCCTTACCCCTGGTCGAACAGGCCCAGTGGATTGCTGCCGGAACCGCCTTTGCCAGCCCGCTGCCGACCTTAGATCTGCTCGCGACGACGGCTATCAACGCCCAGCTGATCCTCGACCTGGGAGCGGTCTACGGTCAGAAGTTCTCCCTGGAGCAGGCCAAAGCCGCCGCGGGTACCTTGGCCGAGCTCACCGTCAAGCTCGGCCTGGTTGAGCTCACCAGCCAGGCCCTGAGCAGCCTGCTCAAAAGCCACGCCGTCACCTACGTCGCGGGCGGCGTCCTCCAGGGCGTCAGCGCAGCCTATCTGACCCATCTGGCCGGGCTCAGCCTGATTGACTTTTTCGAAGCCCAAAGCCAGCTCGACCCCCGCGATCGCCAGTTCACCTTTGCCCAGCTTGGCCCCCGGCTCCAGGCCCTCTTCCAGCAGGGCACGGGACTTCAGACCTTTGCCCGCCAGGCTCTGAAGCATCTGCCCAGCTCGCAGGCGGTGACGGTAGATGCCTCAGCCGCGTCTCTCTAGCCCAACGCCATGACGCCGTCTTCTCCCCATCCCCTGGTTAAGCAGGCCCGCAGCAGTTTGCGACAGGCCGTTGACCGCTTTATTCCGCAGCTGAAGCTGGCCCGTCATGACGATGTTGGCTTGCAGCGGCAGGCGGCGGTTAAACAGGGTATTGACCAGCTCACCAGCCTAATGGGCAAGCTTGACGGCTCCCTGCTGCGAGTTGCGGTCTTTGGCCTAGTCAGCCGAGGCAAGTCAGCCGTACTCAATGCCCTAGTGGGCGAAAAAATCTTGGAAACCGGCCCGCTCAACGGAGTGACCCAGTGGCCCCGCTCCATTTACTGGACACCTTTGGTCGAAACGATTCACTCACCGGGGCAGCTGCTTAAAATTGAGCTGATTGATACGCCGGGGCTAGATGAGGTGGCCGGGCAGGCGCGGGGCAAAATGGCCGAGGAGATCGCCCGGCAGGCCGACCTGATTCTGTTTGTAGTTTCCGGCGACATCACCCGCACCGAATATCAGGCCCTGCGGCAGCTCCATGACACCAAAAAGCCGCTGTTGCTGGTATTTAACAAAGTTGACCTCTATCCCGAAACCGACCGACAGGCTGTCGCCAAGAATCTCCAGGCGCTGTGGCAGCAGTCTGAGCAGCGGGCCGCCCTGCCGACTGGCAGTCTGGTCGATGACATCATTCTGGTGGCGGCTGAGCCCAGGGCCGTGCCGGTGCGGGTCGAATGGCCCGACGGTCGCGTCACCGAAGAGTGGGAAACGCCCCCGGCGCAGATCGAGTCGCTGAGGCAGGCGCTGATTCGCCTGGTGCAGACTGAGGGGCCAACGCTGGTGGCCCTGAACGCGCTGCGGCAGGCCGAGCGGATTGAGCAATCTCTGGCCCAGGCCACTACGGCGCTGAATCAGGGCGATGCCGAGCAGATTATCTGGCAGTATGCAAAATATAAAGCGATCGCGGTTTCCCTCAACCCCATCGCCATCCTCGACCTGCTCGGCGGCATCACCTCTGACCTAGTGATGATCCGCTCCCTGGCCAAACTCTACGGCTTCCCCATGACTGGCTTTGAAGCCAGCAGCCTCTGGCAGGCGATTGTCCGTAGCTCCGGTGTGCTGCTGCTGAGCGAGCTGGGCGGCGGCCTGCTGCTGGGCTTTGGCAAGAGCGGCGCGGCAATCTGGAGCGCCTTTGAAAGCGTCTCGGGGTTCACCGCCTACGCTGGGGTAATGGCGGCCCAAGCCGGGGCGGCAGGCTATGGTACCTACGCTGTTGGCCAGGCTGCTAAGGTCTACCTAGAGCAGGGCTGTAGCTGGGGACCCCAGGGCGTAAACACCATCATGCAAGAGATTGTGGCCCAGTCAAAGCAAGACTCAACCCTAGATCGCCTCCGCCAGGAAATCCGCGAGACGATTGGGGTTAAGAGATAGGGCAGCTATGGGCAGACGTCAGCGCCGCTTTCTCAGGAGCACTAGGGCAGAAGCAGCGATAAGCATGACTAGCGGTACCATAACACCTACATTTAATCCTGGCTGACTGTCAGCTTCAGCCGCCGACCGAGTGTCGTATTCAGGCGGTACCACCAATCGATTGGGATTAGCCACCATTATTAGACCCATTACTAATCATGCCGTTCTGCAATGTGATCCAGAAGTTTACTCAGATGCCGAGCCTGCAATATCTTCTAGTAGAATCGTGTTTAGCAAATTTAATTCGCTAGACGCCATAAAGTATCGGTTATCAAACACGGTTGCTAACTGACTAATCGCTCGCTGCCCGGCCACGGCAGCCCAGGGAAAGCCTTCGTACCTGGCCACGACAGGCATCACAACGCCCTGGGGAATCAAAGCCCTGCCCAGCGCATTTCGCCACGTAGCGGGGTCTTCCAGCAGCTTTTGCCTAACGCCATCCTCAGTCTGTTCGCGCCAGAAATGGGGATAGTCAATGGGTAAGGCCACAAGCATATGGTCGGTTTGGGTATCTTGTAGCGTAGAGTATTCCCGCACTGAAGCCTCTTTTTCGCGAATTAGGAGGCGGTGGAGCTCCTTAGCCGGATGCTTTAATTTGGAAGGCAACCTTCTATTCTCAAAAATTTTCCTCAGCAGCCCAAGTAGTGAGCCTCTACTTTCGTTGATGTCTCTGCGCCAGGACTCAAAGCTGAAGCTCTCTTCGGACCTTCGTCCCCGCCAGTCTTCAATCCAGAAAGGGCCTGCGCAGGTCAGCTCTGGGGGAATGATCAGAGCTTTCTGGTCAGGAATTGCCAGCAGGCTGCTGTTGGGGCGAGAGACGGTTTTCGATAGTCCCTCGATTAGATCGTAGTCTACGAAGGACGAGCCTTTCTGGTGAGGAGACTTCCCTTTGAGCTGGAAATGGGCGAACAGTCGCTTCACCAGCTGGGAAGCTTTGGTGACTAAGGCTTTCTCTTCATCGCTGTAGCTATCATGTAAGAAAACCTGGGCTTCCTGCAAGAAGTCTCGTAAGTCGGTAGACAGGAGGCTAAGCAGTTCTTCGTCACCGACAAAACCGACTGGCACAAAAGCAATGCGCTGCCGTCGTAACCCAGCGTCACCCTTGATCCGGGTGTGAATGGTAGAGCGCAGCATGACCAGCAGCGTTAGCAGATCGCTGGACTGGCGTAGCCAGCGGCGATCGCGATCCGTCGCCCCATCGTCAATCACAAAATCATTGATCAGCATTACCAGCCGTCTGGCCTTGTCATCTCCCGACCGCTGCTCACCGGTTGCCGGATCGGTATACCAGCCCCGACCCCGATAGATCAGCTGGGCCACTTCCATCAGCGCCGCTTCCACGTTGAACCGGGGCACTGAGGCAATGATCCGGTCCGTTTTAGGGAAGGAAACGCCCCTCGCGCCAGAAGAGGTCATCAGGAAGACGCGTACGTCATCCCGCTGCGGCTCCTGTACCAGCTTCAGCCGATCGGCCTCGGGGACGCTCTGGTCTAAAACTTTCACCTGTTCGGCAGGTAGGATGGCCTCTTTCCCTCCAGCCGTGAGGCTTTCGCGCAGCTGGCGCAAAAAGGCTTTGTCCTGGGCGAAGTAAATAATCTGCTCTGCGCCCGCTTTTAGGGCAAGCTCAATTTCGGCCTGGGCATTTTTGAGCAATTCTTCACCGGCCTGGTCTCGCACCGCTTTGCGAATGGACTGAAGCTGGCCGTCGTCGGTGAGACCTGGCGTGATGGAGGCCAGCCGAATGCTGTAGTCAATCTGGAGCGTAGAGGCCGGGTAGCTATTGGTCATCACATGCAGGGTCGGATATTTCCTCAATCCGACTTTCATTTTGGTACCCGTGACCCGAAAGGGAGCGCTACCAGCCGTCGGGCTGATTAGGATTTTGTCTGGGGCGCGATCGCCAGAATTCAAATAGCTGTTGAGCACGACCTCATTGCTCAAAGAGGCATCAGAGATAATCAGCACGACCCGGAAGGGACAGTCTTCGCCTTCAAAGGGCGCGATAAACTGCTCGCTGAGCCACTCCGCCAGGCTATGACAAAATAGCGCCCCGGCCCCATCTCCGGCGACCTCATCGACCATCGCAATGATAGTAGGTATTTTTTGGGCAAAGGCTTTTCGCTCTTGTATGCCTAAGCGAGTATCTGCTTTGTTTTTAAACAACTTACTCAGCGCATCGACAGTGGTGCGATTCTTCAAGGCGCGGTAGCCCTGGATTGCCGCTGTCATCACTAGCCGGTTTACCTTTGGATTTTCCTTTAGCAGCTTGCGAGCAGAGGTCGCCAGCGTTCTCAGGACACCGGGTCGCTCCTTTGATCGGACGCTGTCTTCGCGTTCATTTAGCGACTGTTTATACTTTTTAGATGAGACAATATCAGTGTCAATCTTCTGCTCATCATCCGGCGAGATAAACAGGGTATTGCAAATGGGGTGTTTGAGATGGGTGACTCCATCCACCACAACAGCGCCATCGATCTGCCGCCTTTGAGCGGGCTGCTCCCTGGTCTGTTGCTCATGCCACTGCGGCGCGGCGGAAATCAGCTTGGCATTGGACGTGAGGGTGAGAATACCTCTGGGCTGTCCCTCAGAATTGTGGGCCAGTTTGGCCGTAACGTCGCGATTGATCACTACTCGCGGGCTGACGTAGAGAAAGCAGTAGCCTTCCGTTTGCTCAGAGAGAAATTGAGTAACAGCGGTTGTTTTGCCAATGCCGGGATTGCCTTCTAGCGCAATCACGTTCAGTTTGCCGGGCTGAGCCGCTTTGAGCCCAGCGACAACTGCTGCTGCATGGGCGTTCCTCAAGGTGATATTGCTTTCAAGTGATAGCCGCTGATTTAGGGCTGAAGCCAGATGGGAGCGGGGGTCGCTGCCGAAGAACTGTTCCAGGGCTGGGGTTGACTGAAGGGACGCGATCGCAGCTTCCACTGACAGCTGCTGCATCGGCTTATAGAAGTCCTCAACCGTCTCAGTCAGCCTGAATTCTAGCGGCCCGTCCAGGTCGGGCGTTTCGCCAATCTGCCTGGCCTGCTTTCTGAAATCCGACGGCAGCGATCGCACCAGCTTATTGAACACCAACCGAATCTCACTCTGTAGGTCAGCCGGTGAGATATCGCGCCGCTGGCTGGCTTGCCGATAGGCGCGGCCCAGTGAGGCCATCAGCTGGACTCTGGGATCTAGGTCGGCGTCAGGCTCTGCAAAGGCAGCAGAAATGCTTTCCAGGCCGTTGGAGGTGACCGCGATCGCGCTGGCCTTGCAGCGTTGAAAACGGCCCTGCTTGACTAGCACATGGACTAGCCGCTCAGTATAGGAAGACGCCTGGCAGAGCTTATAGAGTGGCTTATCCTTGCCGCTGAAAGCTTTCAGATGGTCGGCGAGCTGGTGGCTCAGCTTTAGCTCGCTGCCTCCGACCTCGGCACAGACTCGGGCAAAGACGCCCCGCGATTCCATGTAGCGGGCATAGCGATGAATTTCATCACAGTGAGGGGCTTCAGTTCTGAAATCGGCCAGCTCAGGCAGGGCATTGCAGGAAAACTCCAAACAGAGAATCAGATCTTGGGGCTTTTGATTTTTACGGTTAACGGCAGGACTGCCAGACTTCAGCCATAGCAGGAAGTCCGCTCTGCCGGGATAGCCTGTCTGGAGCATATCATGGTCAGCCGGACCGGGCAGATTAAACGCCGTTTTGAAGGCAAGCGCATCCTGGTCACTTTCCACATCGACAGGCGATTCAGCCGCGCCGGGCAGCGTCAGCGGGCACCAAATTGCTTCAATCCTGGGCTGCTTAGGCGCATTGTGCGCCAGGCAGGCTCGCATCGTGCTCCAGCCCAGCCCATAGCCAAATACCAGCAGATGCCGAGTGCCGGACTCAGTCCATTCCTTTGCATTAGGGTCAGTCGTCTTGAGAGCGGCGTTAACGCCTTTCGTAATGTCCGCGATTCTGTGCTCGTGCCATTCCTTCAAAGCCGGGTGGGAGGGCAGCAGCAGCCCTTGATGCATGAGCTGAGCCAGCACGCCTCGCTGCACCGCAATTTCAAAAACGCGACCCCAGACAGACGCCTGGTCGAGAAAATTGTTTTCCATTACTGCTGCCTCCGATGCAGGACCTGAGCCACATGGGTCAGAATTGCCGGATAGCTCAGGTAGCTCCGGCCTTTGCGCCGAGATTGGAGAATCTCAACTTCACCAGCGGCTGCTTTGGTTGTCGGAGAAATCCAGCTAAAGGGGTCTAGAACTGGCATCAGCTGTCCGCCTTTTACCCCCCGCTCAGCTTCCATAAAGTGCAGCCCGCGTAGAACCGAAACCAGGCAGGGGTGAACGGGAGAATTTCCCTCGGGGTTTAGCAGGTGCTGACGGGCTCGCTCAGTCCAGGTAATGTCAGTCACCCGCCGGTCTGACACCAGGTAGTAGGCACAAAATCCAGACTGCGGTCGTTTTTCCTCCTCAACTACATGTAACGTCGCAAAGGTGTAGATGGGAATAATGTCCCGGTCACTGTCTATCGGGAGATTGCGCTGGAAGTCAATGTGGTCCCCCGCATTCCGGATCTCAAAGGCCGCTTCTCCGCTTCCGCGTTTGCGGAGCCGGGTGGCCGGAAAAACGTCCCTCAGCATAGGATAAATGGTCAGCTCGGGAAAAGTTTGGAAGACTTCTTCGAGAAAGGCAACGGGCGTTAGCAAAGAATTATAATCCGCTGCACGATTGAGATGACGACTGCCGTAGGCGTGGGAGATGAGGATAATATGCTGGCAGCCCAACCCTTTCAAATGTCCAATTTCTTCCCGTACTAACCGCTGCTTTTGCAGCTCTTCCTGGGAGCTGACAATATCAGACTGCATCCGCTCGGCTTTCAACTCATAGCCTGGAAATGGCTGGTTTATGGCAGAAGCGGTGTAGCTCTGGGTCATCAACAAATGATTGCTGCTGTCGCGATCCAGAAACGGCATTTCGTCACAGGGACGGGTTGAGTAGGAAATCAGGCCAATCTGCTCAACCGCAGGTGTATTTTCGGTAGCAACCCTCAGGGGAAAGCTGCTGAGCATGGCATCAAAAGAGCCCGATTTTACATAGCGAACGGAGCTGTCGCCGGAAGTCAGGTTTTTCAAAGTCACTCCCTGCATCCGGATGGCAGTATCCTGAGCCAGCATCGCTTCTATGGACTGAGCTGCTGCGTAGACATAACTGTCGCCTTCACTCTCGCTATCTTTTCCAGCTTCCTGGAGACGTAGCATCAGCGTGGTGAAACTATGGGAATCGTCTAGGGGCAAGGCTTGAAGACGCTTGATTAGCCGCCATAAGCAGCAGTAAGTCAGAACAGTGAAGGCAGTGATAGCGGCTGCGTGCAGCTGGTGGGTGTTTTCATTCGAATTCTTCTTATTACGAGCTAAAGTCCGAATCTCATACTCGACCTGTACAGCGGCTGGAAGTGCCCAAGATCTAGCTATTTTCGCAGATTCCGTCAGCACGTATTCCTTATTCTTTGAAGCTTCATAAGGCACCCAGAGAACTTGCAAAAGCCGTCCAGAAAACCGCCGCTGGGCTTGAATAGTCTGAGCCTCTTGTTCTTTTATAACTAGATTATGCTCGGCCAGCTCGGTCGTAACTTTTACCGAAAACAGCAGCTGCGGAACGTCAGGGCTATCGGAAATCTCAAGGTACTTAAACCATTCAATTTTTTCCTCTGACTGGTTTTGAGAACTCTTCAGCAGGTCTCTCACGCCGGGCTCTGCCCCTTCCAGGCGGTTCCAGGCTACGATGCCATGCTTCACGCAGATGAACTGCTGCGCGGTTCGTCGCTGAGTCTGAGCCAGGATCTGACTGCCCTTGCGCTTGAGCAGGTCGATCAGCGCATTGGCAATCTCAGTCATAGTGCTGGCGCGGCTCCGCAAGTCTTGAAGCAAATCTCTAACGAAGGCTTGAATGGAAGGATTTTCCTGTTGCTTCAGGGTACTGATTCGAGATTGGATGGCTGCCGCGATCGCGCCTACTGAAGTTTCCGGATTTGCCTCGGTGCGGCTAGGGATAACCGCATCTAGCACCAGCAGCTCAGCCAGCCGACGACGGGAAAAACTTCCAACCCTATTTTTCCCCAACAAAGCCTCTTCGAGCTTATCAAGCCGGGTGTCAAAGGCTGGCTTCTTAGTCTCAGGATTATTACCGTTAATCCGAAATCGGTAGCTCACCTCTCGCTGCACCCCATAGCTCGCCTGGCTGCTCCCCTTTTTTTCAAACATCTGAGCCTTCCCCTCGGGCCAGACGGACAGACAGTGGAAGAACGTAGCCTGATTCAGAAACTCCTGGAGGTCAAATTCGCCTCTCTCGCCGTAAAAGGCCGTCAGGTCAATATATAGCTCGCCTGCCTTACTAGTCTCTATCAGGGCAACTACCCGGTCTACATACTCAACCAGTTTTTGGTTCTTCGCCTGCGTGCTGCTGCGGGCATGATCTGCGATCGCTTCCATCAGCCTCACTGCGACGCTAAGCCTGACGCGGGCCAGGGCCTCGCTGTCCAGGAAATTTAAAAAACGGACAATCTGGCTATCGGCTCGTTCGCGTTCGGCGACCAGACTGGCGATCGCGCTTTCAATTTCGTCTTCTTCAGCGTCCCGCTGTTCAAGGTGAACCGCGATCGCGTCCTGCATTCGGGTAAAGCAGTCATCCGCCTCGATCCGCTCTACCGCCGATAGCACCTTGGCCACCGCCGAATCGGGAACCTTCTGAGCACCGGGAGCAAACTTCAGGCTTTGGAGTTTGGCCTGGTGGGGGGCGTCTCTAAACTTAGCTTCGGCAGCAGACGCCAGCGTTCTTAGCTGCTGGACCGGATCGTCTAGCAAAAGCTTGGACAGCTCGCCTTCCGGCAGTGCTAGGTCTAGCACCTGGTTAATCGTGGCCATCAGCCGATCGAGGTGGCCTGGCAGCCGTTCCCGATTGCCTGCAGTAAGTTCTCCCCCCAGTTTTGCCTGCAAGCCAAATGAGGGAGGCTCAAAGTCGCGAATGAAGCCGCTGGAATCGCCCGACTTAAAGGCTTCGCAAAACTGAGGATGGGAAAACAGCCTGAGTAGAACAGCCGAGGTGCAGATTCTTAAGCGATTGCGCTGGGGGTTGAATAGAAAGAGCGATCGCTGCTTCGGATCTGGGTCTTCAAACCTGGAAAAATTCCCGCTAACAGCTACTGAATCTGCTAAAAGCTCTATCAGCTTCGCTAGATTCACAGATGGCTGATTTGAAGGTGCCTGAATGTTGGCACCTCTGTCCTGAGTATTCATTTTGCCGGTCCTCCTTCTCAGCCCAAGGCTGCTTCACCCGCCCTGATGACCAACCAGAGGAGTGGGATCAAATAACAGGTAAACCGATTATTCCCTAGTTGTCAAGTCCCATTCGTGAAGACTTATGAAGGAGGCATGTTTTTTAAAGTGAATTGAGGACATGCAATTTTGAGCGCCAGTCTTCGTCGTCGTAGCGGAAAGTCACTATACAGTAGCCCGCTGCATACTGGAGATTTTCCCGAGCAATCCGATCCTGGGCTTGCTGGTCGGGGTGGTCGTGGGCTGAGCCATCGCAGAAAACGGCGACTTTTGCGCTGCGATAAAGAAAGTCGGGTTTGACATTGGCATCGGGAATCAGCTCCTGAGCGGCGTCGGGTAGCTTCAGTCCCCGGCTGTATATCTCATCCAGGACTTCTCGTTCGAAGGCTGAGTTTGGGTCGGTTCGGGACCGGAGCTGCTGATACTGTTCTTCGCGAGATGTACCCTGACTGTGGCGATGGATTGTGCTGGCGGTGAGCTGTTCTAAGTATCCTCGAATCGCATGGCGATCGAATAGCGGATGGTCAAACTGGTTGCGGTAGGAAAGAAGGCACTCATAGCAAGCCTTAGTGCAGCTCTCCTTCTCGTCAATAAAGTGGCAGATATCTAGCGCTTCTTTGGCTAACTTTTGGAACGCCGTAGGATTTTCTACAATCTGCGATAAAACGCCAGCACCGCCTTCCGAAGCTTCCCAGAAGAGAATATATTGCCCCTGACCCAGTCGTTCTGAGGCGAGTTCATTTTCCTCCAGCTTATAGACAGCCTGGATTGCCCGCTCCATAGCGGATTGGAAGCTGGCTAGAAATGACTCCGGCTGAGATATGGGAATATGGATCAGAAGCACATTGCAGACATCGTCAACCATCAGATGGACCTCGCGCTGCAAAGTATCCGAACTTTCTTCTCCGCGCGAGTCACCCCATACGCCGGTGGCGCTATCAACTTTGAAGCCGCTTTCCTGACTGCTTCTCAAGCCTCGATTAATTCGCCAAATGCTGGCGGTATCTCCGTAGGTGAGCTCCAGCAGCTTTGTTCCATCTTCGGCGGTGACCAATGCCTGTTCGCGCTTTTGCGGGTCAAAGCGGAAATGGGTGGTGACGTTATAGCCGTACTTCAGGCGCTCTTCTTCATCACAGGTGATGCGCTCACGCCGCTTGGTAAGCATCGTTTCCATGCTCAAAACGCGGCTGAGCTTTCCGAGGTTTCCGAAACTATCGGAGCCGATCTTGGCGCTACAGTTTTCGCAGAGGTCGCGCTGCCAGTCATCGCCGGGATGCAGATAGCCACACCGGGGGCAGAATGCACCCCGCTTGTAGCCGCTTTCGATGCCTTTGACGGGAATTCGGGTTTTCGAGATCTGGAACTTGCTGCCCTCATAATAGAGGATATTTTGAGGCGCGAATTCGCGAATGGCAACGACTCGGGGGCGAGAGATAAACTCGCCATCGTTTCCGGCATGGATATAAGCACGTACCGGCAGTCGAGGAAAGTTGTAGCCGGGGAGAAAACCTTCAGAGGCAAAGTATCGGTAGGGATAAAATTCCAGCTGAGACTGATTTTTTCCCTGGTTCGTTTGACTAACCAAGAGATCAATCTGCCTTTTTGCTTCCCACTCCAGGGCTTCGGCGTTTTTACGCTCTTCCTGGGATACTAAACCCTTGGTCGCCCGATCGATGATCTGTCGCGAATTTTCGCGCTGGGTTACCGCGTCTTGATAGAGATTGCGCCAGCGATCGCAGGCTCGATCAAAGCGAGTTAAAGCATTTTCAATCGCCTGGCGGAGGAAATCTTCGGTATACCATAGGGCTCTTTGCAGGTCGGTCTGGCAAAAACTGTCTTCTAGAATCGCTTTGGCGGCCTGGAAGCAGCGCTCCAGCGCATCGATACCTAAAGTTAGCTGGTCTCGAATGCTCTGCTTGAGTGGAAAGCTATCCGTCTCTAGATCAAGAATCTGGTTCATCGAATGCTCCAGGTAAAGCCCGGTGTGGGCCAGCCAGAGCGAGTGAATATGCGACTTCACCAGGTCCTGATTGCCCAGTTCTAGCTTAGGAGGCACGACGACGCCAGCCACCATTTGCTCAGGTCGCTTGAAGAAATACTGATCGTGACCGCTGCCCACCGAAGCATAGGAGATCACAAGTGCTTCCTGGCCGCTGCGTCCGGCTCGACCACTGCGTTGGGCATAGTTGGCCGGGCTGGGCGGCACATTTCGCATATGGACGACGTTCAGGTCCGAAATATCGATTCCCAGCTCCATGGTGGGTGAGCAGAACAGGGTTGAAAGTTCTCCATTTCTGAACCGAGATTCTCGCTGCTGGCGGGCCTCATTCTTGACCTGGCCCGTATGTTCCCGGCCCTCCATGTTTTGAACGCTCGACCCGCTTTGGGTGTAGAAATCTTGAAAAAACTGATTGACTGCTATTTGGGCATCCTCACTCCCCTGTAAGCGCTTGGAAGTCATCGGATCGGGGGAAATGTAGGTTGCTTTTTGAGCTGTCCATAGGAGCGCGTCGATTCGCAGCTGCACCTCCTGCCCTTCCTGGAGCAGGTAGCCCGCATCTGCCAGGGCGATCACCAGCGTTCGGATCAGGCTGGTATAGTCCGCCTCAGATATATTTTCAGACCGCCAGGGCCAGGCTCGGGGCGATCGCAGAAATCGGCCAATTTTACTCCGAGCCGTGAGCTTCATTCCGCCTTGCCCAGGCTCTGACGCCGTCGCAGTCGAGGCCCATCGGGCCTCATGCAGCTTTTCGTAGGGATCAAAGCTCCAGGGATCTTTGATCGCCTGTCTGACCTCGCGCTTGAGCTGTTCTAGCCGCTGGGGCTGGAGCAGTTCGGCATCGAGCACCAGGTCTTTACGCAGCTGGTCGAGCATAGCCCGGATCGCAGCCTCTCGCTGTGACGGCGATGCCTGAAGCAAAATTGGGTGGGGATGCTTTTGCCAGAACTCTTCTGCTCGACAGACTCCCTGAAGATCCTGATATTCAATCGCGAGCAGGCCACACTGTTCCAGGTTGGGCTGCACAATTCGCCAGCCCTTGCGGAGGTCTTCATAGAGCCGATACTCGATCAGATTGCGAAAAGCCTCCTCGTTCCGCCGCTTACCGGGGCCATAGTCGGCCACTTGCCTAGCATAGTCAGCCTGAGCTAGCCCCATCTGCTCAACGACGGCCTGGGCTAATTGGGTATGGGTGAGCTGCTGTTTTGCCTGCATCGCACCGTTTAAGGAAGCCCGCAGCAAACTCGTCTGGACAAAGTCGTTAAAATGGCCTGCCTGGAGTGAGGCATCCTGACGATTATCGGTGAAGCTGAGGATTTTTTGCGCCTGGGCCGGAACCGCCCCGCTGCTTTTCAGTCGGTTGACCGTTGAAAGGCACAGCAGCGTTGTCGCGGTACTTCTGCCTTCGCTACTCAGGCGCGACAGCTTAGTAAACTCATTTTTGCGCTTGTCATGGACGACGCCGCAGCTCAGACAGGTGAGGAAGGGCTTGGGGGTAAACCAGTAGGCAGTCCCTTCCAGCATCGAGGAGGTAATCCGACCGTTGGGCAAAACTCGCAGCTTTTGAGGAATGAACCTGGCGTAGTCCTTCTTAGGCACTCTGCCGTAGCGTTTGGTTTCGTTGAACCAGGTATCGGGTAGGCGGTCTTCTTCCTTCTCGTCCCAGAGTCCCGGCTCATCCAGGGTGATGTAGCCTTCCTGCACCTCGTCATTTTCCAGGGAGCTGAGGGCAGTTGGCAGCAGCGGCCTAACCTCCTGCCGATCGCGATCCCGATGCACCAGATAATAGTCCTGACCGCATTCCCGGCAGAACACCAGCGGATAGAGCAGGCGATCGCCGGTCGTGGAATATTGGCCCTCCAGGGTGAGCTCGCGCTGCTCAGGCGGCTCAGCCGTAGCATAGACGCTGCCGCCTTGGGAGACAAACTGGTGCAGGCGAAAGGCCAGCCCCTCCCGAGTTTTTTTGGTCTTACTGCCCCAGAGAAACATCTGCCGCAGAATCTCAAGACAGTGCAGCGAGTCAGCCTGCGTTTCGGCTGCTAGCTGAGCCGCTCCGTTCTGAAGGGAAATTGGGGTGCGACGCACCAAATGCGCCTCTTCTACTTTTTTTAGGCCAAAGGTCATCTCGATCCAGGCGGCCAGGGGATGGGCTTGAAAGGCTTCCAGGGTTTGCTGATCGGCTGGAGGGAGTCCTGCCGCGATCGCGCTTTTCAGCTCTGCCTGAGTCGGGTCTGGGCGCTGAATCGCACGTTCCAAGGTCTCATCGATCACGCTATCGACCTTGACCTCGGCCCCAAAGAGCTTGCTAGCAACCTCGGCCACGGTTTGATTACGGCTAGGCCGCGTGCCTTCGGTGGACATGGTGGCGCTGGTGCCGATGCAGAGCAGCGTTTGGCCACAGCGCTGCCGCAGCTTGCGGATCAGGAGCGCCACATCGGCTCCCTGGCGACCGCGATAGGTATGTAGCTCATCGAGAATCAGAAACTTCAGGTCGGGGGAAGCGACCAGCTTCTCTTCCTGATTGCGGCTGAGCATCAGCTCTAGCATCATGTAGTTAGTCAGGAGAATCTGCGGCGGATTGTTCTGGATCTCCGTTTTTTTCGCCAGGCTCTCCTGGCCGGTATATTGCTCAACTCGAATCGGTGACCCGGGTACGTTGTTTAGATATTTGTCGAACTCTTCTTTCTGGGAATTAATCAGGGCGTTCATCGGATAGATCAAAATCGCCCGAACGCCTTTTACACCTGGATTTCGCAGCAGATCATCGAAAATCGGCACCACGTAGGTCATGCTTTTGCCCGACCCGGTTCCGGTGGTCAGGACATAGGGTTGCTGGCGATGGGCCTGGCGAAATGCCTGCTCCTGATGCCGATGAAAGGTGTATTTGGAAATGTAGTCGGGGAAATAGCGATCGCACTCCCGATGCAAGATGCCTTCGTTAACCAGGCTCGGTAAATTAGCCCCGCGCTGAAATGACGGGTTGAGCTGCACTAACGGATCGGGCCAGAGTTCGCCCTTATCCAGCTCCTGATTGACGAAAGCTTCAACCCGGCGATCGCGAATCTTGAGAAAGCTTTGAATGTATTCCCGATAGTCCCCGATCACTGCATCCCGCAGATTGAAAATATCCAGGGTCGGCTGAGGCGCTTCAATCGGCTGCGGTTCTAGAATCGGTTCCGCAGGGGTGCGGCCCTGGCGCTGATCCATCCACTGCGCCAGCTGCGCCGCCAGTCCCTCGGTTAGGGTGTCTGTATTGATCACTTCAGCCAGGTCTATCGAATCCCAGGCGGGCGGAATCGCCGCGAAGAGTAGATTCAGCTGCGCTGGCTGAAGCTCTTCCACGCCCGTGCAGTCCAACCAGGCATCGCCCTGGGCGATCAGGATAGAAAACGGCCTGATCCGGTCTTCGCTTTGCTGGAGCAGCTCCTGGAGCTGAATCGGAACTTTCATCGAGAATGACTACCTCTGCCAGTCGGGGTCTGTAAGCGGGTCCAAAAACGATGAGGGATTTGAGCGTGAGCCGCAGACCAGCAGGGCTCGCATGGCTCGGGAGCAGCCCACATAGAACAGACGACGCTGCTCGTCTGAAACCGCCGCCAGCTCATCGTCGGGCAAGTCGGCACTAATGTAAGGCAGTATGCCCTGGCGCAGCCCCACGATTGCCACGAAGGGAAATTCTAAGCCTTTGGCCGAGTGGAGGGTCAGCACCTTGATGTAGGTGCCCTGTAGATCAATATCGCGACCTGAGACAAACTGCGCCGCTGTGCCCTGGTCTACCAGGCGCTGCGCGATCGCGGTTCCCATATCTTTGCGCGGGCACAGCACCGCGCCGCCGTATATCGGCAGGCGAAAGCGTTTGGCCGCCGCCTTAAAAAAGGCAAGGATCAGCCGACTTTCCTGCTCGACGCTATCGGTGAGGACGAGGGTCGGGGTAGCCCCCTGGTAGGCAGAGGGTTCCAGGCTGAGGCTGTCTGCGTCTCCGGCAGCGGTGTCTGCTAAAATCGTGCGGCAGGCCGCCATGATCTGCCGAGTATTGCGATAGTTTCGCTTCAGCTGTAGCGTCCGCCCCGATACCTTCAGATCGGTGTGGATCTGCTTCCAGCTAAAGCCGCGCTGATAGAGAGACTGAGAGGCATCGGCGGTGAGGTAGAAGCCCTTGAGCGACGGCACCAGGGCCAGCAGAAATCGCAGGGCCACGGGCGATAGGTCCTGCGCTTCGTCAATCACGATGGCTTGGTAAGGGGGGTCTGGCAGCTGCTCTGCTACGGCCAGGGCCTGACAGCGAAGCTGCGGCCAGGTGGTCCAGCCGTCCCGCTGCATCAGCCGCCGCCAGGTCTGGTAGACGCTCCACAGCGCCGTTCGCACGGTCGCCTGGAGCGGGACGCCGCGCCCCCGCCGCTCCAGGGCCAGGTATTCGTCCAGCGTGGTTAGGCCCCAGCCGTCGATCACGTCCTGGATTTCCTGCATCAGGTAGGGCAGCCCCAGCCGCTCTAAGGTCTGGCGGCGGACCTGGAGATCAAAGGCATTTTTGGCTGGGATAGCTGTGGTGTGGAGGGCTTCTCTGAGTAGCGCGAGCCGCTGAGCTTTGTCGGCAAACTGAGGCTCGCCGTGGGTTTGGACGTAGTAGCGACGGGCGAGGGCGTCAACGGTCGCCACTTTGACGCCTGCCCGGTCGAGGGGTTGGCCCAAGAGCTGACTCAGCAGCTGCTCGGAGTAGGTGACCAGAGCTTTGGTAAAGGTAGTAAATAGGACGGGCTTGAACCCCTGCGCTAGCAAATTCTGAACCCGGTAGAGGGCCAGGGTAGATTTGCCCGTGCCGGGGCCGCCCTTGACCAGAATCGGGCCTTGCTTGCCAAAATCCCTGAGCTTTTCCTGCTCTGGGTCGAGCTTGAGGAGAAAATGGGTGAGGCTGCCTGCGACAAAGCGTTCGAGGTCTTCGGGCTGCTGGAGCACGTACTCGCGCTCTTCGATAATGTCTTCTATAGGTTTGGGATAGAGGTTGTCAACGATGCGCTGGATATACTGCTCGGGAACGGGCAGCTCCAGCAGGGCTTCGGAATGGGAGGTCGCCTGGATAGCTGACCAGTATTCGGGCGGAAGCTGCCACTGCCGAAGGACAGCATCAGTCAGCTCAAAAGGGAGTGAGGTTTGGATTAAAGAAGTCGCTTCGTCGGCCCCAGCGGCCTCAGCTGTGGCCGTTGGGGAAACGGTCGCAGGGTCTGACGGCACGACCTCGATGGCTTGGGGGTCTAAAACGCTGCTCTCGGGCGGTGGTGCTGGGTCATCAACTTCGGATAGCTCGATTTCGTAGGTGCGCTCGTCGCGCTTGCGCACGCTGAGCAGCTTTACCCAGCCCTGACCGAAGCTATAGAACAGGCGATAGTCGCCCATGCGGACGCGGTAAACGTTATTGCTATAGCCTCTCAGCTTTTTGGCATCGCCCTGGGCAGAAATCGGGTCGGCTTCAAGCACCTTCAGCGTTTTTTTGATTTTCTTTTGAACTGCTTTAGGAAGATTCAGCAGCTCGCTGTAAAAGGTTCCGGTGAAGGATAGCGCCCAGGGGGTCATAGCAATTTACGGTGGGTAGCGACGCAGGAGTTTTAAGGATATCAAGGCAATGCGTGAGAGGCTTAATACATGCCTCCCCAAGCGTCTAAAATAGTCAGCATTCGCTTATCGCCTAAGCCTTTGACGCGGCTGACGACATCTGTAAATGAGGTAAAGGCAGACTGCTCGCGAGCCTGCTCGATGCCCTGGATCAGCTTTTCTGCATTTTTGCCGCGAATACCGATAGCCGCCAGCTTTTGCAGGAGGGCTGAGGTGCTGGAGGTATTGAAAATCTCCAACGGCTCAACTTTCTGAGGAATTTGCTGCTGGAGCTGGGTGAGCTGCTGCTCCAATCGGCTGATGTCGCGCTGGTGGGCCTGCTTCATGTCTTGCAGGGCTCCATCCAGTCGAGATTCTAGATTGGTCAGGCGCTGCTCTGTGGTGGATGTCGCGGCTGGGGTCGCAGTTTCTGCTGAGGCTTCAGGCGGGCTCGTAGGCGGTGACTGATGCAGCGCGGCAAACTGGTCAATGGCAAGTTCTGCCATTTTGTCTGGGATGACAAAAGCGTTGACCATTTCCCCAGCGCGGGAGTTGATTTCTTTGGCTCTGACGGCGGCGTAATATTCGCGATCGCCCGCCAGCACTTCGTAGGACTCTATCCCGGTTTGCTTCAGCAGCAGGGGAGACAGCAGCCCGCCCGCTGCCAGAATGCTCTGGGCCAGGGTCTCCAGCTCGGCTTCTTTAAACTTTGAGCGCGGAGCCCCTGAGGTAATGCTCTTGACGTCTACCTGATAATATTCGCTCATGGCTAGGCTCCAATTTTTTGCATGACTTCGAAGGAAAGGTTTCTGAACTCTTTGACCGAGTCACAGTTACGGTCAAACTCAAAGATGGATTTTGGGTCGGGAACTTCTAAATTGCCCATGGTCAGAGTTTTATTGACGCAGTTGGACAGGGCCACCCGCTCGTAAATGACAGTATCAAGTACCGGAAACCCATAGCGTTGAATCACGGCTTCTTTTTGTTTAGGAAAAACAAAGTCCAGATATCTTGAATTGGTGAGCACCTTGGAGGGCAGCACCCCGAGCACTTTCAGAGGCTGTTTGCCAATGCTGGAGCGGGTTTCATTGGTTTCCTGAACAAAGTTTTTAACATTGCTCAATCCCTGATTGGCAAAAGGTTTCATATCAGAGGGGATGATCAGGTAATCGGCTGCAATCAGGGCAATTTCGGCGTAGAGATCTCGGGAGGGAGGCGCATCGACAATTACAACATCGTAGTCATCCTCTACTCGCTGAAGTTTGGTATTGAGGCGCAGGCGGCTAGCGGCAAAGCGGGTTAGCTGCTGCTGCACATCAATTAGCGTAATGTGGGAGGGGATAATGTCGATTTCTGGAGTATTGAATTCCTGTGATTTGCGGACTATTTCGGGGATGAAGTCAAATTCGCTGGAGCTGAGCAGCTGTACGACGTTCTTGCCTTTGATGTCATCTTCTTCCTCGAACTGAAATTTGATTAGCCCTGTGGCAAAGGTAGAGTTTGCCTGGGCGTCGATGTCGATGAGCAACACTCGCTTGCCCTTATTCTTGAAGGCGGCGGCGAGGTTGACGGCGGTGGTGGTTTTGCCGACGCCGCCTTTATTGTGGTAAATCGCGATCGTTTTCATGGGTGTTTTTATAACGGCTTTTTGGGAATGGGGCTTGGGGCGTATTCTGCTTTGGTAAGCGTTCTGATTGCCCTCACCCTAAATCCCTCTCCCTGGGGAGAGGGACTTTGAATCTGGCTGCCCTTCTCCTTGGGGAGAAGGGGCTGGGGGATCAGGGGCACAGGCTTCTCATAAAATCAGTTTGTAGGATAAGGATGCTTTTAACCATGACGGCAGCCTCAATCAGGTTTTTGATTGGTTACGTTTCGGTGATTAGAATTCTGTTTGCCAGCTGAATGAACTGCTCACTTTGACGAAAACGAAGGTGTTTCAGTTTTCATAACCAAACTCCTTCCGCTTTGACGTTATGAAGAAAAGGGGTGTCGCTAGAGTCAAATTTATCAAAGGAGACAAAGTGGCGAGAAATAAGAACGTCATGTTCAAGACTAATTTGAGCTATGAATTGACTTGTATTATCAATTTCTTGATATGGATTAATAGATCCTTTTAGAACTACTAGGATATCGATATCTGAAAATTCATGGCTTTCCTCTCTAGCCTGAGATCCATACAATATGAGCGCTTTTAACCGCTCTCGATAATAAGATGACAAATGGTCTTTGACTGCTTGAAGGATTGACTTAAGTTGAGGGTGCTGCATGGGTATGAGTTAGATGTCATGCTGAGTTTGTAATCGTTTTGGGGCTAGACGGTGATGAGGCTTCGGATTCGATTGCTCTTGTTTCTTGATGTCTTGATATAGAGCTTCGAGATTATAGTTAAATTCAGCGGCATAGGCGTCGCGAATAGCGCGGATTTCTTGCACGATTGGGTCATCTTTCATAGTTCATCTTCCATAAGTTCTTCGGGGGTACAGATAAATATATTATTTAGACTCTGCTTAAGCTTCGTCGTTGAGTTCTAAACACAGAAAATGTTTAACACCGTACTCTTCACAAAAATTAGGTATAGATTGCTCCATATTTTCAAGATTTGATGGAACTCTGACCTCAGAAACCCTGTCAGAAGAGGTAATTCTTAGAAAACCATTTTCGATTGGTATTGGGAATCCTGCTTTGCAGGAAAGCACTGAAGTCAATACATCAAAAAGGTTTGCTTGCCTTGTGCTAAATGGCGGCTTCTTAACTCTTCTTAACAAGTCTATTAGCTGGTCGTTATTCCACTTATCCGAGGTGCGGCAGAAGTGGTCGTACTTCAAAACTGGATTATGCCAAATGCAGGTAGAGCCCCAAATGTCAAAATGGCTATGTCTTACTCCTGGCTTGCACTCAAGAACAAATAATTCCCAAATTGCTGCTAAATGAATCCATCGAGCCTGACGACGTAGCTGGTCACTAAAATGAGAGATTTGGGAAGATGTCTGCATGCTGTCCCATTGGTAATATGATTGAGAACAAATGCGAGGATATTTTGCTTCAAATAAACATAGCTTTGCCTTGGCAGCTTCCTTAAATAAAATTAATGCATCGCAACCGAAGGTGCTCTCTTGTAGTCTATTGAGCTTCTGTGAATGTAAATAACAACGAAGGTTGAAAGCCTTCCATGTCCTTCGTATTTCATTGGCCAAGGCAGATACATAGTCATCTTCGCCTGCTATAACTCCGTTATATAATTCATTTCGAGTATCCTGATCGGCACGGTACGCAATAGCGGCTGCCAAAATTCGGATGGGACTCACTTTAGTCATTTCTCTTCTCAAAACTTGGTAGAGCCCGTATCACTGATGATCATATTTAGCGGTCAACTCTTCGGTGAGAGTTTGCTTATAGGTGATAGAGAGGTCTTCTTCGATTGAGACGCAGCCGATCAGTCCGCTTTCCTTAAATTTTTGGTACGTGCTTTTCTCAGGCTTGTCTTCTGGTTGGGCAGGCTCTGAATAGCGCTGTTTGAGAAAGCTGACGAAATCGAGGACAAGCCGTTGGGCTTCCTCGGGTAAGACGGCGATATCGGATTGGATGTGGTTGAGGTCAAGCATAGGACTATGTTTTATCTGAGCTGCATAGGGCTGTCTGTTTACCAAACGAGGGACATATCGAGGGTGAAGCCGGGTAGGATGGCTTCGCCGGATAGCTGGCTGGGATTATTTAACGTTTCTACCGGTTTGCCAGGGCGGTAAATTTGGACGGTGCGAGTTTTGCGCTCGATCAGCCATCCCAGCTGAACTCCGTTGTTGATATACTCTTGCATTTTGGTTTGGCTGGCTGGCAGGGTATCGGAGGGCGACAGCAGTTCCAGCACAAAGTCGGGGGCGATGGGGGGAAATCGTTCTCGCTGGGCCGGGGTGAGGGCCTGCCAGCGGCTTTGTTTAATCCAGGCGATATCGGGCGATCGCTGGGCTCCGTTGGGTAGCCTGAAGCCGGTGGAAGAATCGAAACAAATCCCCAACTGGGTTTGACGATTCCAGATCGCAAAATCTGCGCCGATTTCAAAATTGCGATTGCCCGTTTCGCCACCGGTGGGGGACATAATCACTAGGGTGCCGTTTGCATTGCGCTCGAATTTGACCTCGGGGTTGGCCTGACACAGCTGATAGAATTGCTCATCGGTGAGGTCAATGACGGGGTTGAGATCAAGGGTTGACAAAATCATAGGCGGTGGGAGTTGGCAATGCCGATCCGGCGGGTCTAAAACCCTAGTTTATCCCAGGCGGCGAGGACGAGGCGCTGGGTGCGGTATTCGCCGAACTGCTTGAGTTCATTATTTTTCAGGACGCGGAAGGTTTCGCTGGGGAAGTCGGGGCCGTAGAGGTCGGCAGGGTCGAGGATATAGCGCAGCTCGTCGCGGCTGAGCCCGTAGAGGTGGGCGTAATAGGCGTCGAGGTCGGCCCGGAGGAGGGCGCGGCGCTCTGGGTTCCAGATGAAGGGCTCACCGTCGTAACCCATGTCTTGGGCGAAGGGTTGCAGGTCCCAGGCGGTGTAGGTGAGTTCGAGGACGCGGGGAGCGATGAAGTCGATGTCGGCACGGCTGTAGCTGTTTGGGGGGATAACAGGGAGTTGTTCAAAGATAAAAGTTGAAAGATGATTGCCGCTGACTTTTTGTCGCGCGCAGTAATCAAACACCAGAGAATTGATGCAGGCTAGGAAACATAATACAAGAGCGGTCTTTACACTTTCATCAAAGTATACAATCTTGCAAGTTTCAGATGCAAAAACCCTGGGTATGAAAGCTGCGATTGCAGTTCTGAAGACTCCCGAGCTTGTGATATCTCTAAAAGCTAGAAGCCACCTTTTTTTTGTGTGATGAGAAATAAATTTCGAAAGAAAATCCGATTCAACCCAGTATCTTGGAATAGAAAATAAGTTTACCTGCTTATGCTGATCGTCGTCCAGCTCTGGAAGCTTACCTTGGTTTTCCTGAGCTTTAGATTGATTTTTATAAGTTCCGAATCGATGATCGAACTGGTGAATCATTTTAGCTTCGTATACAGGTAGAAATGTTTTTTCTTTACACACTAAAGAATTCATGCTAGAGCTATAGCCTCGGCTGGATAAATCCTTTTTTGTGATAAAAAGCTCGGAATCATCAGTTTGGTTGAGCATCCTATGAATTGAAATCTTCCAAGGATTTGAATCTTTGCTGTTATCTCTAATAACTGAAGTGTAGGCATATATTTTTTTTGTTAGGTCAGCGTCAACACGAGTTCTGAAGATAGGAGATGTTTTTGTATTCGGATTCACCAAGATAATTTCTGGAGAAAGCATCTCATACTGCCTCAATTTTTCGCTTATATCTCCAGACTTACGACAGTAGAATGCAAAACTAACACCTTTGTTCTTCATAGCCGCTTTTCCTGAAATTGACATCAAAACAAATTTGAATGCATGATGCACCTCGGGGAACATAAACTCTTCGTTTTCAAATCCCCAGAGCGACATTAGTCTTTCATCTTCTATTAAATGTGAAAAGAATTGCTTATTTCCATCATCTGTTGCTATTCCCAAGGGCACGATCAGGCCACTTGCTCCGCAAAGCGAAATTCCATTGAGGAAAAGTTCTGAGAATATTGAATATGTATTCAGCTTTCCGTTACCAGTTAGTGGAAATCGAAGGCTGAGCTTAATGAATTTATCAATTGACTCAACTTCTTTCCTATAATCTTCAAACTGTCTGTAAGTCTCAGGACTTTCTTGCCTTAAGCTCTCGATCATTTTCTTGCGTTTAGAGCCTGTAGCCTTTGAAACCTCCGGGACTTTAACTGCAAAAAAAGGCTTCTCCTCAACCTGGATTTTTTCCCAAGGTGGATTCCCCAACATACAGTCAAACCCACCCTGCTCAAACACCTCCGGGAACTCCAGCGGCCAGTGAAAAAACCGCTTTTCCTCTGCCAGCCGATCTGCCGCATCTACTACCTGATCCAGCCGACTGTTGCCCTGGAGCAGATTTTTCACCAGCGCCGAAGTTGGCAACAGCTGTAGATTCTGCTCCGTCAGCGGCATAAAAAACGCCGCTGTCCACAGATTGCAGGCCGACCGGTCCCTCAACCACGACATCAGATGCCGACTGCGCTCATACTTCGCCTGCTTTAGCCGCACCGCCGCCGGGTCGTCATCCTTCATTCCCTCCACCTCGCGCCATGCCTTGGCATAGGTTTCGCGATCGCGCTCAAAGTTCTCAAACACCAGCTCAAACTGCCCCGCTGCCGAGCTTTCGCGCTCCTGCTTATTGCGCTTTTTGAACTGAGAGGCCAGCTTCTTGTCATCCCCCGTCACCGGCTTAAAGGCATTATCCGGAATCCCTTCCTTTAGACAGTCCAGATCCAGCACCCCCACCAGCGAATTGCCGCACTTAATCCGATGGTCCAAAAAATTCAGCGACAGACCTCGGCAGAGCCCTTCTAGCCATAGCGCCACCTTACAGAGGTCCACTGCCAAAGGATTCAAATCGACGCCATAAATGCAGTGCTGGATGACATCGCGGATAGCCACTCGTAGGGGTTCCGGGCCGGGCTGGGCTTCTCCGGTGCGGACTTGGGCGAGTTCTTTGCCAATGCGGCGGGCGGCAGCGAGGAGAAAATGGCCAGAGCCGCAGGCGGGGTCGCAGATTTTTAGGGAGAGGAGGGCTTGGGATTGGGCTTGTTGGCGATTTAGATTCCGCAACCGCTCCTCAATCACCGGCTCCAGCGCACTCTTAATCAACTGCCCCACCAGCTCCGGCGGCGTGTAATAGGACCCTGTCGTTTTGCGATCGCTCCCCGTCACCAGCTGAAATTCCCAATTCCCCTGCCGCTGCACTACCTGAGGATGGAAGTCCAGCAGGCTTTCGTAGACGCTGCCCAGCTCCTCCACATCCAGCGCGCCGTAATTCACCCGCCGCCGCTGGCCCTTCTGCTCATAGAGCGACAGCTGCCGCAGCGCCAGGGTCAAATCGTGGTTATCGATCGCACAGCCGTCTAGCTCGGCTAGCGTGTGGGAGCCGAACAGATCGCCATCCAGCGGCGTCAGGCCCAGCATCTGGCCGCGCCAGTTTTCGTCAAATAGCTGAAAAGTGACCCGCAGCCCCTGCCACAGGTCTTGAAAGCCTTCCCGCCGCCAGCTGGGTCGCTCTGCCAGGGTTCGCAGCCGCTCAATGCTGTAGTAGTCCTGATAGATTCTTGCCTGCTCCGGGTCATCGGCAGAGAGCAGCAGACTGCGCGACTCCGCCACCATCAGGAACAGCAGCCGGTAGATCAGCATGAGCAGCAGCCGGTAGTAAGCAGTATCTGTTAATCCCTCACCCCCGACCCCTCTCCCAGAGAGCGAGGGGAGATTGGATTGGTTCCCCTTCTCCCCCGGGGAGAAGGAGCTAGGGGATGAGGGCCGGGAAGCAGTAAAAGAGGGGAATTTATCCCTCAAAGCCTGGTTGCTAGGATGCTGTAAGAATCCTGACCCCAGAGTCCTCAGCGCCGACTCCACGCCGTCTCGCAGGCGATCGCGCACCCGACCGCCCTGCTGTACCGACGCCTGGTGATAAACCTCTAGCAGGCAGTCGTCGGCATCCTCCATGCCCTGCGGCAGGCGAGAGCGATGGAACAGCCGATAAAACAGGCCAAACTCAGCAAAATTTTCCCCGTTGAGAATCTGCTCTAGGTCAAACTCCACATAGGTCAGCCGCGTCATCAACGTAGAGTCTCGCAGCAGCCGCCACCGTAGCCCATTCGTCACCACCGACCAGAGATGCTCAGTCCGGTTCAGATATTCCTGCACCAGCGCATGGGCCGACAGCCGAGGCGTGCCGCTGGGAGGCCGCTGCTCTAGCCGCAGGCGGCAGCCGATGATATGCACCGGGGGCCTATTTTCGCCCCGCTCGGCCCGGTGCGAAATGGCATAGGTCTGCCCCTCGACTACCTCTGCTTTAGCGGTGTAGACCGGCTTGTAACCCAGGCTCATCATCAGCGGCACCGCCCACTGCTCGCGAGTCGCAGAGGTCGCCGGGTCATCCTCCGGCAGTCGGGAAACGGCTCGTTGAAACGCTGACCAGTAGGCTTTGGCATCGCCCCAGGCGATCGCGATTTCATCCGCCAGCTTGTCACCCCGATCCAGGCCAAAGTCCTCCGGAGACTGGCCCCGAGCCTCGCCAGCCAAAATTTCCGCCGTCAGATCCGGCGCAATCAGATTGCCTTGAATATCCACCCCGACTGGCATATCGACTGGATTCCTCATCCCGCTTCCCTCCGCTGGCCGGGCTGGAGCACGAACAGGCCCAGGACATCCATCGGCAGCTGGGGCTTCACCCGGATCTGGCCCTCCTTCGTGATGCTGCGGACGCGCCGATGGGACTGGGCGAGTGACTGGCTGCGCCCCTGGGCGATCGCGGCTAGCTCCGGCTCAAGCTGGCCCAGGCTGTTAACCAAACTTTCCATTTCCATCCGCTTCAGGGCCGGGGCGATATCCCCTACCGGTTCCGCCTGCTGGAGCAGCCGCTGCGCCGCATTTTCCTCCAGCCATAGCGGATTTGAAGGGGGGCCGGTAAACCCAGCGACAAAGCATTCCTCAGCTAGCAGCGTCTCGACTCGGGGGCTGCTGAGCAGATAGCGCGATCGCAGCAGCAAAATCGTTGTGCGCTGCGCCACCGCATCGGTAATCGTAAAGCCACAGCGAGCCGCGATCGGGTCCTGCCGGTTTACCAATGTCTCCTCCAGCAGATAGCGGGCCAGGCCCTCCACCAGCGGATGATTGCGCCCCACATACTCAACCCCTTCGGACGCGGGAGTACTAAAGGTGATCATGCGCGGTTCCGTCCCTAATATAGGCTGTAGCGGCAGGGGAATCGACGGCAGCCGCCAGCCCTGCTTTTTCTGCTGTAGGGACGCATTCAATCGACCACAGGCGGCCTTCACAAAGCGCTCTACGTCGGCTTCGCTACCCAAAATTTGTTCCGACTCTACCAGCTCCTGCTCCACCTCATGCGGCTTAATCGCCCGCTGGGCAAACCGGGTGCGGCTGACCTTTTCTCGCTCCACCGCCCGGTCCCAGCTTTTATGCACCTGATCGACAGCGGCTTCTTCTGCATCCAGCAGGTCTATCAGCGAAAGCTGCTCTGCATCGGCCTTACGGTCGAACAGCGACTTAAATACGGCCTCTGAAACGGTAGCGCTGTCCATCGGCACAGGTACCGTAATTCCCAGCGTCTTGTGGATTTCTACCGCCTTGCGAATCAAGACAGTCAGCACCGCGCCATCGACCGGGTTATCCTGCCCATAGAGCAGATAGCTTTTGACCACTGGCGCGGTCTGGCCGTAGCGGTCCACCCGGCCTTCCCGCTGCTCCAGCCGGTTTGGATTCCAGGGCAGGTCGTAGTGAATCACCGCATTGAAAAACGCTTGGAGATTCACCCCTTCACTCAGGCAGTCCGTCGCCACCAGTATCCGCTGCGGATAGGTGGTCAGCTCCGCCAGGCGAACTTCGCGCTCATCCTCAGACAGCTCACCCGTAATCGCGATCGCGCGGATTTTGCTGCCCCGTTTTTTCTCAAACTTATCCCGCAGCTGCTCTGCTACATAGTTGGCCGTAGCAATGTAGCGACACCAGATAATCGGATTGAAGCCATCATCCAGCAGGGACTGGAGGGTTGCGATCGCGGCCTGAAGCTTAGCATCCTGAGCGCCTTTAATCTGGCTAGTCGCCTGAATAAACCCCCTGAGCTTACGGCGATCGGCATCTTTGTAGGTGCGCTGACCCTGCTCAACTGCGATCGTTGGCTGGGCATCGATCGCCTGCTCCTGGTCGGTCGGGTCGTAGGTGTAGGCGATCATCAGGTCTTCATCAATCTCAGCCGTCGGGGCTATCTCCGTCTTCCTCACCTGCTTGGTCAGGGTTGCCACGGCAGCTTCCGGGGAAGACATCACACAGCGAATCAGGGCCAACGCCGCCCAGTAGCGTCCTCGCCGCTGGGCATAGCTCATCTCCTGGGTAGTGGTCTGCACCAGCCCCCGGGCAAAGTTATAGACCTGCTCAAACAGGGCACGGTATTCTGTAGACAGCTTGTACGGCTGCTCCAGGGGGTCGCGCTCAGGAAAAGGCGTCTCATTGCCCAGCCACTGCTTCACGTCAGCCCGGCGGCGCTGGACGAAATGGCTGGCCAGCTCAATCCGCTGCGCCTGGGTGAGGCTGTTGACATCCCAGGTCTCAAATTTGCGATTAAGCAGGCCCATAATCGACAGAAAGGACTCTTCAATCCCGCTGTGAGGCGTTGCGGTCAGCAGGACCAGATGCTGACTTTGTCGCTGAACGATTTCCTGAAGCAGCTGATGCCGCTGCTGAGAAGCACTCTGCCCACCGGGGCGAGCGCAGGTATGGGCCTCATCCACGATCACTAAATCGGGGCAGTGGGTCAAAAAGCTGGCCCGACGGCGATCCGATTTGGCATAGTCCAGGCTGACGATGATATGGCGATAGTAGTCAAAAACAGAGTGGTCTCCTCCTGGCAGCCCGCGCTCCAGCTTGCTAACCGTTCCCGAGCGGATCACGACCGCATCGATATGAAATTTTTCCCGTAGCTCCCGCCGCCACTGGTCGCACAGATGCGGCGGGCAGAGCACGGCCAGGCGTTTAACCTCACCCCGATCGAGCATTTCTCGGGCAATCAGCCCAGCTTCTATGGTCTTCCCAATCCCGACATCATCCGCCACCAGCAGCCGAATCGTCTCCAGCCGCAGCGCCATCAGCAGCGGCACTACCTGATAGGGCCGGGGCCGCACCGATAATCGACCCAGCGAGCGAAAGGGACCCGCGCCACTCCGCAGGCTCAGCCGGGCCGCATCCATCAGCAGCTGGGCAGCGGTATGGTCTTGGACGGCCTCTGGATCAGGGGCTGGGAACTGAGCTGAGGTAATCGGCTCTAGCTCCAGCGGACGGTAGATGCCGCAAACCTGCTCTTCACTACCGCTGAGCGGCCTGAGCCGGACGACCTCAGGAATTTCTGAGGGCAGTACAATCCACTCGCGATCGCGGCAGGTCACCACAGACCCAGGTGTAGGAATAAACCGATCAGCCATTCAAGCCCTGACAGTAAGTCCTTTTAAGCGTCCTTATGCCAAGACACTATACCGGTATTCTTAGCTACTTTCCAAGCTTTGTCCAGAGAGACTGTACCCATTTGCGTGAAGAACACCTGCTCGGCTGACAGGGAAGAAGCGTTTGTCTTTAATTCTCGCTTACTGTGGAAGTCTTATTGAGAAAATCTTTTCGGTTTCTCCAATTTCATGTAACAGAGTCAATAGGAATTTCGACAAACCGCTCGCGGGACATTTCTGCACCATAGGCAATGCAGGCCAGGATATCGTTAGGTTCTAACTGAGGATAGTCATCTAGAATTTCGGAGGTCGTTATGCCGCTGGCCATGAAATCTAGAATTAATGACACCCAAATACGATGGCCTCTAATGCAAGGCTTACCAAAGCAGATATTGGGATTGATTGAAATGCGATTCAGCAGTTCTTGGCGAGTCATGATTCGCGAATTGTTTTGCGCTTATGGTTCCATTCTCACAGGTTTAGTCTAGAAATGTTGCTAGCCCGGAAGCGCTTATCTGACTAGCGGCCAGTCTGCGATCGCGTCCGTTGACTGCACCAAATGCATCCCAGCTTGGGCAAAGCGCTCATAGGCGTCGTCGGCCTGGTCGGTAAAATCGACCACGTCGGGGATGACCACTGGCGAGGTGCAGTCCTCCAGCAGGTAAACCTTTTGGGCCAGAGCCGGGTCGGTAGCCTGAATCTCGCTGAGCAGGTCATCGACCGTCCAGGCGACGCAGTGGCTTTTGGCCTGGCCTGCGACGATGACGGCGTCAAAGGTCAGCAGATGTTCGATAAAGGGATTATTCTTTTCGGCAATGGGCTGGCCGCTGGCGTCTTCTAGGACTTCGGGCCGCAGCACAGAGTAGTTTTCAGTCAGCGGATTGCCGCCTTTGACCTCAAAGCGGGTTTGGCGATCGCGGGCCATATTGTGAAAAAAGCAGGCTTCTTCAAAGGCGGGCACGAGGGCATGGCCAATGCCGCCCAGCATAGAGTGATAGGGCCAGATCGTCAGCGGATATTTGCTGTCGCTGGTAAGACGCTGGACGTAGTGCTGAGCGAAGGTTTGCAGACTATCGTAATCGAAATCAGGCAGGCTCTGAGCCACCGCCGGGTTCACTCGCCACTTTCCCTGCTGCACCTCCTCAGCCGAAAGCGTCGTCATCGGCGCAGGATGCTCGCCGTCTTCATTGACCCAAAAGGCTGCATGAAAAATCTGCATTGCGGTGTGGGTGTCCATCGTCGGCGCAATCTCAGTAATCGCACCTAGGTTGCGGTAGATAAATTCGCACAGCCGCACGTTGTCTTCCACAGCGCCCATGCCCGAGCGTCCGCCGACGAATAGCTCAAAGTCGGGCAGGCAAAAGGTATTCTGAACGTCAATTGCCAGCAGGCAGATGCGGGTTTCGTCGGTATGGGCCAGGGATATGCCGTGCTGCTGCGCCCAGCGCTTGGCCTCGGCGGTACGCTTCTCGTAGGGCACGCGCCAGATTTCGCCGACCCGGGTGGGGTCAAAAAAGTCGGGGGTCCGGGTTTGCAGAGTCATGGGGCTTCAGGGTGAGAAACGTTGGAAATTATGGTAGCGAATAGCGATCGCGAAAGGCCGCCGTCATCTGCCGCAGGGGCGGATCTAGCCGCTGCCAAACCTGACTGGCGATGGGTTCGGGAACGCCGCCGTAAAACGCCTCGGCAATGCCGCCGGTAATGCAGGTGAGCGTATCGGCATCGCCGCCCAGGGAAACCGCATTCCGGATGGCGTCTTCAAAGTCGGTCGATTCCAAAAAGGCGATGATCGCCTCCGGCACCGTTTCCTGACAGGACTCACTGAAGGTGTAGCCGGGCCGAATTTTGTCTAACGGACGGCTGAGATCATAGCCAAACCGCGATTCGATGCCGCTCTTAATATCGCGTTTAGCCTTGCCCTGCCGCGCCCAAAAGATCGCGATCGCGGTGGCCTGCGCCCCCTTAATTCCCTCAGGATGATTGTGGGTCACGGCGGCGCTCTGCTCGGCGGCGGCCAGCACCGAGTCCAGTTCGTCAAAGGCATAGCCCACCGGGCTCACCCGCATCGCCGAACCGTTGCCCCAGCTATAGTAAGGCGCGGCATCGCTCGACGCGGCCCAGGTTCCAAACCGCGCTCCGTAGCCGCCGCAGGGGTGGGGATAGCGCTGGTAGTAGCGCTTAAACGCCTGGATATAGTCGCCGCCGTTCAGCAGCACGTCGGCCACCGCCACGCTGAGGATGGTGTCGTCGGTGAAGCTAGTCTGCGCTGTAAACAGGGGAAATTCCTTTGATTTGTGATTGGCAAATTCGTAGACCGAACCAATCATGTCACCCGCGATCGCGCCTAGCATAGGCCTCATCCTTAGATTTCAATTTGACTCAAAAATTGGATTCTGTAACCGGGTCTTTTAAGCCGTTTTAGCTCAGCGACTGCGCTTCGACCTGATCTGGGGCCTGATGGTTGCTGTTGCCATTCCCCAGCCTTGACCTCGTTGACGCCAGCTGCCGGCCCTGTTCGGAGCAGTCTCCCCCTTCAGCCTGGGCCGGAAAAGTCCAGAGGGCGTCGGGGGGGAGGTGCGCGATCGCGGCTTGACCCACCGCAAAGTTCTGGCTGGGCGGCACCCAGGCTTGCAGTTCCAGGTTAGCAACGGTTTTAAGCGTAAGGTGGCGCTGGGTGCCGATAAAGCGATTTTGGGTCACGGTGACCGGCAGCAGGTTGATGCCGCAGATGGGGTCGGGCATCACGTGGATCTGTTCGGGACGAATGGTGACCTGTACAGGTCCCTGCTGGGGATGCTCGGTGCTGAGGCGGTCGCCGCCGGACAGCTGGAGCTGCCGCTGCTGGGCTTCGGCCGGAAAGAAATTGACGCCGCCGAAAAAGCGGGCGACGGTTTCATCGACCGGGTGCTGGTAGAGGGCTTCTGGCGTATCGACCTGACGCAGGCAGCCGTCGAACATCAGCGCCACCCGGTGGGACATGACGATGGCTTCGCTCTGGTCGTGGGTGACGATAATTAGGGTGACGCCGGTTTCGTCCTGGAGCCGCAAAATCAGCTCCTGCATATCGCTGCGCAGGCTGGCATCGAGGGCAGACAGCGGCTCATCCAGCAGCAGCAGCTTGGGCTGGATCACCAGCGATCGCGCCACCGCCACCCGCTGCGCCTGCCCGCCCGAAAGCTCCGAGGGGCTACGATTTTCAAAGCCGCTGAGCTGCACCTGGTCGAGCATCGCGATCGCGCGTTCCGCCTGCTCAACTCGGCTAACGCCTCGCATCTTCAGCCCAAAGGCGACATTCTCGCCGACGCTCAGGTGCGGAAACAGCATTCCCTTTTGCAGCACCAGGGCCATTCCTCGCTTTTCCGGCGGCACCCGGCGCAGCGATCGCGCCTCTAGAAATATGTCGCCCTGGTCGGGCTGAAGGATCCCGGCCATCAGCTGTAGGGTCGTGGATTTGCCGCAGCCAGAGGGACCCAGCAGAGAAATCCGTTCGCCGGGATTGACATCCAACCAAAGCTCCCGGACGGCGGGAGTACCGTGGAACGTTTTGGTCAGATTTTGGAGGGAGAGATAGGGCATGGGAGTTGGCAGGGAGTCGGTCTTAAACATCGCCCAGGCCTCCAATCGCCGCATCGCTTCGCAAAGCCCGACTGGAAAACAGCAGAAAGATCAGGGCTGGCAGGATAGAGGTAATCGAAATAGCTGCCGTCAGGCCGGTGTTGCCTCCCTGCAAGGAGGTAAACAGCACCATGGGCAGGGTGAAGACTCTGCCGCTGCCGACGAAGAAGGTCAGCAGAAACTCATTCCAGGAAATCAAAAAGGCGAATAAAGCCCCCACGACGACGCCGGGAGCGACCAGCGGCAGGGTAATCTGCCAGAGCACCTGAATCGGTGAAGCCCCTAGGGAGCGGGCCTGGGCTTCGTAGCCGGTGTCAAAGTTGGCGTAGACGCTGCTGAGCACGAGGGTCATATAGGGGATAGTCGGCAGTAGGTGAACCAGGACGACGCCGAGAATCGTGCCGCTCAGCCCCAGGCGGATCAGCATAAACTGAATCCCCATCAGGGTTGCCAGGGGAGAAACGATAATCGGCAGCAGCAGGAAAAGCTTAATCGCGCCTTTGCCAGGGAACGTCATTAGCCCCAGGGCGCGACCGGCGGGCAGACCGACCAGCAGCGCCAGGCCGGTCGAAATGCTGGCAATCAGCAGACTCTGAAAAAAGCCCTGGCCCACTTTGCTACTGATCGCTAAGATACTGACCCAGTTTTGCAGGGTCCAATCCTGAGGCAGCAGCTGCGGAAAATACCAGCCTTTGGCAAAGGACCAGATCAGCAGGGGTAAAAACGGCAGAAACAGCACCGTCACAATCAGCAGTAAGGCTAGCTTTCGGGTCATGGCTGCCTCCGCCCGACCAGCCAGCGGTAGGGTTTGCCAGAGCTCAGCCACAGGTAGCAGGCGATCAGGCTCATGGAAATGGCGGAAAGGATCAGACCCAGCGCGATCGCGACTGCCCGCTGGTTCAGGTCCACATCGGTGAACGCCTGATACACCAGCACCGGCAAGGTTTTAGGATAGGTAGAGCCCAGCAAAAACGGCACTTCAAAGGAACCAAAAATAAAGCCAAACACGATCAGGCTAGCCGAAATGATCCCCGGTCGCATCAGCGGCAGGGTGACATGCCAGAAGCACTGCCAGGGGTTCGCCCCCAGGGCTCGGGCCTGAATGCCGTACTCCGGCCGAATGCCCCGCAGCACCGCCAGCAAAATCAGGGTCATGAACGGAATTTCTTTCCACAAGAAGTGGATCATCACGCCAAAATTAGCCCCGTCATTCACCAGCAGCGGAAAGTCCTGATCTGAGCTAATCCAGCCCAGGCTAAACAGCAGCCGCGACAGCAGTCCGCTGGGGGAGAGCAGCAGCAAAATGCCGGCGATACCGACCAGGTGGGGAATCGGCAGGGTAAGCTGACAGGCAAAGCTGGCCCAGCGGCCGGTCCCCTGCAGCAGCATTGCCAGGCCAACGCTGAGCACAGTTGAAAGCACCGTCGTCGTCAGGGCAATGTACAGGCTGAGGCCCAAAGACTGCCAAAACTCGCCGCTGCCCAGGGCCTGCCGATAGGCCTCTAGCGAGAGGCTGCCCTCGCTGGTGAGCCCCAGCAGCCCAACGCTCTGCAAAAATGCCAGGATCAGGCCGCCGCCAAAAAGGACGGCAATCAGACTGACGGCGGGCAGCAACAGCAGGTAGGCCTGCCAGGAAATCTCGGAAAGCTGCTGTCGCCACCGTCCGAACCGCCCCCGCTGGCGGACCAGCTTGGGATGGGCGCTGGTCATGGCAGCGGTTCCTCCAGCCAGTCCATCACCTCGGCCCAGAGCTGGGGAAACTGCCGCCGACTGTCTTCGAGCCGCGCCATCCGACTGGCCGCGCTGGCGCTTTCCGCCAGCGAGTCGGCATACCAGCGGCGGGCGGTGACCCAGTAGCCTGCGGTCCAGCAGAGCGATCGCACCGCTGGAAACGCCCCAAACACGGTAAAGTGAATCCGTATTTTCTGAGCTAGCGCGGCATCTTCCAGGGCGTCATAGTAGATTTTCAGGAAAAACTGCCGGTCTGCTGGCGGCAGCTGATAGCCCTGAAAGCGGCGAACCGTCACCGGCGATAGAAAATGGCCCAGGTCACCAGCCGGAGAACCAATCTCAGCCCACTCCCAATCGATTAAAAATGCCTGCCGGTCGTCGATCACCCAGTTCTCGTAGGTGTGATCGCTATGCACCAAGCATTCATGAAAATGGTCTGACAGCAGCGACTCCGAGGCTAGCCGCGCCTCAGCTTTGGCCAGCACCGATCGGAGCATCTCCACGATTTCTGGCTCCGCCTCTGGCGCGTCTAGGTAGGGCTGGGCATAGTCCCGCGCTTCTTCAAAAAACAGCGTTAGGGGACGGCTCACCCGCTGCACCAGGGGCGTCAGCTGGGCTAGATTTTCATAGCCTGCCCGCAGCGGCAGCCGATGCAGGCGAGCTAGGGTTTCGGCGCAGCGCTGAAGCTGCGGACGGCTATAGTCCAGCGGCTGGCCGGGGATGTAATTTGTAATCAAATAGGTATAGGGAAAGTCGTCACTGGGCGCTAGCTTTTGACCGAGCAGGCGATGGCCCAGGCCGCTGCCCTGGAGATAGCGCAGGATGGTCCATTCAAAGGTCGTCAGGCGGCTGAAGTCTCCCTGAAACCGCTGATTTGGCGTATTTACCGCGACTCGAACCAGCCGGTCTTGACCCAGCCGAAAGATGGCGTTGGCTTCGCCATGGGCCAGCAGCGCTAACGTATCGCTCTCCGTGCCGATAGACCGCGATCGCAGATGACGCTGTAACTGCTCCCGAAGCTGTCCCAGATTGAGCGAGGTTGAGGCAGGCAATAGTATCCGACTGAATGCAGCAAGGCTGTGAATACTATAGCGGGCCTAAACTACCCCCGATATAAGTAGAGGCTTAAATTTTCCTGAGAGCGGGTCGCAACCTATGCCTTTCGATAAGCCCAGCTTCATAAATTCCTCATATTGCCGGACTACGCTCACAGATAGAGCTAGCGACATCGCTGGCCGCAATTAAATCTATGCTTCAGAGACCGTTGGAGGAACGATGGCTATTGACTTTGCCCAGGACACCCAAAATCGGCTTAACAATCGAACCAGCCGCCTGGTTTGCCGCATCGACCAGCCCCAGGTCGGCTACCAGGAAAGCTTTTCGCCCCAGGCTGAAATTCAAGAAGCGCCCGATGCCTGCTATGTGTTCTTAGACCTGCCAGGAATCGATAGCAGCGATATCAGCATCGAAGTATTTCAAGACTCCGTACTGGTCAGCGGCTACCGTCCAGCCTGCGAGTCTCACCGGCATCGAGCCATTTTAGAGACTGAGCTGACCTACGGTCGGTTTGAGCGCCTGATCCAGCTGCCGACGGCGATTGACTGTCCCAGAGTTCATGCGGAGTATACCCACGGCATTTTGCGGCTACAGCTGCCTAAAGCGTCGGGGAATCAATAGAGCATTCACTGGGCTCTAATATAGAGATCTGGCGCTGGCTATCTAGAGGGTGATGGATAGAACAGTGATATTGAACAACTTCTAGCCTATGAATGCCCCTATTGCCAGTGCCAGAGTGAGCATACTGAAGGACTGCGCAGCGAAACGGCAAGACCGAGGTGTTCAGCAGCGGATACCTCTAGGGTAGGCGAACCTATAGCTTCCTATGTCCGACCAGTGATGCCCGTCAGATCATTCATGCGGCTCGGCAGGGGAGTGCCACCGTATAGTATGTAAGTCAGGATTTGAATATCACAAGCGTGGTGTAGCGTGATACTGCTCGATATGCCCCCGCTGCTGATAGCCAGCTCAAATTCCTTCAGCTGGTTGACTATTCCCATCAGGACCAGATCATGCGGTTCATTGACTAGATTCATCAGAGGATGGGATTGGTTGCCCTTAGGTTCGCAGCGCACGGCACTCGGTAGAGCTGGCGCATTCGCCAAAAGCGACTTTATCACCCGATAGACAGAACTGGTTGATATGCAGTGCTGAGTATATTGACTTTCATTGACGCTTAGACTAGACTGAGAGCCGACCTTCGAGTAAATTTTTAGCTGACTAATAGCTAAGGATTAATGGTTTCAGCGTCATAGAATATACACACTGGCGTCAGTATATATGCGCTATTTGAAAGCTGATAAACGTTTATAAATTATCATATTTTTTACTGTAGAAGACGAGATAACGTTGTAGCAAACGATAAATGTGTTAACAGAGAAATGTCAACAGTTAATCACGACGCCATAGTTGAAAATATCAAGCGACTGACAGATACTGTGGATATATTTGTCAATAAATGTAACGACCTTGAGGGAAGAATCTCAGAATTACAAACTCAATTATCAATGGAAAGCGAGAGATTAACCGATGTTATTGGTTCAGCAGTTGGTTCAGCAGTTGTCGACTTAAGAGAAGAGTATACTTTACTTCGTGAAGAAGTAAATTCCGCTATTTCTCAGCTGGAAGAAGGACAATCAAAGACGGATGCCAAACTTTACGAAATTAAGGAGAGGTTTGAAAAAGTTTACGAAAGAACGATAGGTCTTAACGAGAGAATCGATGGATTTACAGCGCAGATTGATTTTCTGAGGGACAATATTAAAGCCCTTGCTACTAAGCAGCACGTAGATGATTCTATTGGCAAAGCAATAGCTGAACAAAGTCGATTATTAACTAGTGAGTTGGCTTCAAATAAGTTACTAGAAAAGCTGGAGAAGCGACTAGCTGGCGATGATGGGCAAGGGGGCCTAACTGGTGTAATTAGGGAAGTAAAATCCAGTTTAGAAACTGATTTAAATATGCTAATGGATAAACTCAATAGCAAAAGAGATTTTATCGTAAATGTTTCTGTAACCGGGTTAATTGCTTTACTGGGCGCAGGGGGAATTACAACTTGGCTTATTGATCGGTCAATATCACCTATTGATGCAAAAGTCGAGCAGATTGAGGCTCAAAGTTTGCAGATAAGTGAGGATGTTGAAGAAATCAAAAGTGTAATACTAGATAGGTAACCGTTCAGGGGGTTACGGTTGAGTGTTAGATGCGGCACTATCTGAGTGCTCAGGCAAAAGGCTAGGTGCCAGATGACCATAGCGAGCTGCCCCACAAGCGTCAGCGAGGAACTCTAATACGTTGCGGAGCGTGCAGTGAAGTCACTGCCGTCATCATCCGAGAGACAAACTCAGAGCCCGCCTGCGACTGAGCGCCAAAGCTGGTGCGCCGCCAAATCACAGCTGGCCGCAGAGCTCGTTCGGCAGCATTGTTCGTCGGCTCTACCCCGGGCGTATCGACAAACGTCCATAGCGCTGGTTCGACCTGCAACAGCTTGCGACAGGTGCGCACCGTTTTGGCCAAAGGCGTCCGCTCCTTGGCAGTCATCGAGATTTGGGCTGCCGCTTCGAGTTCGGCTTTGAACCCTCGCTGCAACGGCACGATAGCCTGGCTAAAAGCAGCGCGACTCAAGGTCCCATCGCGTACCCGATGCCAGAGGCGAAACAGTCGTCGCTCTCGTCTGAGCAATGCTTCACCAACCGCCTGCGACACCCCGCTGCGCTCTGCGATAGCGGTTAGGTCTCGCTTTAGATGTGCCCAGCACACCTGTCGCTGCGCCAGCGCTATCCAGTTGTAGCTGCTGTAGCGGTCCGAGACCACAACGCCGCTCACCGCCTCGCCGATGAGGGTTTGTGCTGTCGCCTGCGACCGGCTCAGGGCCACCTCAAAAAAGCTCACCAGCGGCGTCACCAGCACCCACATCCAGCCCCGCTTGCCGCTCGGGTTGCTGCCGTCAGCGTTGCCCTGCTGGAAGCTAGTTTCATCGCTATGCAGCACCGCTGAGCCCTGCACATACTGCTGGGCGGCCGCCACCGGCTCGGCCAGTGCTGCACTCAGCTCCCGCCGCATCCGGTTGACGCTGCCGCTGCTCACCCGAATCTCGAACACCTCGCTCAGCAGTGACACCACCTGCCGATGGCTCTGCCGGTAGCGTCCGCTCAACAGCCCCACGAATGCGCTCAGCCGTTCGCCATAGCCGCTCACCGTCACCGCCGGCGGCAGCTCCGCCCGGGTCGCACTGCCACAGTGCTCGCACACCCGCTGATGCAGCTGATGCTCATACACCTCTGGTGCCATCGACGGCAAATCCACTACCTGGTGCCGTTCGGGGCTTGGGTCTTCCCCGCTCAGCGCTGCGCCGCAGCGCTTACATTGCTCGGGATAGTAGGCTTTGACCTCCTTGCACTGCTCGCTCGGATACAGGTCGCGGCGGTGCCCCCGATGCCCCGGCTGTCCCCCGCGTTTGCGCTTCTTTCCCTGCGGTTTGGCTTTAGCATCCGGTGGTGGCCCAAAGCCGTCGCTCGAGGGCGGCTTCGATGAGTTCTTTGAGTTCTTCGTTAACCGCTCTTCCAGATGGGCAACACGCTCGTGCAACTGCCCTATCTGACCCATGACTTCTGTCACCAGCGTCTTTACGCTCGCCGGTGTGGCCTCCCAATCGGACCGCGCTATGCGGCTGCCTGCTAGCTCGATCTCATCCGTCATAGCCATAGCTTACCTGATGCTGCCCGGTGTGACCCCTATTCCTTGCTTACCCCCCTGAACGGTTACCTCAGTAGACCTCTCAAAAATCATGTCGGATTGCTATAGTCGTACTTTGAGAACTTATTACTATTGCTACTGTATGGCTTGAAACATAATTTACAACTTTAAAAAAGTTAACAGTAAAGAGGTTTCACCTAGACTATACAAAATTGCAAGATCTATAGGGCTTCACGCATGAATGTCATTCCCGCAATTGACCTGCTGGCGGGTCGCTGTGTGCGACTGTACCAGGGCGACTATGAGCAGTCGCAGGTGTTTGAGGAAAATCCCGTAGCGGTAGCGCGGCGGTGGGTAAGTGAAGGGGCGACCCGGCTGCATCTGGTCGATTTAGACGGCGCTAAGCAGGGCCAGCCGGAAAACGGGCAGGCGATTGAGGCGATCGTTCGAGCGGTGGATGTGCCGGTACAGGTTGGCGGCGGACTGCGGGATCGCGATCGCGTCTCTGCCCTCTTTGACCTCGGCGTCCAGTCCGCCATCCTGGGCACCGCTGCCGTTGAAAATCCCCAGCTGGTCGGCGAGCTCAGTCAGGCATTCCCTGGCCAGATTATTGTCGGCATCGATGCTCGTAATGGCAAAGTTGCGACTCGGGGCTGGCTAGAAACCTCAGAAATTACGGCGATCGACCTGGCTAAGCGAATGGGCGACCAGGGCGCGGCGGCAATTATCTACACCGATATTCAGCGCGATGGAACGCTGCAAGGCCCCAACCTGGAGGCGCTGAGAGCGCTGGCCAGCGCGGTTAAAACGCCGGTGATTGCTTCGGGAGGGGTCAGCAGCCTGACCGATCTGCTCAGCCTGCTGGGGCTGGTGCCGCTCGGCGTCACCGGCGTGATCGTAGGTAAGGCCCTCTATACGGGCGACGTCGAGCTGAAGCAGGCAATTCGGGCGGTTGGCCAGGGCCGCTGGCAGGATGTGCCGCCTGACCTGGGACAGTCTGTCTGGACCTAGTCTGACCGGGCCTAGTCCGGCTGGCTAAGCTGCTCGATTTCTGCTCGAACGGCGGTTAGCTCCTCAGTCAGGGTTTCGAGCTCGGCCTGGACGCTGGGGTTGATGGCTGGCGTTGCAGTCGTGTCAACCGTCGTCCGGCTAGGGCTATCGCCATTATTGAAGGGAGAACTGGCGCTTCTGAACGGCTCCGGCATTTGGGACATGATCCCATTTACAAAGTCGCGGGCCTCTTTTTCAGTCAGCGCTCCCTTCACTTCGAGCTCATCGGCCAACCGTTCGAAGTCTGTGCCAATGTCCGAAAATTTTTCAGAGGACTGCTGCGGATTTTGGACCGCGTCTACCGCTGAGGCCGCAGCGCCTAAGGTGACGCGAAAGCTCTTTTGGATCAGTTCTGCAATCGTCTCAGGATTCATAATCGGCCTACCTAAATAGGGATGAGTTTGGGCTTGCCAACTTAGTATAGCGGGGCTGTTTGCGACGATTAATCATCCCAATGTAGGAAAGTCAACCCGCGCTGATAAACGCGCAGCTCGGAGGCTAAAAAAATTAGCTCATTCTAGATACAGGTTCAGATCTTCAATCAGCCGGGTCAGCTCAGCTTCCGTGGTTAGCCGCATTTTATCGTCGCGCACGGTGATCAGCAGCTTTGCCGCGAAGGGGCTCGGCCAGATGTTGGGATTGCAGAAAATTTCTAAAAACACGTCCCCGGTGTGCTGATATTCCATCGACGGCTCTGGCGTTTTGATGCCGCCGCTCGACTTGGCTGCTGCGATGGTTTTGAGGCTTTGCATGAGATCCGCGATCGCGCCCTTCAGCTCCGCTGCCGCCGCCTGCGAAAAATTAAACCGCACAGAACCCTGAACCAGATTGATCGTAATTTGAGACATGAACTCAGCGGATGAAATGGATTTAGGCCGAAAACGCCAGTAGCAGGTCACTCCCGAAAGCGTACCGATATGACGTTGCGCCTCCCGTCAGAATACATCATCCCAGTGACGGCGACTTATCCTGCCCTATCGATATAGATTCTGCTGCGGTCGAAAGCCTCATCGCCCAAGGAAACGCCTGTTTTGGGAAGCTGAGCAACCCATGCGCGAAAATTCTGAGCCCGTTCTGCGGGGGTCAACCGTTGCCAGATACGTCTTTTGCGCCACCAAGAGTACGGATACATAGGGCCTGAGGATACCGCCGCCGTTATTTTCGAGGATAGTCGCGATCGCGTCTAATAGTTCCCGCTGCTTCACCTCTGGCTGAATCAGGTAGTCCGACTGAGTGCGGACCAAATCAAGGTATTGCTGCGTGGTGTATTGCAGTGACCAGGGATAGCGCTTAACAATGGGCTCTGCGAAGCATTCACTGGCAATCAGCTCCTGCTCTCTCTCTTTTTGCAGTTCTTCAAATGGCCTAATTCGCCATTCAGCGTAAGTGATGAAAATCTGATCCAATTGCTGGAAAATCGCATCGTCAGACTTGGAAGCAATGTTCCAAATTAGCGCAATGTTACCCGTCGGCTTCAACGCCTGAGCCGCCTTGGCATAGCCGACTGTCGGATCGACCCAGTGAAATGCCTGAGCCGACATCACCAGGTCATAGACTTCGGTCTGAAGCGGCCAGTCTTCAAAGGTGCTGGTCTTGATGGTTGCATTAGGGTAGGGACGCAAATTCTCCGCAGCGACGGCGGCCAGATTGTTGCCTGGCTCTAGGCAGTGAAGGTTAAAGCCGCGCCGGGCCATAGGAAGGGTCGCTTTGCCGGTACCTGTTCCAATCTCTAAGATTTGGGCTGTCGGTGAAAGCTGAGCCAGTTCCAACAGGTCTGCCATCAGCTCGGCTGGATAGTGAGGCCGAGCCATATCATAGAGCTGAGCAATCTGGTTAAAAGTTCGGCTGCGCTTTTTGTTTGTGTTCATCGCATCGAGCACTTTTCTCAAGCCCTCAACTTGCTCGCCTTCACTCATGTCCAAGCTCGAAAGAAGGTATTGTCCTGCCAGGCCGCCGCTGTGCGCTGCTCAATCTCAGCCAGCGCGATCGCATCTAAGGGTTGAAATTCCGTCGCCACTCGCACATTTTCTTCCAGCTGCGCAATCGATTCTGCGGCAATCACCGCGCAGTGAACTCCGGCCTGAGATAGCGTGTATCCTAGCGCCTGGTGCATTCCATCTAGCACCCCGGGCTTAAACAAGCGGCCATAGGCCGGTACCTTCATCGCCGTGACCCCGACGTTTTGCGCTTGAGCCAGGGGCAGTACGCCAGGAATAAACGGACGCGGATGATAGCGATCCGCCGCATTCACCGGAATCAGGGTATGGTCAAACGGATAGCGCTGCAGCCCAGCTGCAATAATCTCAGGCTCATGATGGCCCGTGATACCGCTAAAGCGAACTAAACCCTGCTCCTTTGCCTCTTCCAGCGCTTTGACCGCACCCTGCGCCCCAAACAGCAGCTCCAGCTCAGACGCAAATGAAACGTGATGAAATTGCCAAAGATCGAGATAATCGGTGTTGAGCCGCTGCAATGAGCGCTCCAGCTCGCGCCAGGCACCATCGCGATCTCGCATTGCCGTTTTGCTCGCCAGGAAGATCTCAGCTCGATAGGGCGGTAAGGCTTTACCCAAGTACGATTCGCTGGGTCCATAGCTGGCTGCGGTATCGAAATAGCGAATGCCCAACTCCAGCGCTCGCTGAATCTGCTCTAATGCAGCCTGCTCTTGATTGGATCGCGATAGCGGCGTACGCCCGGCTCCTCCTAATCCTAAAACTGGCAGCTGTGTGCCGGTGCGCCCTAGCTGCCGCTGGGGCATCGGATTCGATCCCGTAACCCATGGATTGGCTGACGCAGCATCAGCCGAGAAAGCAGCGGTATCAGACTTTTTTTCATTGATTGACGATGTCTGCTGATGCTGAACTACCGAACACCCGACTATTCCTATTGCGCTGGTCAGGCTGGTTGCTAAAAACGTTCGGCGGGTCTTCTTGGGGCATGTCATTTTAATGCAGTCGCTCAGCGTCTTTTATCTTGTCAAACTTTTCTCAATATTTTCTTACGGTATACTAGCTTAGAACAATTCTGCTGTTCTATGGCGGTGCTGCTCTTAAGACCAGCCTCCGAACAAACTATGGTCACCCTCCAGCTTCGACAGCTCGATGTTCCGCCGGGTCAGCGGCTGCTGATCCGCAACCTCGATTGGCAACAGTTCGAGCGCATTTTAGCAGAGCTGGGCGAAAGCCGGTCTGCACGCATTGCCTATAGCCGTGGCACTTTGGAAATCAGGATGCCGACTCCAGAGCATGAAGTTGATAAAGAGCTGATCGGTGACCTGGTCAAAATTCTACTGGATGAGCTAGAGATAGACTGCGAGTGTTTCGGCTCGACGACCTTCAAGCAGGAAGCGATGCAAAGTGGGATTGAACCCGATCAGTGTTTTTATATTCAAAATCAGGCGCAAATGCGAGGAAAGCGCCGAATTAACCTGACCGTTGACCCGCCACCCGATCTTGCCATTGAGGTCGATGTTACCTCTAAAACTCAGCTCGATGCCTATGCTGCCCTCGGCGTTCCTGAACTCTGGCGCTATGAGAAACAGCTCAGTATTTATGTTTTGCGGGCAGGTCAGTACCAGCTAGTCAACGTCAGCCCTACGTTTCCGACCTTGCCGATCCTCGGTCTGGTGGCAGAGCTGCTTGAGCAGAGCTCTCTGCTTGGCAGAAGTCCTGCTTTGCGAGCCTTACGTCGGAGAATTCAGGCGCTCAGGTAGGAAAAATTACGGCTAAGGCGGGTAACTGCCGATACAAAAAGCTTGGAGCAGAGCCCGTAGACTAGCGCCTAAGCAGGTTATGACAAGTTTGGGGTACGGCGATGGTCACTGTGGAAACTCAGCCAAGGCAGGCCGATATTTACGACTGGCTGCGGGACTGGCAGCCGCGATCGCTCTCCCAATCCGCCCTCACCCTGCCCTCCGAATTCTACAGTTCAGCGGAACTCTACCGGCTAGAGCAGCAGCAAATCTTCGGCAAATACTGGTACTACGTCGGCCACCTCAGCCAGCTTCATGGGCCAGGCTCCTACTTCACCGTAGACATTGCCGAGCAGCCTTTAGTCATCGTTCAGGACAAGGCCGGAACCCTGCGCGGCTTCTTCAACATCTGCACCCACCGGGCCGGGCCGGTCGCTTTGGACAGCGGCCAGTGCAAGCGCCTGACCTGCCTCTACCATGCCTGGAGCTTTGACCTGGAAGGCAACCTGCGCGGGCTGCCCGACATGGAGGCCGCCGAGAATTTTGACCGGGCCGAGCACGCGCTAACGCCGGTGAAGGTCGAGACCTGGGGGCCGTTTATCTTCGTCAACCTGGACCCAGAGTCCGACCCGCTGGCGGTGCAGATGGGTGAGCTGCCCGAGATGATGCAGCGCTACCAGCTCCAGACCTGGCATCGGGCGCACAGTGTGGACTATTGGACCGACACCAATTGGAAGCTCTATGTAGAAAACAATACCGAGAGCTACCACGAGCCCACCGTTCACCCGATTTTGGCCAAATACTATCGGCAGGTGACCGCAGAGGCCCGCTATCACTACTACCTGCAATACACGCCGGTGCTGCCCGACTCGGGCGAAGTCCTGTCGGTCTATCCCGAGGGCACCTTTCAGCCCGGGCTAAATGAGAAAGAGATGACCGGCGTTTCTACCGTTAGCTTCTTCCCCAATTTTGCCTGGATTATCGCGCCCAACTGCGCCATCATCTACCTGATTGATCCCCAAGGGCCGTCTCGTACCAGGGTGCGCTGGGACTGGCTGGTGCCCGATCAGCCCGCGGCGAAGTCAGCTGAAAACCTAGAGCCGCTAATCCAGTTCTACGACGACATCCAAAAAGAAGACCTGACGCTGCTGCCGGAGATCCAAAAGCGGGTTCAGTCCATCGGCTATCGGCCCGGTCGGCTCTCGCCTCGGCGAGAAATGGGGACGCACCTGTTTCAGGAGCTAATTGTGCGGGCATTAGCTGCCGGGGTCTCACCTTAGTTCTATGGCTCAGACTGCTCCTCTGCTCTGGGAAGAACTGACCTGGGACGCGATCGCGCAGCTGCGAGACAGCGGCATGGATATGGCCATCCTGCCGGTGGGCGCCACCGAGCAGCACGCCCTGCATCTGCCGGTCGGGGTCGATACCTTCTCGGCCAGTGCCGTCGCTCAGGAGGTCTCAGCGGAAACCGGTATCCCCGTCCTGCCCCGCAATCCTGTGGGGTTCTGAACTCTAACTGGATAGACCTATGTCTGAAACGCTTTCGCCTGAACTCCAGTCCCTCAAAACCTCCCTGGAAGAACGAGGGGTGAAATATGCGATCGCCAGCTTTGTCGATATCCACGGCATGTGCAAAGCCAAAGTCGTGCCCCTGGCTCACCTGGGGCAGATGATGTCCGGGTCGGAGCTGTTTACTGGGGCGGCCCTAGACGGGGTGCCGCAGGCGATTAGCGACCCGGAAGTAGCGACCATGCCCGACCCGGACAGCGCTACGGTGCTGCCCTGGGACTCAGAAAAGGTCTGGTTTGCCAGCGACCTCTATCTGGGCGATCGGCCCTTTGACGCCTGCTGCCGTAGCATTCTCAAGCAGGTGCTGGCCCAGGCGGCGGAGATGGGATATCGCTTTAATTTGGGGATTGAGACCGAGTTTTTTATTCTGAAAGAGACCGAGCAGGGGGTACTGCCGGTTAGCGATCTCGACAACCTAGCCAAACCCTGCTACGACCTGCAGGGGCTGCTCGACAACTTTGCCTGGGTGAGCGAAATCGTCGAAGCGATGAACCAGCTGGGCTGGGACGTCTATTCCTTTGACCATGAAGACGGCAACGGTCAGTTTGAAACCGATTTCACCTACTGCGACGCCCTGAAGATGGCCGACCGGCTCACCTTCTTTCGGCTGATGGTGAAGGAAATTGCCCGGCGGCACGGCTATTTCGCCACCTTTATGCCCAAGCCGTTTAGCGATCGCACCGGCAGCGGTGCCCACTACAACATGTCGCTGGCCGATCTGAAAACCGGCGAAAATCTGTTTGAAGATCCAGACGACCCGCGCCGCTGCGGGCTCTCCCAGCTGGGCTATCAGTTTATTGCGGGCGTGCTGCGCCACGCGCCGGCGATTGTTGCGGTCACCTGCCCCACCGTTAACAGCTACAAGCGACTGGTGCCCCAGGGCAGCATGTCGGGCTTTACCTGGGCACCGGTCTACATTTGCTATGGCAACAACAATCGCACGAATATGCTGCGCATCCCCATGGCCGGAGGCCGGGTGGAATGTCGGGCCGCCGATATTGCCACCAACCTCTATCTGGGGGCGGCAATGATTCTGGCGGCGGGGCTAGAGGGCATTCGGGAAGGACTCGACCCAGGCGAACCCCATACGGAAAATATGTACGAATATTCCCAGGCAGAGCTTCAGGAAAAGGGGATAGAGACCCTGCCCAGAACGCTTTCAGACGCGATCGACGCCTTTGCCGCCGACCCGCTGAGTAAAACGGTGATGGGGCCGCTGATGTTCGACACCTACGTTGATTTCAAGCGGCAGGAGTGGGAAGACTACCACTCTCACATTTCTGACTGGGAAATTCAACGCTATCTCAAGTTCTTTTAATCTTCAACTATCCTCAATTTCAACAATATTTTGATCGGGAGATCTATTGACCATGGCTCAATCTACAATCAACCCGACTACCCACGACTTTTCTCCCATTCAAGAACAGCGCTATCTAGAACCCTCTACGTTTTGGAGTATCCGCCAGGACTTTCCCAAATGGCTGGGAATGCTGATCTCCGCTCTGGCGCTGGCCGTTCCCATCGCGCTGTGGGCGTTGGTCAGCTATGCCGGCTGGGTGACGCCAGCCTTTTTGCCCACGCCGACTGCTGTTTTCAGCGCGGGGATGGACATGTTCGTCAGCGGCGGGCTAGTGATTGATGTGCTGGTGAGCTGCGCTCGCGTCGCCGCAGGCTTTCTCGTCGCCGGAATTATTGGCGTCCCCATCGGCATTGCCATGGGCACCTTCTACAGCATGGAAAGCCTGTTTGCCCCCATTGTGGGGACGGTGCGCTATATGCCGGTGATGGCTTTCGTGCCGCTGATTGTAATCTGGGTCGGCCTGGGGGAACCGTCTAAAATCATCATTATCTTCCTCGGCGTAGTGCTTTACAACGCCATCATGGTGGCGGATGCGGTAAAGTTTATTCCCAATGAGATGATCAATGTCGCCTATACCCTGGGGGCAAATCGGGCTGAGGTGCTGACTCGGGTAATTGTTCCCGCCGTCTTCCCCAGCGTCCTGGATACGCTGCGGGTAAACATTTCCGGGGCCTGGAACTATCTCGTAATCGCCGAGCTGGTCGCTGCCCAGCAGGGCCTCGGCTACAAAATTGTTCAGTCCCAGCGCTTTCTCCAGACCGATAAGGTACTGTTCTGCATCGCTCTGATTGGCATCATTGGCCTGGCGATTGACTATGGCCTAAAATTTATTTCAAGGATGCTCACCCCCTGGGCTGACCAAACCCGCAACTAGTGCTCACCATGCCTCAGCCCTACGATGCCCAGGGCAATCCCCACGTGGCCGAAACCGAATTTGAAAAGCGCTACGGCAACGCCATCAGCGACTGGCTAGAGCGCCACCGCCATCACAGCCTCACCCAGCTATTACAAAGTTCTACAGTAGTGTGTTTGGTTTGGCTATTAAGCATTCCTCTAATATGTCAGACGAGCTATGGTCGTCTGCGGACAATAAGGCCAAGAAACGGTGTGGCTAGCGCTTGACAAGCACAGTAGAGAGATGTTCGGAGCCTGTGCGATCGCAGCCGGGAAAGTGCCAAGCAGCTGTGGGCTTCGCTGCCAAAGGTCTACCGACCCTTTTTTCAGCGCCCTGCTCCTTATAAGATAATCTTTTCTCCCTTTACGCCACCATGCGCCTCTACACCCTCTTAGCCGCAGCCAAAATCAACCTCTACTTAGAAATTCTCGGCGATCGCTGCGACGGTTTTCACGAGCTAGTGATGGTGATGCAGAGCATCAGCCTGGCGGATCGAGTGACTGTCCGGGGGCTGAATATGCCGATGATTCAGCTGCGCTGCGACCATCCCCAGGTGCCGACTGACGCCACCAATCTGGCCTATCGGGCGGCGATGCTTTTACAGGAAAAGTTTCCCGACGTCGCCAACAAGAGCGGCGGCGTCGAAATTACTATCGATAAGCGGATTCCGGTGGGGGCTGGGCTAGCGGGCGGTTCTAGCAATGGGGCGGCGGCGCTGGTGGGGCTGAATCTGCTGTGGGATTTGGGGCTGACTCAGATGGAGCTGCAAGAGCTGGGGGCCGAACTGGGGTCGGATGTGCCCTTTTGCGTCATGGGGGGAACCGCGATCGCAACCGGCCGGGGCGAAGAGCTCGACCCGCTGACTGGCCTGGACTCCCTCTGGGTTGTCTTAGCTAAGTTTGAGACCCTCTCGGTGGCGACGCCCTGGGCCTACAAAACCTATCGCCAGCAGTTTCACCCCACCTACATTTCGGCTTCCGATCAGAGCACCCTGGCCGAGCGCCAGGCCCGGATTCACTCTGGTCCCATGGTCAGCGCCATCTCGGCTAAGGACGGTGCGGCTATTGGCCGGCACCTCTACAACGATTTGGAAAAGGTGGTACTGCCAACCCATCCGGAGGTTTCCCAGCTGCGGGATGCGATGGCTGCCTACGGTGGTTTGGGGACGCTGATGACGGGCTCTGGGCCAACTATTTTTACCCTGGCGGAGACCCAGACCGAGGCTGAGGTGATTCAAACTCAGGTGCGATCGCAGCTCGCCCATCCCAGCCTAAAGTTTTGGGTGGCCCAGTTTTCGCCCACCGGGATTCGTCTGGTCGATTAGGGGCTGCTAAGATAGGACAGCAGGCTCGGGATAGCTTCTCGGATAGATCTTCTGAGACGCCCTCCGGCCAGCTAATCCTTTCTTTGAACTCACGTATGAAGCGTTTACCTTTTGACAATCAGCAGATTATGCGGCGAACCGAAGAGCTAATCGGCGCGGCCTCCAACCGCTATCGGATTACGGTACAGGTTGCCAATCGGGCGCAGCGACGGCGCTATGAGGAATTTGACAGCATCGATGAGTCGAAGATGAAGCCGGTGCTGCGGGCCATCGTCGAAATGTCGGACGAACTTACCCAGCCCGAAATTATTGGGGAATGAAGCGCTTCTGGCTAGCGGCTTGCGCGGTAGCTTGCGTCCTCGTCTGGGGCAGGTTTTCGCATCCCCAAACTGGGGCGGGCATGTTCTCAGCCGCCCAGGCCCAATCTCAACCCGCCCCAGCCTACCGCCGCTCTAATCCCCAGGAGATTGCGGCACAAATCTATCAGCAGCTGCCTGAGCTGCCTTTAGAAAATGACTACCTCAGCCGGGACGGCACTGCCCTGCCGGAGGATACGCTCGTGAGTCGGCTGATCCGCTATCACCTGTATATCCAGAACCGTCCGCCCCACTTTCGCTTTGACTGGAAGCTAACCATGGCCGACTATCTGGGCGCGTTTGAGCAAATTCGACCAGAGCGCTATCCGAGTTCACAGACGCTGCGGACCAACGCCCTTGAAGGGGATAGGGCCGCGATCGCGGCGCTCAGCCGCGAGCAGCGAAATCAGCTGGTGTTCGCGCTGTTTCAAGCCTTTACTGCTATTTAGCAGACATGGTAAAGAACTTGCAGTCGGGATCGGGCTGGCGGCTGGGGTGCGATCGCGCTGCCTCAGAATTCCAGGGCTTAGTCGGCGGTGACGATTGGGCGATCGAGCTGACGGCTGCCGAGTTCGCCGACTTTTGTCGCTTGGCCACTCAGCTAGCGGCAACCATGGCAGCGATGTCGGCAGCGCTATCCGACCAGGAGCGGCTCACCTGTGAGCAAGAGACATCGCGCATTTGGCTGGAGGCCGAGGGCTATGCCGACCGCTACAGTCTGCGGTTTATCTTGCTGACCGGACGGCGAGGCGAAGGTGGCTGGGCGGTGGCGGCGACAAAGCAGCTGCTCCAGGCTCTAGCCAACTCAAATTTTTTTGAAGCAGAATAGACGTTCGCAGCCGAGCTGTGCCATGAATGGGGGCACAGCCTAAATCTCAAATTTCAAGCTTGGTAAATTTCAGGATTGGGGTGTCCCTATGAAAGTCAACGTGACCAGCAATACGCTGTTTAAGCTTAGCCCCAGGCTCTCGGGTGAGCTGCCCGACTCGGAAAAGGTCTTTGTTAAAAACGGGACGTCCTTTGAGCTTCAGTCCTATCTGCCAGCAGACAACAACCATACCCGGCTAGCGCTAGCGAATAAAACTTTGGCAGCGGACCAAAAGGTCTGGTATGCCTACAATCCCGACATCAAAGTGATCGACTCTCAGGTCAAGCTTGCCGTGGTCAGCGATACCCTGTTTAAGCTCCGACCCGTCCTGTCAACCCAGCTGTCCGACTCGGAAAAGGTCTTTGTCAAAAACGGCACCCAGTTTGACCTCCAGTCTTACCTGCCGGCCGAGGGCAATCATGTGAAAGTTGCGATCGCCGATACTTTCCTTGGTCCCGACAATCGCAACACCTGGTATGTTTACCGCCCTGACGTGCGAATCAGCGGCTCGACGATTGCCCTGAAGGTGGTCAGCGATACGATTTTTAAGCTTAGACCGCTGCTGTCGTCTCAGCTCCCGAGCGGCGAGCGCTATTTTGTCAACAACGGTACGACGTTCGAGCTGATTGCCCACGAGAAGGCCGAAAATAATCACGTTAAAGTGATCTTAGCCAGCACCGGCCTGGGACCTGACGATGCTAAAACTTGGTATGCCTACGCCCCAGATGTCGTTATCGAGGGCAACGAACCGGACAATCAGCCTAAAAACGAAACCCCGCCGCCGCCCCCTGAACCCTCACCGGGTGACGCCATTCGGCTACCGGGCTTTAGCAGTACCTTCTATCTCTCTAATCCAATTCTTCCTAACGGTAACTTTACCTGGGGCGAAGCCACTAAAAACGGCAGCCGCATTCCCGTAGATAGCAATGCCGTCTATGGCATTATCCGCATTGCCAAAGCGATGGAGGCGGTGCGATCGCGGCTAGGCGATCGCCCCATTAGGGTTAACTCATGGTACCGTGACTCAGCGACGAACAAGGCCGTCGGCGGTGCTAGCCGTTCCCGCCATATCGTCGGTGATGCGGTCGATTTTGTGGTGGCGGGCATTCATCCCTATGATGTATACGATCAGCTCAGCAGCTGGTGGGGCTCCCGCGGCGGTCTGGCCAGCGCTACGGTCTTTACCCACATCGACGCCCGCGGCTACTACGCCCGCTGGAGCTATGGATTTTAAAAAATCTTAGATTAACTTTTAGATTAGCTTAATGTAAGTTAAGGCCAGCTGAAGATTTAGGCCTCTGGGCGATGGGCGGTCGAGTCTGTCCTTTGGAGCGCTTATGCTGAGGACGGAAGCGTCAACCGCTGACATAAGTAGTCGAACAAAATTAATTACACATTTTTTACAAAGGAGAGCCTGATGTCATGCCGAGCCTGTCGAGGCATCTATCCCAGCAGCGTCAGTGATTGAGAGATTCCTCTCTATGCTCGGAATGACAATTCCTTCTATGTAAATTTTAATGCTCAGGTACTTACCTGCGCAAGGCAATCTATGAAAACAGTTTATCTTCATATAGGAACTTTCAAAACTGGTACGACAGCGCTGCAAAAGATACTATTTGCCAATCGTCAGAAGCTGCTTGAGAACGGATACTTTTATCCCGATATCGGCATTCCCAATAAGTATAACCCCGGTCAGATCGCCCTTTCATGGTCATTTACCCACGACAAAGACTTTTACGTTCTCCCCTATAAAACCTTTGATCTGAGAGACATTCGAGAAAGAGCACTAGCAGATATTGAAGCCCATGATGCAGACAATATCATTATTAGCTCAGAGTATTTTTCCTTGTTCAGTACCGAGCAGGTTGCTCAGGTTAAGCAGATGTTTGATGGCTTTAAGGTCGTCATCATTCTATACCTGAGAAGACAGGACAAATTCTTTCTTTCGCTTTATTCTGAGCAGGTCAAAAAGGGATATGCAAAAGATATTAAGGATTTTTGTGAAGAGTTTGAAGAAAGAGGGAACTACTACAAAATTCTTAAAAGCTGGAGTACGGTATTTGGTGATGAGAACTTAGTTATTAAGATATATCCTGAAAGCCGACCTCGGGACTGGCTGATCAGCGATTTCTTGCAGACCTTAAATATTTCCCTGGAGCCCAGTCAGCTGACCCATGGCAAAAAAGCGTTTAATGTCAGTCTTTCTGGAAAGTCGCTAAAAATTATGCGCTTCTTAAACCGCTGGCTGCTCGAACGGTTTTCCTTGCCGAAAGCTTGGTGCCTCTGGCTCTATCTACACCCGCTACAAAGGCAGCGTCCTAAAACCGTCGTGTCATGGATACCCGAATGGCTGCTCAGCAATGAAATACTGGCCCCCGATGATAAAGATGCCCTGTTGAGACAATATAAGCCTCTAAATCGAAAAGTCTCTGAAGAGTATTTAGACCAAGAATCTCATCCTTTCATTTGGTCACAAGTAGAGAAACAGAATTAAACGTAGCGATGGGCTAAGCTAATAAGCACTCATCATGAAAGAACTTGCCCTGTTTGAGCGATCGCGGCTTTAAGCGAGTCAGGACAGTAGGACATATCCACTAAATCAATCTTAAAGTCTGAGTCAATATCCTGCAGCTGGGCAACGGCTGACCAATCGCTTTGAGGAGCAATTCCCCAAACTGCCAAGTCGATATCAGAATTCAGCGAAAACCAGGGACACAGTAGGGACCCAAACACGGCAACTTTTTCCGCCGCGAAGTTTTGCTTCAGCAGATCAGCGGCCTGATGTGCTAGCAGCCAAGCCCGCTGACGGCGCCGAATAATCTGCCGCTGAGTTGATTGACTGCGACGCTGGGCGGAGGCACGGTAAATCGCCATTGCCTGGGAGGTTAGAGCAGAAGAACCCATAGAGCAGAATGAGAGGAAAGAGGATATCTCCCTTGTATTTTAAGTGAGGAAGCAGGGCGCTTCTTGGGATGAGGAAGCGCGATCGCATCAAGCAGCTATGAATTACGGTATAGGCTAAAGCGTTTGATAATATTCTTCTAGCAGGGCCAAGACGGCTGCTAGCTGTCGTCTGTGCTTTTCGCTGGGCTCAAGCTGGAAGCGGATTTGCCCAGCACGGCATCCAGCTTCGATTCTAGCTCGGCGAGCTGCTCGTTCTGCTTCCTCAGCGCTTCGGTTCCTTTCTTGAATTCTTCGTTGCTCTTCCTCAGCGATAAAGTTCGCTTGGCGAGTTCGGAACTCTGCTTCCTCAGCGTTTCGTTGTACTTCCTCAGCCCGGCGTTGTACTTCTTCAACTCGGATAAACCCCCGTAGGACCTGATCCACTGCCACAGTGAAAAACGTGACGGCGGCGAGGAGGAGGCCGACCCACTGGGGCAGGACGATTCGGTATGAGGTGAATTCGAGGGTGTCATAGCTGAGGACAACTCCAGTCAGAAAAACCAGTAAGGTCGCAAAAATCGCGACAAAGGTCTGAAAATCAATAGGCATCTCTGCTGTGATTTTAACCCAGGAAGTTGAGCGTCACGGTGCAGCGCTCAGAGCGTCTGGCGATATTCCTCCAGCAGGGCCAAAACGGCGGCTAGCTGTCTTCGGTGGGCTGGGCTGGGCTCCAGCTGGAATCGGATTTGGCCAGCACGGCATCCAGCTTCGATTCGAGCTCGGCGAGCTGCTCGTTCTGCTTCCTCAGTGATAAGGTTCGTTTGCCGAGTTCGGAACTCTGCTTCCTCAGCGTTTCGTTGTACTTCCTCAGCCCGGCGTTGTACTTCTTCAACTCGGATAAACCCCCGTAGGACCTGATCCACTGCCACAGTGAAAAACGTGACGGCGGCGAGGAGGAGGCCGACCCACTGGGGCAGGACGATTCGGTATGAGGTGAATTCGAGGGTGTCATAGCTGAGGACAACTCCAGTCAGAAAAACCAGTAAGGTCGCAAAAATCGCGACAAAGGTCTGAAAATCAATAGGCATCTCTGCTGTGATTTTAACCCAGGAAGTTGAGCGTCACGGTGCAGCGCTCAGAGCGTCTGGCGATATTCCTCCAGCAGGGCCAAAACGGCGGCTAGCTGTCTTCGGTGGGCTGGGCTGGGCTCCAGCTGGAATCGGATTTGGCCAGCACGGCATCCAGCTTCGATTCGAGCTCGGCGAGCTGCTCGTTCTGCTTCCTCAGTGATAAGGTTCGTTTGCCGAGTTCGGAACTCTGCTTCCTCAGCACTTCGTTGTACTTCCTCAGCGCTTCGTTGTACTTCTTCAACTCGGATAAACCCCCGTAGGATTTGATCCACTGCCACAGTGAAAAACGTGACGGCGGCGAGGAGGAGGCCGACCCACTGGGGCAGGACGATTCGGTATGAGGTGAATTCGAGGGTGTCATAGCTGAGGACAACTCCAGTCAAGAAGACCAGAAGGGTCGCAAAAATCGCAACAAAGGTTTGGAAGTCAATGGGCATCTCTACTTTAATTTTAGCCCAGGGAGCGACAAGACGCTTTTCTAGGTGAGAGGGCGCACGATCGCATCACGTCAGCTAGAAATCACAGTACATAATACTCAAAGCGTTTGGCGATATTCCTCTAGCAGAGCCAGGAGGGCGACTAGCTCTCTTCGGTGGTCGGCACTGGGCTCAAGCTGGAATCGGATTTGCCCAGCACGGCATCCAGCTTCGATTCGAGCTCGGCGAGCTGCTCGTTCTGCTTCCTCAGTGATAAGGTTCGTTTGCCGAGTTCGGAACTCTGCTTCCTCAGCGTTTCGTTGCTCCTCTCGAATTCTTCGTTGCTCCTCTCGAATTCTTCGTTGCTCCTCTTGAATTCTTCGTTGCTCTTCCTCAGCGATAAAGTTCGTTTGGCGAGTTCGGAACTCTGCTTCCTCAGCGTTTCGTTGTGCTTCCTCAGCTCGGCGTTGTACTTCCTCAGCTCGGCGTTGTACTTCTTCAACTCGGATAAACCCCCGTAGGACCTGATCCACTGCCACAGTGAAAAACGTGACGGTGGCGAGGAGGAGGCCGACCCACTGGGGCAGGAGGATTCGGTATGCGGTGAATTCGAGGGTGTCATAGCTGAGGACAACGCTAGTCAGGAAGACCAGAAGGGTCGCAAAAATGGCGACAAAGGTTTGGAAGTCAATGGGCATCTCTACTTTAATTTTAGCCCAGGGAGCGACAAGACGCTTTTTGAGGTGAGAAGGCGCGATCGCATCACGTCAGCCAGGAATCACGGTACACAACCTTCAAAGCGTCTGGCGGTATTCCTCCAGCAGGGCTAAAACGGCGGCTAGCTGTCTTCGGTGGTCTTCGCTGGGCTCAAGCTGGAATCGGATTTGGCCAGCACGGCATCCAGCTTCGATTCTAGCTCGGCGAGCCGCTCGTTCTGCTTCCTCAGCGCTGCGGTATCTTTCTCGAACTCTTCGTTGCTCCTCTTG
>NZ_JADEXG010000004.1 GCF_015207255.1 Vasconcelosia minhoensis LEGE 07310
AGGGAAGAGTGATGGAGTGTTGGGGGGATGGGCAACTGATTGTGGAAGGCTTTTAGGGATTGTAACCGATGCTTAGGTTACCCGAGCTGAGATTTTGGCTTTTAGCTTTGCCAGGTCTGCTGTTGCCGTGTGGATTTCGATAGCGGGCTGCCCTGCTAGGGGATGGCGCCAGATTAAGACCGAGATCGCGCCGACCTGAGCCGGAACCGCACGGTGAAGCGGCAGTCCCTGAAGCCGGTGGGGCGGTCTGACTGAGGCGAGAGCTAATAGTAGAGGAAAGTCATCGTCGGGAATCGCGATCGCGCCCATCCAGTTCAGCTGCTTCAGCCAGGTTCGGGAATTGGGTAGATCAATATGCTGGGATAGGTCACCGTTGTAGGCTAGGCGAAAGTTGCGATCGCACAGCCGCAGTACCGAGCATTGTCCATCCAGGGAAGTCTCCAGAGATTGAAAGGGCGATAGCTGAGCTACGGTAGGTCCCAGGAGCTGCTGTAGTGCCTGTAAGCTCTCAACGCCGGCCAGATCCCAAATCTGGGCGGGGCGCAGCCGAGTTTCGCTCATGCTCGCACCCGACTCTTAGTTGGGTCGAAGGCGGCTAGATGGCCGACCGTGGCGCTGACTCGTCGCTTCAGGCCGTCGAGCAGCCCCACCTCAACGGCGGTTCCCGGCGCGGCAGATTCGGGCACGACCTGAGCCATGGCGATACTGCGATTTAGAATCGGTGAAAAGGTGGCGCTGGTGACCTGTCCGATTCGCCAGCGTTCGCCTTGGGGATAGATGGCCTGCTCGTGGGCGGCAACCTCATTGCCCTCCAGGACTAGGCCTACAGCCACTTTGGGCGGGTGGGGCTGAATCGCAGCCAGGGCCGCTTTACCGATAAAGTCTCCCTTTTGCATGGCTACTGTCCAGCCAATACCGGCCTGAAAGGGTGAAATCAGATCGTCAAATTCGTAGCCTGCCGCCAACAGTCCCGCCTCGATTCGGGCGCGATCCAGCGCCTGCAATCCCAGCGGCTTCAGGCCCTCAGGCTGTCCCGCCTGCATTATTGTCTGCCACAGGGCCGCGCCGTTTTCAGGATGAACGAAGAGTTCGTAGCCCAGCTCGCCGGTGTAGCCTGTCCGGGAAAGCAGGATAGGGATTCCGGCGACTTCAGCGGTGGCAAAGCGAAAGTAGCCCAGGTCTGCAAGGGTTTTAAGCTTTGCTGATGACTCGAAGCTGATGAGGGGGGCTAGGATTTGGCGCGATCGCGGTCCCTGTAGGGCTAGATTGTGATTGCGATCGCTCGACGGCTCGATCTCGACTTTCCAACCCTGCTGCTGGGCCACCCGCCGCAGCCAGTCGGCGTCCGTATCGCAGTTGCCGACGTAGCGATAGTGGGTGGGGCTAAAGCAAAACACAATTCCGTCGTCGATGATTCCCCCATGGGGACTGAGCAGGCAACCGTAGGCCGACCGTCCCGGCGTCACCTTGTCTAAATTGCGGGAAAAGCTGTACTGCAAGAGCGCCTGCGCATCGGGGCCGGTGACCTCAAACTTGCGCAGCGCGGATAGATCCATCAGCACTGCCGCCTGCCGCAGTGCCCAGTATTCGGCCGGGTCGCCCTGATGGGCAAAGCTGTTGGGCAGCCAAAAGCCGTTATAGTCCACTAGGTCATCAGTCAGCTCGCGAATACAGACGGTAAAGGCGCTGTCCTGGGTCATCCGCACCGGGGTTTGGGGGCGAACCCGCCAGCCGTTAGCCGGGGCAAAGGTCTCGCTGGCGTCGTAGATCCGCACGTGGATCGGCGTGGGCTGCCAGCCGTTGGCGGGGTCGATATCGTCTGGGCAGGATGAGCTGGCGCAGATTAAAGGCTGATGCGCCTTGAGCAGGACAAAGTCTCCGGCTCGCGACCAGGATTCGTCGGAGCTGATGTTGCCGTGACAGTCGATCTCAGTGTTGTAAAAAAAGTTGATCGCGGCCCAGCCAGGTCGTGGCGCAAAGCCGTAGGGTGCTAGGGCTCGGTTGAAATTTTCGCTACAGCTGGGATGTCCGGGATAGCCTGCGTCTTCGTAGTAGCGCTGGGTACAGGCCAGCATAAAGCTATCGTGGCGACCGCAGGTATCCTGCACCACCTCAACCAGCGGCTGCATGGTTTGCGAAAAATACTTGCTGTAGAGCCCCGCTGTCGGCGTTGCGGCTCCGATTAGGGTACGGGTAACGGTGCTGTCAATTTCAGCTCGGTGATCACCGCTGAAAGCCAGAAAGTCTGAGCACTGTGAGCCTTCGACGTCGATAATTTGGATATACTGTCCGGCTTGGACGGAGTACGAGATCGCGGTCCCCGGCGCAATCCGATACTCTGCAACGACCTTCCCTAATGGAGCAGGTAGTTCAGCTTGAGCTTGGAATGGTCGGGACTGAGTCAGCATGATGGGCTGGCGATAGCAATAAAGAGCCAACTATATTCTATATTCATTAATGAGCGCCTTAAGTAGTTCAACACCGCCTAAGTCTGGAATGGGTACATGCTTCTCTTCATACTCATGGACAAGAGCTCCTAACACATTGATGTAGTCCTGCTCTTCTAACGTCATCTCATTAGAATTTAGCAAATTGTCAATCACTTCTTGGGCAGCAAGTAGTTCTATATCTGATTTTATTGGACGAGGTGGAAATCTCTGTAGAAGCTTGATATAGCTATTGGATTCAGCTGTAACCATATATCTTTTGCCCATTTGTTACAGTAGTTGTCAGCAGCTTATTCGTACCAAGCTTGTTGTCTACAAACCAAACGACAATCAGGCTGTCCATCTAGCTCGTACAGCAGTCAGTAAAACCCGTATCAATCATCAGCTGGAGCCGGTTTGCTACGCATCATCTCGAAGTGGTGGCTACGGCAAAAGACGCTGTGCTGAATTCGCCTGCGATCGCATCCTGGATATGAGCATTGCGCCAATTCAACTTCATCTCCTAAAGCTGACCAGAACTCGCGGTCGTGCCTCAACTCTGCTTCTACGCTCGACTCATGGTGAACTGTTAACCAGTCAGACTCAGTTTTTACCCAGCTCAGGAAAATAGACAAAATTTCTCCCAAGCGGTCTGGGTCTCCGCAACCGAAAAACTTCTTGTCCTCAACTCTGCATCTCAGCCATGACTGGTCGGTTTCGTCCTTTTCGATTTGAGTAAAGCTCTTGTTTTCAAGCAGCGTATCTTCTAGATCGATTTTGACTGACCAGCCAGGGTTATCAAGCGTGTCAATATCAACGCCAAAAAGGATGCTCGAAGGCGGCTGTCCACCAGACAGTTGGGAAGACCTGCTGAAAGAAGCCATCGGTGAAACCAATCGCCTAGACAGAATAGCCAAAGATGAAATTTAAATTATTCGCAAACCCTTTAACAGTTGCCGTTAATTTGGACAAAATTTAGGTAATTGAATCTCTCTGAACGGTTGGAGAGTGGCAGCTTTAGTTTGAGCTCCTACTTGCTAATACCATGAGCTTCATACTGAAAAACATAAGCCTAAACTCGTTAATTTAAAATCATTGAAATACATTAAAATTAATCGGTTTTTGTTTTATGACTAACTTGAATATCATGATTAATCTTTTCAGCACATGCTGTACTGATCCAATCTTGACGACTAATATTTTGCAGCTTACACTCTTCGTCAACACTTCGTAGCAATTCTAACGAAAGCGCAATATCGATTTGTTGCTTTGCTTGAAAATGGCCTGTGAAATGTTTAGAAACATCCGTTCCTGCATGAGCCTGTTGGGCAATTTCTTCAATGTCTTTAATCTCAGTGTCTTTAATCTCAGTGTCTTTAATCTCAGTGTCTTTAATCTCAGTGTCTCTAATTTCAGTAGATTTGCTGCTCATAGCTTTTTCGTTCCTGTTTGGTCGATTTCCAAGCTGTAATGACCCAAATGTACTCCCCTATTTCATCCATTCGATACTCGACGATGTATGTCGTTAATTGTTCATTTGTAAACCCGATGATTCGATACAGCTCTGGTATCTCAGAGCGCCGATCCTCCAGATAGGGGTTATAAAGCAAGTCGTCTAACTGATTAAAGTCAATGTTACGCTCTGCTAGAACTTTTTGGCGCTTTGCTTCATCCCATCGAATACGCATGAAATAGTCAAAATAACTCTAAAAAGCTATTCTTACCTATCATCCTATCTCCCTTTCTCCGAGATTATGAGCTATAGATAGTTTTCAGATTCAGTCGTAGCCATATTTCTAGCCAAAAATGTTGCCAAAAAAGTCTATGGTTTCTTGCAAAGCTTGGATGAAAGCGTCGATTTCGGCCTGGGTGTTGTAGAAGTAGAGGCTAGCCCGCGCTGTTGAGTTAACACCGAGCAGCGTATGCAGCGGCTGGGTGCAGTGATGACCCGAGCGAATGGCAATCCCAGACTGGTCTAAGAAGGTGGAGAGGTCTTGAGCGTGTAGCCCCTCGACGGTGAACGTGGCTAGACAGGCGCGACCCGTTCCATCTGCTTTAGGCTTAGGACCATAGAGCTTGACCGGCATTTGATTCAGCCGCTCATAGAGATATTTGGTCAGGCCGTGCTCATAGTCCGCAATTCGGTCTAGGCCAATGCCGCTGAGATAGTCAACCGCTGCGCCTAGCGTAATTGCTTCGCAGATAGCCGGGGTGCCTGCTTCGAACTTGTGGGGCAGCTCGGCATAGGTGGAATGGTCTAGAAAAACGTCCTGAATCATTTCGCCCCCGCCCATAAACGGTGGCATCGACTCAAGCAGATCGAGCTGGCCGTAGAGAAATCCGGCCCCGGTTGGCCCACACATCTTATGGCCCGATGCCACTAGCCAATCGCAGCCCAGCGCCTGCACGTCAACGGTCATATGGGGAATGCTCTGGCAGGCGTCAATCAGTACCTTTGCGCCGTAGCGGTGGGCGGTTTCGATAATTTCTTTGACTGGGTTGATGCAGCCCAGCGTATTGGAAACATGGTTGACTGCCACCAGCTTGGTTTGGTCAGAAATCAGCTGATTGAACGGGTTTAGGTCAAACTCCTGAGTCGGCGTCAGATGAACGAATTTCAGTTCCGCCCCGGTCCGCTGGGCTATGAGCTGCCAGGGCACCAGATTGCTGTGGTGCTCCATCACCGAGAGGATAATCTGATCGCCGGGCTGGAGCGTATTCAAACCCCAGGCGTAGGCCACTAGGTTGATTGCCTCGCTGGCGTTGCGGGTGAAGACAATTTCATCCCGGGAAGCGGCGTTGACAAAGGTAGCGACCTTATCACGGGCCTGCTCATAGGCGTCGGTGGCGCGGGCGCTGAGGGCATGGACGCCGCGATGCACGTTGGCATTGTCGTGCTCGTAATAGTGCAGCAGCGTATCGAGAACGACCTTAGGCTTCTGGGAGGTGGCCGCGTTGTCGAAGTAAATCAGCGGCTTGCCATTCACCTGCTGCTGCAGGATAGGAAAATCGGCGCGGACTTCTTCGGCGAGGGTTTTGGCGGTGGTCAGGGGCATAGGGATTAGGTCGCGTTTCTAGTGAATCCAGTCGGTCACGTGCTGGCTGAGGCTCTCGCGCAGGGAAGGCAGGGAAATTTTCTCGATAACCTCTGCGGCAAAGGCGTAAACGAGAAGCCGCTGGGCCTGGTCGGCGCGGATGCCCCGGCTCTCTAAGTAGAAGACTTCATCGGCCTCTAGCTGGCTGACGGTGGCCCCATGGGCACATTTGACATCGTTGGCAATAATCTCTAGCTCAGGCTTAGTATCGACTCGGGCCTGGTTAGACAGCAGCAGGTTGCGGTTGAGCTGGGCGGCGTTGGTCAGCTGGGCCTCGCGGGGGACAAAGACTTTTCCGTTGAAGACGGCATGGGCGCGATCGCTAATTACATTCTTCTGCACCTGGTCAGCTGTCCCATAGGGCTGGCTCAGGGCAATCAGGCTATGGGTGTCAGCTAGCTGCGCGGACTGCAATGCGCTCAGACCGTATAGCCGAGTGTCGGTCTGGGGGCCGGTCTGATAGACTTCTAAATGATGGCGGGAGAGTTTTGCGCCCAGGTCAATCGCCGTGCTGGTATAGCGGCTGTCTCGACCCTGGGAAACGGCAGTCTTAGCAATGTGAAAGGTCTCCGCCCCTTCCTGCTGAATCCGCGTATGCTCTACCTGAGCGTTGGCCTCTAGCCAAAACTCGGTGACGCTGTTGGTAAAGTAAGGCGTCTCAGCATTGCCCCAATAGGTTTCTACCAGGGATAGGCGGCTGTTCGCAGCGGCCAGCACCAGGCAGCGCGGTTGGGCTATGACTGGGGTTGAGCCCGGTAGGGAAAGATAAATGATCTGAACCGGAGCAATCTCAGCCTGGCTGGAACCGGCCTGAATCACTGTCGCATCGGCAAAGCCTGCCGTATTCAGCGCCGTGAAGACTTCGTTGCTGCCCTGGATGCGGGCTAGATGCTTGAGGATGCGATCGCGGTCCGTCTCAATCAGCTGGCTGAGGAGCGCGATCGCAATTTCTCCACCTGCATCTAGCTCAGACAGAGAATCGGCATAGTGACCATTCACCAGCACAATCCGCTGCTTGGCTTCGGGCAGAGTCAGCTTCTCGACGGTCGGTCTGAGCCCTTCCAGATCGGTCGGCAGTACCGCCGATTGAAAGGGGTTTGAGAGCATTTCTCTCAGGTCGGTAAAGCGCCACTCTTCTTCACGGCCAGAAGGGAAGGAGCGTTCGCTGACTAGGGCCTGGGCCGTACTGCGGAGATCGTCTAGGGCTAACCCCGACCGCTCAGCCGCAGCGGTCGCCTGCTCTAGCAGGGCGGATAGGTAGGTTGCTCGATTCGCGATCGCCTGACTCATGATGCCACCGCCTGCTCTGCTGAAATCCAGTCGTAGCCTCGATTTTCCAGTTCCTCCGCCAGCGTTTGATCACCCGTCAGAACGATCTGTCCCCGGGCCATCACATGCACATAGTCCGGCACGATGTAGTTGAGCAGCCGCTGATAGTGGGTAATTAAGACCACCGCGTTTTCTGGGTTGGCGAGCTGATTGACGCCGTTAGCGACGACCTTCAGCGCGTCGATGTCAAGACCCGAGTCGGTTTCGTCCAGGACTGACAGCTGAGGCTCTAGCAAAGCCATCTGGAGAATTTCGTTACGCTTTTTCTCACCACCAGAGAATCCCTCATTGACGCTGCGGTCGAGAAAGCTTGCGTCCATTTTGACAATTTCGGCTTTCTCATCGATCAGGTCGTCGAAGTCAAAAACGTCCATCTCTTCTTCGTCCCGCGCCTTACGGTGGGCGTTATAGGCCACGCGCAAAAAGTCGCGATTGCTGACGCCGGGAATCTCTAGTGGATACTGGAATGCCAAGAAAACGCCTGAGGTTGCCCGCTCGTGGGGCTCCAGTTCTAGCAGATTTTGTCCTTGAAAAAATACCTCGCCGCTGGTCACCGCATAGTCAGGATGGCCAGCCAGTACCTTGGCAAAGGTACTTTTACCTGAACCGTTGAGCCCCATAATGGCGTGGATTTCTCCCGCCCGAACCTCAAGGTTCACCCCTTTGAGAATTTCGGTGTTCTCCACCTCAGCCCGCAGATCGCGAACCGACAGAATCACTTCAGCGTTTTCATTGATCATGGTATTGCTTTCGTTCGGGTCGTTCTAGCCCACTGAATTTTCAAGCTTCAGGCTCAGCAGCTTGTCGGCTTCGGCGGCGAACTCCATTGGCAGCTCGTTGAACACATCCCGGCAAAAGCCGCTGATAATCATCGAGACCGCATCTTCCGGAGAAATGCCGCGCTGAGCAAAGTAAAAGAGCTGGTCTTCGCCAATTTTCGAAGTCGAGGCTTCGTGCTCCACCCGAGCAGTGGGATTTTGCACTTGGATATAGGGATAGGTATTGGCGTTAGACGTATCGCCCAGCAGCATCGAGTCGCACTGGGAATAGTTGCGGGCTCCCTCGGCCTTGGGTGACATTTTCACCAAGCCGCGATAGCTATTCTTCGACCGGCCCGCCGAAATTCCCTTAGAAATAATCGTGCTGCGGGTGTTTTTGCCAATATGCACCATCTTGGTGCCAGTGTCGGCCTGCTGCATATTATTGGTCAGCGCCACGGAATAAAACTCGCCTACAGAGTTATCGCCCTTGAGCACGCAGCTGGGATATTTCCAGGTGATGGCGGAACCCGTCTCCACCTGAGTCCAAGAAATTTTAGAATTTATCCCGGCACAGAGCCCGCGCTTGGTGACAAAGTTGAAAATGCCGCCCTTGCCGTTCTCATCCCCGGCAAACCAGTTCTGTACGGTGGAGTACTTAATCTCGGCATTGTCTAGCGCCACCAGCTCTACGATCGCGGCATGGAGCTGATTGCTGTCATACATCGGCGCAGTGCAGCCCTCTAGGTAGGTCACCGAGCTGCCTTCTTCAGCCACGATTAGCGTCCGCTCAAACTGCCCCGAATCGCCGTTATTGATCCGGAAGTAGGTGGACAGATCCATTGGGCATTTCGTGTTTTTGGGAATATAGACGAAGGAACCGTCGCTGAATACCGCCGAGTTGAGCGCGGCAAAGTAGTTGTCCGCAGCCGGAACGACCGTGCCTAAGTACTTCTCTATCAGCTCAGGATACTCCTGAACCGCTTCAGAAATGGAGCAGAAGATAATGCCTTCTTTTGCCAGATCTTTTTTGAAGGTGGTCGCGACTGAAACGCTGTCGAAGATGGCATCGACGGCCACATTCGCCAGCCGCTTTTGCTCTGACAGGGGAATCCCTAGCTTTTCAAAGGTATCCAGTAGGGTCGGGTCAACTTCGTCCAGACTGCCTTTCTTTTCCTGCTTTTTAGGAGCCGAGTAGTAGACAATCTTTTGATAGTCAATCGGCGGATAGGCAACGTTGGGCCAGCCGGGCTCGGTCATCGTGAGCCAGCGGCGGTAGGCCTTGAGGCGAAAATCTAGCATGAATTTCGGCTCTTTCTTCTTAGCCGAAATCAGGCGAATGACGTCTTCGCTGAGGCCACGGGGAATCGAGTCGGCTTCGATGTCCGTGATGAAGCCGTACTTATAAGGCTGGCTGACGGCAGTTTGAACGCTCGATGTCATACGGGTTACTCTTGCTTGGTGGCGCTAATAAGGGGAGAAAGTAGACGGGCGGAGTCTTTTTGCGTGGGTGCTAGTACTCGTTCGTCTCAGAGCGAATTTGCTCAAAGCTAATTTCCTGCTGGTCGCCTGCGAAAGGATTGTCTGGCTTCAGGAACAGCATACAGTGGCACTCCTGACGCTCCTGCATGGGGACGCAGGGGCAGTTCCAGTAGGTGGCCTTGACCTCAGCTTCCTTATCCTCATAGTGGCGGCAGGGGCAGAGGGGAGCGCCCAGATCGTCTTTATGCTTGGCTAAGCCTTCTATCACGACGGAGGTCACCCCCAAGTCCTGACAGAAATAAGTTCCCGTCCGCTTGGCATAGCTCTGGGAAAAATTCCGCATGATCTCCAGGCTTTTATCGGAACCTTGATTGGGCTGATTGATCGTCATGGTGGGCCTAGCTGCTGATATCGTCAAATAATTCTATAATTTAAAGCAACACGCAGGTTGCTTAACTTCTTTAAGGTTACTTCACGCAGGCGACTTTAGCAACTAATATGTTCCTAAAGTAGAAACCTGACGTAGGATAGTAGCAGCGCGTTTGCCAATGGATACCTGTGACCAGAATGATGACCTCGGCGCAGCAGCCCTCGACTAATCCCTCAACCAAGGAAGTGATCTTACGCTTCTTGCTCAAGCAAGGAGAGGCCACTGTCCAGGAAATCGCGGTTCATTTAGAAGTTAGTCCGCAGGCAATTCGCCGTCACCTTAAGGATCTAGAGTCAGAAGCGCTGATCGAGCACCAGACCGTGCAGGAGGGGATTGGCCGTCCCAATCACCGCTATCAGCTCAGCCGTAAAGGGCGCGACTCTTTTCCAGCCCAGTACGACCAATTTGCGCTCTCTCTGCTGAATACGCTGACAGAAACGGTTGGGCCTGAGCATGTCAGCACGATTTTGCATCAGCAGTGGCAGAGCAAAGCTCAGGCCTATCGCGCTCGGCTAGGGGATGCCCCGCTAGAGCAGCGCGTACAGTCACTGGTGAAGCTACGCCAGGAAGAAGGCTATATGGCTGAATGGCACGTCGCCGATCATCCCTATCTCGATGCTCCAGCAGCCGCTCCAGAGGGCACCTCAGAAACTCGGGCGTCTGCGTTTGTAATTACTGAGTACAACTGTGCGATTTCTCACATCGCTGAATCTTACCCAGGTATCTGCGGTCACGAACTATCGATGTTTGCCGTGGCGCTGCCAGACTGCTCAGTTGAGCGGACGCACTGGCTTGTGGACGGCGAGCATCAGTGCGGATATTTGATTTACCAGAAGTAGCCGATCTATTCTCCTATGCTCGACCAGTCCCTTCAGTTTTTGACGCCAGAAGATTCCGCTGCCGTTGACGCGGCGCTGATGACCACACCGGAAAAGTTCCTCACCCGGCTGACGCTGTCCACGGCAAAGCTGCTGAAATATATTGCCCGCGACCTGAATACGTCGGTCGAGGCGCTGACCACGCAGCAAATTATCGCCTGGTTTGAAGCCGATGCCAAGCGCAAGCAGGAGCAGGGCATCAATGCCTCAGTCCTGAAGTGGGATGCAGCCAACCTAGAGGATATGTCGGAATAGTTTAAATTTTTTGTCAGTTCATCTGTCCCGGGGTAATATTGGGCAAATCTAAGCTCTTTAGACCGTAAGCTGACGGAGGCCCAACCCATGAAGACAAAGCAACTGATGATTCCGCTGCTGGTGCTAGGAGCGCTGAGTATCCCAGTTAAAGCCCTGGCTCATATGGTTGAAACCAATTACTTTCTAAACGATGAGCTAGAGTTTCAAACCACTTTCAGCAATGGCGAACCGCTCAAGGGTGCGGATGTGATGGTCTATTCTCCCGATAACCCGACCCAGCCCTGGGCTAAAGGCGTAACCGATAGCCAGGGCCGTTTCTCCTTCATGCCCGATGAGAATCGTAGCGGGGAGTGGGAAGTGACCATTCGCAAGCAGGGACATGGCGATCGCCTAACCATTCCCGTCGGCGAAAATGGAGTTGAGTTCAATCAGATCAGCCAGGGCGAGTCTGCCGATGTTCACTATGCGATCGCGCCTGGCTGGCTAGCGGGTATCGCGATCGCAGGCAGCGCCTTGCTCGTTGCCCGCCATCGTCGTCAGCAGGGATAGCGATTTAGCTAGCCTTTACCGCATTGTCAGAAAGGCTATATTTACCCTGCCGGCCCCGGTACCAGGTGCCATTGCGAGCCCCAGCAGAGAGAATATTCGAGATCCGGTTGCGAGCTTTCAAGAAGTCGCTCTTGGGAATATTCTCAGTGAAGATAGCGTCCATTACCTCGGCAATTTCGAACACGCTATTGGGCTGAGACTGGAGAACAGTAGCGACGACCTCAGGCAGCGGCTGGGTTTTGAACGTTTTGCGGATATATTTTTGCCAGTTGGATGCGCTGCTGCGCGACTTACCCGTTTTGCGAGATTTTGGTTGGGCTTTCTTAGCTGGGCGACCGCCTCGCTTCCGGCTAGTAGGACGCTTCGTTTTGGTGTCAGGTTCGGGTGCGGGCTCAGGAGCGACCGTTTCAAAAGTAATCGGGTCGGTCACCGCCTCAGGGGCCATCTCGGGTATCGACTCGGCGGCGTCTGGGCTGGGGGTCGCGCTCGCCTCCGGCGTGGCTAACGCTGGAGACGCTCCGCCAACGCTTACCGCGTCTTCTGATATTTCCCCAGCGTTGAACATTTCAATGACGGTTTGCAATCCCTTTCGCTGTTCTCGCACGGTAGTGAGCTGGGCCGTCAGCACCGCTTCTCGATTAGAAAGGTTGGCTTCGGCTTCAAGCAGTTTGGGCAAAGCTGGATTGTCCATTGTTTAACTGTTAAAAATACTGTGGTTTGAAATAATCAAAAGCAGAAAGAAGCAGGTATTCTCTCTGCTAATTTACTGGGTTATAGCATTAATTCACTATCTTGTTCCACTTTGTAGATTTTTTTGATGAAACATCCCACTGAGCGCTTTTCCAACCGAGTTGAAGATTACGTCAGATATCGCCCAACCTATCCCCAAGCAATTCTTCCGTTTCTGGAGCAAACCTGTCAGCTCAGGGCTGATTGCGCGATCGCAGATATTGGCTCGGGCACGGGACTGCTTACCCAGCTTTTCCTCAACTATGGCAGTCCGGTCTATGCAGTAGAGCCCAATGCTGCTATGCGTGGAGCAGCCGAACAGCGGCTGAACTCTCATTCCGGCTTCACCAGCCTAGCGGGTCGAGCTGAGGAGATTCCTTTGGCGGCTGATTCGGTAGACTTTATCACCGCCGGTCAGGCGTTTCACTGGTTTGAGCCAGCCCTGGCCCGGCGCGAATTTGAGCGGATTCTCAAGCCTGGCGGCTGGGTTGTTTTGGTCTGGAATCAGCGATTGGAGACAACGCCTTTGCAGCGGGCCTATGGCAAAATGCTCTTGGCTCACGCGCCGGACTATGCTGCCGTTAACCATCGCAACTTCAGCGGGATTGAGTCCCTGTCCAACTTTCTTAAACCCGGCGCGTTTGAGCTGGCTGAGTTTGAGAATGTTCAGCACTTCGATTTTGCCGGGCTGAAGGGACGCCTAATGTCTTCTTCCTATGCGCCGACCCCGGACCAGGCAGCCCATACGCCGCTGATGCAGGCACTGCAGCAGCTGTTTGACCAACATGCTGAGTCAGGGCGGGTGCAGTTTGACTACGTCACTCAGCTTTACTATGCGCAAATTTCCTAAATTTCCGTCGCCCGACAGCGGCCACCCTAGCTCATAATACGGCTAAATGTAAACAGGTCGCATTTAAAAGCGGCTAATGCTCAGCCATGAGACCCCCATGAGACGGTTTACCCAGCTTTTTCAGGAAGTCGATGCGACGACTTCAACCAATGAAAAGATTAAGGCCCTACAACGCTACTTTCACGATGAAACGGCTGAAAACGCAGTCTGGGCAATCTATCTATTTTTAAGCAAGTCTCGCAAACGGCTAATTACCTCCCGGATCCTGCGGGAGATATTCCAGCAAATCTCAGATATTCCACCATGGCTGATTGAAGACTGCTACGCCCACGTCGGCGATTCGGCTGAGACCATTGCCCTGCTGCTAAAAACGGTGCCGCTTGGGGAGAATTGGGCGGAGTCGCCGTCGACAGCCCTCTCGGCCAGCAGTGAAACGCCGCTGCATGTCTGGATGGAGCGGGTGATTCCCCAGGTCAAACAGGTCTCGGAGGAGGCTCGGCAGGCGCTGATTATCGACTGGTGGGCCAACCTGGATGATTTTGAAATTTTCGTGCTGAACAAAATTCTGACTGGGGCGTTTCGAGTTGGGGCCTCAAATAAGCTGGTGATTAAGGCTCTCGCGGCAGAGTACGACCTAACTGAGGCCGTCCTGACCCATCGGCTGATGGGAGAGATCCAGCCGACCGCGGAGTTTTATCAGCGCCTGATTCAGCAGGATGCCGCCGATACGCAGCCCAGCCAGCCCTATCCCTTTTTCCTCGCCGCTCAGATTGAAGCAGACCGGTTTCAGCAGGAGACGCTGACCCGGTGGCAGGCGGAATGGAAGTGGGACGGCATTCGCGGCCAGATTATTCACCGGGCCGATCAGGTCTTCATCTGGTCGCGGGGCGAAGACCTGATTACCCATCAGTTTCCTGAATTTGAAGACTACTTTCTCAGCCTGCCCAATGGGTTGGTGCTGGACGGGGAGATTCTCTGCTGGGATGGACAGCGTCCCCTGGACTTTAACTACCTGCAAAAGCGCTTGGGTCGGAAACGGGTGACGGCAAAGCTGATGGCTGAAAATCCGGTTCACTTTCTGGCCTACGATCTGCTAGAGCAGGGAGGAGAAGATCTGCGCAATCGCCCCTTCCAGGAGCGCCGCGCCCGCCTTACCCAGCTGCTGGATGAGCATCCGAGCGATCGCGTTAGCTACTCCCAGCCGCTGCCCTTTAAAACCTTTGAAGATCTCCAGGAACTGCGCCAGCAGGCCCGAGAGCAGGGAGCTGAGGGTCTGATGCTGAAGGCGCTGGACAGCCCTTATCTAGCAGGCCGCAAGCGCGGCTACTGGTGGAAGTATAAGGTCGATCCGATGACCCTGGATGCGGTGCTGATCTACGCCCAGGCGGGCAGTGGCAAGCGAGCCAATCTGTTTACCGACTATACCTTTGCGCTGTGGCATCAGTCGGAGCTGGTGCCCTTCGCCAAGGCTTACTCTGGCCTGGATAATGCCGAAATTGAGGTGCTTGACCGCTGGATTCGCCGCCATACGAAGGAGCGATTTGGCCCGGTGCGCTCGGTTGAGCCGACCCAGGTGTTTGAGATTGGGTTTGAAGGCATCTCAGAGTCAAAGCGGCACAAGTCGGGGATTTCGGTGCGCTTTCCTCGGATTCTGCGCTGGCGGCAGGATAAGCCGATGGCAGAGGCGGATACGTTGGAGAGTGCGATCGCGCTGCTGTGATCCTCAATCAAAAATGGGGTTGTCGTCGGGCTGATAGATATAGTCGTAGTTGAACTGAATCGCATTGACGTGGCGAATCACCGAAAATCCCAGTTCGACAATTGCGTTCACCCTGAAGGTAGCAAGAATCAGCGCGGTCAGGCGTTCCTCGCTGAGTTCGGGATTTTGTACATAGTAATCGCGGCGGGCAAAGAAGTGGTTTTCATCGCGGGGAACAATAATGCCGTTGAGCCGATGGGCCTGCTGCACTGGCTTGACGTAGCTGCGCACAAACGCTTCCTGATTGGGCTGCAAGCGATAGAGCCGCTCCTGCTGCTCCCAGGTCATTTGAAATAGAATTTTGAGAATTTCAAACCCCAGCACATAGCTGAGTACGGTGTTGCGCTCTTCAGCGCTGTTCATCAGCTTGAGCGCCGTTTCCAAATACAGGTCGAGCTGATGAACAGCATCCTGGGCCGAGTGAATACAGAACTGACGGATGTAGCCCCGCAGCACTACTTCTGTCAGCTGGGTGGCGATCCGAAAGCGCTGGAGGTGATAGTTGACTCGCTGCTGGGTGTTCTGGTCGTGGATGATGCGCGAAATTAGCCCGTCAGCGGTATAGCTGTCGAGAAATTCGGCCTGCACCTCGGGCGGCACTGCACACATCACGTGGCACAGCGACAGCACATATCGCCGCTGCGCCCAGGGGAGTCCTTCTAACCATTCTTTTGCTTCATGGGGCAAAGCACCTAAAACATTCTCGCTATTTAAAAAATGATTCGTAATCACAGCGGCATTCCTATCTACCTGAGGCATAGTGGCCCAGGCATGGCAGCCAGAGCGCAGTGTTAGGCAGAGCAGTTCCCAGCCATTAACATGCCCAATCTGATCGCCAATCTAGCCGCCTTCGACTGAAGCGAAATTGCCGCTGGAAGCCATCAGCCCATACTGTACCGCTCTTCGGCCCAGGGTTCGCCCCGCTGGTGATAGCCGTTGCGCTCCCAAAACCCCAGCTCCATCTCGGCTAAGAATTCTAGGCCGCTAATCCATTTGGCGCTCTTCCAGGCGTAGAGATGGGGGACGACCAGCCGCAGTGGTCCGCCGTGCTCTGGCGGCAGCGGCTCGCCAAACAGCGTATGGGCAAAGAAGTTTTCTGGCCGGGCAAAGTCCGACAGGGCTAAATTTGTGGTGTAGTCGCCGTAGCATTGCAGCAGCACATGGGCCGCCTGCGGCTCAATTTCAATTTGGTCTAGAAAATCAGTCACCCGGACGCCGCGCCACTGTACGTCAAGCTTGCTCCAAGTGGTAACGCAGTGGAAATCTGCCGTGAATTTGCTCTGGGGCATTGCCATCAGGTCGTCCCAGGTGAAGGTTTTGGCCGTCGTCAGACCAGAGACAGTGAGCTGCCAGTCCGTGGTTGCGATCGCGGGGGTCGAGCCATAGGTGAGCACTGGGAATCCCTTTGCCAGGTGCTGTCCCGGCGGTACGCGATCGGCGAGCTCGGGACCGGGTTTTTCAAAAAATTTCATTGACAAAATCTCAGCAGAATCTCAGCAAATTGGCAGCAAACAGTGATTTCTATTGTCCGCTATGTTGCTGACATATTGCTGTAATTGACCCCCAGCTTTCCAATTTCGGATCAGGTCAGGAAATTGACCTGTTGAAGCCGTATCAAAAAGTTAGGCAGAACTAGCGGTTTTCACTACAGTAAAAGGACTATGTTTAATTCTCAAACTTTACCCAGATACCTCAGGTATGGGCTAGGTACCATTAGTCTGGCGTTAATCTGGGCGGCTGTGCCTGCCCGTGTTGAGGCCTCCAGCACCGTCCGGGTGATTACTTCGACGCCTCACAGGTATCCCGGCGGGCGCCATCGTCTGGTGATTATCCGAGATCGCATTCCCGACGAAGAAGAAATCGTTGTCGAATTTGTTGCACCGGGTCAGGAATGGGCCGAAGTCCTGCTCGACGGTCGCCGCGTGTTCAGCCCGAGAAACTTTAACCGGCGGCAGCGACTGCGACTGGAGCCGGGGGCCTATCGGTTAGAAATCACCGGTCACAACCGGTTTGAAATCTGGGCGACGGGCTATCTCGATATTGGCCGAGACGACAGTAACGTGGTCGTTGTCACCTTTTCCCGGGCCGGGGTACAGACCTCGGGCAGCCCCTACGTTTGGATTCCCGATGGTCCCTAGGGAAGCCGCCAGCCTGCCCTATGACTGGCTCCGTCGCTCTCTGCAAACGCTCCATCAGGCCCATTGGCATCGGCAGGTGCAGGCCGTGGAGGGCACCGGCCCGGTGATCCAGCGGCAGGGTCAACCGCTGCTCAACTTTGCCAGCAATGACTATTTGGGTCTGGCCGGAGATTCCCGCCTGGCTGAAGCCGCGATCGCGGCTATCCAGCAGTTTGGCACCGGGGCAACCGGTTCTCGCCTGCTCAGCGGCCATCGCAGCCTGCATCGGGAATTAGAATGCGCGATCGCCGCCTTCAAGCAGACTGAAGATGCGCTGGTGTTTAGCTCGGGCTATCTGGCCAACATCGGTACCCTGACCGCTCTGGTCGGCAGCCGCGACCTGATTCTGGCTGACCGGTACAACCATTCCAGCTTAAAAAATGGCGCTGTGCTCAGCGGGGCTACCGTCCTGGAATATGCCCACGGCGATCTAGCCGATTTAGAAACCCAGCTAACCGATCGGCGGCAGACCTATCGCCGCTGTCTGATCGTCACCGACGGCGTCTTTGGCATGGATGGCGACCTCTGCCCGCTACCGGGCATTCTGGCCCTGGCCAATCGGTTTGGGGCCATGGTGATGATCGACGAAGCCCACAGCACTGGCGTTCTGGGTAAAACGGGGGCGGGCTGCGCCGAGCATTTTGGCTGCCAGGGCCAGCCGCTAATCCAGATGGGCACTCTGAGCAAGGCGCTGGCCAGCCTAGGCGGCTACGTCGCTGGGTCGGCGGACCTGATCGATTTCCTACGCAACCGCGCCCCCAGCTGGATTTATACCACCGGACTTTCGCCCGCTGATACGGCAGCCGCGATCGCGGCCCTCAGCGTCCTCCAGCAAGAGCCCCAGCGGCTCACCCAGCTCCACGACCGAGCCCAGTTTCTCCGGCAGCAGCTCGACCAGCTCTTGAGTAGCCTGCCAGGCGATACTCTGACTCGCCTACCCTCTGACTCAGCAATCGTTTGCCTCCAGGTTCCAGACGCCGAGACGGTCGTTCAGCTCGGCCAACAGCTCCAGGCGCTGGGCTGCTTTGTCTCCGCCGTTCGCCCGCCTACCGTGCCGGTAAGCCGCCTGCGGATGAGCGCGATCGCCACTCACCAGGAGAGTCACATGACCCAACTTGTCCAGGCGCTAGGGCAGGCCCTGGCGCAGACCCTAAGCAGGCGCTAGAACGAAGCTAATAAATCCTTTAAAATTAGGTATACCGAGTTACCAATTTTTTATAGATCATGACAGACATTAACTGTGCGGTTGCCTGCGTCAACGGCTGCGTGCTAGGAGACGACTGCCCAAATCTGGAACATAAGGAGCAAACTACAAAATTTATCGAAGAAACGCCCCTGGACAAAATGCTGGAAATGGCTGAAGAGGCCGTACAGCGAAAGCGGGCGCAGCGGGCCAGCGAGGGGCCGAAATGGGTGTTTCCAGAAGGCGGGATTGAGCAGAAATAGCGATTAATCGCTATTTCTGCTCAATCCTCAAACTGCTTCGTCACGCGCTTCAGCTCCTCCCGATTCGACAGCTGCACCTGGAGCATCTCCTGCGGAATGCCGATCGGAATGCCGGAATCGTCGAAGGCTTGCTTCAGGCGTTTACGCAGCTCTCGACCGACCTTCCACTGCTGCAGCGGCTGAGTTTTGATCCACAGCCTGAGGGTAATGCCGAGGTGATTCAGGTTATCGACCCCGAGCATGATCGGCGGTTCCAGGATCAGCGACTGCCAGTCGGGGTCCTGGCTCATATCGTGGGCGACCTGGTTGAAGATTGCGATCGCGTGATTGATATTCGCACTGGGCGCAATAGTGACCTGGAGGTCAACTTGAGACCACTCTTTGGAGAGGTTTTGCACCATGTTGATCTGGCCGTTGGGGACAGTGATCAGGCGGCCTTCGGTATCGCGAATTTGGGTAATTCGCAGATTTAGGTTTTCGACCAGGCCGGTGACCTGATTAACGGTAATCACATCGCCTAGGCCAAACTGATCCTCTAGCAGGATTAAAAAGCCGTTAATGAAGTCCTTGATCAGGCTTTGGGAGGCGAGGGAAATGGCAATGCCGATGATGCCTGCCCCGGCCAGCAGCGGGGCAATTTCTATGCCCAGAACGGCCAGAGCGGTGGCCGTAGCAATGGTCAGAATAATCGTCAGGGCGATGCTTTTGGCCACCTGGGAAAAGGTGGAGAAGCGCAGGGTTAGGCGCTGAGATCGCTCTGGTGCCCAGCGGGCACTTTCTTCCAGCGTCAGAAAAATTCGGTCAATCAGCACGTCGCTCAGGCGGCTGGCGGCGTAGGCCAGCCCGGCTACAAGCAGCATCTGGGCAGGAATATGTAGGCTGCCGAGAATAGCGGTTTGCAGCCAGCGGCTGTAGGGAAACAAGCCCAAAATCCAAACGGCACTGGTGCTCCATAGAATAGCCTGGGCCAAATTCAAAAGGCTTCGCTGGATTTCGTTAAAGCGACGCTGCTGCTGATTCACCACTCGCTCTCGCAGCGCCGTCGTCGGCGGTGACGGCGGGTCTGAGGCGGCTGGCGTAGTGAGCTGCTGCCGAGTCTCGACCAGCTGTTTTCGCCGCCGCTTAAGGGGTCGCTTAAAGCTAGCCAAGGCAATACTCAGCATCAGGGTACCGGCAAAAATCGCCCCGGCAAATTTGACCTGCCGCCAGAGGAAACTCGGCTGCCGTTCCTGCTGGTAGCGGTCCAGCGCGTTGCGGATAATCGACGTCAGCGCCCCTGCTCGCACCTCTGGGGTGGTCATGCCGCTGAGCTGGGCATCCAGTGGCGTAACGGTCATCAGAAACTGGTCACCGGCTTGAATGACGGCTTGGCTGCCGCTAGCGTCGGGTGTCTCGACCGACAGCGGCACCGCTGGCTGGGTTCTCGCCAGGGTATAGAGCTGCGTTTGGATTATCTGTGCCCGCTGTTGAGCGGACCGGGCTGGGGCCGTATCGCTGTCTGGCGCTGGGGGGGCGCTCACCCAAAATAGGGTGTTGCCGTCTAAGCGTACTGGAGCAGTCGAGGCATAGGCGTTGGCGACGAGGGACTGGATCTCCGCAGGCAGCCAGTCGCGCAGCATCAACATATCGGCGGGTGAGTCGGCAGGCGATTGGGCCAGCAGCGGCCCGGGCAGACCGAGCAGCAAGACCGAGATCGCGCCTATCGCCAAAAATCCTGCCCGCCGCAAAAGCTGCCTCACCCTGCCTCCTGAAGTCGCTACTACTGCCGCCGTTATACCTTAGAAAGGGCAGCGCTTATTCCTTACTTTTGTCACGATGGCTTCATTCGATCCGCTTTCAACCCATACGCCGTTTATGCAGCGCTGCTGCCAGCTGGCCCAGCGGGCGGCGGGCTATACGGCTCCTAATCCGCTGGTGGGCTCGGTGATTGTACAGCAGGGACAGATTGTCGGTGAGGGCTTCCACTCCCGGGCCGGGGAGTCCCATGCCGAAGTATTCGCGCTGCGCGCCGCGGGCGACCAGGCTCAGGGCGCAACCCTCTATGTCAATCTTGAACCCTGCAATCACCACGGTCGTACGCCACCCTGCACCGAGGCGATTATCCAAGCGCAGGTCAGCCGGGTAGTAATTGGCATGGCCGACCCTAATCCTGAAGCCAGCGGCGGCATTGAGCGCCTGCGGGCGGCTGGGATTGAAGTCATGGTCGGCATCGAGGAAGCCGCCTGTCGGCAGCTGAATGAAGCCTTTATCCACCGGATTCAGCATCACTGGCCCTTTGGCATTCTCAAATACGCGATGACGCTCGACGGTAAGATTGCTACAGCCACCGGCCATAGCGCCTGGGTGACCGGTCAGGCCGCTCGGCAGCGGGTGCATCAGCTCCGGGGCGTCTGTGATGCGGTGATTGTCGGCGGCAATACGGTACGGCAGGACAATCCCCAGCTGACCAGCCATGGAGAATGCGATCGCAACCCCCTGCGCGTCGTTATGAGCCGTCGCCTAGAGCTCCCTAAAGCTGCTCACCTCTGGCAGGTAGATACCGCCCCAACCCTGGTATTCACCCAGCCCAACAGCAGCCGCGATTTTCAAAAAGTCCTGCGGCAGCGAGGGGTTGAAGTTGTCACGCTAACGGAATTGACGCCAGCCACAGTGATGGCTCACCTCTACGAACGAGGCCTACTATCGGTGCTGTGGGAATGCGGCGGTACGCTGGCGGCAGAAGCGATCCGCCAGGGCGCGGTCCAGAAGGTCTGGGCCTTCATCGCACCCAAGCTGATCGGCGGCACTACGGCCCCCGGACCGGTGGGCGAGCTGGGCCTGACGCAAATGACAGCAGCGCTGCCGCTATCCCAGGTCAGCTTTAGCTCGGTGGGCAGCGATATCTGTGTGGAAGGCTACCTCGTCCCTACTCCAGCGGCAACCCAGTCGAAAGCCCAGCCGAAACTTCCTCTAGAGGAGCTTGGCGCATGACCCAATCAAGCGCCTGGCGAATGTCGTCTCGGCCAGAGAAGCCGTCAATTCGCTTCAGCACCTCGCCATTGCGGAAGAAGATCAGCGTCGGTAGCGTCGTTAGCTGGTAGTAGCTAGCCAAACGCAGGCTTTCGTCCGCGTTGACATCGACTATCCGCAGCTGTCCCTGATATTCCTCCTGAAAGCGGTTCAGCAAAGGCGTAATCATCCGACAAATGCCGCACCAGGGCGCCCAAAAATGGACTAAAACCGGCACAGATGAAGATAAGACTTCTTGACTAAAGTTAATTTCGCGAATCGTAGGGTTCATATTCAAGGGTTTTTATAAACGATATTCAGTCGGTATCTTATGAGAAACATTGTACGGGAAGTCAGGTCAGCACCCAAACCAAGGCCCGCAATTGTGGGCTTCTCGTAACAAGTCGCGCATCGCATCCCTATCAGAACAGGTATTTGTACCTAGCAAAAGCAAAACTGAGACTGAAAAATAGCTGCTTAATATTGTAATAGCTTTCTTTAAAAAAATTAAGAAGGCAATTGCAATTCCGATCGCCCTGGTCCTATAGACCAGATCTGGAGAAAACTACGCCAGACCTAGCGTATGCTGAGCCCTGAGGAAAAATATTCGGTTTTCTTAGCCTAGCCATTGACAGCCTTTGCTAATGGCCCTGTGAGTCGTCGGTCTTGATAGCCATCAATAGTTCAGGTGAGAAATCCTTTCAGCCGCTGCCAAATCAGGGGCCAGAATGCTTCAGCCCAACCTAGCTAGTAATCCGGCTCACTTGCCTTAGGGCGAGCCTACCAACCAAGCTGCTGCGCTCCGACAATCATCGCTGGATGTGCCCACCAGATCAACAGTACAAATACGGTCACCCCTAGGTAGGCAGGTCGCAAAAATTCTTGCAGCTTCAGCTGCTGCTTCCCTTGCCAGACAGCCTGAAAGGGAACCACCGAAGTACGGTCTCGCACGGCTTCAAAGGCAGCGCCGTAGCGTTCTCCCCAGCGGCGATCGCCGTGCCAGACGGCAAACAGGTGATGGGCAATCAGCCCGGCAGAGGTAACCAGCATGAAGGAGGTACCCAGCCACAGCGTATGAGCAACACACCAGATCACCTGCCCCACCATCTGGGGATGTCGGGTAATGCGAATAATGCCGGTCTCATACAGGTGGACTTCAGGTTTCTGAATGGCGGCAATCTCAAGCAGATTAAAGGTCGCCGGATAGAGAAAAACGAAGGAAATGGCTGACAGCAGCCAGACAACGGCGGGCAGGCCAGACACGCCCTGCCAGTTCCAAAGCCGCACCCCGTCGTAGCGGTGGGCAATAAAATAGGCGACCAAAACAACCGCTAGCGGTAAACTAACTAAGGCAAATAGCACCCGATAGGCACGAGGACCGATCAGCTTTTCACCCCGCGATCGCAGTGCCGCCAAACCGCTGTGGGCAATGGCAAATACAATCAGCAGCGCCAGCATCACCCAGTGGCTGTTGGATAAGCTTAATAGAGCCATAAAAATCCTAATCCGATGGCGATCGCAGCGCCGATTAGCGTATTGACCATATTGACGAGGTCGTGAGTCAGCCAGTCAAACTGGTCTTCAATCGTTGCGCCGATCAGGCTTTCGGCCGTTGTCGCGACAACGGCCGAAACAATGCAGATGGCAATGCCGCTCGGCGAGCTCAGGCCAATCGCCCAGGCTAGGGTAGCCAGGATGGCCGAGCCGATGCCGCCCGCTAATGTACCCTCCAGGCTGACTGCGCCCTCTGTTCCCGGTGGCACAGGCGTCAGCGTAGTGATCAGAAACGTACGTTTGCCGTAGGCTTTGCCAATCTCAGTAGCGCAGGTATCCGACAGCTTGGTGCTGAAGCTGGCGACAAAGCCCAGGGTGAGTAGGGGGATCCACAGACTAGAAGCGGGGCTGTCGGATAGCCGTAGTAGCCCCACGGCGATCGCGCAGATACTGCCGGCCAGGGCTGACCCCCAAACGTTGCCCGGGCCGCGGACGCCAGCGCGCGCTTCGGCAATGCCCGCCGCCTCCTTCTCTGCCAGCTTCACCTTGGTCACCGCTGAGCCAATCGCAAAGTAGGCCAGAGTCACCAGATAGGCCTGCCAGCCCAGCGTCCCCCACAGCAGTACCCCGAGCCCCCAGGCGTGGAGATAGCCCGCCGGGGTGAGCAGCTTTTTAGGCAGGAGGAACGCGATCGCGATTAAACCGGTGTTCAATCCAATCGCGTTTAGCCAGGGGTTCCCCCCCATCGGCAGCGCTTCTAACATAGGCCAGTTTCAACCCGTCTGTACTCATAGCATAGCTGACTCAGAGAAAATATCTGACGCTTGCAGCCAGGCAACAACAAAGTATACCGCTAAAAATAGCGCTGTCTGCGAACAGACAGCGCTGGTAGGGCAGGCGCCAGTGGGGGGAGACTAGCTGGCCTTGACGACGTTCTCCGACATGCTGTAGCGACCATTGCGGCCCCGATACCAGGACCCATCGCGAGCACCGCCCGAGAGGATATTGGAAACGCGGTTGCGTGCTTTGAGGAAAGAAGACTTGGGCATATCTTCTTCAAATACGGCATTCATCACCTCGGCAATCAGGAAGACGTGGTTCGGCTGATTGCGCAGAACGCCGCTGATGACTTCGGGCAGAGGCTCTTTCTGAAAACTGTCCTTGATATAGCGCTGCCAGCTGGCGGCCCTGCCATCGCGCTTTTTGGTCTTGGTTTTCTTAGTCACGGAACGGGTACCGCGTTTGGCCTTTCTCGGCTTCTTGGTGGCTCGAGATGGTGCAGATTCAGGCTCGCTGATGGTTTTGGCTGCTTCGGCTTCATCTGCCGAACTAACCTCAACAGGTTCAGTCAGATTGGTTTGGCCATTGGTCTCGACAGCGGCACCGTTGGTTTCAACGCCGCCGGTAGACGGCTCTTCCGAGGGGGATTGAAACATCACAATCACAGTTTGCAACCCCTCTCGCTTCTCCTGAATGGCGGCGAGCTGAGCTTCGAGCGTAGCGGCCTGGCTGGCCAGTCCAGAATCGGCCTCTAGAAGCTGGTCAAGTACTAGATCGTTCATTGAAAATCCTCGTAAATGTGAATTGGGTTTTGGAAAATTTGCCAGAGATTTTTCAGAGATTTGCCAGAGATTTATGAAAACGTTAGCAAAAATCTGTTGAATGTTTTCTCTAACTGCTGAGTGTACAGCGTTTTAACGCAAGATTTGTATATTGTAGGAAAAATATCACTATTTTGTGACTTTAGAAGACTTTTTTGAGGCTAATTTATGGATGCAGAGCGATTCGATTGAGAATATTGGGGGAAAACCCGAGGCCATACTTTTGCTGCATGACTTGCTAGGATGGCAGTTGCCATTGCCAATTCCATAACTAAAATCGGCTACTGGAGCCTTACTAATGCAGACATTTATCCAACCTCAAAGCGCAGCAACGCCCCTACATCCCGTCTTTGACAGTAACGCCTACAGAAAGCTGGAAGCCTGGCTAGGAAAGTCTTCGGCGGTCGGTAACCGCCCCTTCTTTGAGCTGGAGCAGTTTCCCTGGGCAAAAGATCTAGAAGCTAACTGGACCGTCATCCGTCAGGAGCTAGAACAGGTATTGCAGCAGGTCAACGCCTTACCCAGCTTTCAAGACATTATGCCGCGCCAGCAGCGCATCAGCCCCGACAGTGGTTGGAAGACCTATTACTTTTGCGCCTTTGGCTTTATTGCCGAGCGCAACTGTGAAGCCTGCCCCAAAACCTGGGAGCTGATCCGGCATATCCCTGGCTTAAAGGTCGCTTTCTTCTCCATTCTGGCGCCGGGGAAGCATATCCCCGAGCATCGCGGCAAGCACAAAGGTCTAATTCGGTATCACTTAGGACTCAAGGTGCCCGAACCGAATACGGCCTGTCGCTTGCGGGTGGGCGAAGAAACCGTCCATTGGCAGGAAGGGAAGAGCATTATTTTTGATGACACCTATTATCACGAAGCCTGGAATGACACGGATGGCTATCGGGTCGTTTTATTCCTAGACATTGCTCGACCATTTAACTTTCCCCTATCGCTGATCAACGCTTTGGTCTCTCGCCTGCTCATTCTCTCCCCGCTGGCCAACCAGACCAAGGCCAACCATCGGCATTGGGAAGAGCAGTTCACCCGTCAGCCTAGCGCCGAGAGCGGGCTATCTTAGCCGACCAGCAATCTCAGCAGGTAAAACAGAGCCTGGGGAAGCACCATCCAAATGGGAATGAGTAGCCAGGCTTGTAGATAGAGGCGCTCTCGCTGAGGGTACTCGCACTGAGCCAGGCCCAGCACGAGTAGAACAGCCGCAAAGCTGAAAACTGGAATGATTGTATAGGTGGTGAAGGTGAAGAGGAGCAGTCCCCAATCTCGACGCTGATACAGCCAGCGAGGTCGGGGACATAAAAAGGACAGCGCTACTAGGCCCTCAATCAGAAGCGTCCAGTAGGAGAGGAGCAGACTAATGGAAGAGATCAGCGGGTTTGTGCGGAGTTCGCTAAACCCGCTAGTTTGCAGCCTGCTGAAGAGATCGGCGTTGGCTTGGAGGGTCTCGGCGGAGACGCCGCTGAGGAGGGCGATAGAACTCAGCCGCGGGTCGAGCAGAACGGTCAGATGTAAGAACGACCCGTCCAAATATTCTCCTGACAGCAGCTTCCAGAGGGTTGCAAAGGAAAAGCACAGACCGATGAGTAGCCTAGCATTCCAGGCCATTACAGCAGTGGGGACGAAAGCGTAGAGGGCTAGCGTACAGGCTAATACCCAGTAGGTGATTAGATACTCATGGTTGACTAAGAATGGCCAGTTGCCCATGTTATTCCATACAGCTAGGATACTCAGGCTCACCCATGTTAGGCGTCGGGTCAGCAGCCCAGGCCAAAATAGCATCGCCGCAGCTAGCGCTTTTTCTGGCAGCATGGCCCAGCGCAGATCTTCAATTCCGTGCAGCAGAAGGATCACAGCAGTGAGCTTCAGTATGAGCTGATGTCGCGGCTGTTTGATTAGGGCTGAAACGAATCCAGACCAGCGTCTAAAAAAATCTCTAGGCTCACGCAGCGCTGGCATTACGGTCGAGCCTCAACCAGAGGAGAAATGGGTTCGTACCAGATCAGGCTGGGCTGCCGCTGGTGGCGCAGTCGCCAAACCTGTAGTCTCACCTGCTGAAGACAGGTCGAGTTAGAGGTCGAAGCCATATGAGCAGAGTAGACTGCCGGCTGCTCGGTGGGTCGCAGCTCCGCCTGAAGCAACGCCTGGGCGACAGTCGCGAGCAAGGGCAGCTCGGGCACCGTTCTCAAATAGATCAGCGATCGCGAACTGAACAAATCGCTAGGAGATTCGAGCGTAATCGTGATGGTTTTACCCTCGCAGTCGGTGGCCACAGCCTCGACCTGCCGCCACTCGTCTCGGTCGATCGACGCAAACATCCCAAAGCCGCCGCCGTGCCAGGGACTCAGGCCCACCGTTTGAGTTAGCACCAGCTGGCGTCCGGCGACGATCGCTAGCAGCAGTGGGATAGCCCCCTTTTGCACAAGCTGAATCGTCGCGTTGCGAATGGACATAGTAGACCCACAAGACTCACCCTACCGGCGCTGCTTCAGCCAGTTTAGAATCCCCACCAGGATAGCTAACCCAGCCGCACCGTAAAAGACTCCCCCGCCCGCCGCTTTCCAAACTGGCCCGAATAAAAGGGGTGAGAGGAACTGGCCCAGGGAAGCTGCCCCGGTGCCGATGGCGACGATACCGGCGCGCTGGGCTTCGGGTGAGCGGTCAGCTAGGGCGCTGTAGAAGTTGGGCATGACCAGTCCAAAACCGATACCGAAGAGCAGCGCCGACAGCAAAATCAGCGGCTCATGCACCAGGTTGGGAATGGCTACGAGCGATAGAGCCATGCATAAAAAGCCAATCGCGATCGCGCCATTCACCCCTACTGTCTTGGCTAGACGGCTAGCCCCAAGGGCAGAAATCAAAGCCGCTCCCAGCGATCGCGCCGCTAGCACGATGCCATTAAACAGAGAGCTCGCCCCGATTGCCGCCTTTAGATAGAGTGGTGCATAGACCACGACCACGTAGAAAATCGCGGAGACGGCAGCCAGCGCCAGAAACAGCGGATAGATATCGGGCTGGCGGACCCGCTTTGCCAGGCCCTGAGTCTGGGGCAGATCGGCTGACTTTTGGCCCCGGCGCGGCAGGGTCCACAGCGCCGCTAGCGCCACCGGCAGGCTCAGCCCATAGAGGCCAAAGGTGTAGCGCCAGTCGTAGAGCCCGATCCAGCCGCCCAGCAGGGAAAAAATGATCGTCGCTGTGGCCAGGGCGCTGGTGGCGTAGCCCATGATTCGCGATCGCGCTTCTCCGGTATAGAGCTGGCTCAGCAGACCGATACTCCCCGCCGCAATACCGCCGCTGGCTACTCCCACCAATGCCCGTGTCAGCAGCATTGAGATAAATCCTTGGGACAGCGCCCCAGCCGCTCCCACCAAGGCATAGGCCACCAGCGAGGGCACTAAAATTCGCAGGCTGCCGACTCGATTTGCCCAGATTCCCAGCAGAGGGCTAGCCAGCGCCATGGTCAGGGTATGCGTGCTGACTAATAGGCCAGCCCAGCGCGGATCGACGTTGAACTGTTCGATCACATCGGGAAAAACTGGGGCGACGACCGAACCGACTGCACTCGACAAGCCGCCTGCCAAGAGCAGCACTAGCAGAACGCGCAACTGCGGCCAGGAAGCGACTAGTGGGCCTGGTCTGGGGTCATATTCGGGGTCATGTTCGGGGGACGTCTGAGAAACTGGCACAATTTTAGGGAAACGACCTTGGGCAGACAAAACAATAGAGCTAGCGTTTTTGCACTATAATCCCAAGCGGTAAATAAATGTTAATATTCCTCTGTAAGATCTCGACCAGGGTAGGATTTTTCAGACTAGGCAATGTCTGGACGCTCTTTTCATAGAAGGGATTCAGTTAAAACTCAGGATTGTCTTCTAGGCTTACTGCAAGTTTTTTGTTAGGCGTATTTGAGCTATTTCATGCAATCAGCCATAGCCCTTAAGGGTCAGCCTATCTATAGGCAGGTTCGAGCCGTTGGCATTAACCCAAACTGCTGGTATCCCATCTACTGGGCAGCCCAGCTCAAGCCGGGCCAGGTCGTCCCCGCAGAAGTCTGGGAGCAGCGCATTGCGCTTTACCGAGATCAGGAGGGACAAGCTCACGCTTTAGAAAATGGCTGTCCGCATAAGGGAATTGAGCTCCACAAGGGCGAGGTGAAGGGACAGCATCTCACCTGTCCTTATCACGGCTGGGAGTTTGAGCCGGGCGGAACCTGCGTCCACATCCCCTATTTCCCAGCTGGGCAAAAGCTGCCCTGCGTTAAGGCCCGCAGCTATCCAATTCAGGAACGCTATGGTATTCTTTGGATTTTTCCGGGGGAAGTCGATCTGGCCCATGAGATACCGCTTCCAGCGGTGCCAGAATATGATGCAGACGAATGGTTTTTGGTCAAGATTCCGGGAGAGTTTCAGGCGCATTTTTCAATCTGCAACGAAAATGCAATGGATGTCTTCCATGGCTATTTACACAGAGATTTGCAGGGCTGGTTTAACCCAGTGCTGCTCAATCTCAAACAAACCGAGGCCGATGTCTATGCTGACTATCAGGTGTCCTATCGGGGTAAGCTGACCAAGCTGCTAGGGCTCAGCCAGCAGGAGCAGACGACGACGCGAACCGTCTCTATTCACTACCAATATCCCCACTATCACTCGGCGCTAGGGGACGTTTCCTCGCTCTACCTGATGCGGCTCCCGGTGGGACCCGCCTGTACCCGCTCGTTTTCACTCCTTTTCTTGCGGCTACCGCTGCCCCGGCCGCTGCGCCGCCTACTGCGCGGTCGTTTCAAAAGCACTTTAGAACGGCTGATCCTGCATCGAATTTTCCTAAAATTTTTACACCAAGATGTAGAAATGATGGAGAGCGAACAGCAAAACTATCAGGCTAACCCCCAGCGCAGTTATGTTGAGGTCAACCCAGCAATTATTGCGCTTCAGCGGGTAATGGTAGGGCAGTATGAAAAGTTTGTGCAACAATCAGAACGTTCTTTGAACCAATCGTGATTGGGGATAGCCGTATTTTTATTTGGCCAAAGCCAATTGCCCAGGCCAGTTGCTCAGGCCAGTTGCCCAGATTAGGTTTTCAGTATCAGGTGATTTTCAGTATTAGGTGATAAGGAGTCGATTGTGGACGTCGTTAATGACTATGTGCAGCAGCTTCACGCCAGCGGGCTGTATCCTGACAAGTTTGTCTGTCACTATAAGCAGGGCAATCTAGTCGAACTAGAAGAAGCCTCTACCGGCAAGCGTCACAAGGTTTTGACCTTCTGTACGAATGATGTCTTGGGGCTAGCTCAGTCTGAGGCGGTGAAGCAATCTGCGATTGAGGCCATCCTTCAGTACGGCACCTCGAATAGCTCCTGCTCGGTCCTGAGCGGTCGGATTGACCTGCATCGCCAGCTCGAGCAGGAAATCTCAGCGTTTAAGCATCTGCCTCACACCCATTTATTTCTCAATGCCTGGATGGCCCTGCAGGCATTCGTCGATGGGTTTTGCCACTTGGCTATCAACCTACCCAATTTTGAGAATACCCGTGAGACGCTAATTTTTACTGATATTCTCAACCATGGCTGCATCGTGTCGGCGATCGCCAATGCCAATAATCGCTCGGGCAAGATGTTCAGCCATAGCCCTAAGGTTCGAGTGAAGGCTTACCGCCACTGCGATATGGACGATCTGTCCCGGAAGCTGCGTCGCTATGCTCGCCCAGACGATCGGATTATTGTAGTTTCTGACGCAGTATTTTCGATGGATGGCGATATCGTGCCGCTGCCGCAGATGCTCGACGCGATGGAACCCTATCCGGGCAGCGTCGTACTGATGGATGAAGCCCACGCTAGCGGAGCCATCGGCGCTAAAGGTGAGGGCATCTACGATCACTTTGGGATTACGCCCCAGTCGGTGATCGATCGGGGCATGGTGCCGCTGATTATGACCACCTTCTCTAAATTTGCCGGGTCGGCTGGTGCGGCCATCAGCGCGCCTAATCGTGAGCTGATTGACCTTTTAGATATTTCACCGACTTCTATTGGCACAATTTCTCTGCCGCCGTCAGTGACCGCCGCGGCCTTGGAGAGCATTCGTCAGGTGCGACAGCAGCCCGAGCTGGTGGAGACGCTGCAGGCGAATACGCGCTATCTGCGATCGCGCCTGGTCGCCGACGGCTTTGACCCCATCGGGGAAACCAATGTGGTGCCGGTAATTTTGCCCCCTGAGATTGACCCTAAGGCCTTCGCCCGCTGCCTGATGGAAGAATTTGGCATCTGGATTTCGCCGATCTGGTTCATCGCCAAGCCGCGCCTGCGGATCACCGCCAACGCCCTCCATACCCAGGCTGAGATTGACCAGCTGGTAGACGCGATGTCAGCCGTTCGGCTGAAGCTCTGCGGCTCGGCCGTGCAGTACACGGCTTAGGCGATGGTGCATCCGTTTGTCGTCAGGCCGGTGGCGACTGCCGCTGACCAGCAGGCTTTTCTAGCACTGCCCAAGCGCGTGTATCAGGACGACCCCTACTGGGTGCCGCCGCTGACTGAGAGCGTTGCCAAGCAGTTTTTACCCACCAATCCGTTTTTCGAATACGGCGAGCTCCAGCAGTTTATTGCTGTATCCGCGGGCGAGCCGGTTGGCCGAATTGTCGCCGCCGTGAATCGGCGGCTGATCGATCGAGAGCAGCAGGCGGTAGGGCTGGTGGGTTTTTTTGAATGTATGCCGCAGTTCGAGGTCGCAGAGGCGCTGTTTGAGACCGCTCTGGGATGGCTGCGCGATCGCGGCATGACGCTGGCCCGCGGCCCGATTGACCTCTCGACCCACAATAGCTGCTTTTTCCTGATTGACGGCTTCGACTCACCGCCGATGGTGATGATGCCCTACAATCCGCCCTACTATCCAGAATTTATCGAAAAGGCGGGCTGGCACAAGGCCAAAGATGCCTATGCCTATAGCTTTCCGCTAGACCGACCGCTGCCGTCCAAGTTTGAACGGGCCTATCAGGTGGCTCGCAAGGCCGGAATTACCTTTCGACCCATTCACACCCAGGGGGAAGGCTTCGAGCAGGACTGCCGTACGTTTTACCAGCTCTTCACCCAGACCTTTGCCCACAACTGGAGTTCTTCGGAGCGAACTGAAGCCGAGTTTATGGCCGAGGCAAAGGAGCTACAGTCGCTGATCGATCCGGATGTGTTTATCATTGCCGAAGACCAGCAGCAGATGGTGGGCTTTTTTATGGGCCTGCCGGACTACAACATTCCGCTGAAGCGGGTGAACGGGCGGCTGAACGGGCTGGGGCTGCTGAAGTTCCTTTGGTTCCGTCGGCAGATTGACCAGGGTCGGGTAATTGCAATTGCTTCGCTGCCAGAGTATCGGCGTAAGATGGTGCCCCTAGCCTTGATCTATCTGGGCATGGAAGGCGGTCGGCAAAAGCATAAGCCCTACCGGCGGGCAGAGCTGTCCTGGGTTTGGGAAGACAATATGCCCTCCCGCCGAATCATCGAGGCGGCGGCGGCTACAATCGATAAGACCTACCGAATCTACGAAAAAGCTTTTTAAAAGCTCGATTAAGCCCCATGAAAGTTTTTGTGACGGGAGCCAGCGGCTTTACCGGCTCTCACCTGGTCAAAGCCTTGGAAAGTCGAGGAGACCAGGTCGTCGCGCTGGTCCGCAAGTCGAGCCAGCTTGCTCGCTTGGAGCAGACTTCAGCTCGCCTAGTCTACGGCGATATTACTAACCGGCAGGTGCTCGCCGAAGCGATGGCGGGGGTCGATGTCATTTTCCACGTGGCGGCCTATGTCGATCTTGGGCTCGTGAATGAAGCCGAGATGGAGCGGGTAAATGTTGGGGGGACGCAGGCGGTGCTGGCCGCCGCCCAGGCCGAAGCTGCCCAGCGCGATACCCCGCTGCGGCTGGTCTATTGCAGCACCATCGGCGTTTTTGGCGATACGGCAGGGCAAGTTGTCGATGAGAGCTATCGGCGATCGCAGACTACCTTTTCCTCTGCCTACGACCGCACCAAGCTCCAGGCCCAGCAGCAGGTAGACCAGGCGAATGGCGACGGCTTAGAGACGGTCAGCCTGCTGCCCGCCGGAATTTTGGGGGCCGACGACCCGCACTTTGGCCCTGTACTGCGGCTGTTTTTACAGCGGCGGCTGAAGCTGTGGCCCGGAGGCGACCGGATCACAGGCGTCGTCCATGTCGATGACCTGGTTGAGGCCATGCTGCTGGCGGCGTCGCAGGGAACCGCCGGGGAACACTACATTGTTTCAGCTGGGGAACTTTCGACCCGCCGCATGTTTGAGATTCTCAGTCGGGAGACGGGGATTCCCGTGCCTGGCGAACCGCCCCGGCTGCTGGTGCGGCTGCTGGGCAACCTGCTCGACCCGATTGGCCGCGTCTTGGGCTGGAATCCACCCCTGAGCCGCGAACGGGTGCACTACATCTACGACCGCTGCGTGCGGGTCAAGGCCGATAAGCTGAAGCAGCTAGGTTGGCAGCCGCAGCCGGTCGAGGAGATGCTGCGAGATATTGTAGAAGCCATGGAGCAGCAGGCTTGAGTCGAGGCTTTGGTATGCTGGAAGCATTCTTCTCGTAGCCAAATCTATGGCTCAATTGGAATCCAGCCAGTCGGATCGGATTGAATCGCTCTTAGAGCGTCTATCTACTGATGTCGAGCGTCTGTCCACTGAATTCGTCAAAATCAAGCAGGAAATGTCTCGGACAAACGACCGGGTAGAAGTCTATCAAAAAGCATCGCAGCAGGTCGTCAATCGGTAAAATGCCATCACCCGATCACCCCATTACCTCCTACCTCTCGCGTCTGCCAGCTCGATGAATGACTGATCAGCCCATCTTCTAAGTGAGTAATCCGATCGGCGGCGTCGGTAATGCGCGGATCGTGGGTCACCATCAGAACGGTACAGCCCTTTTCTTTAGCTAAATTCTGGATTAGCGCCACGACGGTCTGTCCGGTTTTTGAATCCAGTGCCGCAGTCGGTTCATCAGCCATCAGAATTTTAGGGCTGCCGGCCAGGGCGCGGGCGATTGCGACTCGCTGCTTTTGGCCACCGGACAGATCCTTAGGCAAATGCCGGGCGCGATCGGCGAGGCCGACCTGTTCCAGGTACTCAGCCGCTAGGCGTTTCGCTTCGGCAGTCGAGCGCTGCTTAATTTTCAACGCTAGCTCGATATTTTCGGCGGCGGTTAGGGCTGGGAATAGGTTGAAGTCTTGGAAGATAAAGCCAATGTGGCGTCGCCGAAAGCGAGCCAGCTGACGGCGCGAGAGGCCCGTAATTTCTTGTCCTAGCAGGTTTACCCGCCCCCCCGTCGGCGTCAGGATGCCCGCTAGAATTGACAGCAGCGTAGTTTTTCCCGAGCCCGACGGCCCCATCAGTAGCCGAATTTCACCCGCTGATACGGTCAGATCGATGCCCTTAAGCACGCGGGTTTCGACCGAACCGGTGCGGAAAACCATCTCCACCGCTTTGGCCGCGATCGCGGCCTCTGCCACTGGCTTCCCTGCTAAATCTGGACTCAACAATGGCACTTCTGCCTTGTAAGCACTCGGTTTTGTCACTATAGCCCCAATCTAGCTGACTACCTGCCGGATAACTTTCTAGACTATACCGCCTCAGTCTGGGTTCACCCCTACTGAGAATGCTGATTTCTGAACTGGCTGCGCGGTGCGGTCATGCTTTGAATACAATCCCCGGATCGACCCGGGTCACCTTTTGAATGGCAAAAAAGGCCGAACCCAGGCACATCGCCACGGTGATGCCGAAGACACCGGCGGCTGAGACAGGCGTAATCAGAATAATGATGCCCTGGCTCGCCAGCGTCCAGGTGGACAGCCCCCAGCAGAGCGAAATTCCAGGAATATAACCTATTACAGCCATCCACAGCGCCTGTTCGACAATCACGCCGTAGATCATCCGATCGGGTGCGCCCATCGCTTTGAGCGTACCGAACTCTTTGAGGTGCTCAGAGACTGAGGTGTAGAGAATTTGGGCGACGATTACAATTCCCACTAATATGCCGACGACCGCCCCCAGTCCTAGAATAAACCCAATTCCTGTTCGCTCCTGCCAGTAGGCTCGGGTCTCCTCAACCAGCTCTGCCTGAGTTAGGGCCCGGGTTCCGGTAATAGTATCTTCCAAGCGCTGCTTCAGAGCTGGAATATCAGTCCCAGGCTCGGCTCGAATTAGGATATAGGTAATCGGGACATCGGCCTCTAGCGGCCCCGGCGCAGGAAGGGCTTCGGCCCCGGTCTCTGGTGCTCGCTCGTAGGCGTTCTGGCAGTTCAGGCCATTGTCCCCCAACTGGCAGGTGAGCTCGGCTGAGAATCCCGCATTCACATAGGCATTGGCATTCTTTAAAGAAGCAAAGACGAACTTACTCGATACCAGTGACTGGGTTTCTTCCGTAATGCTGACTACTTCTACCGGCAGCGAGCGTATTCTCGCTGTATCGCCAACCTGGTCAATGCCGAAGGCCCGCTGGTTGGACTGGTCGATAATGGCAGTATAAGGCTGGTTGAGAGCTTCCAAGCTGGCTGCTGAAACCTCTCCCGGTCGAAAGAGTTGCCCTTCCGGGTCGAAGCCAAAAATCCGCAGGGTCGTCAGTTTTCCCTCGTCCGAATACCACCGCCCCGAGCCAATCAGCAGCGCTTCTGCTCGCCGCACGCCCTCGACCTGCCGCGCCTGGGCTAGCTCCAGATAGGGAATGGGCTCCGTCAGCTCAAAGTTGACAAAGTTTTCTGAGGTCACCCAGATATCGGTGGCGGAGTCTTCGATCAGCAGGGTGGTCGATTCGGTAAAGCCTCTTAGAATGCCGGTTTGAATGGTTACCAGACTGACCGCAAACATGATTCCGGCCTGGGCGACCAGGAAGCGGGGGAGATCCTTGAGGAGGTTTTTGCGGGCGAGGGAGACCATGGGAGGGGATGGGTAGAGGGTGGAGGGTGGAAGAGTGATGGGGTCAAGAGTGATGGAGTGATGGGGTCAAGAGTGATGGGGTTATAATCTCAGCTGCCAGATTATCTGGGTTTCTGAGAGCAGAGCGCGATCGCGGCTGATGTGGGGCAGCTTAACCTGGGTATCATCGCCTTGCCCGGCGGCGAGCTGATTTTGGCGGAGCTGGTAAAAGCTGCCCGGCTTTAAGACATTCAGCTGGGGCGCTGCAATATCGTGGTTCTCTCGCTTCAGCCGGTAGGACGAGTTGACTACACCAAGTTGCTGGTCGAATGCTTGCAGCACTGCTGCTGCCTCGGCTGCTTCAAGGTCACCGGCTAGCTCAATATTCAAAATGTAGTAAGGCAAAAGCATCTCCTGAGAGAGGGTGATGCAAAAATCTTCGACCGGGAGTGAGAATTTTGCCTGTAGCGCTGTCATCACCTGCACCGCGTGATACTCGGTAGTTTTTTCACTGATGGCCGAAAGGGTGCCGCCTCGACGATAGCGGAAGGCAATCAGCGGCACGTTGCCCCGAAAGCCAGTGACCTCTACCACGTCGCCCACATCGTATCGATAAAATCCCGAATAGTTGGTAATCAAAATTCGATAGAGTTCTCCGACCGTCACCTCGTGAGGCAGTAGCGTTTTAGGCTGGGAGATGTCCCACTGGTCTGCTGGGACAAATTCATAGAAGTTACTCTCAATTGCGAGCAGAGTGCCGTCGGTATTAAAGTTCCAATGCGATCCGAATACGGCTTCAGAAGCGGCATAGGTCCCCCCGAAGATAGGCACCTCTCCAAAGTATTCGGCAAATTGCTCAAAGTAAAAATTGGATGGGCCGCCTTTAGCCGTCACCAAAAAGGCTAGGTGGGGCCAGGCAAATCGCGGCAGCAGCCTGCCCTGAGATCGCAGAATCTGCCGCAGCTGCTTGGCCCGGTGGGGCGTAGGCTTAAATCTGCGCCCCAGCGAACGCCGCATTTCGGGTTCGAGCTTAATCCAGTCGGCAATCTCACCGATTTCCAAATCCTCAATCAGCGACTCCGCATGTTTTTCTAAAATCTGACAGAGCTGGAGGGCAATCAGCGGAAAATTTGCCGCAATCACGGCCAGATCAGGATTTTGCAAGGCAAAGAGCAGACAGAGATAGTTGCGAGCCAGGCTGTTGGCAATCAGCAGCGCTTCGAAGGGCTGAGCAAAGATCCGGTTGAATAGGAGAGAACGGCTGGCCCGCAGCTGATTGCCGCTGACGTGGCCATAGGGAATGCCGCCGCTGGTCTGGCCCAGCGGCTGGGCGGCGGTAGTCGCCAACACCGGACCGAGGGGCAGCCGTCGCTGGCGCACCTGCTCAAAGGCAAACCCCATGGCGACTTGGTTCGCATAGGCCCGCTGGCGCTGGGCTCGCTGGGTAATCGGGATGAGCTTTTGCTGTCCGGTGGAGCCGCTGCTGAGGTTGAGATGGATCAGCGGCTCGGGCGATACGACATTTTGCGCGCCGGTGGCAGCTCGCTCGAAGTAGGGCTGATAGCTGCTATAGGACCCAATTGGTACGTCCTGACGGAACTGATCAATGCTGGAAATATGCGCCAGCTGTAGCGCCTGGCCCAGCTCAGTGGACTGATGATGGCTGAGCAGCGAACGCAAAAACTGCTCCTGTCGCTGGATCGACTGGGGCAGCTTACGCAGAAACGCCCGCTGCTGCCAGCGAGCCCCGATCGCGACTAGGGAAAGCAGAGGGTGGGACATGAGCTCAACTCTAGCCAAACGGGAAACACTATATGGTGAGCTATTTTAGACAAAATTATTTACGATGCTAGAGTTTACTAGAGCAATCTAGGAATTGGTTTGAGGAGGAAACATGCTCGCGGGAGTCTGCTTTATCGCTGCATTTGTCTTGGCTAGCCTGGTGGAATACTGGCTGCATCGGCTGATGCATGCCTCTGCGCGGATTGGCCAGAAGCACCGCGATCATCATCGCCGTAATGAGGGCCAGGGCGTCCTGTGGGAGTTTAGAGACTACATTCAGGGTAGCCTGGTGATTATGGCAATTCCGTTCTTCTTTTCGCTCGAAGCCGGGCTAGGCTGGGCGCTGGGCGCGGTAGTCTATGCCGCCTTTTCGGCCTACGCTCACCAGCTCCAGCACGAAAACCCCCGCCGCTGCTTTTGGATGAAGATGCCCGTCCACTACATTCACCACAAATACGGCCAGTGGCACTACAACTTTGGCCTAGCCGTAGACTGGTGGGACCACGTGTTTGGCACCTACAAGCCGATGGAATGGCCCGCCGCCGATGACCCGATCGAGCCGACGCGATCGCGTTGGGCGCTGCGCTGGTGGTAGAGAACTGATATCCGGGATTGATACCCGGGGCCGCTAGCCGATTGCGGTTTGGTGAGACTGAATGTGGCTAATCCACTGCCTGACCGCTTCATAGGCCATCATCTGACCCTGGCGCTGGAAGGTCTGGGCGGCCTGCCGCAGGTCTTGCATTGCGCCCCTGGGGTCTCCCAGCTGCTGGCGCAGACGGCCCCGGCTGAAGTGAGCTTGCGGATCGCTAGGCACTAGAGCCAGCACCCGGTCAAAGTCGGCCAGGGCGGCCCAGCTATCTCCCCGCTGGTGATAGGCACAGGCTCGATTGTAATAGGCCCGCTCCAGCGTTTGATCCGTTTGAATGGCCTGGGTAAAATCGGCGATCGCGCTTTCCACCCGCTCCAGCATCAGGTAGGCCAGCCCCCGCTCCATCAGCACCTCAGCCTCCGCTGGGGTAGGCAAATCGGACTGGAGGGCCTGATTGAAATCTGCCAGTGAAACCTGATAGCGCTCCAGAGCCAGCTCTGCTAGGCCGCGATTGTAGTAGGCCCGGAAGTCATCGGGCTGAATCGCAAGCAGGCGATTGTAATCCGCGATCGCGGCCCGAAAATGCGCCTGCCGGTAATAGGCAAGGCCCCGATTGAGGCGAGCTTCAGCGGCCTGTGGGTCTAGCTGAAGGGCCTGGGTGCAAGCTGCGATCGCGGCCTGATAATCTTCGACATGCAATAGGGCCAGGCAGCGGTTACTGTTCGCTGCGACCGTTTCATGTTTCAGCTCAGCAGCCTGAGGCATAGGCTGCGCCGTCTGCACTGACGCAGCCTGATTTGCCGCCTGCGCGGGTAGAGCGATAGAAAGCATAGCCAGCATCATCGCGAAGCTAAAGCAAAATTTGAGAATAAATTGCATGAGATTAGCTCAAGTGTTTACAGCAGTCCTGGCATCAGTTACCGCTACCAGCCGCTACCAGCCTGGTCTAGAACGTAGGCAGCTACCGCCTCAATCTGGTCCTGGCTGAGGCGACCTAGAAAAGAAGGCATCGCATTTTTGCCGTGAATCACCTGGTAGGTAATCGCTTCTAACGAGGCCATATCGTACTGCTCTAGCGTTTCTTGCTTGAGAGTTTTAGATCGATTGACCACGTTGCCACCTCCCATATGGCAGGAAGCACAGTTACTGCTGAAAACCTGCGCCCCGTCAGCCCCGTCAGCCAGCGCCGCAGCAGGAAGCAGAAACAAGGCCCCAATCAGCGCCAGAACAGATAAAATTAGCTTCACCGTCGTTCTCCAGTCTTGTTAAAGGATTCGACTTTCAGCTTGCAGGGTTTTTTCGTCCCTGTCAAAAGACAGCACGTCAAACATTTCGACTTGAAGTACTATTAGGACAACATAAACCTTATAGCCGTGAAACTTAACAGCGGACCCCTCAACTGCATATAGCTTTGTAGTAGCATAGTAAGCAGAGTCTAAACTGTATAAGGCGTTTTAGCTTTGCCAGCCAAAAATGAGATATGCACATCCGAAAGCTCTTCCCAGAAACGATTAAGCATTTCTGCCTACTTGACAAGATCGGAATTCACGAAACTAAAGATCGGAATTCGCGAAACTTTTGAATTATCAAGGTTTACATTATTTTTTGAGTTACCAACGGTTCTTAATAATGGAAATTATAAATTGACTTATATTTAGCATTTCTACTCATTATTTATCTTTTGAAGAGCAACCAAAATTAACCAACTCTTCTAGGTTTTCGACTGAAACTGTGATTAAAATTATAAAAAACATAGAGCAATTGTGAGCCCGAAGTCTTAATAAAAGCTGACATGAGATTTGCCTACAAACTAATACATAAAAGAGCTTACTAATTATGGAAAAAATTGAAATAAGAGACTTTGTTGGAATCAAATATATTACTTTAGAAGTAAAACAAATTAATATCCTGATTGGGCCTCAAGCAAGTGGAAAAAGCATCGTAGCGAAGCTTCTATTTTACTTTAAAAGCTTTATATCAGAACTCATAAATTCAGCAGATAAATCAAAAAGCAAGAGGGATTTAGATAAAAGTTTTAAAGGAAAATTCGAAGAATACTTTCCTTCATCTTCGTGGGGAAATAAGAATTTTAGAATTCGTTACTCTGTCAACCAAGATTTCATCGAAATTCATAGAAAGCAAAGGGCGAAAAAAAGTTCGTCAGAAATAGTTTTAAGTTATTCTGATTTCTACAAGAACGAATTTGCCGAGTTAAAAAGTCTCATTCAAAAGCAAAGCGAAAAATTTGCTGAGCAAGATCTGCAAGCCAGTATGCTATCTCGATTTGACGTTGTTTATGATATACAACGCTCTTTTTTATATAAGGCAGCTGAAAGTTTGAATAAAGTTGCAACTTTTTCGCAACTGTATATTCCTGCTGGCAGGTCTTTTTTTGCAAATCTTAAAAGCAGCATATTTACTTTTTTGTCTGAGAAAAATGCCGTTGATCCGTTTTTAGTTGAATTTGGAACTTATTACGAAAGAATGAAGAATCCCGTCAGGTTGAGCAGGCTACGAAGAAGTATAAATGATAAGCAGTTGAATGATGAAATAGCTCTTTTAAACAAAAAAATCCTGTGCGGGAAATATTTGAAGGAAGATGGGGAAGATTACCTTGAAATGGATGAAGGTAGGAAGATAAATATTGCTAACTCTTCGTCTGGACAGCAGGAGACATTGCCACTAGCTATCATCTTGGGAACAATTGCATTTATGAAGCCAAAGGTAGGTGGAAATTCAATATATATCGAAGAGCCAGAGGCGCATATATTTCCAGCAGCTCAGAGAGATATGGTAGAACTAATCTCTACAGTTTATAATTCTCGAAAGGATAGCCTTCAATTCTTAATTACAACGCACAGTCCTTATATTCTCACTGCATTTAATAACCTATTGCAAGCAGGATTTTTAGCTAATGATTCAAACGAGGAGGAATTAAAAAAAATATCTCAACTTGTTCCTTCATCAAGATTTATCCTTTCGAATGAACTTACTGTATATTCGCTTTCTGATGGCTATTCTCATTCTATTCTTGATATCAATACAGGGTTGATAGATGCCAATATTATTGATCAGGTATCTAATGAATTAGCCATTCAGTTTGATCAACTTCTTGACCTCGATATATGAAGGAATTTCAGGGATGTGAGACAGTTACTAGTGACCCAGATATTGTTGTCTCCGATCCGGGTAGTAAAAATAAGCGTAGCAAATTTCGTCTACGTAATTCAAAGCGGAATTCAATTAAAGTTATTCAGGTTGATAGTTGCGCTATAAAGAATGGAATAAGATGCGACTATTTACTTATTTTGCCAAATAAGAAAGAGCTCTATGTGGAATTGAAAGGATCTGATGTTAAGCATGCAGTTAAGCAAATTGCTAGGTCTATTGATTTACTTTCTTGTAACTGCCAATCTGTTGTCAAACTTTGCTTTATCGCAAGCACGAGATGTCCAATTAACTCGACCGATATACAAATTCTGAAGAAGAAATTTAGAAAGGAGTATAACGCTAAGCTAATCATAAAAAACGGAGAAATTATTTACAATTTTGATTCAGAATGACTAATTTTTCAGCGGTTCGAAACTTATAAAAATATTGCTGCATTTATTCTAACTACATAGCCAATTTGTTTCCTGAACGGTTATTTTCTTGTGTAAGTCCTTTTTCGTGTTTCACAATCATTATGATTCTGGGAGAGTGCTGAAATGATTTCTGAAGTATGCTCTGCATGACTTTGTGCTTCTGTTCTATTTTGGCTGGATGATAAAGCCTAGTTATTTCTTAATTCGTTATTTGCAGTGTCATCAGCGCCACCTTTCTTAGGCGGCTGCCAGTGGCCTCGCATTTCGTCTATTTCTAGCAAACTCACTATGATTCCCGCAATGGGGATAGACAGAAAAACGCCCAGCACGCCTGCGACCCTTGCGCCGACGATCAGCGCAAAGAACATCACTACCGGGTTAATGTTGAGCGAATCTTGCATAATTCGCGGCATCAGCAAATTTTCCTCAACCTGCTGGAGCGCAATACAAATGACCAGCGACTGAATCGCAACGACCACGCTTTGGGACAGCAGCAGCAGCGCAATCAGACTGATGCCGATGGTTGCACCAATGCCTGGAATCAGATCAAACAGTCCAGCAATGACTGATAGGGTCAGGGCATAGGGCACCTGGAGCAGGCTGAAAACAATAAAGGTTGAAATGGCAAAGAAAATCGACAGCAGCAGCCGTCCCCAAAAAAAGCCCAGCAGGTTTTTCTGAATGGTGACTGTTACCCGCCGCCGCCGGTGGACGGGTACCGCTTTGAGCACCCACTGCCAGATCCGGGCTCCGTCCAACAGCATAAAAAAAGCGACGACTGCAATTAAAATTGCGTTGAGAAAGTTGGCTAGCAGCGCCTGGAGCAGCCCAAATCCTGCGCCCAGCAGCCCCATGGCCTGTGTTCGCAGCTCTTCGCCGAGAGATTGTAGGTCGGCTTGGATACCCCACTGCTGGAGGACCGATTCGAGCCGTTCAATCCGGGGCGACAGGGAGCTCAGAAAGTCGGCGATACTGTCGGTCAGCGGCTGGGCCTGGGAGAGGACAGCAATTCCAACGGTAATACAGAGTCCCCCAATTAGCGCTAGCGCGATAAAAAACACGATTAGCACCGCGGGTCCTTGAGGCATAAACCGCCGCAGCCAGCGCACCGGATAGCTCAGCAAAAAGGCCAGAACCGTCGCAGAGGCAAACACCACGACGACGATCTCGAAATAGTCCAACAGCTGTAGACCCGCCCAGCCGCAGGCAAACAGGAGGAGAAACCTCAGCAGAGCAAAATTGTTGAGTCGTTCCCAAAATGCCTGTGCTGGAGGCTGGGGCATAGCGCTGGAGCCTTACGAACGATTAAGCGGCCATTGAACTATCTTGCACCAGCACGTAAGGCTGCACAATCAGCGAGCTAAAGCGCTTATCGCTATGGCCGCCCCAGTAGGCCAGCTGCTCTGCCGTTGGTTTAATAATCAGCTGCTCGCCAATCCAGCGCTGTACGGACTGAACATCGTCGGTCGCGATCGCAACTCCCACCTCGACTAAATCCAGCCGCTGATCCACGACCACCACTGCATCTCGCTGGACGTGGGGCTTGAGCCATTCCCATTTGGCGGGACCGACCATATCGGCCAGCTCTGAGCGTAAATCCTCTGTCATTCGTCCGTTCTATCAGGGGGCTACACAAACGGATGACGAATTCACCCGCTGTAAGGGCATCTTATCGTGCCGTCTGACGGGTCAGGCTAAAGTTTCGCGAACGGGTCAGCGGCCCTGGTCATGCAGGGCATGAATTGCGTCGGTGCATTGCTGAGTGCATGATTTCAGTTCGTCCTTCCCAGAAGACCGGGGCGGCGGCAGCGGCTCACCGATGCGCACCGTCACCGGCAGCGGTCGGGGCAGCGTCGCGCCCTTGGGCAAGATCCGCTCGGTGCCCCACAGGCTGACCGGCAGCAGCGGTACCTGAGCCTTCGCCGCCAGCAGCGCCGCCCCGAGCTTGGGCGAAGGAATCCGACCGTCGATCGTGCGGGTGCCCTGAAGAAATACGCCCACGGCCCAGCCTGCTTCCATTTGCTGTAGGGCAGCCCGAATGGCGCTGCGGTCAGCCGAGCCCCGTTTCACCGGGTAAGCGCCATAGGCGCGAATAGCTGGACCCAGAACGGGCACCTGAAACAGCTCTTCTTTCGCCATATAGGACACCGGTCGCCGCACGCAGCTCGCTAAAATCGGCGGGTCAAAGTCACTGGCGTGGTTAGAAACCACTAGCAGTGGCCCCTCGCGGGGGACATTTCCTGCGCCGTAAATCCGTCCGCGAAAGTAGGTATGTAGCATCGGGCTCACCACCGACCATTTGAACAGGTGGTAGAGGGCAAGACTGAGCGGTGGTTCACGCAGTTGCGCCATAGGAAAAAATCTTGCTCGGGGTTAAGAAGCGAGGCGAACCTGTTCGCCGGTTTCATCGGTTCGATAGGTCCAAACGTCTTGGCCGTCGGTGACGGTGACTTCCCAACCAGGCGTGATCATCTGAGCGCAGACCTGATCGGCGTTGTCGAGCCCTAAACAGGCATCGGGCCAGGATTTGGGACGGGCATCCTGTATGGTTAATGACGCTGGGGAGAGAGATTGGTCAGCCGCGATCGCGCCCAGTACAGTTTCTCGCACCTCCTCTGGCAGCTCTGTCTGAGCCGGCTCGGACTGAACTTCAGCTGTTGAACCCGGGGACTGCTCGACGGAGGCAGCACAGCTACTCAGTCCCAAAGCGAGTAATAAAAAGACACACAAAAAGCCATAAACCCATCGCTTATTCATCAGGTCTACCAAAGAATCCTGTACCTGCATCATAGCCTGGGCTGGCCCGAAGTTAGACCGACCGATTTGTCCGTGAATCTTCCACCTGACACAGACCGATTCAAATCAGTATCCTATAAGGAAATAGCATCACCCATTCGAGAGATCATACTCATTGAGAAACCTATGAAGCGGCTCTTTCTGATCTTCTTTCTAATTGGCCTTTTCGCTGTAGCCGCTGCTCACGAAGGGTTTCAGACGGGTTACAGCAGCAATCTTGCGAACAGCGACCAGGCCGAATTTGAATCCATTATTTTAGATTTTCGCGAGGCCCCTGGCCTGACCAGGCAGATTGACGATCGGCTAGCGAATTTAGCTCAGCAGTTTAACCTCAGCCCGGCGCTGAATAGCGAATTCTCAGAAGCAGATCACGTCTATGTAGTTCAGGGCGATCGCGATATCCTCCAGGCCCTGCGGAACTCTGACCTAGCCCGCTTCACTGAATTTATCGAGCCTAACTACATCTATCAGAGCCTGTTCGTGCCCGATGACCCCGACTATGCCAAGCAGTGGAATCTGCAAAGCATTAACGTAGAAGGGGCCTGGGCGCAGAATCGGGGTAGCGGTGCCACCGTGGCCGTGATCGACACCGGCATCAGCCGCACCCCCGACTTACAGAAAACCAACTTTGTCCCCGGCTACGACTTTGTCAACGACCGCGACCAGGCCGACGATGACAACGGTCACGGCACCCACGTCGCTGGCACCATTGCCCAATCGACCAATAACGGCTACGGCGTCGCCGGGATTGCCTACGAGGCCAATCTGATGCCGCTGAAGGTGCTTAGCGCCCAAGGCTTCGGCAATGTCGCCGACATCACCGAGGCGATCCGCTTTGCCGCCGATAATGGGGCCGATGTAATCAATATGAGCTTAGGTGGCGGCGGCGCTTCTGAGCTTATGCAGGAAGCGGTCGAGTATGCCCACAGCAAAGGCGTCGTGATTGTGGCCGCAGCGGGCAATGAGTCCAGTCAGTCAGCATCCTATCCGGCCAAATATCGCCATGTGATTGGCGTTTCTGCCTTTGACGCTGACGGCAAAAAAGCGCCCTATTCCAACTACGGCCTCGGGGTGGATATCGCTGCCCCCGGCGGCTCTACCCTAGCAGGCGAATCGGGCGGCATTTTGCAAGAGACCATTGACCGGCTGAGCGGTAAGGCCCAGTTCAAATACTTCCAGGGTACCAGCATGGCGGCCCCCCACGTGGCCGGTGTGGCAGCGGTGCTCAAGTCTATCGGGATTGAAGCACCTGAGACCGTGGAAACGGTGCTGGAATACTCTGCTCAGAAAGTCGGCCGCGACAGCAGTAATGCCTTTGGCGCCGGTAAGCTCGATGCGGCGGCAGCGGCCCAGATGGCGACGGTCCGGCTGCCCTGGTGGGGCCAGCTGTGGCAGTTTTTGCGCAGTCTGTTCTGGTTTGATGCGAAGTCAATTCCCTGGAAAGATCTGCTCCTGCGGGGCGCGATCGCGGCGGCCTTTACCTGGCTGTTCACCCGGATGGCGCGCTTCCCCTGGCAGGGCAACGCCTACCTAATCGGCATTTTCCTCGGAGCGATTGGCCTGTTTATTTTCAAGGGCTTGCATGTGATGTATCTGCCCGACTGGCCCCTGCGGCTGGTCGGCAGCGCGATTCCCGAGCTGGGCAGCGCCCTGTGGCGCGATCCGCGACTCAATCCGGTTTTTGCCAGCTGCCTGATTCCGCTGGCGGGAATGCTGCTGCTGCTTAGCCATCGCACCCTCAGGTGGTTTTCCATGGGTCTGGCAGTCGGCGTCGCCGCGTTTTTATCAGTTAGCCTGCTGGAGTCAACCTATGTGCTGTGGATTGGGGCAAACGCGATCGCGCAGGCTTTCATCGGCGTCAATGTTGTGCTGTGCTTAGCGATCGCAGCTATCACCCTAAGGGTGGCGACCAGCGACGGTCTATAGCTGTAGGCTTGTCAAAGCAAGCCTCTCACGGAGACCCGCATGGATACTACAACTGTCAAAGGCACCATTCAATGGATGGAGATGGGCTCAGGCACCTGGGCCGTCGTCACCGATGAAGGCCAAACCTATGAGCTCCACGGCGATACCGCTAGCCTAGAAAAAAAGGGGCTCAAGGTGCAGATTGAAGGCGCGGTACGAAAAGATGTGATGTCGATGTCGATGATCGGCCCTATCTTGGAAGTTAAAAGCTATGAGATTTTATCGGAATCCTGATTGTGCTTGGGTTTCAGTGGGTTGACAACCCTATTCCTGAGCTAATCAGGTGCGGTTGGGTTCAACCCACCCTACGAATTACGAATAAGCTGCCTCTAGCTGTGCTAGCGACTCGATTTGCTTCAGCTCTAAATCTTTTACCGTGCGCTTGATCAGTCCGGTTAAGACTGCGCCTGGCCCCACTTCAATCACGGTGTCAATCCCTTGCTTAGGCAGGCTGAGGGAAATTTCGCGCCAGCGTACTGAGCCGGTCATTTGCTGAGTCAGTCGCTGCTTCAGCTCAGCTGCATCGGTGCTGGGGGTTGGGTCTACGTTGGAAAGGACCGGCGCGATCGCATCTTTAAACTCAACCGCATTTAAAATATCGGCAAATTCCTGAGCCGCACCGGCCATCAGCGGAGAGTGAAAGGCTCCGCTGACGTTCAGCCGGGTGGCTCGCCTGGCCTTTACCTGCTGAATCGCTGCCTCGACTGCTTCTGCTGTGCCAGAAATAACCACCTGCCCAGCGTTATTGTCATTCGCCAAAACGACATCGGCAGTATTAGCCAGAGCCGCCTCCAGCGCCTCCCGCTTGAATCCCATCAGCGCTGCCATCGATCCTTCAGCAGCCTGTGCCATCAGTTCAGCCCGTCGCTTTACCAGCCGCAGCCCCGCCGCAAAGCTAAATACTTCCGCCGTGTAGAGGGCCGAATATTCTCCCAGGCTGTGACCAGCGACAACCGCCGGGCGCTCACCCTTGGCTTTCAGTGCGTCGGCCAAAATGCTTTCGATTACGTAAAGGCAAGGTTGGGTATAGAGCGTATTAGAAACTTTATCGTCCTCACTGCCGCAGATTTCTAAAACCGACCAGCCTAAAATGTCTTCGGCCTGGCTAAACCGAGCTGTGCCAATATCGGCTAAGTCAGTACCCATACCAATAGACTGAGAGCCTTGTCCAGGAAATACCCAAGCCGTTTTAGCCATCGTTGCGCGGTTGTATTAGAGATCACATTATACTGTCTCAGCAAATGAGCCCGAGGGGAAGCGGAAAGTTGGATGGAGCAGCAATGTTTTGGCCAGCTTAAAAATGCAGCAATCCAAGCTCAAGCGCGGAGTTGCTCAGCAAAATCAGCATATTCTGCGGAGGCTAGGCCCTGCTGTAATACGGCCAGAACATCGGCCATCTCCCCTGCAATCAGAGCGTCTACGGCCAGCCAAAGCCCTGGAAATTTCTGGCTTTTGATAATTCTCCCTTCCACAGGCAGGGACTCGTAACGTCCTTCCTTCAGTGCGAACCAGGAAATCTGCCGTTCAAAAATTTGCCAGACTAGGTATTCCTGGACGCCGTTGCGAAGATAGGCGCGTTTTTTGTCATGTAGGTCAATAGCGCTGCTGCTAGCAGCCACCTCAACGACGAGCTCGGGAGCTCCCTCAATGTAATCATCCGGGCTAATCTGAGCCTGCCCTCCAGCTTTCGGATCAATGAGTAAAACAGCGTCTGGCTGAGGGGCATTATCCAGGTCTAACCGAACGGTGGGGTTGTCGCCAAGCTCAACCTGCGGCGTCACAATTTTGTAAGTCCACAGCCATCCCATCAGATTGCCGTGGGGCTGCGCATGGCTTTGAAACCTCAAGGCGGCGGGCACGTAGACGACTCCTTCAATCAGCTCGGCTTTTTTAAGTTGAGGCATCGCCTGATATCGTCGCTCAAACTCAGGTCGGCTAAGCCGATCGCCGCTCTCTAGCCTGGGAATCTTTTGCTCCGTCAGAGCGTCTAGCATACTCCCCTCCCTGTCAACCCCATTCAAAAATGGCCGCGCCCCAGGTCAGTCCAGCTCCAAACCCTGAGGTAGCGATTTTGTCGCCTGATTTAATTTTGCCAGCCCGCACCCATTCATCCAGGGCCAGGGGAATCGAGGCTGCTGAAGTGTTACCATGCTTGGCCATATTGCTGACGACTCGCTCGGGCGGCAGCTTCAGGCGCTTGGCCACGGCGTCGAGAATGCGCTGATTGGCCTGATGCAGGATCAGCCAGTCAATCTCTTCAGTCGCTAAACCGGCATGAAAGAGCGACTTTTCTAATACCTCAGGGACGCGGTTGACGGCAAAGCGATAGACCTCACGACCGTTCATCGTAATCGGCTGAAAGCCACCCTTTTGCACCGTTAGCTCTCCCGCTAATGGCTGCGATTCGCCCTGATAGCTCAGGGTTAGGCAGTCGTTCATGCTGCCATCGCTGCACAGCTCAAAGCCCAGCAGGCGATCGCGTTCAGCCGCCTGGAGCACAACTGCCCCGGCCCCGTCGCCAAACAGCACGCAGGTGCGGCGATCGGCCCAGTCTACCCAGCGGGTCAGCAGGTCGGCCCCAATCACGACCGCGTTGCGATAGACGCCATTGCGCAAAAATTGGGCTGCTGTCACCGTGGCAAACACAAAGCCCGAGCAGGCCGCCGTTAGGTCAAAGGCCACCGCTCGCTGAGCCCCCAGCGCCGCTTGAATCTGGCAGGCCGAGCCGAAGAGGTCGTCAGGTGTGGAGGTGGCTAAGACAATTAGGTCGATGTCAGCAGGCTGGAGCTGAGCCATCGCGATCGCGCCCCGCGCTGCCGCCGTCGCTAAAGACTGGAGCGACTCAGCCGGGCCAGCGATATGCCGCTGGCGAATCCCTGTGCGGGTCGCAATCCACTCGTCTGAAGTCTCTACAATTTGGCTGAGGTCGTCATTACTCAGCGCCGTCGTCAGCCGAGCTGAACCGCTGCCGATAAAGGCAACGCCGTTTCCTGTAGGGTGCAACATCTATTCTCCCTCTAAGGCAGCGGCAGCAATTTTTTGATACTGGGCCTGAATTTGGTCTAACACGCGATGATCGACCGCCTCCTTGGCCAAACGGATAGCGCTAAAGAAAGAAGGCGCTTGAGAGCTGCCGTGGCTGATCACCGCAATCCCGGCGACGCCGAGCAGCAGTCCGCCGCCGTGTTCAGCGTGGTCCACCCGCTGCTTAATCCGGCGCAGGTTGCCGCGCAGCAGCGATACGCCCAGCTTACCCATAATCCCCTGAGGCAGCTCCTCCCGCAGAATTTGCAGCACCGACTCGCCTACCGCCTCAGCAAACTTGAGCAGCACATTGCCGACAAAGCCATCGCAGACAATCACGTCAAACTGGCCAGACAGAATGTCTCGCCCCTCCGCATTGCCGACAAAGGTAAAGGCGGACTGGTTGGCTAGCGCCTCGTGGGTCCGTACGGCGGCGTCATTGCCCTTGCTAGGCTCTTCGCCAATATTCAGCAGACCGACTTTGGGATCGTCTTGACCAAGGACATAGCGGGAATAGATGCTGCCCATCAGGGCAAACTGCTCCAGAAAGCGAGGCCGACAGTCTACGTTGGCCCCCACGTCAAGAATCAGCACCGGCTTACCGGCAATGACGCTGGGGAAAACCGCGCCAATCGCAGGCCGGTCAATGCCTTTGAGTCGCCCCAACCGCAGCAGCGCGGCGGCCATCGCCGCCCCTGAATGCCCCGCTGAAACCACCGCATCGGCTCGGCCCTGCTTGACCAAATTCATCGATACGTTGATTGAGGCCTGAGGCTTACGGCGCAGCGCACTCAGCGGCTCTTCGTGCATTTCAATCGTGCCCTCAGCGGGCACAATTTCTAACTGCCGCAGGCTATCTGACTGAGCCGAGTCGCGAATCTGCTGCGGATCGCCGACTAGCAAAATTTCGACCCCCAGCTCCTCCTTGGCCCTGATGGCTCCAGCCACAATTTCAGCAGGCGCATAATCGCCGCCCATCGCATCCACTGCGATCCGTGCTTGCGTCGATTCCATCGAATTGAATCTTTAGAAACTTTAACGAAATTCTATCAAAGACCGACCCCGACTCCAACCATGGCCCGTTCATCGCTCAGCTATCCTGGCCTTGAGAGCGCAGGCTTACTCTTCGCCAGGCTCTACGATTCGCTGGAACAAGTAGCCCGTCCCGCGCGCCGTTAGGATCAGCTCGGGGTTGCTGGGATCGTCCTCTAGCTTGGCTCGCAGCCGCGAAATGTGAACATCCACTACCCGCGTATCGACATGGCGCTCCGGCGTATAGCCCCAGACCTCCTGAAGGATTTCAGACCGAGAGAAGGGCTCCCCCGAGCGGCTGACCAGCAGCTCGAGCAGGCTAAACTCCATGCCGGTGAGCCGAATCCGCTCATCTCCTTTATAAACCTGGCGCTTATTGGTGTCGATTCGAATACTGTTAATCGTGATCACGCCGGAACTGGGGATACCGGAACTACCGGTTTTTTCTACCCGGCGCAGAACCGAGCGGATTCGCGCCTCTAGCTCCTTCGGAGAAAAGGGCTTGACCACGTAATCGTCAGCGCCTAGCTCCAGGCCGGTAATCCGGTCGGCAACGTCGCCCAGGGCCGTTAGCATAATGATGGGAATATCGGACTCCTTGCGTAGCTCCTGACAGACGCCATAGCCGTCAAGTTTGGGCATCATCACGTCCAGCACCACGAGATCGGGAGTGGCATGGCGGAAAGTATCCAGGGCCTCTTCACCATCAGCCGCGGTGACCACGTCGTAGCCGATCATGGACAGACGGGTTTCCAAAATTCGGCGGATGCTGGCTTCATCATCGACAACCAGAATTTTTTCTTTGATGCTTTCCAAATCTTTTGGACTCCTATAAACGCAATGCTAAACAATTAACCCTTCAAAGTCTGTAACGCCAATTTTTAACAGATGACCAGCCGATAGCTCCCATTGTATGCGCTTGAGTCCTCAGCAAGCCTTTAGACAAGGGGTTTTCAACGTTTCTTAAGGTTTGTAGCAGAATACTACAAACTGATAACCGCTATCCTAACAAAAAGAACATTTATACTAATATCTTAGCTTTGTGTTGGTGCTACGTCACGCCTCCGCTTTCTGGTTTATCTAATCAAGTATGCCCAAAACTCGTTCTATCTACGTTTGCAATCAGTGCGGGGCAGAGTCGCCCCAGCACTTTGGCAAGTGTCCCGTCTGCGGCAGCTGGAATTCGCTGGTCGAGCAGACGATCGCGCCTATAGAACCCACGACCCGGCCCAGTGCGAGATCGCGCTCCTCCCGCCAACATAAATCAGCCACAGCGACCCAGCCCCGCCTAGCCCTGACCTTCGAGCAGATTCAGGAACATCCCCAAGCTCGCATTCCTTCAGGCTTTGACGAGCTCGACCGGGTGCTGGGCGGCGGCATCGTGCCGGGGTCGCTGGTGCTGGTGGGCGGAGACCCCGGGATCGGTAAATCGACGCTGCTTTTGCAGGCGGCTAACCAGCTAGCCCAGGCCGCACCGGTACTCTACGTTTGCGCCGAGGAGTCGGGTCAGCAGGTGAAGCTGCGATCGCAGCGCTTAGAAATGGGTCAGGAAACAAAACCCGGCAGCATTGCCAAAAATCTCTACCTGCTGCCTGAAACTGATTTGGAAACCATCCTGATGGAGATTGAGTCGCTGCGGCCTCAGGTGGCGGTAATCGACAGCATCCAGGCCCTGTTTTACGGCGCGCTAACCTCAGCCCCGGGATCGGTGGCCCAGGTGCGCGAATGCACCTCAGCGCTGATGCAGGTGGCAAAGCGAGAAAATATTTCCCTATTTATCGTTGGCCATGTGACCAAGGAAGGCGCGATCGCGGGTCCCAAAGTATTGGAGCACCTGGTCGATACCGTGCTCTATTTCGAAGGCGATCGCTTTGCCAGCCACCGACTGCTGCGCTCGGTGAAAAATCGGTTTGGGGCGACCCACGAGCTAGGCGTATTTGAAATGGTAGACCGAGGGCTGGAGGAGGTGCGCAACCCGTCCGAGCTGTTTTTGGGCAATCGAGAAGAAAAAGTTCCCGGCGTTGCCACGATTGTTGCCTGTGAGGGCACCCGACCGCTGGTCGTTGAACTCCAGTCCCTAGTCAGCCCCACCAGCTACAGCTCACCCCGTCGCTCGACGACGGGGATTGAGTACAACCGACTGCTGCAAATTCTGGCCGTTTTAGAAAAGCGGGTCGGCATTCCCCTATCCAAGCTCGACGCCTACGTCGCCTCGTCAGGCGGCCTGAACGTCGCCGAACCGGCGGCAGACTTAGGCATCGCCATTGCCGTCGCGGCCAGCTTCCGCGATCGCATTGTCGATCCCGAGCTGGTTCTGATTGGCGAAGTTGGCCTGGGCGGTCAGGTGCGCCCGGTCTCTCAGCTAGAGCTGAGGCTAAAAGAAGCCGCCAAGCTAGGCTTCAAGCGAGCCCTCATTCCCAAAGGGCAAAAGCTCCCCAACGTCGGGCTGGAGGTAACCGAAGTGGGCCGAGTCGTAGACGCGATCGCCACCGCCCTCACCAGCGGCCCCGCCTAACCCATCACCCCATTACTCCTAACGCCTACGGCGACGCTGCGCGAACACCCCATTACTCCATCACCCCACCATTCCCTATCCATCCGACAGCCTCAACGACAGCTGATAAACCTCCCGCCGAGAAAACCGCGTTCCCTGAGCCAGCTGGCGACTCGCTTCAGAGCGGGAAAGTCCCTGCTGCATTAAAGCCTTTAGCTCGTCCAGGATGGCAGCTTCGGAGAGTACCGGGTTGGAAACTGGGGCACCCGCGATCGCGATTGTGAATTCTCCCCTCGGTGGCACTGTCGTACAGTGCGCGATCGCGTCCGCCAGCGTACCCCGCCAAAATTCCTCATAGCGCTTGGTTAGCTCGCGGGCCAGCGTCACCGGACGCTCTGGCGAAAGGGTGGTAGCAAGGTCGGTCAGCGTCTGGAGCAGCCGGTGGGGGCTTTCATAGAGCAGGATAGTTCGGGATTCAGTTTGGAGGGCAGTAATGCGATCGCGCCGGGCTTTGCCCTTGGCTGGAAGAAAACCCTCAAATACAAAGCGATCGGTCGGCAGGGCTGCCACCGCGAGAGCGGTGACGACGGCTGAAGGGCCGGGAATGGGGATCACCGTCAGCCCCTGCTGAACACAGGCACAGACCAGCTCATAGCCCGGATCGGAAATGCCCGGCATCCCGGCATCGGTGACTAGAGCCAAGGTTTTTCCTTCGGTTAGATGGGCTATCAGTTCAGGGATGCGCTGCTGGGTATTGTGATCGTGATAGCTAACCTGGGACGTCTGGATCTGAAAATGCTGGAGCAGCTTGCCCGTATGGCGCGTGTCTTCAGCTGCAATTAGGTCTACCGTGTTAAGCACTCTCACCGCTCGGAAGGTGATGTCTTCAAGATTGCCAATGGGGGTTCCCACCAGGTAGAGCGCACCGGCCTGAAGCTCAGGTTGAAGCGAGGAGTCGGGCATGGGCGCGATCGCGGCTGAATAGGGCACAAGAGTAGGAAACCTTATTCTAATATTTTGGATGATCCGAATCTTGCAGGCACAGCCATGGAAAATCAGCGGGGACTATTTGTTGGGCTGATCACGCTGGACTATCTCTACCAGGCCGATCATCCGCCAGCGGCGAATGAAAAAGTCGTGGCGGTCCAATCGCTGATAGCTGCGGGTGGGCCGGTGACCAACGCGGCAGTGGCCTTTTCCCAGCTGGGAAATACGGTAGAGGTAATGGGCGTCCTGGGGCAGCATCCGCTAGCCAAGCTGGTTTGGCAAGACTTGCAAGCGCAAGGCGTCGGCATTATCGACCTGCAAGCTCACCGCCGTGATGCACCGCCGGTTTCATCGATTGTTGTGACTGCGGCAACCGGCGAACGAGCGGTAATTTCCAGCAATGCGACAGATCGGCAGGCCCAGTCCGAGGCAATTCCCAGCCCTAGTTTAGACGCAGCCGATATCGTCCTGATTGACGGTCATCAGATGTCGGTGAGTCGAGCGATTGCGGCTCAGGCAAAAGCTCAAAATATCCCTGTAATTATTGACGCGGGCAGCTGGAAGCCTGGGTTTGAAGCGGTGCTGCCTTTTGCCGAAGTGGTGATTGCTTCCGCAAACTTTCAGCCGCCGGGCTGTCACAGCGCTGACGACACCTTCAGCTACCTGCGGCAAATGGATATTTCCCTGATCGCGATGACCTTTGGTTCTGAGCCAATTCAATACCAGACGACGACCGAAGCGGGTCAGCTTGAGGTACCTGCAATCTATCCAGTCGATACGCTAGGCGCAGGCGACATTTTCCACGGTGCCTTTTGCCATTTTCACCCTCATCTGCCGTTCCCAGCAGCCCTGGCTGAGGCTAGCAAGATTGCCGCATTTTCCTGTCAGTATTGGGGAACTCGGGCCTGGATAGAATCCTATCGGCAACGGCGAGGGGGATGAAGCGCAATCCCTTAGATTTCCTTAAAGTGCCTCAATATCATCCGGGCTCAATCCTGTAAACTGAGCAATCTCCTGCAACGATGTACCAGCCGCTTTCATCCGTCTGGCAACTAGCTCAAATCCTTCTTGCCTACCTTCTTGCCTGCCTTCTTGCCTGCCCTGCTGAATGACTTCTGCTCTGCCCTTTGCCCTGCTCTCCTGACGCAGCGTCTCGGCAATGTTGTTCGTGTCACGGTAGGCTTTCAGACTGGCCTGATAGCTGTTCTGCTCGTCTGACGAAAAGTTAGCAATCCTGGCCACCTCAAACAGTTCGTTAAACACCCCTTCCTGTAGCCGCTCTGGCGGCGGTTCCTCGAACTGGGCTAGATGCTTGAATAGGTATAGCCATTTGTCAAAATGCGTCTCTAGCTCATCCAGGCTCTTGGTGAACTTCGGCAGCTCGATGTAGATGAACTTCAGCTTTTCGTAGAAGACTTCGCAGTGCTGGTTCTTCAGCTCTACCGTATGCAGCAGCTCCGGGTCGTCTCGGTGCTCAGAAAAGACAAAGTCGAGAATGCCCACACCATACACCGCCGTCAGCTCATAGTTCCACTCGCCCTTCTGTGCCTGCTCCTGAATCGGGAAGGTGGCGTAGAAGACGCTGCGGTCTTTGAAAAAGTTCTGCTTCGCCTTTTGCACTTCGACGATGAAGCGCTCGCCGGTCTCGGCCTGGCAGTAAATATCGAAGATGGCCCTGCGGTCGATGGCGCTGCGGCCCAGATTCTCACTGTTTTTGAAGGTCAGGTCCTGGATGCGGTGGTAGTCGGGCAGCAGCGTATTTAAGAAGTCGATCAGCAGGCGCTTATTGGGCTCGGTGCCGAAGACGCGCTTGAAGCCAAAGTCCGTCAGCAGATCAATATACTTATCTGGCAGCTGGAAAACCATTTCAGGCGGCGATCGCGACTGGAAAAACCTTCTCTCAGCCTATCGTAATTCATCGGCATCCAGCGCCACAGTCCGCAGCTTTCATCTAGACTAAACGGGTTATCTCTGGTACCCCTTTACCATTTGCAAGCGGAGCAACCGATGGCCTACGAAAAAGAAAAAGAAATCGCGATCGCAGCCGTCACCGGCGCGGCTCTACTCTGTCAAGAGGTCCGCCGTCAGATGGTACCCGAGGCGATGGCCAAGCAGGATCGTAGCCCAGTGACGGTGGCCGACTTTGGGGCTCAGGCAGTGGTTTGCAAAACCCTGCGTGAGCTATTTCCAAATGATCCGATTGTGGCCGAAGAAGACGCCGCCGAACTCAAGACCGCAGCGATGGCAAAACCGCTGCAGCAGGTCAGCCAATATGTACAGGCGATCATTCCAGAGGCCACGCCAGAGACAGTTACCCGCTGGATTGACTATGGTAACGGCAGCGTCGGCCCGCGCTACTGGACCCTCGATCCGATTGATGGAACTAAGGGCTTCCTGCGCAACGATCAGTACGCGGTGGCCCTAGCCCTGGTGGAGGCAGGCGAGATTAAAGTCGGCGTCCTAGCCTGCCCGGCGCTGACGATCGGCGATACGACGGGCATTCTTTTCATCGCTGTGCGGGGGGCAGGCGCAGTCATGCAGCCGCTGAGTGGCGGGTCGGCCCAGTCGATTCAAGTGGCAGCTTCAATCGACTGGGCCCATTTTCGGTTTGTGGAAAGTGTGGAATCGGGGCATGGGAACCAGGAGCAGCAAAGCGCGATCGCGCAGGCCGCAGGCATCACCGCCGATTCTTTACGAATGGATTCGCAGGCCAAATATGGCGCAGTTGCGGCGGGAGAAGCCGTGCTATACCTACGGCTGCCGTCGCCTAAGTCGCCCGACTACCGTGAAAAGATCTGGGATCATGCCGCTGGCGTGATCGTGGTTGAGGAGGCGGGGGGCAGAGTCACCGATATGACCGGTCGGCCGCTGGACTTCTCCCAGTCAGCCAAGCTGGTGAATAATCGAGGTGTGGTCGTGAGTAATGGCGAAATTCACGACAAGGTGCTTGCGGCTTTGCAGTAGTGGGGACAGACCCAGGGGACTGCCTCTACACTTGCGCCAGCTCTTCAGACTTGAGCGCTGACTGGCCTAGCCCAGGGAGGAATTTCTGAGCCATTGCTGGGCTTTCGTTAATCAGATACTGCAAGAAGGTATCCGCCACTACAGAGGGCTGCTTGCCAGAGAGGTGGGCCGCATACCAGTGGCGCTCGATTGGGAAGCCTTCGACGTCGAGGATGGCGAATTCGCCGCCGGTACCCTCGGAAATGATCGTGTGCTGAGAAAGGATAGAGATGCCTAAGCCCCCCGCGATCGCTTGTTTAATCGCTTCGTTACTGCCCAATTCAAGCTGCACCTTGACTTCAATGTTGTGCTGTTCAAACAGGTTCTGAACCGCCTGTCGGGTGCCAGAGCCCGGCTCTCGCATGATAAAGGGGGCGTCGTTGAGCTTTTCAATCGGTACATTGTGCTTTCCAGCCAGCGGATGGCCAGTTGGGGCTAATACCACCAGCGGATTTTCGAGAAAGGGATACACCTTCAGGTCAGGCTGTGAGGGGGGTTGGCTAATAATATAGAGATCGTCCTTATTTTCAGCCATGCGCTCTTGAATGTGCTGGTGGTTAGTTACCTTAAGGGAAATATCAATGCCGGGATAGCGGTGGCAAAACGGCCCGAGCAGCCTTGGCACAAAATATTTAGCCGTGGTAATCACCGCCAGCCGCAGCTGTCCTTGCTTCATTCCCTTCAAGTCGGCAACGGACATTTCAAACTGGTCGAGCCCCTCAAAAATATTCTGGCAGGTTTCCAGTAGCTTTTGCCCAGCCTGGGTTAGAAAAAGACGCTTGCCAATTTGCTCGAACAGGGGCAAGCCAACTGCCTTAGTCAGCTGCTTAACCTGAATAGAAACGGTGGGCTGAGTCAGATAAAGCTCCTCCGCCGCTCGGGTAAAACTACCGTGACGGGCAGTTGCTTCGAAAACTTTGAGCTGATGCAAGGTAGCGTGAATCAACGGTCGGCCTCTTTATCGCTTTTGTATCGCTTGCAGTTAAATTATAGATTAAATTCAATCTTTGTACGCACCTTTCATTGTATTTATTCTATGCAATTAGTCAATTGCTTCACCCACTGCTGGAGCTATATCGCTGGGATGCACCTACCTCATTGTAAAAATTTACAATAGAAACCATGGAAGCTATCTAACTGTGCAAAAGAACGAACTTATGAGACTGACCTGGTTTGACGCAAATGCCTGGCTGCTGGAGGCCGGGGAACGGCGAATCCTGATTGACCCCTGGCTGGTAGGCGATTTGGTGTTCAATCAGATGCCCTGGCTGATTCGGGGCGTCCGCCCCCAGCCGGTGCCCATTCCTGCCTCAATAGACCTGATTTTGCTCTCCCAGGGGCTGGAGGACCATGCCCATCCCGAGACGCTGAAGCAGCTCGACCGGTCGATTCCCGTCGTGGCTTCACCGAAGGGGGCTGAGGTAGTGCAGGGGATGGGCTATGAGTCTGTGACGACGCTCTCCCATGGCGAAACCTATTCGTTTCAGGACATGCTTCAAATTCGAGCCCTGCCCGGCGCGCCGATTGGCCCCTTTCTCAAAGAGAATGCCTATGTCCTCACGGCTGAAGGGCTCAAGATTTACTATGAGCCCCACGGCTATCCGGCGGCTGAGAAAGTGCAGGATTTAACCGGCGTGAACGTAGCGATTACGCCCATGCTCGATATTTCAATCCTGGGCGTCGGCAGCATTATTCGCGGACGAGAGGGAGCCCGTGAGCTGGCCAAATGGCTGAAGCCGCAGATCATGCTGCCGACCGCAGAGGGGGGGCATGTTACTTACAAAGGTATGCTTGCTCCCACGCTGAGGAAAGCAGGAGGAGCGGATGAGCTGCGATCGCACCTGCAATCTCTGGGCCTTAAGACCGAGGTGAGACCGCCTCGTCCGCAGGAGCCGGTGGAGCTGTCGTCGAGAGGGGTGATCGGGTGATCGGGTGATCGGGTGATCGGGTGATCGGGTCGGTTTTGGGGAGGTCGAGTAGCGTTCTGAGCTCGTTTAAGAGGGCGTCTTGCTCCTGCCTGAGGCTATCGAGTCGCTGTAGGACCTGAGCTAGGCGGGCTTCGGTGGATTCTGGAGCGGGCGTGATGGCCTTTTGCCAAAGCCATTGGAGCAGTAGGAGGGGCGATTTGAGGATGATCGCGATCGCTGTTTTAAGCAGCCGCTTGACGCTGTCGGCGAGTAGCTGGAGCAGACCTAGGGAGAACAGCGCGATCGCAAGGGACAGGTAGGGATGGGCCATCACCCAGGCCAGGCCGTTCTGAACAGTGGCGAGCGAATCCACGACCGTATCGAGCGAGTCAGAGAAGGGGTCGAAAGCGGGAAAGGTCAGGTCAGGTAAAGTCAGGTCAGGCATGGTCAGGGGGCTAGCGGTCATAAAGTCTGGCATGGCGGCTGCGTTCTCGGTTTCGAGTCTGCCGCTTTTCGACGATGGCTCGCTTATCTACCAGGGTCATCATGGCAGGCATATTGGCAGAGGAGCGATCCTGCCAGCCTAGCTCAGCCACCACGGCATTAAAGGTTCGGCCCCGGGTCATGCGATAGCCAATCTCTTCAATTTCGGCCCAGGTCAGGTCGCTTTCCAGGTAGGCGCGGGTCATGATAATCAGCAGATGGGCATAGCGGTTACCTTCGGCCTCCGTCATCATCGTATGGGGAATATCCAGCACTCGGCCAAAGCGATGATACCAGCAGCGGGGCTGATACTTGAGCCCGGCCTCAAAAAAGCGCTGATGGTCGCGGTTATTGACGGCGCGATCGCTCTCACTCGAAATGGTAAAGACCGGGGCCATCGGCGATTGCTTTACCCGCTTGAGCACATAGTCGCCAATTTGAAAGATGGCTCGGAGTGCGGCCACGTCGAAACCGGGATAGCTCGGTCCAGCCTGGTTTTGCCATTCAAAATAGGTGTCAAACACCTCGACAAACAGATCGATGACCGGGTTACTGCCGCTGAAGTAGGGGGCAAAGAGGACGGCCCGGTGGATGTGCTCAACCTGCTCTATTGCCAGCCAGGCCGAGATCGTGCCGCCGCCAGAAATGCCGCCGATGGAAACCTGCGGGCCAAGCTTTTGGGCTAGCCTTAGCCATTTCACAGCAAATTTGAGGTAGTCACGTGGATTTTCCGGCAGCGGCGGCGGGTTATCGGCCTGCCAGTCGTCGATCTGACCGTGGCCGGGTAGGCAGGGCACCACTACGTTGTAGCCCGCCTGAAAAAGCGACTGGCCCATCGGCTCAAACTGGTAAGTGCCGGCGGTAAAGCCGTGAAAAAATAGGCAGACAGGGGCTTCCTGTGCTTGTAGCAGCAGCCGAGTCCGGCAGGGCGCTGCGATCTGTCGCTCCTCTTCCTCGGCGCGGACATCGCGCTCAATTACTAATCGGGCGGTGTGGTAAGAAATCATATCGCTGCCGCTGCGGTTGAAAGTCCCCAAGTATTCCCATGATATTAGGCGGCATTGGCCGAGCCTGAAACTGGAAACGACCCACTAGACTGGAATAATCCCGAGCTGAACGGTACTGGTCAGAATATCAATTTCCGCTGGGTATATTCATAATTCTCCTTTACGCGGGCAACCTGTCAGTAGTTCCCCTGATACCCCTTTGCCGACTGCCTACGATGCAATTCAAAAGCCCGTTTAGCCGGATGCTTCAGGCTAAGACCAAGTCTGCTCTGAGCGAGACCAGGCCTTCCCGGTCATCCCCGCTGGGACGGCAGCTACCCCTACGTTCAATTTTAGTCGTTCCCTTCCTGCTGCAAATTTCAGCGGCGGTGGGGCTGACCGGCTATTTTTCCCTGCGAAATGGTCGAACTGCTGTCAATGATTTGGCGGCTCAGCTGATCGCTAGAACCGACCAGCTGGTGGATCAGCAGCTCGTCAGCTATCTCTCCCTGCCCCCAAAAGTCAATCAGCTCAATGCCGACTTGCTCCAGAGGAGGATCGTCGAACCCGATGATGCAGATACCCTGAGTAGCCTTTTCTGGAAAGAGGCCAAAACCTATGGACAGCTGGATTATATTGCGCTGACCCTGCCCAACGGCAAATATATCGGTGCTGGAGATTGGCTGAGTGAACCCGGAATAGAGATTGATATCGTCGCTGCCGACGGTGTGGGTCGTACCTATTCGGTCGATAGCCAGGGCCAGCGGCAGGCAATCATCGATCAGTACGAATACTTTCCTAAAGCAGAACCCTTTTACTATCAAACTGTCGAAGCTCAGAAACCGATGTGGACGCTGGTTCTAGAACAATTTGATACATTGGCTCAAAACGATCCCGTCTATATTGCGGCCAATGCCAACTTGCCGGTCTATAATTCGGCGAATCAGCTGCTGGGCGTACTGTCAGTTGACCTGAGACTCTCTAACATCAGCGACTTTCTAGCCAATTTAGAGCTTAGCCAAAACAGCCAGGTTTTTATTATGCAGCGCAATGGCGATTTGGTGGCTAGCTCCAATGGACAACCGCTTTACCAGTCAGTCAATGGCGAACCGCAGCGGCTCAATGCGCTAGACAGTACAGACAGCTTGACCCAGGCGACTACCCGCGCTTTGCAAGAGCGGTTTGACCTACAGAATATCGAGCAAGAGCAGTCTTTGATACTGCCGCTGCAGGGCCAGCGCCGATATCTTCATATTCGCCCTTGGCGTGATGCAGACGGTCTCGACTGGCTCGTGGTGACAGTAGTGCCAGAGTCTGACTTTATGGCTCAAATTCAGGCCAATACGCGGACGACTATTTTGCTGTGCTTAGGGGCTTTAGCCATCGCCAGCGTTTTAGGCCTCTATACTTCTCACTGGATTGTTCAGTCTGTTTGGCAGCTAGACCGGGCAGCGCGGGCGATCTCCAGGGGAGACCTGAACCAACAGGTTCAAAAGTCCAGCATTCAAGAATTTTCTAGCCTGGGCCAAACCTTCAACCAGATGGCCAAACAGCTTCAGGAATCTTTTGAAACTTTGGAAGAGCGGGTCGAAGAGCGGACGCAGACGCTTTCCAATACGCTCGTAGAGCTTCAGCAAGCTCAGACACAGCTGATCCAAACTGAGAAAATGTCGAGCCTGGGTCAGCTGGTTGCTGGCGTTGCCCATGAAATTAACAATCCGATTAGCTTTATCTATGGCAACTTGGAACCCGCAAAAGAATACGCCCAGGACCTGATTCTTTTATTGCAGCATTACCAAAGCGAATGTCCCCAGCCGAGCCCGGTCATTCAAGCCTTTATTCAGGAAATTGACCTTGTCTATCTGCAATCAGATTTTCTCAAGGTGCTGAACTCAATGGAACTGGGTGCTGAGCGGATTACCGAGATTGTCCGCTCGCTCAAGATTTTTTCAAGACAAGACGAATCTGATGTCAAAACGGTTGATATTCACGAAGGAATCGACAGCACATTGCTGATTCTGAGCAGTCAGCTCAAAGCCCAAAATTGGCGTCCTGCTATTGAAGTTATTCAAGACTATGGCGATCTACCCCCAGTGAGCTGCTATCCAGGGCAGCTGAATCAGGTATTTATGAATATTCTTGCTAACGCCATCGATGCCATCGACGAAAGCCTTGAGCGGGCTGGCCCGATAGCCGTCCCTCAAATTACCATCCGCACTCAGGCTACGTTAAACCAGGCAATCATTCGTATTGCTGACAACGGCCTTGGCATACCGGAAAACGTTCGGGTCAAGCTATTTGACCCGTTCTTTACGACTAAGCCGGTGGGCAAAGGGACGGGTCTGGGCCTTTCAATTAGCTACCAAATTATCACTGAGCGGCACGGCGGGCAGCTCACCTGCTGGTCTAAACCAGGACAGGGGACGGAATTCGCGATCGCAATTCCCCTCACCCTTCCAACTCGCTGAGCCCTCAAATACCCTATCGCCAAAGGCTAGCCGCCCCCAATATTCTCGGCAGGCAATCCTAAACTGACAATCATGACGATGGGTAATAGACGTTATCCCTAGACCGCTACCATACTTAGGGAAGATGACTATGGCCAATTAAACCCATATGATCAGGCTGCTGGCGGGTCACTATCAGGTTCAAAAGCCGCTGGGCAAAGGGGGGTTCGGCGAAACCTTTCTAGCCCAGGATTTGCACCTGCCGACGCAGCCGCTCTGTGTGGTCAAGCAGCTGAAGCCGCAGTTTCGCGAAGCTGCGGCTCTGGTCACCGCGCGGCGGCTGTTTGACCTGGAAGCCCAAACGCTATACCAGCTGGGACGCCACAACCAGATCCCGCAGTTGCTGGCCCATTTTGAAGAAAATGGTGAGTTTTATCTGGTTCAAGAATTTATCGAAGGTCCGTCGCTGCACCAGGTCCTCCAGCAGCGTCGCTATCTCGGTCAGCCCGAAGCGCAACTCCTGCTGCGCGACCTGCTGCCTGTCCTGACGTTCATCCAGCAGCAGCAGGTGATTCACCGCGACATCAAACCGGCCAACATTATTCTGCGACAGGGCGATGGTAAGCCGGTACTGATTGACTTTGGCGCGGTCAAGCAAATGAGTACCCGGCTCGCCGACTCGGGGTTCACGATCAGCATCGGCTCATCGGGCTATATGCCCGCTGAGCAGCAGGCTGGGCAGCCGCGCCCCAGCAGCGACCTCTACGCCCTGGGGATGACCTGTTTGCAGGCACTGACCGGACTCACCCCGCAGAAGCTGCCGCGCGATCGCGACACTGAAGAAGTAGATCTCAGCCAGCTGCCCAACGGGCTGAGACTAGAGGAGAATCTGGCCGCAGTGCTGGCCAGAATGGTGCGCTATGACTACCGCGATCGCTACCCCGATGCAGCAGCAACGCTTCAGGCGTTGGAAATCTCGCAGGCTTCACCAATGCCAGGCCCGGACCGTCTGTCCGTCATTACCGAGAGCCAGCGGCCCGGGTCGTCTGTAACAGTAGCGCAAACGGCGCTGGGTAACTCGGCAGATCCGACGGTTCATATGACCACGGCAGCTCCAGACAGTCTCAGCAGTCGGGAGTATCGCAACCGTCAGGCCCTGCTCAACAAGGTTAGAAACTATTGGATCAGGGGCGTTTTAGAAAATTCGTTGCTTGACCAGATCCAGCTGGTGCTAGGACTAGAAGAACATCCCCAGGCGGTGAGTACGCCCTGGAATATTGAAGTTAAAATCCAGGACCAGCCTCGGACCGAGCTGCCTACTCACGCCTCGGTGCTCTCCATTTTTGACCAGATGGGAACCGGGCGGACGCTGCTGATTTTAGGCGAGCCTGGAGCGGGCAAGACGACTACGCTGTTGCAGCTGGCCCGAGAGCTGGTCAGCCGGGCCGAGCAAAACAGTTATCAGCTGCTGCCAGTGGTCTTAAATCTGTCTTCTTGGGGCAGCCACCAGCCCTACTTTGGGCAGTGGATCGTCGAGGAGCTTAATGCCAAGTATCAGGTGCCCAAGCCGGTCGGTCGCTCCTGGGTCGAGCAGCAACATCTGCTGCTCTTACTCGACGGGCTAGATGAGGTTTCGCTTGAAAACCGAGAGGCCTGTGTACTTGCGCTCAACCAGTTTCAGCAGCAGTTTGCTACCGAGCTGGTCGTCTGCTGCCGCCGCCGCGATTACGATGGGCTGAGCCAGCGACTCCAGCTGCAAACTGCCCTGTATCTGCAAGCCCTGTCTCCCAATCAGGTCCAGACCTACCTGGAACAGCTCCAGTTCGACCTCAGCGGCTTACAGCAGTGGCTCACCGCCGACACCCCGATGCAGACATTAGCCCGATCGCCGCTGATGCTTAACATTATGGTGCTAGCCTACCGCGACCTCACCCCCAGCGGTATCCCCGCCACCCGTTCTTTGGAAGAGCAGCGGCGGCGACTGTTTGACCGCTATATTGCCCAAATGTTGGAGCGTCGGGGCCGCGATCGCTATTCCCGGCAGCAGATGCTCAACGGACTACGCTGGCTGGCGCGCCAGCTCACCCACTCAGGCCAGACGATCTTCTTAATCGAACGGCTACAGCCGCAGTGGTTGCATCGCTCCGGCGACCGTTTCCTCTACCGCGCGGTGTCCTCTCTGCTCGCAGGTCTAGGCTTCGGGCTGAGCTATGGTATCTTCAGCCAGATTGGCATCGGTATTGCTGAAGTCGGCTGGTGGGGTGACCTGCGGCCTTACTGGCTTGACAGCTTACATATGATTTTGATTTACAGCCCGCTCGTAGGGTTGGCGATTTCGCTACTGCCCGCCCAGGTCAGGCCGATCGAAACGCTGAACTGGTCCTGGCGACAGGCGCTGCCGGGAACGCTGCTCTGGCTCCTGATCGGGACCGCGATTGGGCTAGGTGGTGGGCTGATTGTTGACATCGTTGAACCCGCTCTGATGGGAGCACCCATTCGTCATACTGGAGAGTCTTGGACTGCCTGGATCGCCGCTCACTTACTGCCCTTTGACGGGGTGAACGGCGGTATCGCCGGGACCGTTTTTGGCCTCACCAACGGGCTCAGGGGGTCAGAGGTGGAGACCAAAATTATTCCCAATCAGGCGATCTGGCGGTCGGTGAACAGTGCGGTGTATTTTGCGATCGCGGGCAGCTTCACCGGCGGGATTGCTGGTGCCCTGCTCGGCAGACCGTTCGACACCCCAATTCACATCAGCCTCATCAACGGCCTCAGCGTCGGGTTGCTGTCAGGTTTCCTCGGCGGCGGCGGCCTGGCGGCGCTGAAGCATTTTGTCCTAAGGCTGCTGCTCTACCGTCGCGGACAGATTCCCTGGAACTACAGCCGCTTTCTGGAACAGGCTACCGCCCACGCTTTTCTACAGAAGGTCGGCGGCGGTTATATCTTTATCCATCGCCTGCTGCTAGAGCATTTTGCCCAGCTGCCCAAAAGCTGACTCGCTCTGATCCTAAAACCTGACGTTACGTAAGGCACAAGGGGAAATTCAGGCCGACGGAACTGACCAGATTTTTACCCAGTCTTGGTGCCTGCTAGAACCAGCTGACCCAGTTCTTTGGCGAGTTCGGGCGTATCTCCAAACTGGTCAGTCAGATAGCTGCAATCGGTCTTTACGCCGGGTAATAGAGTTTGAAGATAGCGTTGCCAATATTGTTCAATTTGAAAATGGTTCATGATGACTGCACTGCGTATAAATTCACTACCAACGGCGCTCTAAAATGGCTCGAATGTTGGGTAGGGCAGCCGCGATCGCGTCAGGCGTATAGGCCGTTTGCTGCCAGCTCTGCCGCTGAGCCAGCCGCGCTGACCAGGCCCTCAGGCGGGGATAGCTATCCAGGGGCAGAGACGGCACCAGCGTCCCCGCGACAATATCGGCTAGCGTGAAGGCTTCTCCGGCAAAGTAAGGGCGCTGGTCGAGCAGCTTTTCCAAAAATTGCAGGATAACGGTCACTCGCTGCTGAGCCGCTTCAAGCTTCTGAGGAGCAACCTCTAGTCCGACCATGGGTCGAGTGAGGGGAATCGTCTCCGGTTGTAGCTCTACTACGGTGATGGTTTCAACCATCCGCACCCTAGCCACAGCGCCAGGGTCGCTCGGCATCAGGGAGGGCGTCGGATACATAGCTTCTAGATAGTCCAAAATGGCCAATGACTCCACCACCTGCAACCCGTCATCGACAATGGCGGGAACCCGCTGGAGCGGATTGATCGCAGCAAATTCATCGCTGAACTGGTCCCCATCTAAGTTGACTAAAATAGATTCGAAGGGAATTTGCTTTTCCAGCAAGGTAATCCAGACTCGACGAGCATTGACAGAAATAGGATTGTAGTAAAACTTCAGCATATTGACTCCGATTAGATCGTTATCCTTTGATCTCAGTAGCAGAACTTCTCACATCGCGCCTTCAGGGCTTGGTCAAAGTCGAGATAGCCCTGTCGGCTGACGCAGTAGATGCCGCGCCAGGCCAGAAAAGGAATGAGTAGGCCAGAATTTTCGTGGATCTGGCTAAATCGACTGTGCCGATCGTCAATTGCTTCAAATTTGAACGTATGGCGAACGGTGAACAGAATGGGGGCGGCAAAATGGCCCTGCCAGACGAAGCATCGGGGTGACTCAATCTCTAGAAATTGAGCCGTAATCCAATGCTGGCCAAACTGACTCAGGTCTTCTAAAAATTGAATCGATTTTCCAACCGCGAACTGGGCGTGCGCTTCCAGCACAAACGGATTCCACTCTGGGTAGGCTTCAAAGTCAGTCACCTGCTCCCAGACGACCTGACGCGGGGCCTGAATCACGACTGCCGTTGTCCAGCCGTTTATCAGTGCCATGCGCTGTTGCAGACTGGGACGAGTTGAGACATGAAGAGTCATGGTTCTTTCCTAAACTGGATTGATTGAGCAACAGGAAGCGTACGGCGAAAAACATATACCTCGTGGGTTTTGTTGCCATAAGGACGTGGTGGCGTCTTGCGGATAACCTCGAAGCCCATGCGCTGCCAGAACTGTCTGCCTGGCGCGTTGGCCGCGATCGCGCATAGCGAAACAGACCTCCCCCCCTGTCCCACAAGCCACCGTTCGAACGTGCGATAGAAGTCAGCGCCCAATCCTTGCCCCCGCTGCTCGGGTGCCAGCAGCATCAGCCCAATCCACCAGGTTTGGTCGTCAGGATAGTGCTGCACGGCCACAATCGCGCCGACCAAGCGATCGCCATGTCAAACAGCCCTACGACCTGAATATCCTCGACAGCCTTGCCGTCGGGCAATTCCTCAAACTCTGCCTGAGCGGCTGTCGGGACGGCAGGAACACCGTTGGTCATGACAAAAAAGTCAGCGCATTGCTCGAAGAGACCCTGGAGGACTCCGGCTGCTTGAGGGGTGAGCTGGCTGACGGCATAGTCACGGCGCTCTGATACCAGCCTGAATGACGATAAAGCAGTCATGTTGACCTCACATTGATTTGATTTCATCAGTTGCCCACCCGATACTGCAAACGAACGACTCCCCCAGCGTAGGTTTTGCTGTTTGTCAGCTCTAGCGGCGTTTGGGGGATCGTCTGAGCAAACAGTGGAATCCCTGTCCCCATCAAAAATGGATTGACTTTGACAATCAGCCGGTCAATCAGGCGGGCGGCAAACAGCGCTGCCGCCAAATTGGCTCCCCCGCAAAGCCAAATACCTTTGCCGTTTTCTGCCTTCAGGCTGCTGACCTGAGCAATCGCATGATCAGACACCAGGATGACAGCCTGATCTAGGCTCGCTGGCAGACTACGGGAAAAAAGATACTGCCTCAAATGGGCGTAGGGACTCGTTACCCCTGGGTAAGCGCGATCGCGCCCTGGAGCTGAGCCCACAGTTCACCATAGCGCCGTAGCAGATAGGGATCCTCCGCTGCCGTTTCTACCGCTGCCGTTTCCCAGGGACGAGCCTGGGTGCGAGTATAGGCCTGAGCCGCCGCCAGGGCACCCTCAGCAATGCCTTGGAAAATAGCGGACTGCACCAGCATGCCACCAATTCCCAGCCCGGTCGGGAAGGCGCTTTCCAGGTTTGGCGGCGGCCCCAGCAGTTCGGCTGGCTCAACCCGCACTGATTCAAAGGTAAAGCTGCCGCTGGCGGTGCGGCGCTGTCCCAGGGTATCCCAGTCGTGGTTATAGGTCAGGCCGGGTCGGTCGCTTGGGAGCACAAACATGACTGGCAGCGGATTTCCCGGCTGGGTCGCAGCGCAGATCATCCGATCGGCCACCACGGCCCCAGTACAGAAGGTTTTTACGCCGCTGGCCCGAAAGCCATCGCCGTCGGCCTCCAACGTCAGCCGCAGGTCGCGGGTGTTGATGGCGTTAGCCCAAAAGTGATTGTGCTGGGCTGTGTCGCGATAGTAGCGAACGGTTTGCTCAGCGGTGCCGATCAAATGGGGCACGACAGAGAGCAGCAGATGATAGCCGTAGAGCTGGGCCGCAGAGCTATCGGTTTTAGCCAGGGCTTTGACGATATCCATCGCCTCTGACCAGCTAGCGCCGGTGCCGCCGTAGGCTTTGGGCACCACCAGCGGCAGCAGTCCGGCAGCTCGAAGACACCGCACTTCTGGACTGGGGCTGCCCGCGATCGCGTCTCGCTCCTGTACGGTATGGCGAAGCTCGTTTGCAACTTCAGCAGCGGTGACCGCGTAATCTCTATTTCGAAAATAATCGCCTGTAATTTTAGAGGGGTTTAAAGCAATCGTCATAATCTCTTTGTTCCTTTAGGATATTTGGCTAACTAAAATCGGCAGCAGCGTAGTAGCGCTGCTCCAGCCAAGCGCGCAGACCTGCTTCGGAGACACCTCGGATGCGCTGCTGGGTTACCGGGTCGTAGGCATCAAACAGGGTTTGGCCGTCTTGGGAAGAGCGGGCTTGGATTCTGGGATCCTGGCAAGTTGTCAATGCCTGAACCCATTGATTCAGCAAGAAGCGAAACCCTCTAGCCAACCTGTTCTGACCTGAGCCTTGATACTGCTGGGAGGCAACAGCTCAAGGGTTTCATATAGGGTTTTGGTGTTCATCGTTCTAATTTTGATGACTTATGCTTTGTAAGTTAGTCAGCAATCGAGAATTAGTCGGGAATAGACGAGCGCTGATGGCGCGATTCTGCATCGGGATGGGCTGAAACGGCCTCTGAAATGTCTAAGCTGCTATGCCTGAGATGCGTCAGCGTACGATTAGCGGCTGGAGCATCTATGCTGGAGACAGCTGTTTTTTGGCCCGCTTTTTAGAGGCCGCTGAATTTCATGGCTGACTGCCCTCGCTGCCACCACACCATTTCTAGCTCTACCGTTCGCTGTCCTCAGTGCGGTTTAGAGCTCAAGGCCCACGGACATCCCGGCATCACGCTCTATCGGGCAGAGGGAGATACGGCGCTGTGCGATTGCTGTGTCTACGACGCCGACGACAGCTGCACCTTTCCCCAGCGGCCCCATGCTCAGACCTGCACCCTATTTCAAGATATTGCGGTGGCAAACGCGCCGGTCCCGACCGATGAGGTCTACCGGATTCCCTGGTGGCGCAAGCATCGGGGCTGGGTAGCGCTAGCCGTTTTGCTGGGGATTAGCCTGATTATTGCGCTGCTGTAGACACAGCTGGGTGAATTAGGGTTTTCGGCGAGGGTGACTTTCATTACGGCGACCTCCATCACTATTGAGGGATGTATGAAAAACCTGACTAAGCTTATATCTGTATCTTAGGATCTTAGGGTTTCTTTCAGGCGGTTCAGAATAGGCCAGCCTGCTCACAGCCCAAACCTTGAAAATTTAGATTGATTTGAGCATTCAAATTTATGAAAAAGCGACTTACGTTTCTCGGTACTGCCAGCCTGCTTGCGCTGGTGGGTTTGACGGCCCGACCGGCAATTGCTCAGCGGGTGGTCGAAGTGACGCCCAGCGTTAGCGCAGAGAGCGCTTCAGCTGATTCGCTGATCTCTGGCCTGTTTGAAACCAGTAACGGCAGCCAGGTCGATGTCAGCTCGGTCGAAATCTTTGTCGATGGGCAGGATGTCACCGCCGAGAGTTCAATTACGGCCAACTTCTTTAGCTATCGCCCGACCCAGCCGCTGCGACCGGGGCAGCATCAGGTGCAGGTGGAGTACAGCAATACCCAGGGCCAGCGCCGCGTTGCTAGCTGGGACTTCACGATCGCGGCCCCCGAGCCCGAAGTCGCCATCAGCTCAGTCACCCACAACGCTACCGAGCCGCTAGCTCAGAACGCGACGCTGCTGACGACGATTAACGGCACCCCCGGCGCTCAGGCTTGGGTTTTGCTGATTGAAAACGGTCAGCGCCTCCGCGAACTCCCCGCCGAAGAGGTTTCGCCAGGGGTCTACGTGGCGACCTATTCGCTTCAGGGTCAGAGCGCGGTAGGTGAAGCGATCGCGGTGGGTCAGCTGCAGCAGGGGGAGGCCCGAATCCTGGCTGCCGCGCCGCAGCCGGTGCGAATCAGCGCCACCGCCGCATCAACCGACGCCGTCCAGACGGAGGACCTAGACGCGACGGCGGCGGATACCAACTCAGCCGGGGGCCTGAAGCCGCAGTTTACCAGCCACAGCAGCGGCGATCGAATTAGCGATCGCGGCTTTACGCTAGTCGGACAAACTCTGCCTAATGCCCAAGTTGAAATTAAGGTGACCGCCAGCACCTCGGTGCTCGGCGGTGTCGTCAACGTGGGTTCCACCCGGCTGGTGGAGGAAACCGTTACGGCGGATGGCAACGGTGAATTTCGAGTAGAGGTGCCATCACCGCTAGTCATCGGGTCGGGAACGCGATACCAGGCCGAGGCCCTGGCCCGGCTCGGCGATCAGACCAGCTCAATCACGCAGCTGATGCTAGAGCAGGAGTAGGGGGACTGTAGAACCTGAATTTTAGAGCTGTCGAAACGAGAAAATTTAAAAAGGCGGAGCCAGAAATACTTGCTCCGCCTTTTGCACATTTGAATGGGACGATTAAGCTAACCGCTCACCGGGGTTGGTGAGATTGTTAGATGATGCCGACGCCTTTGCCACGATCGTCTTCTTCGCTACTGAGCTTGCCCTGTTCTTCGTTCTGATTCACTTCACGCACTTCCTCCGTTCGCTCAGCCGTGGCGGCCTCTTCGGCTTCTCGGAGATCGCCAGGCTTTTCAACGTACATTTCGGGTTCGACGGCATAGTTATTCGTCAGCCCTTCGCTATCGGTCGTGTAGCCATCGGTTGTTTCTAGATCGCTCTGTTTTTTTTCGGGTTTATCTTTAAAGTCCGCTTCCTCGCGCTCCTTGCGAGCAGCAGTTTCGGCTGGCACAATGCCGCGGTCATAGGTGTCCGCAGATGCATCATGGGGATTATTCTGAGGATTTGTCATGGGTTGCCTCAATTCTTAAACAGTTTAAATATCCAGCCCTTAGACAGAGCCCAAGAACTGCATGTAAGCTCAATGGTGAAGCACCACCGCTGCGAGCGCCTCTATCCTTGAGCAGAATTACTCTTCTCCTGCCTCTGCCGTTAGAGTGATTTTACTGGAACCGCCGCCCGGAAGGCTGATCGGAGCATTGCGAAAAGCCAGCGTATAGATTTCAGTCGGCATTTCAATATCAGCGGTTTCCAATGCTTCTTTGATAGCTTGGGTGACAATCGAGGTGGATTCTAAGAAATCTGCCTTGCGCGACTTGACCCAAAAGCGGGCCTCCAGATTGACGGTACTGGCCGCCAGTTCACGCACTAGCACCTCCGGCCTGGGTTCTGGCTGGATGCCCTTAGCCTGGAACACCGCCTGCTCAATCACCCGCTGTGCTTTGGCAATATCCGCATCGTAGTCAATGCCAACCATCACGGCGCTGCGCCGCAGTGCCGACGCGGTATGGTTGATCACGCTGGCCTGAAAGACCTCCTGATTGGGAATATAGACAACGCTGCCGTCATAGGTCGTCATCGTGGTTGCTCGCAGCTGCACCTGGGTAATCGTGCCTTCATAGTCTTCAATCACCACCTGGTCGCCGATCCGAAAAGGTCGAGCGGCTAGCAAAATCACGCCTGAAATGTAGTTACTGAGCACATCCTTTAGGCTGAAGCCAATGGCGACGCTGGTCAGCCCCAGCGCCCCTAAAAGTGCGCCAAAGTCCAGCCCTAGCACGCCCAGCGCCACGACCGTGCCTAAAATCCAGATGCCGCCATATCCCAGCCGCCCGACCAGGACTTCGGTATTGTGGTCGCCCTCCGTTTGCTGAGCCCAGCGAAAGGCTGCGTAGCGGACACCTTTAGCAATCAGCCAGGTGACAATCAGGACGACAAAGGCGCCGACTAAGGCCGGGATATGGTCAATCGTATTGCGACCCAGCTGGCGCAGCGTTCCATTTAGCCGCTGGACCACATCAATGGCCAGGGGAGGCTTATCGATAGTCTGATTCAGCCGCTCGGTCCAGCGCTCGGCTAGCTCATCGACGCTCGCCCCAAAATCCTGCGCGTCCTGATCGGTGACGGTCATCAGAACGCGGTTATTGAACTGAAGCGTAACCAGGTTACGAGCGGAGTCGCGCTCAATGGTGACGCGATCGCCCGCTTCAGCATTGGCCAGCACGCCAGCCAGCCGTCGGTTAATGATATCGGCTCGCTCTCTAGCGCTGAGGTCGCTGAGGCTACCCACCTGAAAAACGGGCTGGCCGCGCACCAGCACATCGGCAAAGTAGAGCCCGTCGCTGGGGGCCTCTGCTGCTGGCTCGGTGGGCTCGGTTGGAACGGGCTCGGCGGGTTCGGCTTCCTGGGCCAGACTGGGACTGATAGGAACGATTAACAGCTCAAGCGCGATCGCACAGCCTGCCAGCCGTAAAATTCTTTGCCTCAGCACTCAGACCTCCAAACGCTAACCAATTTTAATAAAAAACCGGTCAATTCCACTAAAAGCAGGGAGCCTGAGTGTTCTACCCAGGCTCCCCGTAATGGTGAAAGCTTACCGACAAACTAGCTTAAACTTAGTCCAGCTTTTGCTTAACGTTATCTTTCACATCTTCTTTGGCATGTCTAGCTTCACCTTCGACCTGCTTGGCCTTACCAGCAGCCTGATCTTCGGGATCGCCAGTAACGTTACCCAGGGCTTCCTGAGCTTTTCCTTCAACGTTTTTAGCAGTTGCTTTTGCTCTTTCTTCAGCGCTCATAAATCAATTACCTCAATTTTATCTAAACAGTAAATGGAGCCTTTAATAAATAGCTCCTACTAAAAATAACTTATTCAAATAGCGTTCTTACAACCTCCTTCACTTGGTAGAGAAAACAGAAAGCGTCAGTATGACTTTTGACTGCGCTCGATGTAAAAGCTGTGTTTAGGTATAGGCTATGACCGCCATAAACCAGATAAAACAGGCCGCTAGACCCATTTCTAAACCAATATTTCAACTTTTTATTTCAACTTTAATTGATTGACATCTATTACTTTAGAAAGATGAAAATTTTTAGCAAAAGCCCCCTGAGGAAGATGGCCGCGGCTTTATTGGGTGAGTAGTATGGCTTCAAGGTCATCAAGAATAGTGATTTCCCAAATACCCTCTAGGCGCTTAAACGAGTTGTTCCAAAACTCACTAAAGCTGCTGTGAAATGGCCCAGGTTTAAAACACTGATAGCTCAGGAGACTACTTTAATCATGACTCAGAATCCCAACGAACCCTATATCGACCCCAATACGGTCAAAGGCCGCCCGGCAACTTCTGAGGAGCAAGCCTACCGCGACGGCTATGCCAGCGGCCGCGTTAACGAGGATAGAGCCCAGGCTAATTTGCGTATTCAAAGGGACGCAGACAGCCGAGCTCGGGCCAGCAACGATGCGGCCAGCGGTCTGCTGATCGGCGTCCTGGTCGCGCTGATTGCCGCGGCGATCGGCGGGATCGCCTTTTACCTGAGTCGCGATACAGCCGTACCCGAAACCCAGGCCCCTACGGAAAACAACACCGTGATCGAGACTCCTCAAGTAGAGCCCCCCGAGGTCGAAGTGCCTGATGTGAACGTCACTGTTCCAGACGTCAACATTACGGCCCCTGAAGCGCCTGCTCCCGAAGCGCCTGCTCCCGAAGCGCCGTCAGAACCGGTCGAAGCAGCGCCGCCAGAGCCAGTTGAGGCTGTACCCGAAGCCAGCAATTAATCCTTAAGGTCGTTCAGCTGTTCGTGCCTATTGCCCCATCTGCCATGCAGATGGGGCTTTTACAACAGCCTGTTTCAACCTCATCGGGCAAAGCTATGATAGGTCTACCTTGCGATCGCGCTCTCCTACGCGAGTCCTGAATAGTGTTCAACAAGACGGAGCCGCCCCAGCCCAAAAAGCCGTTAAAAAACAAGCAGCAGCCGGTGGGAGCCGTCCCGACAAAGCGTCGCTCACCGCTGGCCCTGCTGCGCTTCTACTTGCCCCAGCGCTATCACCGCCCAGTGATCAGAACGCTGCGCCGGTTTCGCACAACCTGGGCCAAAAACAGCGGCGATTGGAAATGGCTGGAAGGCCGTCCGGTTTCCCTAGCCAATCTCAACCGCAGCCTGTGGCGCGGCTCCAACCCTTCGCTTAACTACTATACGCTGCTGTTTTTGTCTGGCGTGATTTCGGCTCTGGGGCTGCTGGCGGGTAGCGCTGCGACGATCATCGGCGCAATGATTGTCGCCCCGCTGATGGGACCGATTACGGGGATTGCCTTTGCCGTTTCGATGAACAACCGACGACTGCTCAAGCGTTCGGGTATGTCGCTGCTGACGGGCGCAGTCCTCACCGTTCTAACCGCCTATCTGATTTGTGAGACGCTGGGATTGACGACCCTCAATCCAGAAATTACGGCTCGTACCCGTCCGACGCTGATTGACCTCGCGATCGCGCTAGCTGCTGGCTCGGCTGGCGCCTTTGCCAAAACCCGCCGCGACGTGGCCGATGCGCTACCGGGAGTCGCAATTGCGGTTGCTCTAGTACCGCCACTTAGCGTCGTCGGCATTGGTATAGCCATGAGTTCTCGCTCGGTGACGGTAGGTTCGACGCTGCTGTTTTTGACCAACTTAGCCGGGATTATCCTCAGCGGCGGCCTGGTTTTTGTCTGGCAGCAGTATGGTTCGCTCAACCGGGCTCGCCGGGGGCTAATTGCCTCCAGTCTGCTACTAACCATTTTGGGCATTCCCCTGGGTCTGTCGCTGCGGAAGCTGGTGGTCGAAGAGCAGTCCCGCACCCAGATTAGCCACCTGGTGCGAGACTACATGCTGACCTTTCAGGGAACTGATATTCAATCTTTGAGTGTTGAATCTGACCCCGACCGGCTAATTGTAGACCTGGCCATCGCGGCCCCCCGTGATACCTTTTCAGAATCCCAAATCCGGCAGGCCAGGCAATTTCTAGCAGCTGAGCTAGATCGCCCGGTCGAGCTCAATGTTCGCGTGTTTCCAGTCCGAGAATTTTCCGTACCTGCTGAGTAACGCTGCCGACTATTGTTCCTCAGCGGGCAAGGCTGTAGGCTCCCCATCAGCGGGTTCTGAAACCAGCCAATCCTGAGCCGGACGCGCGATCGCGCTCGCTAGCCCATTGGAGACAGTATGAATTGTGACCTCCTCAGTCCCGGCTGCTTCAGCCGCTGCCTCAGCCGCAGTTCCATCCTCGGGGGCCAGCGTCTGAACGTAGAGCGTATTGCCGCTAAATTCTGGAGCGCCCACCCGCAGCCGATAGATTTTGCCATTGGCTAGCTTGAACTCGACGGTTGCCCTGGGCTGATCGAGGCCAAACTCGGCCAGGTCACCAGCCGCAACGGTGAGCGTCTGGCTGGTGGGTTTACCGGTCAGAAAGTCGAGCAGGTAAGCAACCGCTGCCGGTTCTACGGTGGCTTTTCTAGGCGCCTTCATCTGCCAGCCGGTGGCTGTATTTTCGAGCAAAATTTCGGCATCCAGACGCTGTAGAAACAGTTCTTGAATATCGGCTTCGGTAAAGGCAAAGAGCGGCTCTGCCATTGTCGCCGCTTCCTGCCGGTTGAGCTCCTCGCTGCGCTGGTTTTCGTAGATCAATACGCTGCCGCTGAGCGCGATCGCGGTCACAAACAAAACGAGCGTACTGCGCTGTAGCTTCATCCCTCTCCCTCTTTAGCGTCGTCGCGCCCAGGTGGCCCCGGCTGCTGACAGCCCGGCCAGCGGCAGCACAACCAGCACCAGCACCGTTAGCAAAATCTGCTGTTCAACCGTCATCACAATCCGCCGATCGGTCGCCTGCTTGGGCCGAATCGACAGCGTCTGACGGTCGGTCTTACTCAGCCAGCCCATGGCGTTTAGAAAAACATCCCCATTCAGCTGGCGATTGAAGTAGCCATCGGCTGCAAAACTAGAATTACCAATGATGACTAAACGCGCTTCGGGTCGCGCTTCGGACGGGTTGAGCTCAGATGATTCTGGAGCCGACTCGGCATTGGGGGCTTCATTGGGGGCTTCAGCAGCCCGGCTGAGCGCTACTCCTAGGATAAACGGTCCCTCGGGGGATGGGCTATCGTCCGCCTCCAGCTCGCCAGTCTCGGAAATGGGCTGAGCATGGCTCTGCGGGGCAGTTAGCAGCAGCGGCGTCTGGCTGACGCCCTCGACAGGCTGCATCCGCAGCGGTCGCGCCAGCGGGTAGAACGATCGACCATTGTCCAACGCTTGGGTAATCGGATGGTCACCGTAGGTTGTAACTAGCGGTGCCGCTGGTCCCAGACCGACCAGCTGGCCACCGCCCGAGGTATCGATCACAACCTGATCCGCCAGCTCAATCCCCCAGTCGGCAAACAGCGCATCTAGCCCCGTTTCTACGTTTGGGTCAATCAGAGCCATCAGGCTGCCGCCCGTTTCGAGATAGCGACGAATCGCATTAACTTCGCTATCAAACAGCGCCTGCTGTGGCCTAGCCAAAACCAAGATGGCCGCGTCCTGAGGGATATTGTTCTCCGTATCAGCCAGGTTTAGCGGTTCGACCTGATAGTTTTCCTCTTCTAGACGGGTGACCGCTTCGGACAGGCCAGCCTCAGTCCCGTCGATACGGTATTCGCCATGTCCTTGCAGCATGTAGGCCTTAGGCAGCTCAGTTTGGGCCAGCTGACTGAGCTTATTCGTTAGCAGCCGCTCCGACAGCGGTTCCTCAGGACTCACCCGCTGAACTAAAAGCTGTCGCTCACCGGCCTGAACATAGACTTCGCCAGGGGCCTGTAAGCCAAATTCCTGAGCCAGCCGAGGCCGGGCAATAGGATCGACATATTCATAGATCAGGTCGGGATTGACCCGCCGATAGCTGTTCAACAGCTGCTGGTCAGCCGGGTTAGGTCGGGGATCAAAAATCACCACCCGGGCTGGCGAGTCTAACGCCTCTAACACCGTGCGAGAGGCCGGAGCCAGGGTAAATAGCTGTCCCTCGGTGAGGTCTATCCGGGTGTCGTATTGCGCTCCCAAAAAGTTGGTCAGCCCCAGAATGACCAGCACTGAGAGCACCGACAGCGTGGCGTTAGTACTAGCCTGAGTGGACCGCCGCTGCCAGAAGCCCTCAAGGAAATGCTTGCCCCAGGTCAGGCTAGCCGCCAGGCTCACCGCGATCATCGCCAGGCCCAGCCAGAATAGGGTAACGGACAGCACCGTCCAGTTCGCCAGCAGCCCAGCCACCAGGCCAGCGGTGGTCAGCGTTATTCCCGGCCAGACGAAGTAGGTCAGATAGCCCTGGTATCGTTTGAAATTCATAACGGCAGTGTTGGTCAGCTAGACAGAAGGAAGCCATGCTAGTTGCGCTGGAAGCGGAGGGTTTCGATCGACTGGGCGGTGAGGAACAGGCCCAGAACAATGTAGGACAAAAACAGAATTAGGCCGCTGCTGTCGAACACGCCCTGGACAAAGTCGGTGTAGTGGGTCAGCAGGGAAAGATAGCCCACCGCATCTCCCCATGCCCCGGGCAGACCGTTACCGATCGCATCTATCACCCACAGCAGCAGCACCAAGCCAAAGGTCAAAATCGCCGCCAGCACCGTGCTGGCCGTCAGCGATGAGACAAACATGCCCAAGGACAGCACGCTAGTCGCCAGCAGCACCAGTCCGGCATGGCCCATTAGCATAATCGCCGGGTCCAAGGGCGGCTCGGAAGCGCTCAGCGCGATCGCTTCTGACAGCAGCAGCGGTAGCAGCATCGTGATGTAAAAGGTCACGACTCCCAGCAGCTTGCCCAGGGCTACAGCCCAGTTGGTGACGGGCGACGTGGCCAGCAGCTCCAGCGTTCCCTGCTTGCGTTCGTCGGCATAGAGCCCCATGGATAGCATCGGCAGCACAAACAGCGATAGCGCTCCTAGAACATCGAGATAGTACTGGAGAAACTGGTAGGGCAGGTCAATCGGCGGCACGGCTCCCATACTCTCAGCCGTCGCAACCTGGGCAATCAGCCCCCCTTGAGAAAACAAAATAGCGACCAGAAAAAAGCCGCCGATCAGCCAGAAAACTGCGGCAATCAGATAGGCCAGCGGCGAGAAAAAGTAGCTTTGCAGCTCCCGCCGGTAGATTGCCAGGATATTCGTGAGTAGAATCCGGGCTCTATTCATCAGCGGTGGGCTCCTCGGCGATCAGGTCTTCAGAGTCTGTGGATTCTGAAAGTTCTGTAGGCTCTGGGAATTCTATTGGCTCTGGAATTTCTGTGGACTCTGGTTGTGCCGCCGTGTTTACCGGGTCTACGTCTGCGGCGGGCGGCTCTTCCGGCGGCAGCAGCGGCTGCTCTTGCACCGTCAGGTTGATAAACACGTCCTCCAGGCTAGCCTGATTGCGCCCTAGCTCAAACAGGTCCAGTCCGGCCTGAACCAGGCGGGTCGCGATCGCGCTTCCCGGATCGTCTCCTTCTGTCACCAGCTGAAAGGTATGCCGCCCCGGTGCGGTCATGGGCCGAGGCTCAACCTGCGTCACCCCCGGTACCGACTGGAGCACCTCTAACGCCCGCTGCGGATCACCACCAATTTCGACCGCATAGCCGTGGCCCGTCCGCGCCATCAGGTTTTGGGGCGTATCGGTCGCGACGATCTCGCCCCGGTCGATAATCGTGACGCGATCGCAGGTCATACTCACCTCAGGCAGAATATGGGTCGAGAGGATGATCGTATGCTGGCCAGCCAGGCCCTTGATTAGATTGCGGACGTCGATAATCTGGCGTGGGTCTAGACCGGCGGTGGGCTCGTCTAGGATAATCACCGGCGGATCGTGAACGATCGCCTGAGCCAGACCCACCCGCTGCCGAAAACCTTTGGACAGCTTGCGAATCATCACCCGGCGCTGATTTGTCAGATTACAGCGTTCGAGGGCAGCGGCGATGCGAGCGGCGCGATCGCCCGCCGCAACACCTTTAATCCGAGCCACAAAAAATAGAAAGCCCTCGACCGTCATCTCGGGATAGAGCGGCGGCGTCTCGGGCAGATAGCCAATCCGCTGGCGCACGGCCATCGAATCGGCGTGGACTTCGTAGTCGGCAACGCGAGCCGTGCCGCTGCTGGCGGGCAGATATCCTGCCAGAATGCGCATGGTGGTGGTTTTTCCCGCCCCGTTTGGCCCTAGCAGACCCAGGATCTCTCCCGGCTCCACCTGGAAGGTCAGGTCCTGTATCGCCACGGTTGACCCGTAGGACTTACTCAACCGTTCGACTTCAATCATGCCGATCCTTCAGCCCATTTCATCCCAAGTAAACCATCCTGTACAGACTGCCGAATCAACATTTTGCCACTGCCGCGTAACTAGCAGGTTAAATTGATATGGACCTGATGTGGACTTCTGCTAACTTGCGGCCGTCTTTTGGACGCTTTGGAGTCCCTATTCTAACGTGAGCAATCTTTTGTCTAGAGGCTAGCCGCAGTGTCTGTAACGCTGATCACTGGCCCGGCCCGCTCCGGCAAAAGCGAATGGGCCGAGCATCTAGCCGCCCAGGCAGCGGCTGGGGTAATCTACGTCGCCACCGCTCAGAACGATCCAAGCGATCGCGAATGGCAGCAGCGGATTGAGCAGCACCGGCAGCGACGTCCCAAACATTGGCAGGTGAGAGAAGTGCCGGTAGACCTGACTGGCGTCCTTCGGCAGGCAGATTCCGAACGCTGCTTGCTGATCGACTCGCTAGGGACCTGGCTGGCGAACCTGCTCGACCAGGATGAGGCAACCTGGCAGTGCACCCAGACTGAGCTGCTAGCGGCCCTTGAAGAGTTTCAGGCCGAGGTCATTCTAGTCGCTGAAGAAACCGGCTGGGGGCTAGTGCCGGCCTATCCGGCAGGGCGAGTGTTTCGCGATCGCTTAGGCAGGCTGACCCGGCGGGTGGGCGCGATCGCAGCCTCGGTCTATCTGGTTAGCGGGGGGTATGCGTTAGACCTGAAGCGTTTGGGGCGGGTGGTTCCGGGTGATGGGTGATGGAGTGTAGACGCGCTAGGATGAGTAGCAGAATTACCATTTTTATTGGCTTAAATTAGCGCTATGGCAAGTTCCGAACAGGTTAGAGACTATCTTGCCCACTGGTTTCAGCTGGGCAAGCGGGTTGTGCTCCGCAATGGTGAGACGATCCGCCCTGACCCAGTGATTCGGGGCGAACAGTGGAGCCCTGAATTTGACCAGTGCTGGTCTCAAATTATGCAGAATGAGGGCCGCGAGTGCTATTTGGAAGGGACTACGGAAACGATTGCGGAACTGCTCTCCGAAGGTTGGGAGGTCACAGCCTGTAGCCGCTGCGCGATGCCGATCGCGATGCCTGGGTTTATGAAAATTGACCCTGTTTGCCCCTGTAGCGACCTGTCTAACTGGCCTAACAATGAGGTTCCAGCTCCGCGTCAGCCCGTCCGCAGCCGCGATCGGCTGAGTCAGATTGGCAATCGCCTGCGCCAGGAAAATTAGGTCTAAGCCGCAGCGGGCGCTACATCACAGGTCAAAAAGTCCCGTGCCATCAGCGTATTGGGAAAAATTGCCTTGGCTTCAGCCAGCAAATCGTCGAGCTGTAAGGGATTCCCTGGTGCATAGCGGGGGCTGAAGTGGGTCATAATCAGCTGCTTGACCTGGGCGGCTAGCGCCACCTGGGCGGCCATGGTCGAGGTGGAATGCAGCCGCTGATAGGCCAGATCGGCGTCCTGATGGGCAAAGGTGGCTTCGTGGATCAGCACGTCGGCCTGGTCGGCTAGCTTAATCGCGTTTTCACAAAATACTGTATCGGTGCAGTACACCAGCTTGCGGCCAATAATCGGCGGGCCGCAGAGGTCGGCCCCGTGAATTTTTCGACCGTCGGGCAGCGTCACCACTTCTCCCCGTTTCAGCTGACCATAGACTGGCCCCGGCGGAATCCCCAGGGCGGCGGCGCGTTTCACGTCAAAATGGCCGGTGCGGTCTTTCTCGACAACGCGGTAGCCGTGGGCCGGAATCCGGTGCTTTAGCCGCTCGCAGCTGACGATGTAGTCGTCGTCTTCGTAAACCTTGCCCGGCTCGGTGGTATGGACGCGAATCGGGTAGGAGGAATGGGTTTGGGAATAGCGGCGGCAGGCTTGCAGATAGTCCTTCAGCTGGGGTGGGCCGTAGAGGTCGATGGGCTGCTGCTGATTGCCCGCCAGCCCGCAGCTGGCCAGCAGCCCCGGCAGGCCAAAAATGTGGTCGCCGTGCATGTGGGTGACAAAGATTCGGCGGATCTGGCTGGTCTTGAAGTCGCTGCGCAAAAACTGGTGCTGGGTGCCCTCGCCGCAGTCAAACAGCCAGACTTCAGCGCGCTGCGGCAGCCGCAGCGCCACGGCTGAGACATTGCGCGATCGCGTCGGCACGCCAGAGCTAGTTCCAAGAAAGGTAATTTGCAAAGCCGATATGAGTTAAAAAGTACGCCTATCCTATCTATAGTGGCAAAGATTCCAGAGAATAGGGGCGGCAATCTAAGCCCGTTTAAGCCGATGTAGGACAGCAGGGCGGGTCAAAGACTCGTGACATATTGACCATCTGACTGTTCTTTAGCGATCGGCTAATATTGCTGTCTACCGTGCCAGTACTGAATCTGGCGGATTTACCTGGTTGCCCAGGGGAAAAGATCGGTGCATTTACTTTGAAGATTTATTACGAATGGACTGTACTTCTTGATACAATAGCTGCCGGAGAACAGGCGATTTACCCCCGGGTAGCGTGTGGGAGCGCGCCGTCTGGTTTCCTCCAAGCTTGAGAGACCATCCTCAGTTTCAAAGTCGGCTGCCGCTAGCGGGGCCGATTTTTTATTGCGTTCCCACCGCTCGCGGTCTTAACCGATAATAGAGATGTCGCTCCAAACCGCGCCTTGACTGCTAAGCCTGCCGATAAACCCGTTTTGCTGCTTGTGGATGGCCATTCTCTGGCCTTTCGGTCGTACTATGCCTTTGCCAAGAGTCGCGAAGGCGGCCTGCGCACCTCGACGGGCATCCCGACCAGCGTCTGCTATGGCTTCCTCAAGTCCCTGACCGACATGATGGAGATTGAGCGGCCCGACTATGCGGCGGTGGCCTTCGACCTAGACCAGCCTACCTTTCGCCATGAGGCATCGGATTCCTATAAAGAAGGCCGGCTGGAAACCCCAGCGGAATTTACCGAAGATGTGGAAAATCTCAAGCAGCTGCTGACGGCCTTTGGTCTGCCAATCTTCGTCGAACCAGGCTACGAGGCCGATGACCTAATTGGGACGCTGGCGACGCGGGCGAAGCAGGCGGGCTACTGCGTCAGAATTTTAAGCGGCGACCAGGACCTGTTTCAGCTGATCGACACCGACGGGCAGATCAAGGTGTTCTACTTGGGCAGCACCTTTGCCAAGGGCAACGGCCTGGCTCGGGAATTCGGCCCGGCTGAGGTACAGGAAAAGCTGGAGATTCTGCCGGAACAGGTGGTGGACTACAAGGCCCTCTGCGGCGACGCGTCTGACAATATTCCCGGCGTCAAGGGGATTGGCAAGAAAACGGCGGTGAAGCTGCTGAGCGAATACGGCACGCTGGAAAACGTCTACGCCGCCCTGGGCGAGATCAAAGGGGCGGTGCAGAAAAAGCTGGAGGCGGGCAGAGAGGCCGCCGACCAGTCAAAATTTCTGGCAACGATTATGACCGATGTGCCAATCGAGACCGATCTGGCGACCTGTAAGCTCGAGGGCTTCAACCTCGAAGCCGTGATTCCAGCGCTGCAAAAGCTGGAGCTTCAGCATTTCGTCAATCGCCTCAGTCACCTCCAGGCGGCGTTTAGCGGCGAAGCGGCGGATCGAGAGCCGATGGGGGCAGCCGCGATCGCGTCCCAAGCGAGTCCTGACCCCGATTTTGAGTCGGAAGACCTCGCCTTTTTTACCGCTGAAGATACCGACCAGGTGGAGCAGATGGGCCTGCTCGCGGTCGATATCCAGCCCCAAGTTGTCGCTACCGAGGCGGCGCTGGCAGCGCTAGTGGAGCGGCTGAAGACGCATACCGACGCTGCCGCTCCCGTCGCCTGGGATACCGAGACTACCTCCCTGGATCCGCTCAGTGCTGAAATCGTCGGGATTGGCTGCTGCTGGGGAGACGCACCGCAGGACCTGGCCTATATTCCGGTTGGCCATACGACGGGTAAGCAGCTCGCTCGGGCCACCGTGCTCGACGCTTTGCGACCCATTCTAGAGAGCGCCGACTATCCCAAAGCCTTCCAAAACGCCAAGTACGATCGTCTGGTGCTAAAAACCGCCGGGCTGGAGCTAGCTGGGGTAGTCTTTGACCCGATGCTGGCCAGCTATGTGATCAACCCCGACGCCAGCCACAATCTGGGCGACCTCACCCTGCGCTATCTGGAGCTGACGGCGCAGAGCTATACCGACCTGGTGCCCAAGGGGAAAACGATTGCTGAAGTCGCGATCGCAAAAGTTGCCCAGTACTGCGGCAGCGATGTGCATACGACCTATCGGCTGGTACCGCTGCTCCAGGCTGACCTGGCGGCGAATCCCAAGCTAGAAGCGCTTTATCAAACGGTGGAGCTGCCGCTGGAGCCGGTGCTAGCCGAGATGGAGGCCCGGGGCATTCGGATTGACCAGGACTACCTCAAAACCTTTTCTCAGCAGCTCGATACGGACCTGGCCAAAATTGAAAAGCAGGCTTATGAATCGGCGGGGGAGACCTTTAATCTGGGTTCGCCGAAGCAGCTCAGTACGCTTCTGTTTGATACGTTGGGGCTCGACAAGCGCAAGTCCCGCAAAATGAAAACCGGCTACTCGACCGACGCGGCAACCCTGGAAAAGCTCCAGGACGACCATGCTGTCGTCCAGGCTATTGTCGAACATCGCACCCTGGCCAAGCTCAAATCGACCTACGTCGATGCTCTGCCAGCCCTGGTGCGGCCCGATACCCAGCGGGTGCATACGGACTTCAATCAGGCGGTGACCTCGACCGGTCGGCTTTCTTCTTCTAATCCCAACCTGCAAAATATCCCGATCCGCACCGCCTTTAGCCGGAAGATTCGGCTGGCCTTTGTGCCTGAGCCGGGCTGGCATTTGGTCGCCGCCGACTATTCCCAGATCGAGCTGCGGATTCTAGCCCATCTCAGCGGTGAGCCGGTGCTGGTCGAAGCCTACCGGAACAATGACGACGTCCACCGGCTGACGGCCACGCTGCTGCTGGAGAAAGATGACATCTCGGTAGAGGAGCGGCGGCTGGCTAAGATTATTAACTTCGGCGTGATTTACGGCATGGGCGCGTCCCGCTTTGCCCGCGAGACCGGCGTCAGCCGCGAGGAGGCCAAAACTTTTATCGACCGGTTTAACGAACGCTATCCCAAGGTTTTTGGCTACCTGCAGCAGATGCAGCGAGACGCGATCGCCCAGGGCTATGTCGAAACGATTCAGGGTCGGCGGCGCTACTTCAACTTTTCCAGCCGCAGCCTTCAGGCGCTGAAGGGCACCGACCCTCAGGCCGTTGACCTGAGCCAGATTCGTCCCAATGGCTACGACGCTGGCTCCCTCCGGGCCGCAGCCAATGCACCGATTCAGGGCTCCAGTGCCGATATTATTAAAATTGCTATGATCCGCCTGCACGAGCTGCTCAAGGACTACCAGGCCCGGCTGCTGCTACAGGTGCACGACGAGCTGCTCTTTGAGGTGCCGCCAGACGAATGGGCCGAACTCCAGCCCAAAATCGAGGCAACCATGGAGTCGGCAGTAGCGCTAACGGTGCCCTTAAAGGTGGAGGCCCACGCCGGTCAGAATTGGATGGAAGCGAAGTAGAGGAAAAAGGTTAGGACAAAAGGCTTTGAACCCATTCTTTAGCTTTAGGGCCGAGCTTTCTGGACAATTTGCTCCCCTGCCCTGGAAATTTCATAAATTCACAAATCCCAGGGCATTTAATAAAATATGACGAAGAAATATCCAGGGCTTTGCTCAATTGCCCAAAAATACTGAGATGATATGTAGCAGGGGAGACCGCTCTACGGAAATCAGCTTGGGTACTACTACTTAGTGATCAGGTCGATTGCCAGCGCTGTACATAACGTAAAGCGTAACGTTCAGGAAAACTGTTCATTCATTACGGAATCATTTCAACGAGGAGATCTATGAAGCCACACCAATGGGCTGTGAATATGGGGATGGCGACAGCCGGCCTACTGGCCCTGTCCAGCGCACCTGCGCAGGCTTTTTCTTTCACAACTAATTTAGCCGCCGGGAGCAATGCGCCTAAGGGCAACATTTTCCTGGAATCAGTCAGCTTCGGCGGCACCACCTTCAGCGACTTTACGCTGGTAACCGGCGCCAACATCAGACAGAACGATGAGTACAGGGGTGGAAATACCGGCGCTGCTAGTGCTGATAGAGGTGACACCGCGACCGGGGTCAAGAAGCAAGACCCTACTGAAGCTGATGTCGTCGCGGCTCTGGGGAATCTGAACTTAAACAACATTATCGATACTGAAGATAAAGGTAAATTCACTATCGATCTGTTCTTTGGGAAGGCTGTCAATACCCTATTTCTCTGGGAGCGCGGCCAGAATAGTACTCTCAACGTACAGGCTTTGAACAGTGCTGGCACCCCGGTTGGCACTCTGCTGACGCTCAATAGCAAAGATTGGGACTACGCCGGCTTTGATATTGATACGACCGAGATTGGAAGTGCCCAGCCGGTTGGCTCAATGGGTGTTACCCTGGCCGACCTGGGAGTTACCGGTGCCATCAGCGGTATTCGGACCCAAGCGCTAAGCTCTTACAACGGTCCCGACTTCAAAGTCGTCGGCGGAGACGTGCCTGTTGCAACACCGGAGCCCTCGGCCCTAGTTGGCTTAGGTCTGGCCGCGGGAGCTGTGGTTACCGCTGGTCGGCGTCGGGCTGCTCAATCTGCTGAAGCTTAGAGCAGCACTCATGTTTAGCTACGGTTCAGCCTGGTAAACAGCTATTTTGGTTGTCAGCTGAATCGCAAAAGCCGGTTGTGAATTCACAACCGGCTTTTGGGCTGAAACCCCACCAAGCATCGTGTCCCTTCAATATCTGCCTAGGTCAAAGCGGCACCGCATTTTCCCTAAGCCAACCTATGTTTAGGCTGATTTCATCCAGTCTAAACAGCGCTGCATCTGCGCCTGCATCGTTTGCGGGTCGGCGTGATAGCGGCGTCCGTGACCAGGCAGCACCCATTCGAAGGAATAGTTGGCCAGCTGCCGCATCGACTCGAGCTGCTGCGTCCAGGAGTACCAGCAGTAGCGTCGAAATGCATAGAGCTGCTCTAGCTGCGCCGACCAGGCAAGATGGTCGCCCGTAAACAGAAACTTGTTGTTATACAGCAGCACGGTGTGTCCCTTTGTGTGACCACGCACTGGGAGAATCAGCAGGTCCTCGGCTAGCGAAATAGGCGCATCGCCCGACAGCTGAATTTCAACAGACCGAGTGGCCGGGCTGATATCTGCCTGATGGAGAACCCGATCGCAGCCAAAATGCGCCTGAAATTTGGCATGGTCGGCTACGTCGTCACAGTGGGTCAGGTACATATAGCGAACCCCGCCCAGTGCCTCTAGCTGTTTCACCAACGGCGGCGTAAACCGGGGCGAATCCACCAGCACGTTGCCCTCGGGTCGCTGAATGAAGTAGCTCCCGGCCCCATAGGATTTATCGGAATGGTAACCACAGTGATAGACGCTATCGGCAATCCGCAGCGGCAGCTGCCGCTGCGCCTGCCGAATATCGCTGGGCTTTTCCACCGTGCCAATCGAAGCGGTCGGACAGGACAGCAGCGCCTGAAGCGCCACTACCCGCTCTTCCCCCCGAGGCTGGTGATGCACCGCCGACATGCCATCAGCCCGAGAAAACACCTGCGGTGCCATCCACCGACAGGTATCACAGTCAATACAGGTAGAATCGACATAAAAGTCGCCCTCAACATTCTGCGGACGACGGTCTTTGAGGTGTGCCATAGCTAAAAAAAGTTAGAAGGTAAGGATAGTCAAAATACTGACGATACTGACCAGTCTAGCTCGTTAGCCCGCTAATGCGTACTCACTACGAGTTTGTTTTAGAAAGAATCAACGCATCCATATTCGCTCAATCCAGGCTGCCAATACCGCCCCATCGCCTTTCCTTAACTTGATAACTTTGCTGCGCAGGGCGTGGAAACCAAGCCCCTAACTACTCGTCTGCATTGGGCAAATCAGGTCGAATACTCAAATACCGATCGGTGCGAATCTGCTCAATCACACTGCGAATGTGATTTGGCGCATCTCCCAATGAATGCAGCAAATGAGAACCCAGCTCTAACGCCGCTTCAAACTCAGGCTGGACCACCTCTTGAGCGCCAGACTGTATTAGCAGGTCGAGCTCACGAGTGGTGTGAGCCCGAGCAATGATTTCTAAATCAGGGGCAATCGCCAGGGCGCGCTGGAGCAGTAGCCGAGTGCTGGTCGGGTCAGGCAGCGCGATCGCGAGGGCCTTGGCCGCGTTGAGATCTGCTTTTTCTAGAATCAGCTCTGAGTCAGCATCGCCGAGAATATAGGGGATCTGCTTATGGCGCAGGGTTTGGACAGCTGCCTCATTGTTTTCCAACACCAGTACTGCATAGCCCCGCCGCCGCAAAATTCGGACGATTACCCGACCGACGCGACCATAGCCTGCCACAACGACATGATTTTTTAGCTCTGTCGGCACAGCGAGCTGCTGGGGAGACTCCAGGCGTTTTAGCCAGGGACCGAGCTGGGGCAGCTGATACAGCGCTTCGGTCAGGGGGTCAGCGGCCTTCAGGACCCAGGGCGTCAGCACCAGCGTAATCGCAGTCGTCCCCAGCAGCAGCAGGTAGGTATTTTCCGTAATCAGGCCGACTTCTAGCCCCACCAGCGCCAGCACAAACGAAAATTCACCAATCTGGTTGAGGCCGCAGCTTGTCAACAGCGCCGTGCGGAGGGAATAGCCAAACAGCAGCACTATGGGCAGCACAATCATCGCTTTACCCACCATCACCAGGCTGACCAGACCCAAAATTCGACCCAGGTTTTGGCCCAGGACGCTGGGGTCAACCAGCATCCCAATTGAGACAAAAAACAGGCTAGCAAAGGTATCGCGTAGGGGCAATACTTTCGCCAGGGCATGGTCGGCATATTCAATCTCGGCAATCATCAGCCCAGCGACGAAAGCGCCAATTTCAATCGATAGGCCCAGCCCGGCGGTCAGCAGCGCTACACCCAAACAGAAAGCAATTAAGGTGAGTAGAAACAGCTCGTTACTTTCTGTTCTAGCGATCGCGCGAATCATCCGGGGCACCACCCAGCGCCCGGCCAGGATTGCGAGCACCAAAAATCCGCCGACCTTCAGCAGGGCCGTCAGGATCACCCAATGCAGCTGGCCGGGCTGATCTAAAGTTGGCAAAACCGCCAGCATCAGCCCCAAGGCTAAGTCCTGAGCGATCAGAATAGCTAGCATAATCTGACCGTGTGGGGTGTTGATTTCGCCTCGTTCGGTCAGGGTTTTGAGCACAACAGCAGTGGAAGACAGCGACAGCACAGCACCTAAAAAGAGGCCCTGCCCCCAACCCTGGGCCCAGCCAAAGGCCAGTGTAATCGTAGCCACCAGGGCTGCCGTCAGCCCCATCTGCAGCAGGCTACCCTGGAGCGCGACCCGGCGCACCCGGTTGAGTTCCTCCAGCGAGAACTGGACTCCCAGCGCAAATAGCAGGAAGGCGACGCCAATCTCGGCTAGGGACTGGATCTGCTCAGGGTCATCAAGCAGCCTGAAGCCAAGTGGCCCGACGGCTAAGCCGCTGACCAAGTAGCCAATTAGCACGGGCTGTCGCAGCCGATGGGCAATGTATCCGCCGACCGCAGCAGCTCCTAGAACGACAGACAAATCAAAGATAAAGCTGTGTTCTGCTGCCATGGTCTACGCTGCGCTAGGGAGGTCTTCTCTATTCAAGCGTAGGCCCTTTAGCGTAATTGGGGGAGCTTGACAGGAGTGAGGTCATCCTCTAGCTGCCGCTAAATCCTCAGCACTCTCGGTTTGCTGCGCGATCGCGTCGTCATGAACCACCAGGACTGAGCAGGTCGCATGGTGCATCACATAGCTGCTGACGCTGCCTAAAAACAGCTCTTTGAGTCCCCTGCGACCGCGACTGCCGACAATGACCAGATCGGCATTCCAGGTTTGCGCCAGTTCGCAGATGGCCCGACCGGGATTGCCTAATAGCTGAGTAAACTCAGCCTTGACTCCGGCGGCTGTCGCTCGGTCAGTAAAGCTACGCAGGCGATTCAAGCCGCTCTCTTCGTATTGCTTCCACTCTTTGCGATAGGTTTCCCAGGCAGACTCATTGATGATGGGATAGTAGGCCAGTCCCGGATAGTGGGGCATCATGGGACCGCGGTCGGTCTCAGATAGAACATGCAGCAGCATGACCTGGCTGGTAGGTTGAGCTAGCGACAGCGCCTTTTGAAAGACCAGCTCGCAGGTTTCTGCCTGGTCTAGCGCAACTAAAAGCCGATTGTACATAGGGACCTCCTGAGCGGGCTAAGCGCGATCGCTCCTTCTGATGAACTATACCTAAAGCCTAAATCGACAATCTGAGGAACTTATGAAGCCGCCGCCAAACCACTCTTGAACAGACATCACCTACTATCGCCGACCTATTGCATAGCGAACGATGAGCCCACAGTCACACTTTGACTAGCAGCATCTTGGGGAAAGCGAGCCTATTTGACCCAAACTGTCTTAGTGTTCACAAATTCCAGAATACCGTGTCGGCCTAGCTCGCGGCCATAGCCGGACTCTTTGATGCCGCCGAAGGGCAGTCGTGGGTCGGACTTGACCAGGCCGTTGATGAAGACCGCTCCGGCCTCCAGGGCTTCGATCAGGCGCTGCTGCTCCTGCGGGACTTGGCTCCAGGCGCTAGCGCCCAGGCCGAAGGAGGTGGCGTTGGCCAGCGCGATCGCGCTTTCTAAATCCGGCACGCGAAAGACTAGCGCCACTGGGCCAAAAAACTCTTCTTGGTCAGCGGGTGTCCCCGACGGAATCTGGGTCAGAATCGTCGGCGGATAGAAATTGCCCGGCTGCAGCCGTTCCGGCAGCTGAGCCTGAAGCGCATCGGGATTGCCACCGACCAGAGCCGTCGCGCCCTGGCTCAGGCAGGACCGCACCTGCTGGTCCAGCTCGTGCAAAATGGCAGGCGTTGCCAGCGGTCCAATATCGGTCTCTGGCTCCAGCGGGTCGCCTACCTTGAGTGCTCTGAACCGCTCGGCCAGCCCCCATTCAAAGGCGTCGGCAATCTCTTCTGCCACAATAAAGCGCTTGGCGGCAATGCAGGACTGGCCGTTGTTGATCAGCCGGGCGGTGGCAGCGGTCGCGATCGCGCTGTCCAAATCGGCGCTGGGCATGACCACAAACGGGTCGCTGCCGCCCAGCTCCAGCACGGACTTTTTGATCGACTGCGCCGCTGCCGCTGCGACGCTGGCCCCCGCTGGACCGCTGCCGGTCAGGCTGACGGCCTGCACCCGCTCGTCGGTGATGATCTCAGCCACCTGCCCCGCCGAAATCAGCAGCGTTTGGAAGATGCCTGCGGGGAAGCCCGCCTGTTGGAAAATGTCCGCGATCGCCAAGGCCGACTGGGGCACGTTGGAAGCGTGCTTGAGCAGCACCCCATTCCCTGCCATCAGGGCTGGAGCCGCCGCCCGAAACGCCTGCCAGAAGGGAAAGTTCCAGGGCATGACGGTGAGAATGGTACCCAGCGGCTGATAGTGGATGTAGCTGCGGCCCGCGTCGGTTTCGACAATTTCATCCTGGAGCAGGTCAGCGGCCTGGTCAGCATAGTAGCGGCAGACCCAGGCGCTTTTTTCAACTTCTGCGATCGCGGCCTTGAGCGGCTTGCCCATCTCCAGGGTCATCAGCCGCCCGTACTGCTGCTTTTTCCCATCCAGAATATCTGCCGCCCGGTGTAGCCACTGACTGCGCTGGGCAAACTCGGTCTGACGATACTCGGCCCCAGCCTGGGCCGCTTGGGCTAAGGCTTGCTCAATTTCCGCAGCGCTGAGGGGGGGATAGGCGGCAAATTTTTCACCGGTTGCTGGATTGATGCTGGCTATAGGCATGGTTGACCTCCTGAAGGGTTTCGAGGCCGCTGGCAGCCCGTTGGACTCACGGTATATCTCTACTGTCGCAAGGAATGCATCGGCTTTGGCAGACTTTGTATAGATTGTTTACGTGAGAGAGCGCTGGTTTCAAGAGTGGTAACCCGATGAGCAGCGGTTGCCCTAAAAGCCTAGTGATACTTGGGAAAAGCCGCCAAAAGCAGCTGCAAAATCAGCTAGGCCAGAAGAGCTAAAATCGGAATTGATAAGTAGGTCAAAGTAGCATGGCACAAACGCTAACTCAGTCCAATGCCCCTATTTTGATCGACGGGTTAACCTGGCGAGAATTTCGGGCAGCTGAACAGCTGATCGACCGGCCTGGGGTGCGACTATCTTTTTTAGACGGGATACTAGAAATTCGACGAATGCATTAACATGCCCCGACACGTCGAAGCCGTCAAAGCGTTTGGACAGGCCATATAGACCAGTCATTTAGAATGATAGGCATTGTGAACAATGTTCAGCGTTAAGACAGAGCTTAGAATGAACGGGCGTTGCTGCCGCTATGCAGTCTATCGAGACAGCGCGCCGTTGGTATTTTCTGAAGTACTAAGGCTGTGGCAGAGTGACGATACATTTCGCTCGTTTTTCTTTGAAATCCTGACTGATTCGCCGTTCGTTGCTTATATGTGGGAAACACCGTCCGTTTCTTGTTCCAGCGTTCAGCGGCCGTTTGAGTTTGTTCTGGTCGATGCTCCTGAGCTAGACCGCGCTGCCGAACCTGATGATTTTCAAGACTACTTCAGTCCTGAAGGGCAGGGGATTGTTTCGTTTGAGAATCTAGGCGGAGATGCGCTGATGATTGTTCCGTCTCCACGTACGGCAGAGTCGGCCTACGTTCACCTGGCAAAGTTCGTTCGCGAGGGGCCAACTGAACAGGTTCAGGCGCTGTGGCAGGCGGTAGGTCGAGAAATGCGGTTGCGAATTAGCGATCGCGCCCTCTGGCTGAGCACGTCCGGGGCCGATGTGGCCTGGCTGCACGTCCGAGTAGATTCGCGGCCCAAATACTATGCGTATAAGCCCTACAAGCAAAGCGCACAGGCTGAGCATCACGACAACCCTAGCCGCCAATAGAGCTTTCGGTTAAAGTGATGAGTAGTCGGAATACAAAACTTTTATGAGCCTCAGCCTTACTCCCGACCAGGAACGCTTTATTCAAACCAAGCTCCAGGCTGGGAAATACCGCTCTGCCGAAGAAGTTCTAGAACTTGCTCTGCGGCTCCTAGATGAATACGATCGCTCTGAAGCAGCATGGGCAGGGTAAGCGCAAGAAAATCGTATCCAAAGTATGCATTGGCTTTTGGGCGATGCGGACGTCGCTGGAAGCCCCATTTTTCCGTACTCGACTTTCTCAATAGCTTTACCCTGTTGACATAGACGCAGTCATTTTTCTCAATAAGGCAGTCTTTATTGATTCTTGCGCTTACCCTGATATTCCCTCTTCGATAAACCAATAGAAATATTCATTAACAGAATTGATAATGGGTGGAACCCTACTACTTCATGTACGTTTGATATATCGATTCTAATTTTCTCTAAAGATCTTCTTGTTATTCTGTCATTTGGGGATGAAGACTAGAATCTAGAGAAGCAGAGAAACGGGTTTAAACCTATGAATTCATGCGCCGGATGACGTTCAGCCCGGTGTGACTCACTTTCGGTAGGTTCCGTTCGCTCGAACCCTACTTTGTCAGCCTGCCCAATATGTTGCCGTCACGGTCGATCACTGTGGCTAATAGCTTAGCGACTGGTCACAGCTGACAAGCGTGCTGACAGCGTCACAACTTCCCGAGTTCTTCTCGATTGGGAGATAGGGTGAACTGATAGAACCTGCCCTGAGAGCAGAAGCCCCATGCCGGACAATGCCCCATTAAAAACTGACGCTTTAGCTAATCGCTATGACTGCCATGATGCGCTGCGGCGGCTGGTCGCGCTGTCTACGATACAGACAGATAGCGCTTTCTTTCCGGCCTGTGTGCAGTCCCTAGCCGAAGTTTTGCGGGTGGGCTATTCGTTTATTTTGGAATTTACCGATGTGGAGCGGACGCGGCTGCGATCGCGTTCCTTCTGGGCCAACGGCAGCCTAGCCGCCAACGTTGAGCTAGCCCGAGCCGACGTTCCCTGCCCGACTAACGTCAGGCAGCTTTGTTTTTACCGCGATCGCTTTTTGGAGCATTTTCCCGAATGGCAGTCGGTCTTCCCAGAGGCCGTCAGCTATCTGGCAGTACCCTTAGCGACGGTGGCAGGCGAGCCCCTGGGCTATCTGGCGATTGCTGACACTCAGCCCATGGTTGAGGACGAGCCGCGAGCAATGATTTTGCAGCTGGTTGCAACGCAGGTGGCGTCTGAGCTGGAGCGGCAGCTGATGGCGCGATCGCTTCAGGCCGCCAGGGCGGAAGCGGAGGCGGCGAATCGGGCAAAAACCGCCTTTCTAGCCAGCATCAGCCATGAGCTGCGAACCCCCCTGAATGCGATCATTGGCTTTACTCAGCTGTTGGAGGGCGGTACAAATCTCTTTCCCCAGCAGCGGCAGCAGCTCGGCATCATCCACCGCAGCGGCAGCCAGCTTTCAAGCTTGGTCAACGGCGTGCTGGAAATGACGAGACTAGAAGCGGGGCAGGCGGTTCTAGAGCCGCGACCGTTCGACCTCTATCGGCTCCTGCAGCGGCTGTACGAAAAATTTTACCTGCGGGCGAGTGAAAAAAGACTGCCGCTTCAGTTTTGCCCAGCGCCTGACCTGCCCCAGTATCTGGAAGGCGACGAAGAAAAGCTACAGCAGGTACTGATTCAGCTGATTGGGAATGCAATCAAATTTACTCAAACGGGCGGGATCTGGGTCAATATTGGCGCAACGCTTCAGGCTAAGGCGCCCGGCTATACCCTGCGATTCGAGGTTCAGGATACCGGCCCGGGCATCCCAACGGCAGAGCATCAGAGCATTTTTCAGCCCTTCGCCCAGACCACGAACGGCCTTCAGCTTGGCGGCACGGGGCTAGGGTTGGCCATGAGCCGTCAGTATGTGCAGCTGATGGGCGGCAGCCTGGAGGTGGCCAGTGAGCCGGGGGCTGGGGCCTGCTTTAGCTTTAGCCTGACCGCCGCCCCGGCGACGCCGATAGCCGTACTGGCCAGTCAGCAGACCATGCGCCTGGTGCAGCCGCTGGCGACAAACCCAATTGGGGCTACGGTTGAGGAGCTGAGCTGTATGTCTGAGACGTGGCGGTTAGCCCTGTGGCAGGCGGCAGTACAGGTCGATAGCGAGCAGATTTTAGCCTTGCTAATGCAGATTCCACCAGAGCAGTCGGCCTTAGCAGACCGGCTCCGAACGCTGACTTTACAGTTTCGCTTCGATGAAATTTTGGAACTGATAGCAGAAGACGAGCCCTATGACTCTTATGACTCCTATGACTTAGACGAGCCCTTTCCCCCCTTCGACCCGTTTGATTAGCAGCTTAGAGAAACCTTACATTTTCGCCGCTATTTCAGCCCTTCCGATATTCTGACCTTATATAGAAACTTCCCCTATTCAAAAATGCTGAAACGTCACGTCCTGAACCTACTTCGGTCTCGCTTGATCCGCTATGCGCTGCTGAGCAGTTTGGTCAGCCTGATTGCGCTGGCCTGCTCCCAGGGAACGATTTCAGAAACTGCCGTCGAACCCGATGCCGCTTCCCGAGAGGAGCTGGTCATTCTGTGGGACAAAGGCTACGTGATTGAGGAAGACGAGGCAATCGAAGCCGTCGTGCGCGATTGGCAAAACCAGTCCGGGCTGGCCGTCGATCTCTCATTTTATAATTCTGGTGAAATTGCGCCGAAGACGCTGCGGGCTTCCCAGGCCGGAGCGCCGCCGGATATTCTGTTTGCGGCTAAGTCGGTTTACCCGGTGACGGACTGGCAGGGGAAGCTAGCCGACGTGAGTGAGGTGGTGGATGGGATGCGCGATCTCTACACCGCCGACGCCCTGCAGGCCGCCAAAATCTACGGCAGCACCGAACCGAATGACTACGGCGTGCCGCTTAGTCAGTCCACCACCCATATTTTCTACTGGAAAGACCTTTTGCAGGAAGCCGGCTATACCCCCGCTGATATTCCGACGGACTGGGACGGCTTCTGGAATTTTTGGAAAACGGTGCAGGACCAGCTGCGGCCCCAGTATCCAGACCTCTATAGCATCGGTCTGCCCTACTCGGCAGTGGCTACCGACACCTACCAGATTTTTGAGCAGGTGCTCGAAGCCTACGACGTCGAGATGCTAGACGAGCAGGGCCAGCTCCAGGTCGATCGGCCCGAGGTGCGTCAGGGCATTGTCCAGTCCCTGGACTGGTATCTTCAGTTCTATCGCGAGGGCTACGCGCCGCCCGATGCCGCCAGTTGGTCTGACCCAGAGAACAATCGCCATCTGCTCAACCGCAACTTGGTGATGACGCCCAATCCGACCTTGTCGATTCCAGCAGCGGTGCGTAACGATCAGGAGCTGTATACCCAGCGGCTCGGCACGATTGAGTTTCCCCAGAAGCCCAGCGGCAACCCCATGCCGCATCTGGTCATTGTACGGCAGGCAATTGTGTTTGAAGATTCTCCCAATCAGGCCGCAGCCAAAGATTTTCTGGCCTACCTGATCCAGCCTGAGGTGCTGAATAGTTTCTTGAAAACGTCCTACGGTCGCTTTATGCCAGTAACCCAGCAGTTTGGCGCTGATGAATTTTGGAGCGACCCTCAGGATCCACATATTTCGACCGTGACCGAAACCCTCGATCGGGGCCTCACTCGCTCCTTTTACAACACGCTAAACCCGGCCTATGGCGTCGTCATGGAAGAAAATATCTGGGGCCAGGTGATTCAGGAAATGGCGGCAAACAATCTGTCTGCCGAAGCCGCAGCCGACCAGGCAATCGACCAAATTCAGGCCATCTTTGAGCAAGCATCATGAAGCTCCGACAGCTCACCTTTACCACGCGAATTGCCAGCTCGTTTTTACTGTTGGCGCTACTAGCCGTCTCTACGGTAGGCGGCGTGGCCTTTTGGAATGCTCGGCGGGCGCTGGAGAAGGCGGCCTACAGCCGCCTGAACGTGACCGCGACGCTGAAAGAGAAAGAAATCAGCCGCTGGCTAGAATCCTGTGAAGAAGATTTTCTCCTCATCACGACCTTCCCCACCGTCCAGGCTAATTTACAAAAGCTGTTGAATAGTGAACCGGATTCACCGGCATACAAAGCCGCCGAGCGCGAACTCAACCAGTACCTGGGCGAGATTGCCGAGGTAAAACCCAAATTCACCGAAATCTCAGTCCAAAGCCGCAGCAATCAGATCGTGCTCTCGACCGATCCTGCCCAAGAAGGCAAATATGTGATTGCAACAAATCTGACCTACATCGAAGAAGTTGTGTCGGGAGACGAGTTCGCCCCCGTTTTTTATGTCTCTCCAGAAACTGGTAAGCCAGCAATTACCTATGCTGCACCGGTCCGGGATAGTCGTGGCCAGCGCCAGGGCGTGATTTTAGCCGATTTAAATCTGAAGCGCATTGACGACATTGTGAAGGAAGAAAACGGCCTCGACCAGACCAGTGAGACCTACGTGATCGGCTCTCTTGCTAACAAAACAGCGTTTATCTCTCGCAGCAGTACCGATCTTCAGAACTTTCCTGATGGCCCTCAGAGTCCCGGTATTCAAGCCGCACTACAGGGACAAAGCGGCCGTGGCCTCTATGACAACTACCTAGGCAGGCCCGTCATCGGCGTCTATCACTGGCTGACCGAGCAGGATATTGCGCTACTGGTCGAGATGGAGCAGTCGGAAGCCTTTGAACCAGCCCGGCGGCTGGCTTTGGCTCTGATGCTGGTCGGATTTGCCTGTGCAGGGGTGCTGCTGATTGGCGTGAACCGGCTGGCTCGGCAGCTGGGACTTTCTCGCAAACAGCTGGAAAATTACAGCCGCAAGCTAGAGAAAACGGCCAAAGTCGCCAATGCCGCCAACCGCTCTAAGAGCGAATTCTTAGCCAACATGAGCCACGAGCTGCGGACGCCGCTCAACGCGATTCTCGGCTTTACTCAGCTGATGTCCCGCACGGCGGGGACTACGGCAGTCCAACAAGACTACTTGGGCATCATCAGCCGCAGCGGCGAGCATTTGCTCAATCTGATCAACGATGTGCTTTCCATGTCAAAAATTGAAGCCGGTCGGACTACCCTCGACCCAACCCGCTTTGACCTCTATCATCTGCTCACGACCCTGGAGGAGATGCTGCGGATCAAGGCCGAAGCGAAGGGAATTCACCTGTATTTTAAGATTTCTCCTGAGGTTCCTCAGGCAGTTAAAACCGACGAAGGCAAGCTGCGTCAGGTGCTGGTCAATCTTTTGGGGAATGCTATCAAGTTCACACAGGCGGGCAGCGTGACACTAATGGTAGAGGCAGCCGAGCCTGTTAATTCAGTTAATGAAACAACCAACGGCTCAGCTGACGTTTCGGTCTGGCTGCGCTTCAAGATTCAAGATACTGGCCCCGGTATCGATACTGGCGAACTCGACCATCTATTCGACCCCTTCTTTCAAGCAGCGAAAACGCGCACGACCCATCAGGGCACAGGGCTAGGACTTGCTATTAGTCAGCGGTTTGTCAAGCTGATGGGCGGCCAGATCGAGGTCCAGAGTGCTGCTGGCGAGGGCGCGGCCTTTAGCTTCAGCATTCCGGTGCAGCCGACTGAGGCAGTCAGGCCGTCCCAGCCCGCCGACCGCCGCGTCGTTGGGCTGATGCCCGGCCAGCCGGAATATCGGATTCTGGTGGTGGATGACGCGATCGCGAGTCGCCGCCTGCTAAACGAACTGCTCAGCCCTATCGGCTTCAGCGTCCGCACTGCCACCAATGGCCGCGCTGCCCTCAGCCTGCACAAATCCTGGCATCCTCACCTGATCTGGATGGACATGCGCATGCCAATCATGGACGGCTACGAAGCCACCCGCCAAATCCGCTCCCTTCCCACCTATCCGTCCACCCCTAACGCCTCCGGCAACACTGCGCGAACATCCCATCACCCCATCACCCCATTACCCCATCACCCTCCAACCATCATCGCCCTCACCGCCAGCGCCTTCGAAGAAGACCGCGCCGCCGTCATCGCCTGTGGCTGTGATGACTTTGTCCGCAAACCGTTTCAGGAACAGGTCATTTTCGACAAAATGGCCAAGCATCTGGGTGTTCAGTACCGCTATGAAACAATCGTGAATGCGGCTACCCATCCTGCTTCAGAGTCGAGTCCGCATTCAGCATCAGGCCCATCCGTAGAATCAGTCGATCTCTCGGTCATGCCAGCCGACTGGATTAAGCAGCTCCATACCGCCGCCGTCCAGGTCGATGCTGAAAAACTGCTGCTGCTGATTCAGCAAATTCCAACTGAGTACAGCGTTCTGTCTCAAGCCCTGAAACAGCTGATTCACAACTATGGCTTCGACGAAATTATTGACCTCACTGCCGCCACCCACTATGTCTAACTCTGCCAAGGCCGATATTCTCGTCATCGACGATACGCCAGAGAATCTGCATTTGCTCTCGTCGATGCTGACCGAACGCGGCTATAAAGTTCGCAGCGTCACCAAGGGTCTGACCGGCCTGCGGGGGGCTCAGGCCGCGCCGCCCGACCTGGTTTTGCTCGATATCAACATGCCCCAGATGAATGGCTACGAGGTCTGTCAGCAGCTCAAGGCGAATGCTGTCACGCGCGAGATACCCGTCATTTTTATCAGTGCCCTGGGGGACGTTCCCGACAAGGTGCAAGCCTTTAGCGTCGGCGGTGTGGACTTTATCACCAAGCCGTTTCAAGTGGAGGAAGTCCATGCAAGAATTGAAAATCATCTCTCGCTGCGGCGACTACAGCAGCAGCTCCAGGCCCAAAATCTTCAGCTCCAGCGCGAAATAGACGAGCGTAAGCGGGCTGAGGAGAAGTTTAGCAAAGCGTTTCTGGCCAGCCCCAGCCCGATTGCAATTACCACGCTGGCAGAAAATCGATTTGTCGATGTTAATCCCTGCTTTCTGCGCATGACCGGCTACGATCGCGACCAGGTGATCGACCACACTGCCGACCAGCTTCAGCTTTGGCTAGCCCCACACAGCTATGACCAGGCGCTACAGCAGCTGTCGCAAACCGGCGCTCTGCACAATCACGAATTTGACTGCCGCACCCACAGCGGTGAGCAGCGGACGGTTCTGCTTTGTCTGGAGCAGATTACCCTCGAAGGCCAGCCCTGCGCCCTGAATATGCTTAACGACATTACCGAGCGCAAGCGGCTGGAAAACGAGTTTATCTCGGTGGTCAGCCATGAGCTGCGCACTCCAATGCATTCGCTGATTGGGGCGCTGGATCTACTCAGCACCGGCCAGCTCGGTCAGCTCAGCGACCAGGGCCGCCAGATTCTCTCGATGGCAACCTCGAATACCGAGCGCCTGATTCGCCTGGTCAACGACATTCTCGACCTAGAACGGCTCAAGTCGGGCAAGCTAACGCTGAAAAAAGTCTCCTGCGACGTGGCCGATTTGCTCACCCAGGCCGCTGCCGCCATGCAGCCCATGGCCAACGAGGTGCAGGTCAAGCTCCAGGTTGAGCCGATTGCGGCTCAGGTCTATGCGGACTGCGATCGCATTCTCCAAACGCTGACCAATCTACTCAGCAACGCCATCAAGTTCTCGCCCGCTCATACCACGGTCCGCCTGACTGCCCGAGTTGACCGTCCTAATCTGCTCATCCAGGTGCAGGATCAGGGTCGCGGCATCCCTGCTAGCAATCTTGAAACCATCTTTGAGCGCTTTCAGCAGGTCGATGCCAGCGACGCTCGTAAAAAAGACGGCACCGGTCTCGGCCTAGCTATCTGTCGTAATATCGTGCAGCAGCACGGCGGCCAAATTTGGGCCGAAAGTCAGATGGGTCGGGGCAGCACGTTTACGGTTTCACTACCGCTGGAGGCAGCCCATGAGTAAGACCCTTTTGCTCGTAGATGATGAGGCCGATGCCAGAGCGATCGCAACCCTCGCCCTCAATCTAAAAACCGACTGGACCATCCTCCAAGCCGGTTCTGGCCAAGAAGCGCTGAACATCTCAGCGGAGCAGTCGCCCGACCTGATTTTGCTGGACATGATGATGCCCGAGATGGATGGTCGTACAACGCTGAAAAAGCTCAAGGCCGATCCCAAAACTCAGACAATCCCGGTCATCCTTGTAACAGCCAAGGTACAGCCGCTAGCTCAGTCTCAGATTGATCCGGCAGATGTGGTAACGGTCTTTGTTAAGCCATTTCGGCCCCTAGAGCTAGCTGACGAAATTCGGGCTGCGCTGAATTGGTAGGAGATACGGCTAGGTCAATAGCGTCACTTCTTAGATAATTGCCTAGTTCAGGTAAGCGGCTGTATCTGCCTCTGGTACTAGTTTCGCTCCAGAGCTAGCAGACTCAGCGGTTGTATCTAGCCTTTGACACCACGGGATTTTGAGAGCGCTACCGCATAATTCATTCGGTAGTCTGCTGTGGTCGAACCGTGCCGTTGCTGTGGCGAGTATTGGAGCACAGTAGCGCAACCGTTACAGGCAGTCAGCATCTACACAGGGTTAAAGCCAGCAAAGGGATTATAAATAATTCCTTAAAAAAACCTGAGCCCCTAGTTGGATGGAGGGATGATTATGCTGAATATGTCAGCCTAATCACCTATATAGGGATATTAGGCTGACATATTCTACCTATTTATCCCAGAAAGGATCTTAGGCTGAAATATTTCCACCTAAGTGCCCGTATTAGGATCTTAGGTGGAAACTTTTCCTCTAATTAATAGTTATCCCACTCAATTGATCCCGACGTAAGTTCGCTCGCATGTACAACCTTTTTATCGGTTACGCTGGCCCGAAGGACCCGGACGATTCCGTTGAAGTAAGCGTGTCCCGTTTCCTGGAGTACACGGACGATGAAACTCGAATGCGATTCCGTGATCTCACCGGCGATGCTGTCCGGAAGATTATGGATTACCCCGCGCTGTTCATGCACGAACACTACGAAGATGGCGCATTCGTTGCGGAGATCACTTCGATCAAGGAAGTGGGAAGGTCATACAAGGTTGAGTTTCGTCAGGATACTCAAGTCGGTGTCATTTCGCCAGACATAATCTCCGCTGCTGCGTTGGAGCTTCGCATTGGCGAATTTGAGTTCTATCGAACGCACTGGGCTGTAAAGCAGGGAGATCTGCTTGATATTCTGTCGCGGCACAAATCGGATTTAGAAAACCAGCAGTCGCGTAATGAACTTCCCGAAAACGAGCCGGCGACTGATGACTCGGAATTCAACAAAAGCCAAGGGTTTATTGTTCATGGGCATTAAAGTGCTTCCCATTGTCTAGACAGAAAAAGGACTAAATTAAGATAGAAGACTGCAAAAGCTTGCTTTGACTAGATTTCAATCATTTTATACCTTCCAGTCCTGACTCAACGAAAGTGGACCATGGCCGGGGTTTGATAATCGAGTGCCTGATGAAGACGCTTCTGGTTATAGAGCACAAAGTAATCATTTAAGCCATTGAGCGCCTCCAGCACAGTGGTATAAGACTTGAGATACACCTCCTCATATTTGACACTGCGCCACAGTCGTTCGACAAAGATGTTGTCAAAAGCTCGACCCCGGCCATCCTGGCTGATGCGAATTCCCCGCGCCTCCAGGCAAGTCGTAAAGGCTTCACTGGTAAACTGAGCCCCCTGGTCGCTATTGAAGATATCCGGTTTGCCAGCGGCTAAGGCGGCCTCCAAAGCCTCGATACAAAAGCGCACATCCATCGTGTTCGAGACTCGCCAGGCAAGCACATAGCGACTGAACCAGTCCATCACTGCCACTAGATACACAAAGCCTTTGGGCATCGGAATATAGGTAATGTCAGTGCTCCAGACTTGATTCGGGGCGTTGATGGTCACTGCTTTGAGCAGGTAGGGATAGCGTCTGACGTGGTCCGCAGGCTGACTCAGGTTGGGCTTGGGATAGATTGCCTCTAAGCCCATCTTTCGCATCAACCGTCTGACCCGTTTGGGATTGACGGCCTCGCCCTGCATCCTTAGCCAAGCCGTCATCCGGCGCACCCCGTAGTAAGGCATCTCTGTAAATTGGCGGTCAATTAGCTTCATCAGATGCTCGTTATAGGCCGTTTCACTGGCAGGCTGGTAGTACCAACTGGCTCGGGACAGTCCGATCAGTTCACACTGGCGGCTGAGGCTGATACCGGGATGCGCAGGCTCTATCAGCTGACGTTTATCGGACGGGCAATGCCCTAGATTTTTTTTTCAGCCAGTCCAACTCTACTTTGAGCTGCCCGATTTGTTGGTAGAGTTCTGATATCAATGCATCCTGTGATTTGTGGTAAGTCCCGCTTTTGCGGCTGAAGACTTCGGGTAAGGCTTCCAACACCTGCTTCTTCCACTGCGTCACCTGAGTTGGATGTACGCCATGTTCTCCGGCAATCTCGTTGACCGTTTTCAGGCCTTTGACAGCCTCGAGGGCGATCTTGACTTTGAGTTCTGCACTGTATCGTTTACGCTGCATGAGTTTTTAACGCTCCGTATTTTCTAGGGGATTTTGTGCAGCTTTATATCTTATTGTCCTGTCTAGTTTCTGGGGAGCATTATACATGACGAGCACGCAAAGGCAGATGCCAAGGATTACGTTGAATCCAGAGGGCTAAAGCCAATCATTCTCCACCTTCAAGCAAGTGGCGGGCGGACGATTATTGAGAAAATAGACCGTTACACGAACGTGGGATTTGGAATCGTCCTTTACACGGAATGCGACGTTGGGGCAAAACGGGATTCGCTGGCCTACAAATGGCGGGCGCGCCAAAATGTCGTTTTTGAACACGGCTACCTTATTGCGAAACTCTCACGCGCACGGGTTGCGGCATTGGTGAAGGGTGACGTCGAAACACCGAATGACATCAGTGGCGTCGTCTACATTGGCATGGATGCCGCCAGGAAATGGCACGACGAAATGGACAACGAACTTCGACAGGCGGGCTATCAAATATCCGCGCCCGAAAACCCGCTCTTTTGAGCGTGCGATTGTCAACGCCAAACAACCGTGGGATAACAATGGCATGAACACGGAGCCGCCGGTCACGCGTTTTTTGAAATGGTGCATCAACCGCGGCGGCCCGGTTCTGCCCAACGTTAGGCTTCTTATTTTACCGATGAGGATCGCTTTGAGATGACATCGGTGCGTTTTTACATCTTTGTCTCATCACCATACCAGCGTGAAGCCAGCTCACAGAGGTCGTAGAGTGGCTTAGATAACTCCTTCCCCCGCTCAGTCAATTCATAAGAAACTTGTGGCGGGATCGTAGACTCGTAGTAACGATAGATAATTCCATTCTCTTCCAGCATCCGCAACCGTTGTGTCAATACCTTAGGCGAGATGCCATCAACTTTGCGCCTTAATTCACCAAATCGCATCACTCCATTGGTATCTAAGGTCCACAAAATATACATCGTCCACTGCCCTGAAATCTGATTGAGCAGCTTTTCGAGGGGAGCACATTCTGAGTCCTTCATAGGTGTTAGTAGTTCCTGAGAGGTTACGCAGTTACTAAAAGGTAACTACTTTACTTTAGCAACCAATGAGTTTAACTTCTACATACGGTTTCTAAAAATTGAGATCGTAGGAGCAAACATGAGAGGTCAGGTTTGGTATGTCGCTTTATTTATTGGGTTAATGTGTCTGGTTCGGTTCGGTCTCAGTGCTATTGGCTATGCTGACCCAGTACGGTTGATGGAGCAAATGAACATGTCCATTGACTCGAACATTCAGATGCCATATCTTGTGCGCGTTTGGGCAGTTAGAGATATTGTGATTGCTGTAATTGTTATTTTTGCTGATAGAAGTACAGTGAAGACACTTCTATTTGCATGCGTTGTCATTGATGCTACTGATATACTCTCCGCACATTTGAGTGGATTGGCGGGATTGTTCAATTCATCTGAAACTTGGTCGCTAAAACTGACTGCAATTGCTGCACTCATTCCGGAGGCGATAGCTTTAGCTTTACTGGGTATCCAAAAAACAGATAATCAAGACAAGAAGCAGGTCAAAAGCCCGGAAACTGTTTCGTAGAAAAGCCTAACAATTCCAATGCACCGGAGCAAAGTTAAGCAATTAGTGATTTGCTAAAAGTACTTGTGTCCAGTGATTGGGAATGTTATGCGGCTTAGTTATCTACAATTTTTAGGCGCATTTTAGACTTCATCCCGAAAAGCAAATTGAGTCTTACAATCCTCATCATCTAGATGCCGTTGTCCGCCTTTCGCTTCGGGCATGGATTCCAGTCTTTGAATCGATGCAAAACACGATGGATACTGACGTTTACTGAGCCTTCTATCCTGATGATTGGTGTGGGAGCCAAAAAAAGCGGTCGAGGATATCTGCACTGCCGAAAACACAACAGTGTGGATTGCGTTCGTGCAAGTTCCACTGTAGCCGCGAAACTAGGTCCCGAATCCAGCATGGGCGAAATATATAAGGTCGCCTTCGATCCAGACTTTCAAGGTCACGGAATTGGTAGCACTCTGATAGAATTTGCTATTGCTCAGATGAAAGATACTGGGATGTCCATTGCAATGGTCGAAACCGGAGGCGGTCCAGGTCATGCCCTAGCGCGTCGCACCTATGAAAAGTTAGGCTTTGGGCTATAGTCGGTTGCTCGATACTTCAAGAGGCTCTAGGTACCTAGATCTAGGTTACAGTGACGATTCTGAAATAGTGTGAGATCGCCCAACCCATGAGCGGAATTGACCGAGGTATCACTCCCGATCCCCGACCGAGCCTAATTGATCGCCATTTGCCGAATACCCCTCAAGTCCAAAGACTGCTCCGAAGAGAAGGCAGAGCGCACATATTTAACGATGTCGAGACCCTAAAACGAGTTACACAGGCTATTATTGCGGGTGGAGAGCGAACTGGAATCGAGGATGAAGACGATGATTACGAACGATATGGACTCTACTTTTCCGAGCCAATCGGATACATAATTAGAGCAGATGGGAGCCAAACGCCTCTTTACTACGGCGAGATCAAAATTGTGAAAACAACAGGTGAGTATCATGCAATCCCGCGCACCAGCCCTCGCAGAACAAGCTAAAACCTGGAAAATCCTGGAGCTTTGGGTTGATCCAGTGCTTTTCCCTCCCAAGATTCTCATGCTTGTGGGTGATCAAGATGGGACTTGTCGTATTTTTAATCCTGCATCTGGCTATAAGCTCATCGTTACCCACTCTAATTATCAAGCTGCCCAAGAATGGCTTCTTGAAGACGAATATGAACGGGTTAAAGGTCAACTTTTAGCCGAAGAAGTACTTTGATTATCGGCTTAAACTCTTGCATAAAAACCGCATAACAGCCCGGTTGGAGCGGACAGTTGAGAGACTTTTCGTCTATCGTTGGGGTCGGCTCTACTGCCGCTCAGCCGGAACGTTAGGAGGCTCACAACAAGCTTATCCGCCTTCCTTGCGGTGCTCCCAAGCCGCGAAGGCAGGTCTGCGCAATGCGGTGGCGGCTCTAATGCTGCCGCTGTACCGAAATGATACCTTAACCCGGTTGAGTGAGAAAGTGATCTGCATTTGGTGAGTACGACCATTGAATCTCAGATATAGTGGGCTTGCGAGTTTTGTACAGTCGAGCCGCTGTCAGATAGCCTATAATCGACGAAGTAGCAAGGCTTTGGTACAGAAACATGATTGCGATCGCGCCCATCAAGTCTTTACCAGATGGTTCAGTGGCAACTATTCCAATGAGCTGGGCAGAGTATCAGCAATTGGTTGCTAATCGGGGCAATCATAGTACTCCACGCTTTAAGTATGCCAACGGATACTTGACCCTTAAGATGCCAACCTTCGAGCATGGCCAGCTAGACGCCATTATTGCCGATTTGATTGTTGCCATCCTCAACCAGCAGCTGCGCGATTACGTTCGCACTACGCCTGTCACCCTGCAAATTCCCGAACAGGCAGGCATTGAACCCGACCATTGTTTTTGGCTCAGCAACTGGGCAGCCGTGAGCGGCAAAAGTCGGATTGACCTGGCAACTGACCCACCACCCGATATTGCAGTTGAAGTCGATGTGGCTAACTTTACGAATGTTGCAGACTACAAACTCTTTAGGGTGCCTGAGGTATGGCTAATTCGAGGAAATACTCTATCAATCTATGTCCAAACACCTGGGGAATACAATCAAACGGAGTCTAGTCAGTTTTTTCCTGATATTGCTATCCCAAAACTCTATCAGCAGGTGACTGCAGCGGTTGCCGAGGGTGCTAGCCCGCCAAGAGCAATTCGTTCAATTATTTAAATTGCGAGAACGACGAATACAAAACGTCGGCAATGCGCCATCGAAAACAGCTTATGCATTCTTGAATACCTGAAAAGTGGGCGATCGCGTATTCAAACCGGATTATGGAGACAAAAAAGAGATATGACCTTGGCCATATCCCTTTAAGCTTCGGGAATCAATATCAGCGGGCTGCTTAGCTGGCTTTGAGATAGCGGGCTCCTCGGTAGGTGAGGACTTCCAGCTGAGTTGTGGTGGACTGGGCTGACTGTCGAACCGGGTAGGTGTGACCGCGAAACTTGGCCATGATTGGGGACTCTGTTACGCTGACCGCTGGGGTCTGGGACTGGTAGCTGATGCCGCGATAGCTGAGCTGCATGGGTGGTCTCCTAGATCGGTTAAAAGGATTGAATAGAGGTCAGGGATTTGCCTGATGTCTACGACAATAGGGGCCAATCGAGAAGATGCCGGGAAGCCAAATATCGCGGCGGCTCACTTTCTGAACGATTTGGCTAAGCCGTTGCAGCTGCTTTGGTCTGGGACTGGGCCGAGCCCTGGGTGCCCTGCTGAATCAGCTCGACCTTGTAGCCGTTGGGGTCTTCAATAAAGGCGATGACGGTAGTGCCGTGCTTCATCGGACCGGGTTCGCGCACAACTTTGCCACCCTGGGCGCGAATGCGATCGCAGGTTTCATAAATATCATCTACGCCCAGGGCAATATGGCCGTAGGCGTCGCCCAGGTCATAGCTATCGGTCCCCCAGTTGTAGGTCAGCTCCAGCACTGAATGGTCCGACTCATCGCCGTAGCCGACAAAGGCCAGGGTAAACTCGCCGCCGGGATAGTCCTTCTGGCGCAGCTTCTTCATGCCTAAGACATCGCAGTAAAACTTGAGTGACTCCTCCAGATTGCCGACTCGCAGCATCGTGTGTAGCAAACGCATCGTACTTAACCTCGCATTGTGTCTTAATCTTTATTCTGACGGAAAACGCAAAGATGAGGACAGAGGATTGATGTTTGACACCATCGATAGGGCGATTGGGGACATCCAGGCCCGGGAAATTTTAGACTCTCGAGGCCGACCCACGATTGAGGCGGAGGTTCATCTAGAATGCGGCATCATCGGGCTTGCCCAGGTGCCGAGCGGTGCCTCTACCGGCACCTTTGAGGCCCACGAGCTGCGCGATGGAGACAAAAGCCGCTACGGCGGCAAAGGCGTCACCCAGGCGGTCAGCAACGTCAACGACCAAATTGCTCGGGAGCTCTTCGGCTACGATGTGATTGAGCAAGCGGCAATCGACCGCGCGATGCTTGAGCTCGACGGCTCTGAAAATAAGAAAAATTTGGGCGCAAACGCTATTCTTGCGGTCTCGCTAGCGAACGCCAAAGCCGCTGCAAAAGCAGTCGATCTGTCCCTCTACCGATATTTGGGCGGACCGATGGCCAACGTGCTGCCGGTGCCGATGATGAACGTGATCAACGGCGGCGAGCACGCCTCGAATAACGTTGACATTCAGGAATTTATGATCTTGCCGGTGGGAGCCGAGAGCTTCCGTGAGGCGCTGCGCTGGGGGGCGGAAATCTTCAGCCACCTGAGCCAGGTGCTGGACCAGAAGGGGCTGCTCACGGGCGTTGGCGATGAGGGCGGCTATGCCCCTAACCTGGGCTCAAACCAGGAGGCGCTAGACCTGCTGGTTGCCGCGATTGAGGCTGCTGGCTACAAACCGGGCGAGCAGGTAGCCCTGGGGCTGGACGTAGCGGCTAGTGAATTTTACCAAGATGGCCAGTATACCTACGATGGCGCGGCCCATTCGCCAGCGGAGATGATCGACTATTTAGAAAGTCTGACCAACCAGTATCCGATTATCTCTATCGAAGATGGTCTGCATGAGGAGGACTGGTCGAGCTGGAAAACCCTGACCGAGCGGCTGGGCCATCGGGTGCAGCTGGTCGGCGATGACCTATTTGTCACCAACCCGACCCGCCTGGCCAAAGGCATCGACCAGGGCGCAGGCAACTCGATTTTGATTAAGCTGAATCAAATTGGCACCCTGACCGAGACCCTGGAAGCAATTAACCTGGCTATGCGCAGCCAATACACCACGGTGATCAGCCATCGCTCTGGCGAAACGGAAGATACGACTATTGCCGACCTGGCCGTCGCGACCCGGGCTGGGCAGATCAAGACCGGATCGCTCTGCCGCAGCGAGCGGGTGGCCAAATATAACCGGCTGCTGCGGATTGAGGATGAGCTAGGCGACCAGGCAGTCTATGCCGGTCTGGTAGGGTTGGGACCGAGCAAACGTTAGCCTTCGTCGCCGTCTGACGGGGTCTGCTGGCCGTCCGGCTGCTCGGTGCTACCGTTAGGCGTTGTTGGCTGCGGCGAGAGGGGGCTATCTGGGCTAATCGGCGGCAGTCCGCTGCCGTCGGGCAGCCCAGGCTGAGTTGGAAAGCCCGGGTTCAGCGGATCCTGGCCACTAAAGGGGTCGCTGAATGGATCGTTAAACTGGCCATTCAGTGGGTCTTGCAAATTGTTTGGATCGTTTGGATCCGCGCCGGGCTGGGTGGGGTCGAGGGAGGTTTGGGTGGGCAGAGTGGCCAGGGCAACGCGATCGCCCCCCACCGCCCGCAGCAGATCCAGGACGCGAATGACGTCGTTATAGCGAGCCTCGCGGGCGGCATAAAGGACGATAGTCCCCTCAGGCGCAAACTGCTGAAACTGCTGCAAAATGTCGTACAGCTGCTGTAGCGGCACGGGACTCTGATTCTGCTCAATGTAGACCTGTCCGGCTGCGTCCACGCTGACAAAAAGGCGATCGCGCCCAGCGCTTTCGGGCACGGCGGTGCCGGTCTCTGCCGTCGGCAGGTCCAGGGAAATGGCCTGCTGCCGGGTCAGGCCCACCGCCGCCAGGATGAAGAACGTCAGAATGCAGAAAATAACGTCGATCAGCGGCAGAATCTCAATCCGCAGATCTTCGACAACGGAGGGCGAATCTAGCTCAAGTTTCATAGCGAGGTTGGGGTTTGAAGACTGCTAAAAATTGCCGCTGAGTTCGCTGGGCTTGCCGCCGGTCAGCGACCAGGCCTGCCGATAGAGCAGCTCCAGCTCATTGCCGGTCTGGCGAAAGACTCGGGCTTGGCCAAAGACAAAGCCCTGAAACAGGCGGTAGAAAGCCAGGCTGACGATCGCAATCACCAGTCCGGCGGCGGTACTAATCAGCGCTTCGCCAATGCCTAGGGCAGTGCCCGTGGTAGCATCGCCGACGCCCAGGTCAGTCAGGTTGATCGAGCCCAGGGCATTAATCAGGCCGACCACTGTCCCCAATAGTCCTAACAGCGGCGCTAGGGCGATCACCGCTTCCAGCACCTTATCCCCCCGGCGCATGGCCGAAATTTCTTCATTCGCCGCCGTCTCCAGGGCTAGCCGAAACACCTCCGGCTCTGGGTCCTTAATTTGCAGCGCGGCAAACAGAAAGCGGCCCATGGGAATCAGCCGACTGCGCTGGGAAATCTCCGTCGCAGCAATCCATTCCCGGCGAGCCGCCTCTAGCACCCGGCCCGAAACTTCGCGGCCGCGGGTGAGCGTTCTCGACCAAAACCAAATCCGCTCGATGATGGTCCCCAAGGCCAAAATGGATAGAAACAGCAGCGGCCACATAGCAATGCCGCCCTGGATGAAAAGCTCGGTAATATTCACAACTGCCTCCTACACGACGCTTCTCCGCCGCAACGCTCTAGTTTAAACCCAACCGGTTTAAAGGGGTCAAATCTGACCTAGTGACTCTGACCTAGTGACTCTGACTTAGTGACCTAGTGTAGAGCATATCGAGGATTTCCCTCGCGGCCCGGTCGCATACCCCCACTTCGCCCAGGGCCTGGCGCATTCTGGCATAGCCTTGCCGCATTTCCGCCCGCTTTTCGGAATCTAACAGCAGTGCGATCGCGGCTTCATAAATGGCCGCTGGCGTCGCCTCCCATTGCAGAAACTCTGGCACAATCGGCTGCATCTCCACCAGGTTCACCGGTGAGATGAAGGCCGCTGAGAACTTTAGCACATGCTCGGCCAGCCACGCGGTCAGCGGGCTGAGCCGATACATCGCCACCTGCGGCACGTCCATCAGGGCGATTTCGAGGTTGGCCGTGCCAGATTTACCAATGGCCAGGTCAGCCGCGGCGATCGCGGCCCGCTGCTGGGTCTCAACCAGGTCTGCGGTCAGACCGTACTCGGCGATCGCCTGGGCAATGCGATCGCGAAAGTCCGGCAGCGATAGCGGCACTAGAAACTTCACGGCAGGCAGCCGGTCCTGAATTTTTTGGGCAGCGGTAAAGATCACCGGCAGCAGATAGGTCAGCTCCTGCTGGCGAGAGGCGGGTAGCAGCGTCACCACCGTCTCCGACTCTGAGAGCCCCAGCTGGGCTCGGGCCGCCTGGCGAGCGGGCAGGGGGGCATCGACTAGCGGATGGCCTACCCAGGTGACGTTGCCGCCCTGCTGCCGGTAGTAGCGAGCCTCTTCAGGGAAAATAGCCAGCAGCTTATCCGCTACTTCTAAAATTTGCCGCGTGCCTTTTTGGGTCGCCCAGACCCACTGCTGCGGCGCAATGTAGTAGGCCATCGGCACCTGGGGCAGCCGGCGGCGGATAAAGCGGCCCACCGCTATATTCGGCCCCATATAGTCAATCAGAATCACCAGGTCAGGGGGATGATCGACCAGGTATCGATTAATCTGGCGCTGCAGCCGCGCCCCCCGAATGTAGTAGGGCAGCGTCTCGAAAATGCCAACGGCGCCCATCGATAGCGTATTGCAGATCAGCTGCGCGCCTGCCGCTGCCATCCGGGTGCCGCCCACCGCCGTAATCTCCAGCGTCAGACCGCGCTCCGCTGCCTGCCGCTGGAGCGCCTGGATCAGCAGCGCCCCGTGCAGGTCGCCCGAGACCTCACCCGTATGTAGAAAGAGCCGCACTGGCTGTGGCGCTGCCGAATTTGGGCCTTTTGTCATCCCCAATGACTATTTCCTGCGCCCTGTAATCGGTCCGCGGCGGCCCTCGGCTTGAGAACTGATCAAGAATTCGTAGAGATGGCGTACCCGCTCGTTGTCAGTCAGCCGCTCCAGCTTACTCAGTGCTTCATCCAGCCTCAGCCCCGACCGATAGAGGAGCCGATAGGCCTGCTTCAGGCCCCGGTAGACGTCGCCCCCATCCTCTTGGGCAATGCCAGAGCGGTTGATCAGTACTTGGTTCAGCCCCCGAATCCGGGAAGGGTTACCCTCGACCATCGTATAGGGCGGGACATCCCGCACCACTCGACTCATGCCGCCAATCATGGCATAGCGGCCAATATGGACGAACTGATGCACAGCCACGATGCCGCTGATCCGAGCATAGGCTTCGATCTGGACGTGACCGGCCAGGGCCGCCGAGTTGGCGATAATCACGTTGCTGGCAATCCGACAGTTATGGGCGATGTGGCTATAGGCCATGATCAAATTGCGATCGCCAATATAGGTCACCTCTCCCAGCCGGGTCGGCCGATTGACGGTGACGCACTCTCGAATACAGTTATCATCGCCGATCTGCACCCGGCTGAGCGATCCGTCGTACTTCAGGTCCTGGGGCTCTAGGCCAATCGCCGCATGGGGGAAAATCCGGTTACGGGCGCCGATTGTGGTGTGGCCGTCGAGCACGGCATGGGCGCCAATCTGGGTATTGGGTCCGATTGCCACCTTCTCTCCAATCACAGCATAGGGACCCACCTGGACACTGGGATGCAATTCGGCCCCTGCCTGGACCACGGCAGTAGGATGAATCAAAGTTGTCAACGTCGTGCCTCCCACAACCCCATAGCCCCCATAGCCCTCATAGCCGACGAATGGCTAATTACAACTAATCTACAATTGAAAACATCAGTTCGCCCTCGCAGACTAGCTGACCCTCGACTTCAGCCCGACTCTGCATTTTGCCAAAGCGCGATCGCTTTACCGCCAGCAGCGTCGTCGTAATCAAAAGCTGATCCCCCGGCACCACCGGTCGCCGAAATCTCACCCGGTTGATCCCAGCAAACATACAGAGCCCGCTCACTTCGGGCAGCTGCATCAGCACAATCCCACCCACCTGAGCCATCGCCTCAACAATCAGCACCCCTGGCATAATCGGCCGTCCCGGAAAATGGCCCTGAAAATGGGGCTCGTTGAAGGTGACGTTTTTAATCCCAACGGCTCGCTCCCCTGGCACATACTCGATAATTCGGTCAACTAGCGCAAACGGGTAGCGATGGGGCAGCAGCTGATGAATTTCTTCTAGACTGTACATGAGCTTGGTTCCCCCATCAGCACAACCATTCGCTTCGGCACTTTCTGACAGAGGATTGGTGAGCGTAGACATAAGTTGTATTCTAAAGCAGCAACATGGGCAAGGCGGACGCCAGCGCCCGTTCTGATTTTCTCACTAGACGGCCTTTCCGCTGGTCTCTAGAAAAGTTTTCTCAGAATCTCTAAAATCCCCAGAAGGTTTCAGATCAGGGCAAGCCTGAGCCAGCTGCTGGGCGAGCTGTACATGCAGAGTATGGCTCGCCTTATAGGCAATGACGTGAACCGACAGGAAGGTCCCGAGCAGGCTCATATCTCCTACTAAGTCTAAGAGTTTATGACGAGCGGGTTCATTTGCAAATCGCAGGGGTGGATTTAACCAGCCTTGCGGGCCGCAGACCAGCGCATTATCTAGGCTGCCGCCGCGAATCAGCCCCTGCTGGCGCAGCTGCTCAATCTGGTCTGCCAGCCCAAAAGTGCGAGCAGGCGCGATTTCGGTCGCAAACTGCTCAGGCCCATCGGCCGGTGACCAGCTATGCCACTGATTGCCAATCGCTGGTAGGTCAAAGTCAATTCCGCAGGTAAAACGCGGCTGGCGGGCGGGGAAAGCAGAGACAAACGAGTCGCCCGCCTGAACATGAAGGGGCGTAGACAGCGGCAGCCGGGTACGGCGTGGGGCAGGCTGGGGAGCAATCTGGGCCGACTGAATAGCTTCCACCCAGCCCAGCGCGGATCCTTCCAACAAGGGGACCTCCGGCCCGTCTACTTCGATGCGAGCATTGTCTACGCCTAGACTGCTGAGCGCAGCGAGCAAGTGCTCCACCGTGCGCACCCGGGCTGCGCCCTGCCCCAGCTCCGTCGAGAGCTGAGTCTGAGTCACCCGATCGATCGTTGCGGCAATCGGCATCGCCTCGGGCAGATCGGTGCGCACCCAGTAGCGGCCCGCGTTGGGCGGGGCAGGACATACTCGCACCCGAACCGGCTGTCCCGAATGGAGACCAACGCCAGACCGTTCAAAGGCAGTAGCGAGGGTTTGCTGCACCGCACCGGCTGCTGCAACCTCTCCACCAGTCACCTTTTCAGCATTGGCATTCCTATTCACTAGAACCGCTCCCCAAAGCCAAAGTGAATCTGCGAATCGCCCTGATCGTTCAGGCCATAGTCCAGCCGCAATGCGCCCAGCGGCGTTTGCACCCGGAGCCCGACCCCATAGCCAAAGCCCGACCCCGGCTTGTCGCGGACGCCAGCCGGATTGCCCGGCACCGAGCTGCCCGTGCCCAGGTCGGTTGCCGCATCCAGGAAGAGCGCCCCGCCCAGAAAAGAGGTAAATAGCGGAAAGCGGTATTCTGCCGTAGCCTGGAGGAAGGAACGACCGCTGCCGACCTCGCCTTCATCATAGCCCCGAACCGAGTTGACCCCGCCTAAGGAAAAGGCTTCGTAGGGCGGCAAATCGCCAACCACGGTACCGGCTTGGACGTTAAAGGCCAGCGCCTCAGGGCCGTCGCCAAAGCCGGTAATGTCTACCGGAATGTAGTAGCTGTAGCTGCCCCGGATCCGGTTAAAGAGAATACTGCCGTTTCCCACCGGGATAGACTGTTCGGTTCCCAGCCGTAGAACGCTGCCGCTGGTGGGTGAGATATTGCTATTGCGCAAATCCTGGACAACGCCAAACTGCACCGTCAGCAGGTCGTCACGGCCTGAGCCGCTAAAGCTGAGGTCATTTCCCAGCTCATCTTCAGGGGATAGGTCGCCGTCGCTATCGACGACGGCCACTCGCTCATAGCCTGTCCCCAGCGAAGCCGACCAGCCGTTGTCGAGCGGTCGGTTAAAGCTCAGACTGCCGCCCCAGCGATTGATCCGGGGCGTATCGCCATTGGGCAGTTCGACTTCGGTCTCGCCGTTATCAAAGATCAGCGAGATCGACCGGCTATTGAAGGCTCGGGTCGTATAGGAGGTACGGAACGGGTCGCCGGCAATCCAGGGGTCGGTAAAGCTAACGTCAAAGAGGAAGTCGCCGGCTAGGCTAACCTGACCCTCGGCCCGTAGCTTTTGATTATTGCCGCCGAAGTTATCCTGGTTATAGCTCACCTGACCAAAGATGTCGCCCGCCAGGTTGAAGCCGACTGCGGCCCCGACCGAGCCGGTATTGCGCTCGGCGATATTCACGTTCACTTTGACCTGACGTGGATCCTCATCGCCGGGGTCGAGCGACAGGCGAATATCGTCAAAAATGCCAAGATTAAAGGCTCGGCGCAGGTCTTCCTGGATCTGCTGCTGCTGGAAGACATCTCCGGGCTGCGTTTCAAACTCGCGAGTGACAATGAAGGGACGGGTTCGACCATCAACTGGCTCGCCATCTTCGTCAACGGTATCCCCATCGGGAGTAATATAGCGCACCTCAAAGGACTCGATCACCCCTTCCGCTACAATCAGCGTCACCACGCCGCTATCGGAAATTTGAGGGGCTGCTGTGACCTGGGCCAGCACGTAGCCATTGTCCTGATACCACTGATTGAGGTCTACGATGCCATCCTGCAAGTCGATCAGGTTAAGCACTTCGCCGTACTGGGGGGCAAAGATTTCATCTACTACCTCCTGGGGCAGCACCTGAGTCTCCCGCACATCGACTTCGGTCAGCACCGGATTGGGATCGACTAAAAAGGTGACTCGCACCCCTAGGGGCGTATCTTCGGGTAGGGCTTCTACATTCGAGAAAAAGCCTGTGCCAAAGATGTTGTTGATGTCTGCCTGAAGCTGGGAACGAGTGGCCGTTCGGCCCGGCTCTGTCTGAGCGGCCCGATAGACAGCATCGATCAGCTCGTCGGTCAGGGGCTCATTGGTAGCTGAGGCAACCGCAACTTCGGAGACCAGGACGCGGGTTTCTTCCGGCACCTGCTCAACCGCGTCTTCCCCAGGCTCGGTCGGCTCAACCTGGGGCGCTTCCGGCTCACCAGGAGGCACTTCCGGCTGCGCTTCTTCGATCGCATCCTGAACTTCTTCTTCAAAACTCGGCGGGTCGGCTGGGTCGTCGCCGTCGATCTCAATCTCAAGTGCCGGGGAGCCGTCTTGCTCACCGCCTGGCCCCGGGATGACATCGCCCGCGCCGGTATCGGGAACGGCGTCATCCGTTTCGATGACGTCTACGTCTTCATCGATGTCTTCAAGCGCCTCATCGATATCTTCAATGACCTCTGCATCGGGTTCGGCGGCGGGTTCCTCTGGCGACTCAGTCGGGGCGTCACTTTCGGCGGGCGATTCTGGCGTTTGGGCTAGCTGAGTTGGAGACTCGACCCACCCAGACGGCGATGCCTGCGCCGGAGCCGACAGGGCCGCGATCGCGCTCAGGGTACAGCAGGCCAAAAGGGCCGGTGAAACACGCATAGGGTTAACCTTCATTCACTTCTCACGGGGACGCAGGGAAACTCAAAGGAAGTTCCCCGGCGCTGCTAAGGTTGGAAGCTTGATATGCTCAGCTCGTTAATCGGACAGATTTTACCCTACTGCCGTCCCCAGCACTCAGGCGAGCTGTGCCAAAATCCGATCTAGCACCCGCTGATAGGCCGTTTCTACATCACCCAGGTCCTGCCGGAAGCGGTCTTTATCCATCACCCGCCGCTGTGGGTCTGACTCGGCCCGATCCCACAGGCGACAGGTATCAGGGCTGATTTCGTCGGCCAGCAGCAGCGTCCCTTTGCTGTCGTGGCCAAACTCAAGCTTGAAGTCTACTAGGGTAATGCCGCAGGTCTGAAAAAAATCGGACAGAATCTGGTTGATCGTGAGCGCCTGCTGCCGCAGCTGGGCCACCAGAGCTTCGTTCGCTAGACCCATGGCGTAGATTCGCCCAGTCGTCAGCAGCGGGTCGCCCAGGTCGTCATTTTTATAGCAGAATTCGACCAGCGGCGGCGTCAGCGCCTGGCCTAGGGGAATGCTGGTTTGCTTACAGAGGCTGCCCGCTGCGATATTTCTCACGACGACTTCCAGCGGCACGATCTGGACGCACCTAACTCGCATTTCGCGATCGCGGGTCGTATCCAGCCAGTGGGTGGCAACTCCCCGCGCTTCGAGCAGCTGAAACAGGTGGGTAGACATGGCGCAGTTGACGACGCCCTTATTCAGAATCTGGCCCCGCTTCTGAGCGTTAAAGGCCGTGGCATCGTCTTTGAAGTAGGTCAGCACGACCTCCGGATCGTCCGTGGCGTAGAGGATCTTGGCTTTGCCTTCATAGAGCTTGGGGAGTTTGGGTCCGGTCTGCATGGTTATTCGGCGCCCTCAGGGCGTTCGGGCTTGAGCAGGGGAAACGCGATCGCGTCGCGAATGCTGGCCGAGTCGGTCAGCAGCATCACCAGCCGGTCGATGCCCATACCCATGCCGCCGGTGGGGGGCATGCCGTATTCCAGCGCGGTCAGAAAGTCCTCATCCACGCCCTGGGCCTCCAGGTCACCCGCCGCCTTTTTCGCCGCCTGGGCCTCCAGCCGCTGCCGCTGGTCCACTGGGTCGGTCAGCTCTGAGAAACTATTGGCCGTCTCCCGACCGACGATAAACAGCTCAAACCGCTCCACCAGCCCGGCTTTTTCCCGATGGGGCTTGGCCAGGGGCGAAATTTCCACCGGGTAGTCGATGATGAAGGTGGGCTGAATTAGCGTCGCTTCGACCCGCTGCTCAAAGGCCTGATTTAGCACCTGGCCGACGCTGGTACAGTCTTCTAGTCCGGTGATGCCGACCTCAGAAGCCGCTGCCCGGGCCGCTTCGACCGTCGTCAGCGGGGTAAAATCAATCCCGGTTTTTGCCTCTACGGCGGCGTGCATGGTCAGCCGGGGCCAGGGCGGGCTGAGGTCCACAGCCTGACCCTGATAGGTGATCTGGGTGCTGCCAATCACGTCCTGAGCGGCGGTGACAATCAGCGCCTCGGTCAGGTCCATCATGCCGACATAGTCGGTGTAGGCCTGGTACAGCTCGATCGACGTAAATTCGGGATTGTGGCGGGTGGAGATGCCCTCGTTGCGAAAAATTCGGCCCAGCTCAAAGATTTTCTCAAAGCCGCCGACGATCAGCCGCTTCAGGTGCAGCTCTGTGGCGATCCGCAGGTACAGCTCCATGTCCAGCGTGTTGTGGTAGGTGACGAAGGGGCGGGCGTCGGCCCCCCCAGCCTCGGGCTGGAGCACCGGCGTCTCAATTTCGATAAAGCCCTGCTGGTCCAGGTGGCGGCGAATCGAGGCAGTGATCAGGGCGCGCTTGCGAAAGGTCTCGCGCACGGTGGGATTGACAATCAGGTCCACGTAGCGCTGGCGATAGCGCTTAGCCACATCGGTCAGCCCGTGCCACTTGTCGGGCAGCGGCAGTAGCGACTTAGTCAGAACGGCATAGCGGCTGACGTTGACCGAGAGCTCGCCCTTGTCCGTCCGCTTGATCGTGCCCTCCACGCCCAGAATGTCCCCGGCGTCGGTCAGCTGCTTCAGGTGGCTAAACGCCTGCGGGTCGGCTGCGGCCATCGATGCCTGAATCTTTTTTTTATCCAGGTAGAGCTGGATGGTGCCAGTTTCATCCTGAAGGGCAAAAAAGGCCAGCTTGCCAAATACGCGCCGGGCCAGCACCCGACCGGCCAGGGAAACGGCAAAATCGACCTCTGCCCCGGCCTCTAGGTCGGCAAACTTGGCCTGGAGATCTGCCGCCCGATGGGTAACGTCCCAGCTGTAGGCGTAGGGATTGAGCCCCAGCTGCCTCAGCTCTGCCACCTTTTGCAATCGCGCCGCCCGGATTTCTTCCAGGCTGGAGCCACCGCGATCGCTAGAACTTGAATTATCGGAAGCCATCGGTCGTCACAGGAGTTAGATTCAGGGAGTAGATTCAGGTCACAGGTTCCCATTGTATCGACATCCCGCCCCAGCCGGACAGCTCACAGAGAGCCGTTTATCCCGACCGCCGGTTGTTATACTGAGCTATTACTAACTTAATAAAACGATACCTGCTCCCCAGCCGTTTCCGCCCATATGCAGCCAACCGATCCCGACCAGTTCACCGCCAAAGCCTGGGATGCCATTGTCGAAGCCCAAGACGTCGCCCGCCGCTTTCGTCAGCAGTATCTCGAAGTCGAGCATGTGACGATTGCGCTGCTAGAGCAGACGGGCCTGGCCGATCAGATCCTCGAAAAGGTTGAGCTGAACCCCGAGCTGATTTTGCAGGAGCTGGAGACCTTTGCCAAGCGGCAGGCCCGCGTCCGCGCCGCCGCCGATGGCCATCTCTACCTGGGCCAGAGTCTGGACCGGATGCTGGACCAGGCCGAAGCCGCCCGGACGAACTTGCAGGATAAATTTATCTCGGTCGAGCACCTGCTGCTGGGGTTCGTCGAGGATGAGCGGGTGGGGCAGCCCCTACTAAGCGGCTTCAACGTCGATAGCGCCCAGATGATGGCGGCCATTCTCGCCGTTCGCGGACGCCAGACGGTGACCAGCCAGACGCCTGAGAACAGCTACCAGGCGCTAGAAAAATATGGCCGCGACCTGACCGAGCAGGCTAAGGCAGGCCAGCTCGACCCGGTGATTGGCCGCGATGAGGAAATTCGCCGGGTGATCCAGGTGCTCTCGCGCCGGACGAAGAATAATCCGGTGCTGATCGGCGAGCCGGGGGTAGGGAAGACCGCGATCGCAGAAGCCCTGGCCCAGCGCATCGTCAACGGCGACGTGCCCGAGTCGCTGAAGAACCGCAAGCTGATTTCCCTCGACATGGGGGCGCTGATTGCCGGCGCTAAATATCGGGGCGAGTTTGAAGACCGGCTGCGCTCGGTGCTGAAGGAAGTGACCGAGTCGGGCGGCCAGATTGTTCTATTCATCGACGAGCTGCATACCGTCGTCGGGGCCGGAGCGGGTCAGAGCAACATCGACGCGGGCAACCTGCTGAAGCCGATGCTGGCCCGGGGCGAGCTGCGCTGCATCGGGGCCAGCACGCTAGACGAATATCGCAAATATATTGAAAAAGACGCGGCTCTGGAGCGGCGATTCCAGCAGGTCTATGTCAATCAGCCGAATGTAGAGACGGCGATCTCCATTCTGCGCGGGCTGAAGGAGCGCTACGAGGTGCACCACGGCGTCAAGATTGTGGACTCGGCCCTGGTGGCGGCGGCAACGCTGTCAGACCGGTACATTAGCGATCGCTTTCTGCCCGATAAGGCCATCGACCTAATTGACGAGGCAGCGGCCAAGCTGAAGATGGAGATTACCTCCAAGCCGGTGGAGCTGGAAACCATTGACCGGCGGCTGATGCAGCTGGAGATGGAAAAACTCTCTTTAGAAGGGGAAGAAGAAACCTCCGGCCCGGCCTACCGCAATTCTAAACAGCGGCTAACCCGGATTAAGAAAGAGATTGTTGCTCTCTCGAATAAACAGCAGAAGCTAAATGAACAGTGGCAAAACGAGAAACAAACCCTCGACTCAATTAATGCGCTGAAAGAAGAAGAAGACCACATGCGGGTGCAGATTGAGCAGGCCGAGCGAGCCTACGACCTGACCCGGGCCGCCCAGCTCAAGTATGGTCGGCTAGAGACGGTGCAGCGCGATCGCGAGATTCTGGAAGCGCGGCTGCAAGAGGTGCAGTCTAAGGGAGCTACCCTGCTGCGGGAACAGGTGACCGAAACCGACATTGCCGAGATTGTGGCCAAGTGGACGGGCATTCCGGTGAACCGGCTGATGGAGTCCGAGCGGCAGAAGCTGCTCCAGCTAGAGGGCCATCTGCACCAGCAGGTGATCGGCCAGGATGAAGCCGTAGCGGCGGTCTCAGCCGCAATTCGGCGAGCCCGAGCGGGAATGAAAGACCCGGGCCGACCGATTGGCTCTTTTCTGTTTATGGGGCCGACCGGCGTCGGTAAAACCGAGCTGGCCCGGGCGCTAGCGGCCTTTCTGTTCGACACGGATGAGGCCCTAATCCGGGTGGACATGTCGGAATATATGGAGAAACATGCGGTTTCTCGCTTGGTGGGCGCGCCCCCCGGCTACGTCGGCTATGAGGAAGGCGGCCAGCTTTCCGAAGCGGTACGGCGGCGGCCCTACTCGGTTGTTCTGTTGGATGAGGTCGAAAAGGCCCATACGGATGTGTTCAACATTCTCCTCCAGGTGCTTGACGATGGCCGAATTACCGACTCCCAGGGCCGTACGGTCGATTTCCGCAATACGGTGATTGTGATGACCAGCAACATCGGCAGCGAGCATATTCTGGACGTGTCGGGCGACGATACCCAATACGAAGAAATGCGCAAGCGGGTGCTGTCGGCGCTGCGATCGCACTTCCGTCCCGAATTTCTCAACCGGGTAGACGACCTGATTCTGTTCCACGCCCTCAGCCTGAAGGAGCTCCAGAGCATCGTCGTGATTCAGCTGAAGCGAATTCACAAGCTGCTGGTCGATCAAAAGATTACCCTCCAGCTGTCGGAAGCCGCGATCGCCTACCTGGCCGAAACGGGCTACGACCCCACCTACGGGGCTCGACCGCTGAAGCGTGCCATTCAGCGCGAGCTGGAAAACCCGATCGCGACCCGCATCCTAGAAAATACCTTTACCGAAGGCAGCACGGTGCTAATTGACCTGAAGGACGGCAAGCTCAAATTTGCGCTCAAGTCGGCCCTCGACGGGGAGCCCGCCGCCAGCCCGCTGCAGCCCGCCGCGATCGAGCCCTGATGGTCAATCCGGGTGAGCTAGACCTGCTGGGGCGGCTGGCCCTGGCCCTGGCCGCAGGCGCAGTCATCGGCTGGAACCGAGAAGCCGAAGGCAAGGCCGCTGGCCTCAGAACCTATATGCTGACCACGCTGGGCTCGGCCTTCTTTGTCCTAATTCCGCTCCAGTTTGAGGAGCTAGATCTCAATGCCCTCAGCCGCACAATCCAGGGCGTCGCCACGGGAGTCGGCTTTTTGGGCGCGGGCGAAATCGTCTACCAGTCGCGGGAAGACAGCCGGAGTAAGCCCCTGGTCAAGGGTCTAACCTCAGCCGCAGCCATCTGGAGCGCCGCCGCCCTAGGTGTCGCAGCGGGCTGCGGCCTCTGGCAGCTCTGCCTGCTCGGTACTTTCCTGGTATGGCTAATCCTCAGCCTGGGCAAATGGGCCGAACATCGCATTTGGCGCTAGTGCGGCAGTTGGAAATCAACCACTCCAGATGACTGAAGATTTGCTTAAGGTAGCCAAAGCTACAATAAAAGAGACTCTTGGGCAAAAGGCCCAAACAGCGTTCAATTCCGTGAAACCTGGCGCAGCTGTTTCTAGGTTTGGCCTAACGCCATCTCTTAAGAAGAAATGACAAATAATATCGACGTTTGGGGTAGGGCTGGCTAAAATCGAGCCATCGGCAACCCATAAAGTAATGCTAACCCTTTACGGCTTCTGCTCTATTGTTGGCGGCATATTTGTTGCCCTCGCGGCCTTTGGCGGCATTGATGGGGCCGATATTGTCGACGTTGATGTCGATCTTGATGCGGATGCCGATACTGAACTCGAAACCGATTTCGAATTTCGAGATCGCGCTAGTTCCGCCCGACGGCGATCGCCCTGGCAACGGCGGCAGTCGGGTCTGGCCTGGCTCGATATTCTGCTGAGCTTCAAATTTTGGACCTTTGGCGTCTGCTTTTTTGGCCTGACCGGGGTAGCCCTCACCCTCACTCAGTTGGAGCTGGCGGCTGGCACTATCTTGGCGATCGCGCTCACTATGGGCCTCATTATGGGCTTAGCCGTAGCCGCGATTCTGCGATCGCTCCGGCAGAACCATGCCGATAGCTTTACCCTGGCTGAAGACCTAGTAGGCGTTTCTGCTGTGGTGGAGGTTCCTTTTGATGCCGCCACGCGGGGCAAAATTCGCCTGTATTTGAAAAACTCTACCCTGGACATGCTAGCCCTAACCCATGAGGGCAGCTTTGCGGCGGGCGACCGAGTGGTCGTGGTTGAAGTACGCAAAAACCATGCCTGGGTTCTGTCTGAGTCTCAGTTCCACTCAGAAGGATGAGGAGCAATAAGCAGGGCTGCTCGGTTAAAAACCTCCCCAGCGTTTCCATGTTCAAATTTGCTGCTGTGCTCTCAGGAGACGGACGATGAGTTCGAAGTTTACGCAAGATTTAGCTGAAGGCGATCGCTTCATACTGGCTGAGGCACCGCCGGAGACCGCTCCACCGCTACGCTCAGATAGCGTATCTCCGCTGTTATCAGCTGTCCCCATTGCGCTGACCATTTTTGGGGTGGTGCTGGTGATCTGGTTTATCAACAGCTTTATGCAGATCTGCGATCCCAACGAGCTGCTGATTTTGTCGGGCCGCAAGCACCGCAGCCGCGACGGTCGGGAAATGGGCTATCGGGTGATTTTTGGCGGGCGGGTGATTGCTATCCCGATTCTAGAGACGGTAAAACGCATGGACCTGACCACCATGCCGGTACCGGTGGAGGTGACCAATGCCTATTCCAAAGGCGGTACTCCTCTAGATATTCACGCGATCGCAAACGTCAAAATTTCCAGCGACCCGCAGGTGGTGGGCAACGCCATCGAGCGGTTCTTAGACCATGAGCAGCAGGAGATCCGCCGGGTATCCCGCGAAACCCTGGAAGGAAACCTGCGCGGCGTCGTCGCCACCCTCACCCCCGAACAGATTAATGAAGACCGGCTGGAATTCGCCGATCGGATTGCCCAGGATGTCTCCCGCGATCTGGCCAAGCTGGGGCTACAGCTCGATACGCTGAAAATTCAGAGCGTCTCTGACCAGGTAGACTACCTCAGCTCCATTGGCCGCCGCCGCATTGCCCAGATTGTCCGGGATGCTGAAATTGCCGAGTCCAGCGCCCTGACCGAGGCCGAGCAGCAGGAAGCAGCAGCCCAGCAGGCGGCACAGGTGGCTAAAACCCAGGCGCTAGCGATTATTCAGCAAAAGCAAAACGAGCTGCGCCGGATCAAGGCCGAACTCGAACAGCGGGCCCGCTCCGAAGAAGAACGGACTGAAGCTGCCGCCCGTGAGGCCCGGGCCAGGGCTGAGCAGCAGCTGCAGGAGGTGCGCTCGAAGCTAGAACGGCTGCGGTTAGAGGCCGATGAGGTGCTGCCTGCCGAAGCGCGACGGCAGGCGCAGGAGCTACAAGCAAAAGGCCGGTCAGCAGCACTATTGGAAGATGCGAAAGCGGCGGCGCTGGTGAATGACATGCTGGCCAAGGTCTGGCAGGAGACGGGCATGGAAGCCACGGAGATTTTTCTGATTCAGCAAATTGAAATGGTGCTGAAGCAGGCCGCCGAAATCCCCCAGCGCGTCCATCTGGACCACATCAACATCATTGATAAAGGGGACGGACAGTCCATTGCCAGCCTGGTCAATGTCTATCCTGAAATGGTGCGACAGTTCTTGGATCGGGTAGACCGGACCCTAGGCATCGATGTTACCGGAACGCTAAATCGTCATCAGCAAGGAGGTGCTTAAATGGGCGCAATTATCACGCTGCTGGTCATTCTCGGGGCTGGGACAGGCAGCATTGTCCTGGTTATTCGCAACCTCTACTACATTTGCCAGCCGAACGAAATCCTGATTTTCGCGGGCAGTTCCCAGCGCACCAGCAGCGATCGGCGCGTCGGCTATCGTCTGGTCAAGGGCGGCAGCAGCATCCGGGTGCCGCTGCTAGAGCGGGCTTTGCGGATGGACTTGACCAATATGATTATTGAGCTGCGGGTCTCGAATGCCTACTCTAAAGGTGGTATTCCCCTCCAGGTTGAAGGGGTAGCCAATATCAAAATTGCGGGGGAAGACCCCACTATTCACAATGCAATTGAGCGACTGCTGGGCAAAACCCGCAAGGAAGTTGAGCAAATTGCCAAAGAAACCCTCGAAGGCAACCTACGGGGCGTGCTGGCAACCCTAACCCCGGAACAGGTAAACGAAGACAAAATTGCCTTTGCCCGTAGTCTGCTGGATGAGGCCGAAGATGACCTGGAGCAGCTCGGTCTGGTGCTGGATACGCTGCAAATTCAGAATATTTCCGACGATGTACGCTATCTCGACTCGATCGGCCGCAAACAGCAGGCCGACCTGCTGCGGGATGCTCGCATTGCCGAAGCTGAAACGCGGGCAGAGTCAGAGATCCAGGCTGCCGAGAATGATAAAAAGACCGCCCTCCGCCGCCTGGATCGCGATATTGGCATCGCTACTGCTGAAGCCGAACGCCGGATTACCGATGCGCTGACTAAGCGGGAGGCCGTCGTCGCCGAGGCGGAGGCCGACATTGCCTCAGAGCTGGCCCGGATTCAGGCCGATGTGCCAGTGCAGCAAGCGCGGATTGAGCAGGTGAAGCAGCAGCTCCAGGCCGACGTGATCGCCCCGGCTGAGGCTCAGTCGAAACGCGCGATCGCGGAAGCCAAGGGTGAAGCGGCCCAAATCCTTGAAGACGGCAAGGCCCTAGCGGAGGGCACCCAGAGCCTGGCAGAATCTTGGCAGGCAGCGGGCGCTAGCGCCCGGGATATCTTCCTGCTGCAAAAGCTGGAGGTGTTGCTGAAGACCCTAACGGCAACGGTGCCAGAGGTGCAGGTGCAGAACGTCACGGTAATCGACAGCGACGGCGGCAGCGCGGCGACAAAAGCGATCGCGTTTACCGAGCAGCTGCGACAGGCTACCGGCATCGACCTGGCCGGAGCGGTACAGCGTTTCGCGCCCGCCGCTGTGGAGCCAGCGATGTCGCAGGAGGAGTATCTGAGTCTAAAAGCGGATATTCAATCCCTGCTGGACCAGGCCGCCCAGAAACCCCGCCCAGAGAAAGCCGCCGAGCAAACCGTCGCTGCTGCCATTGAACAGCGTCCGGCCTTCAAAAACCAGCTCCAGCGAGCCCTTCGGGCAGGTGGAGATGCAGCTGTAGAAGCCCTATTTGCCCATCCGCTGGTGCATATTCCCACCCGTATGGTCGGAGCCTGGATTAGGGAGAATTAGCGTTAAGCAAATAACTCAGCAAATGGGTTTAAGTGTCAGAATTGCATGGGTCTACTAATCCTTACCTCACAGATAGGCTTGGACAAATTCTGCTAGCCGATCCATGCCGCGCTCGATGGTGTCTAAATCGGTCGCATAGGAAATCCGGATTGTCTCTGGCGTACCGAAGGCAGCACCTGGGATGATGGCGACGTGCTTTTCATTAAGCAGCCTTTCGCAAAACTCGACTGAGTCTGCTCCCAGTTTGCTGATATCTACGAATAGATAGAACGCGCCCTGGGGGTCAACGCAGGTCAAACCTGGGATTGCGCGCACCCGTTCAACGATGGTCCGACGGCGTTTGGCAAAGGCCTGGCGCATGGTTTCAACACAGTCTGGAGGGCCTTCGAGGGCCGCGATCGCGCCATACTGAGCAAAGGTGCAGACGTTCGACGTACTGTGGCTCTGGATTTTACTAGCCGCCTGAATTAGCTCTTGCGGTCCGGCCAGATAGCCAATGCGCCAGCCGGTCATCGCATAGCCCTTGGCAAATCCATTGCTGGTAATGGTGCGCTCAAAAGCGGCTGGACTAGCTGCGCCAATGCTCAGGTGAGTAGCATCGTCATAGAGAATTTTTTCATAAATTTCATCTGAGACCACCCAGATACCCGCCTCGACCACAACTTCGGCCAGGGCGCGGATCTCGTCGGGCGTATAGACCATGCCGGTTGGGTTTGACGGCGAATTCAGGATAAATAGCCGCGTTTGGGGCGTGATCGCCTGGCGCAGCTGAGCTGGCGTAATTTTGTACTGGCTCTCCATCGCCGTCGGTACGATTACCGGCTTACCGCGCGCTATCGTCACCATCTCGGGATAGCTCACCCAGTAAGGTGCCGGGATAATCACCTCGTCTCCCGGTGCAATCATCGCCATCATCAGGTTAAACAGCGACTGCTTGCCGCCGTTGGTCACCATAATCTGGTCGGGGCTATAGCTAAGCTGATTGTCAGACTGGAGTTTGTTAGCAATTGCCTGGCGCAGCAGCGGCTCGCCCGCCGTTGGACCATAGCGAGTCTTGCCTTCGTCTAATGCCGTTTTAGCGGCTTCGCGGATATGGGTTGGCGTATCAAAGTCAGGCTCGCCAGCGCTGAAGCTGCAAATATCCAATCCTTCCTGCCGCATTGCCTTCGCCTGGGCTGAAATCGCCAGCGTCATTGAAGGCGCAACTTCTCGGACGCGGGCTGCCAGTTCCATACTCATGCCTCGAACCAATCTCTTTGCAATTGACCAATTTGCCTAGCTTAGATCGTTTTTTTGTAGTGCGCGATTCAATTTTTGATGGATTAATAGCTGAGGACGATAAATTGGGCCGTTGATGGTGGGTTTGTTAGCGGGTGTTGACCAGGAAGCGGAGCAATAGGGCGTGGGAGTTTAGAAAAATGGTAAAATCCGGCCCCAAATCATTGGGAACCGGATTCAGGACCTTATAATTTTGGAGACTGAACCTAAGAGACTGAAGCAGCTACGGCAAACAGCCCGCCCACCAGGCTCAGGGCAGCAACACCAATGATGATGTAGTTGCGCTTTTGCCCAGAGGTGGGAGGCTCGGCCTCATACATCTTGGGCTCGACTGCAAAGTTGTTGAGACGGCCGCCTTCTTCAGTGGTGTAACGCATAGGTTTCAGTTCCCTCTAATTGCTTTGACATAATCGTAACAAAAGTTTGCAAAGTTTTCCAGTATCCCTGCCCTATCTCTTTCAGAAGATAGGGATTGCTCAGGTACGAGCCCGGCGGCATATCGGCATGACTCAGGCTAATGGCTGACCTGCCCGGTGGTAGGCGAGCTGGCGCTGGCGTGGGTTTTGACCGGAATTCGACCGGCTAGATAGGCGAGCCGTCCCGCTTCAGTGGCTAGCCCCATGGCCCGCCCCATGGCGACCGGGTCGGTAGCTTTGGCGATCGCGGTATTGATTAGCAGCGCATCGGCTCCCAGCTCCATCGAATAGGCTGCCTCGCTGGGCGTCCCAATCCCCGCATCGACTACCACTGGAATCTGAGCATTCTCGACAATAATCTGAATGCTCGCGGCATTGCGAATGCCCTGACCCGAACCAATCGGCGAGCCCAGCGGCATCACCGTCGCACAGCCCACTTCCTCTAGCCGTTTGGCCAGCACCGGGTCAGCGTTGATATAGGGCAGCACCGCAAAGCCTTCCTTCACCAGCTGCTCCGCTGCCTTAAGCGTATCGATCGGGTCAGGCAGCAGATATTTGGGGTCAGGGATCACCTCTAATTTAACGAAGTTATTGTCTTCCTGGCCGAGCAGCTTGGCCATTTCACGGCCTAATCGGGCCACCCGGATGGCTTCGTCAGCCGTCTGACAGCCTGCCGTATTGGGCAGCATCCAAAGCTTCTGCCAGTCCAGCGCTGCGGCTAACCCCTCATGGCCGGGGGCGTTGGTCTGCACCCGGCGCACTGCGACGGTGACGATTTCACTGCCGCTGGCAGCCAGGCTCTGACGCATGGTTTCAAAGCTGTCGAACTTGCCGCTGCCGGTCATTAGGCGTGATTGGAAGGTGCGACCGGCGATAGTGAGGGGGGTGGG